>CAWILE010000010.1:0-190522 GCA_963836835.1 uncultured Acidobacteriaceae bacterium | reverse complement strand
ATCCGTAGCTGTGCTTTCACCAGGTCCAGCCCCGTCACCATCTCGGTCACCGGATGCTCGACCTGGATGCGCGTGTTCATCTCGATGAAGTAGAGCTTTCCGTCTTCATCCATCAGGAACTCGACCGTGCCCGCGTTCTGATATCCGATCTGCTCCAGGCACCGGCGCAGCGTCTTGCCGATCTCTTCGCGCATTTTCGGCTCGACCTGCAGCGATGGCGCCTCTTCAATCAGCTTCTGATGCCGCCGCTGGATCGAGCACTCACGCTCCCCCAGCGACATCACGTTCCCGTGCTGATCCGCCAGCACTTGGAACTCAATGTGCCGCGGCTGCTCGATAAACTTCTCCATATACAGGTCGCCGTTGCCGAAGGCGTTCAACGCCTCGGTCTGCGCCGCCTGAAAGAGTGCCCGCAACTCTTCCTTCGAGCGGATCACGCGCATGCCGCGGCCGCCGCCGCCCGCCGACGCCTTCAGGATCACCGGATACCCCACGGACTGCGCCCACTCCAGCGCCTCGCCCTCGCTCTGGATCACGCCCTCGGAGCCCGGCAGGATCGGCACCTTGGCCTTCTTCATGGCCTGGCGCGCCTTTTCCTTTTCGCCCATCAGCCGCGTCACTTCCGGAGGCGGCCCGATGAACTTGATGTTCGACGCGCGGCACACCTCGGCGAAGTTCGCGTTCTCGCTCAGCAGTCCATAACCGGGATGGATCGCATCCACATCCGCAATCTCTGCGGCGGAGATCACCGCCGGAACATTCAGATAGCTCTCCGCCGAGCGCGGCGGCCCAATGCAGATCGCCTCATCGGCAAAGCGGACATGCAGCGAGTTGCGATCCGCCTCGCTGTAAACCGCCACCGTACGGATGCCAAGCTCTTTGCAGGCGCAGATCACGCGCAGCGCGATTTCACCGCGATTGGCGATCAGGACTTTCCGAAACATGCATTCCCTTCGCGCGCCCTCTCTATTGAGATGGGAGCGCCGTTGCTAATTCAAATCCGGGTGCCCCATCCTGAGTGAAGCGAGGGGTGGGATCAACATCAGCCATTAACGCGGACGGACCGCAAACAGCGGCTGCCCGTACTCCACCGGCTGCCCATTGGTGACAAAGCGCTTTACAATTTCGCCTGCCGCGTCCGACTCGATCTCATTCATCAGCTTCATCGCTTCGACGATGCACAGCACTTGCCCCACTTCAACCGAATCGCCCGGCTTCACAAAAGCAGGCGATCCAGGTGACGGCGACTCATAGAACGTGCCCACAATCGGCGACTTGACGATGTGCAGGCCGGCCTCCTCATCGACTGACACGGCCGGTGTTTCAGCCTGCGTCGGCACGGAGTGCACCTGCGGCCCGGCGCCTGCCGGATGCGCATGAGCCACCGCCGCCGGATGAACGCCCGCCGCTGACTGAGCCGCCTGCGCAGCGGCCGCCAGATGCGCCATCTGCGTCAGGTCCGACGCCTGCCCCGTGCCGGCAAACTTCAGCCGCACCTTCAGCTCGCCACGTTCCAGGTCGAACTCGCCAATGCCGTTTTCCTTCAGGAACTCGATGAGCTGTTTCAGCTCTGCTATCTCTTCCGGATTCATGCTTCCCAATCTTCTCGTTCTCTAGAGCTCAATCCATGCCTTGGTCGCCGGCGTCAACACGCGGCAACCGCGCCGCCCCACCACCACTGTGTCCTCAATCCGCAGACCGAACGCGCCGGGTATATAGATGCCAGGCTCGATGGTAATGACCATCCCCTTTGTTAGCAACGCCTGCTGTGCCATGGCGATGCGCGGCCCTTCATGAATCTCCAGTCCAACTCCGTGCCCGGTCGAGTGCGTGAAGTAATCGGCCAGCTTCGCCTCGCGCAGCACGCTGCGTGCGGCCTCGTCCACATCGCCCACCTTCACACCCGCGTGCACGGCGGCCACGGCATTCTCCTGCGCCGCCAGCACCGTGTCGTATGCGTCGCGCTCTCGCGGCGTGGCGCGCCCCATGTGCACGGTGCGCGTCATGTCGGAGCAATAACCGTTGAGAATAACACCGAAGTCGAGCGTGACGAACCCGCGCCGCGGCAGCTTCGCCTCGGAGGCGGTCCCATGCGGCATCGCCGAGCGCTCGCCGCTCGCCACGATCGTCGCAAACGACATCGCCTCCGCGCCCCACAGCCGCGCGCGGTATTCCAGCTCTGCCGCCACCGCATTCTCCGCAATTCCCGGCCGCATGAAACCGAGGATGTGCTCAAAGAGCCTCACTCCCAGCGCCGCCGCCTCGGCCATGCGCTCAATCTCCGCCGCATCCTTCACCATGCGCTGCTCTGCAATCAACGGCGACGGTAGTGGAACGAAAAATCCCTTGCCGCCCTTTACGGCTTTCTGCATCGCTGCGAGCGCCGCGACCGTGGTCTGTTCGCTGTCGTAATACGCGTGCTTCACCCGCGTAGTCGCCAGCCAGCGGCACGCCTCCGGGACAGCAGGCCCCTTCGCAATCCTGACCTCCGCTCCGTTCACCTCGGCAGCAGCCTGCGCGGTGTAGCGCCCATCCGTGACCAGCAGCGCAGCCTTCGCCGTAATGGCGAGTGCGGCATTCGATCCCGTAAAGCCGCACAAATAACGCACATCTGGAAGATGTGTAACGAGCAGCGCGGCAATCTTCTCCTTCGCCATCGTTGCGCGAAGCTGGCGCATGCGCGCCTGATAGTTCATTGACGGCCTTGTGCTTGAGGAATGAGCCGCGCGCATCACGAGCGATCACGCACGTGTGCCGAGAGGATCAAATAAGAACCAGACATGTTTTTCAGTTTACTGAGCCGCGCTCTTCCGCCGCGAAGGCCGCACGCTCTCCACTGGCTTCTTCGCCTTCGCCCGCGACGCCTTGTCTTCCCGCGCCACCATATTCCCGCCCGTGCTCTGCTGGTCCATCCAGTCGTTCAGCCGCGAGCGCTTGAAGCGCCACCGGTTCCCCAGCTTGAATGCCGGTACGAACCCCTCGGACGCATACTTATATAAAGTGTCGGCGCTGATGCCCAGGTAATCCGCCGCCTGGCGGATGTCCATTACCTCGCGCTGCTCCGTTGCTGCCGTCTGTGCTTTCATCGGAATTCGATTCCTTCCAGGGGAACTTCCTCCCGGGGCAGCCTGAACCATGTGCGGTAGACCCGGCGTCTTGTATATACCCTGTTTCTTTGGGGTTCTTCAAGATTCTTCCCACTTCCGTGGTATCCGGATCGATATCTTCCGTGATTTCCACCACATAGCATGCAACCGGCTTGGCAAGAACCTGCCTGAACCGTGGCCCATCACCGCCTCAGGCCGCGTGTATGTAATTTCTCCGAAGGCTTCGTGTAATCAGCGGGAAATTGCATGCACATGTTTCGAAGCGCCGTTGGCGCCATCAAAATGCCGATAATTTTTCTTGCGTTTACTCAGACAATTTCTTGTTCTCGTTTGTATTCTGAATTTGCGTTGCGGGAGTCCACTTCGCTCCGCGCTCGCGTTTGTTTTGTTATCCATCCCCTATCCGCCAGGAGCAGTTTGTAGTGAAGAAAATATTTGTCCTCCCCCTCGCCGCGATGTTGATCGCGGGGCCGGCTTTTGCCAGCAGTGTTACTGTCACCCCTGCACTTAGCTTTAATGGTTCCAGCGGCAACGTCTCCTCCCAGCCACTCAGCCTGACTGTCGGTTCACAGCCAGTGACTATTCGAAGCATCACTTTCTCGAATAGCGCATTCTCACTTCCCCCGATACCCGTGCCACTCACGCTGGGTGCCGGCCAGTCCTATACCGGCCCCGTCACTGCGCAGCCTCGAAGCACCGCGCAAACTGGCACGCTGACGATCGTCACCAGTGCCGGGACCTACAATGTCGCGCTCAGCGAGACCGCCATCGCGACGCAACCCGCAACGCAACCCGCAACGACCCCTCATTCCGTAAACCTCTCCTGGAAGGCCCCGTCAACGACGCCCGTGCCGGTTGGCTCCTACCAGATCAACCGCGCCGTTTCCGGATCAACCCAGTATTCCGTGGTCGGCACCGCAGCGGCGAACAGTACTGCTTTCACCGACACGTCCGTGCAGTCGGGAAAGACCTACGTCTACCAGGTACGCTCCGTAGATAACTCGGGCAACACCAGCAACCCCTCCAACAGTGTGACGCTCGCTATCCCTTGAAAATGCGAGCGCGTCCGAAGATCTCTCCGGACGCGCTCGCTCTTCCTACCGTCACTGTGACAGTTTGTCTAGTTGTCCCGCCGATGTAGCGTCGGACGGTCGTCATCTCCGGTTTGCCCGGTCTGCCCGGTCTGCCCATTCTGTGCGTTCGGGTTCTGGCCGTCCGGCGATGTGCTTGCGTGACGCAGCGACGGCGACTTCTTCTCCTGCCCGTCGCGCAACTTGCGCTTGTTCTCGATCCTCGCCAGCCGCGCCTTCACATCATCAAACTCTGAAGTCGTAATCACGTACTCGTCCTTCGGCGGCAGCAGATGTGCAATCTCCTGCTGCGTCGCCAGGATGCGGTCCGGCGTCTGCGGATGGTCCGAGAACGCCTTCGCGATCATGCTCGGCTTCGTCTTCTCCAGGTGCTCGATCTTTTCGAACATGCTCGGCAGCGCCTGCGGATCATAACCTGCGCGGTACATGTACTCAACACCCAGGAAATCTGCCTGCCGCTCGAAGTCTCGTGAGAACTGCAGGAACGTGATCGGCACGGCAAGGCTCATCGCCTCATAAAGCCCGTAGCCCAGGCCGCCACCGACGAAGATGAGAGGGATCGTCCCCATCTGCGCGTAATTCATTCGCGTCTGCTCGCGCATCGCGTGGTGCGCAGCGACGTGCGCGATCTCGTGCGCCATGACACCCGCTAATTCGGCTTCATTGTCCGCCGCCAGAACCAGGCCGCTGTTTACGTAGAAGAATCCGCCGGGCAGCGCCATCGCGTTGATCTCATCCGAATCGATCACCTTGATCGTGAACGGCACCTTCGCGTCCGAGTTCTTCACGATGTTCTGTCCGATCCGATTCACATACTCCGTCACCACCGGATCGGTGATGAACTTCACGCTCTTCTCGACCTCCATCGAGACGCCCTTGCCCTCTTTCATCTCCGTCTCGGTCGAGTACCAGTTGCCCAGCCCGCGGCCGCCGATATCGCGTGTGCCGGTCGCGCTCACGTCGTCAAGGCTGCCCTTCTTCACCCCCGGCATCACGCCGTTCGGTCCAGGTTCCGGAGCCGTGTTCTTCCGCGCCCGGATCGCCGTGTCCTGCGCGGCAGCCAACTCCTCGGCCGTCGGCTGGCAAGCTGCGTCCTTTTCCTTATCCTTCTTCTTGTCTTTCTTCTTCTTCCCGTTGTCCGCGTCGCAGGGCGGCGGAGCCGGCTGCGTCCCGGCGGGTGTCGCGCTTGGCTGCGTAGACGGTGGATTCCCCGGCGTCTGCTCCGGCGACTGCGTCGGCGGCAACGGCGGTGGTGGCGTCGTGCTCGTCGGAGACCCCGTTGGCGTTGTCTGCGGGGTAGTCATCTGCGCCTGCAACGTGAGAGTCGCCATCGCCAGAAGCGCGGGCAGAAGGATTTTGCTTGAGGAAGGACCGGAAACCCGCATAAGAACACCACCTCTAAGAGTGGCCAGCCAGACAGCCCAACGGGCGGGCAGCTCAGACCGAGCCGCTGATTAGACCATGATACGCCGCCATTCGTGAGCGGATGTCACGCGCCTTGTCACCATTCGATGGCCACCAGCCTTGCAGGGGTTTGGCTGAGATTTTCGAAATGATGAATGTCAGGATCGGTCCATTTGACACTGCCCGCGCTCATCGAAATGACATTTGGCTTACTTGGCAGCCAACTCGACTCATCGCCGAGATTTCGGGTGTCCCGGAAGCGGCAATCTGTGATGGCCACGAGAAGCGTCTCATTTCGGTCACTCGCGTCTTCAATGCTTCTTCCGAGAACAAACGGACCGACCGTAAGTTCCTGATGTGGTGTTTTCGGGTGATGATGACGAGGTGGGCGGGGGAGCCGCTGGCCTTGCACTGCAATTCTTCACCCAGGGCACCTTTCCCGAACGGCCCGCGTGAATTTGCCTGCTCTCCCGCAGGTCGCCTCTCACAGCCAAGAAGTTGATCGGATCGAGAGCGACCCAAACTAAGCCATTCTGGCCCTGCGGTAATGTGTACGGCTCGGCAGGAGACACTTCAACTTCGGTGATCACGACCTTTGCATCGTTCAACAGGACGTGCGATGGCTGCGCAAAGGAGACAAAAGGAGCGAAAGGAATCAGCGTTCCAAAGAGAACAGCTTTCACTCCCGTTAGCCCATAGCGCATCGCCTTAGTCGTAGTATTCCAGCCCAAGGTGCGTGATCAGATCCTCGCCCATGATATGCCGAAGCGTGTTCTTCAGCTTCATCGACTGGATGAACAGATCATGCTCCGGATACAGCCCCGCCGCGGTCATCGGCGACTTGAAGTAGAAGCTAAGCCACTCCTGAATGCCCAGGTGCTTCAGCTCCGGCGTGCGCTGCGCCAGGTCGAGAAACAGCACCAGGTCGAGAGCGATTGGCGCCGCCAGAATCGAGTCGCGGCAGAGGAAGTCCACCTTGATCTGCATCGGATAGCCCAGCCATCCGAAGATGTCGATGTTATCCCAGCCCTCTTTGTTATCACCGCGTGGCGGATAATAGTTAATGCGAACCTTGTGGTAGATGTCTCTTATATAGGTCGGGATAAAGTTCCGGCTGCAGAATGAAATCCAGCACCCCCAGCTTCGACTCTTCCTTCGTCTTGAACGACTCCGGATCGTCCAGCACTTCGCCGTCGCGATTGCCCAGGATGTTCGTCGAGTACCAACCGCTGACGCCCAGCATCCGCGCCTTGAAGGCCGGCGCCAGCACCGTCTTCATGAAGCGTCTGCCCGGTCTTGAAGTCCTTGCCGCAGATCGGCGCTCCTGTCTGGCGCGAAAGCTCCTGCATTGCCGGCAGATCGACGGTGAAGTTGGGGGCGCCATTTGCAAACGGAATTCCTTCCTTCAGCGCGGCATAGGCGTAAATCTGCGAAGGCGCAATCGTCGGATCATCCTCGAGCAGTCCCTTCTCAAACGCCTCGATCGACTGGTGGCACGCCGCCGGCTCGAGAAAAATCTCCGTCGATCCGCACCAGATCATCACCTGCGCGGTCGGTCTTCTGCTTGAACGCCTGAATGTCGGCGCGCATCTGCTGCGCCAGGTCGCACTTGATCTTCCCTTCTTCACGTTCTTGCCGTTCAGCCGCTTCACATAGTGCTGGCTCGAACACCGCCGGCATAGGCTGGATGCTTTCGAGAAACGGCCTGATCTGTTCGCAGATGATCGCGGTCCAGCACCTCCGCCGTGCGCGCCGCCTGATACATGTTTTCGTCGAAGATATCCCAGCCGGTAAAGACAACGTCGTCCAGCTTCGCCAGCGGAACAAAGTCCTTGATCAGCGGCGTGCGGCCCTCCGTCCGCTTGCCCAGCCGGATCGTGCCCATCTGCGTGAGCGATCCGATCGGCTTGGCCAGACCCTTGCGTACCGCTTCCACTCCTGCGATGAGCGTGGTTGCAACCGCGCCCATCCCTACCACCATCACTCCCAGCTTGCCCGCAGCGGGCGCAATCGTATGTGCGGCAGCAGCGCTCTGTCCGCTGCTCTTCTTACTTGTCATCGTGTGCTAGGTCCTCTCCATTCCAAAAACATCCGTGGCGCAACCTTCCCAGTCTGAAGGCCCCTCCCTTCTTTGGCAAATCACGCACTGCGAATGAAGCCGCTGGAAGCGCGAATGAAATCCGCCAAATAGCAGGCGATCGCGATCACTGCAACGATGACTAAGTTGCTCGAAGAAAGCAGGCTCTCAGAAACTCGCCGCGCCCAAAAAAACCGCAGCGCAAGTGCCGGCTCAAATCAGGAATTACTTGCTCTCCCGGACCACCCTGTCATAGCTCGGTTGCGTAGGCCGCGCATCGTCGCGGTAGAGCTTTGAATATTCACTGATTTCTTTTACAGACAAGGTCACGGGGTGCTTCAGAACGTACCAGGTTACGTTCTCAGTGCAGGGCGGTGTCGTGAGAGATCCGGAAAACGTGTAGTAGCTGCGATCGGTGGGCAGAAGGGTCGACGCGTCGATATGAACGCTGTCCAAAAACCCTTCCTTGTTCTTCTCTCTCGGCACGTCCGCCCACAACTCGTCGATCAACGCGTTGTCCCCGCCTTGCTGCAACAGGACCGCGACAACCGCAGCGGAGCCGTCCTGGGCCACGTGTACCAAATGCACCACCATGTCGTATCGCTTGCCCTTGATCTTCTCCTCGCTCGGTCGATGGAAGTGAAACTGTTTCAGCTCGTACCGCTTGTCTCCCACTTTGATCGAACTCCCGGGAGCGTAATTGATCATGATCGTGTGACCGTTATCGATGATGTGTAACGGTGTGGCTTTGTAGTCAAACTGAATCGCGGGCAACTCCGCCTTTTGTGTTGCCTCAATATCAATCGGCGACTGATGATGGCCGACCTTGCAAGGAGCATAGTCAACGCTGAGGTCGCCCCAATGACTGGGCCCCGTCTGTCCGTCGTAGCTCCAGTGTGCCGCTCCATGCTCTTGGGCAATCACGGTTGCGCCCCATAGCGCGTTAGCTGCCATGAGCATTGCGGCGCCCCGCAACAGCATCGGAGATGCCCTATTGGCGGACTTCCCAGTCAGACTGCAATTCGCCGCCCGGAGACGGAGCACAAGGGAGCCCGCGCGTCTGGTTCTCGTCCGTCGACTGAAGAGCATACCGCCCCCTTTGCCGTCGATAGTCTGACTCTCAGTTTTTGTCACGTCCAATATAGGCCGAATCTTTGCTCTGCGAGCACTATGCTTGCGCCAGCCGGCTGCATTAGGGACGCTGCCCATCCTGTCAAAGAAAGCTTAGGAAAGTCTTGAAATGATCTGCCTTCCTCTCAACGGTCGCTACGCAATCGCTGGATAGTTCATTCTCCAGGCTCGCTGGTCGCGGACGCACTCGTCCGCGTGGCAGCGGTGCTATGTCCGCTGCTCTTCTTACTTGTCATTTGTGCTTGGTCCTCTTCAGGTAGGCAATATTCCACGACGCAACTCCTCAATCTGGAGGGCGCTCCATGCCTTGGCAAATCGCAACCCGGGATTCCGTTCACTCTAACGATGATTGAAAACTCACGATATGCTAAGCATTACTCAGACATATGGAAAACATGCTCCGCCCCTTGGATCCCTCTTTCGCGCGTGAATTCCTTCAGGACTGGATCGCTGCCGGAACAGCCATGACCTCGAGCGCATCATGACTCACTACGAGGATGAGGTTGTGCTCAGCTCGCCGGTCGCGCTGAAGCTTCTCGGCGGCGATGGCACAATCCGCGGCAAGAGTGCGCTGCGCGAATACTTCCAGCGCGGCCTCCAGGCTTATCCCGATCTCCGATTCGATCTCATCGACACTCTTTGGGGCACTGAGACAATCGTCATCTACTACATCAACAATGTCCGCGGCAATAAGACCGCGGAAGTCATGCTGATGAGCCCCGCAGGCCTGATTCGCCGTGTGTGGGCCAACTACGATCAATAGCAGCAACGCAGCGTGGCTTTAATTTTTCTGCGCCAGCTGGATCAGATTGCCGCACGTGTCATCCAGCACGGCTGTGGTCACAGGACCCATCTCGACCGGCGGCTGCGTAAACTTCACTCCGGCTGCTGCCAGCCGCTCGTATTCCTCGCGAACGTCTTGCACGCCGAATGAGGCAAACGGAATGCCGTCCTCGACCAGCGCTTTCTTGAATGGTCCTGCGGCAGGATGCGAATCGGGCTCCAGCACCAGCTCCACTCCATCAGGATCGCCGGGTGCGACCACGGTCAGCCAGCTGTGTTCTCCGAGTGGGATGTCGTTCTTTTTTACGAACCCCAGCTTTTCTGTGTAAAACTTCAGCGCCTTCTGCTGGTCGTCCACGAGGATGCTGGTCAGCACGATCTTCACCATCTGTCTCTCTCCTTTGCCGTTTTCTCAGCCATCGTTCGACTATCTCTTTCAACGGCTCGGTGCGCAGGTAGTGAAACTTGTACCGGCCCTGCCGCTCCGTCGCGATCAGCCCTGAACCCTCGAGCATGTCGAGGTGCTGCGAAACCGCCTGCCGCGTCAGCGTGATCCGATGCTTCATCGCCAGTCGCGCGCATAACTCGAAGAGCGTCTGCCCGTCTCGTTCCAATAACTCGTCAAGAATGACTCGCCGCACGGGCGCCACGATGGCTTCAAAAACATCCGTCATCGTGATGACAATAGGCAAGCCATCACTTGCCTGTCAAGCGTCTTTTTTTCGGGGTGCCCGTTCAGCGGAAATTCGTAAGCGCACCCCGACGTCGCGAAGCGTAACCCTCGCTTCGACTAATGCAACCGCCCCAGGCGCTGCTGCAAAAACCTCCGCACCGCCTCATCCCGCTCCAGACCGATCGCGATCTCGTACGCACGCCGGGCTTCATCAAGCGCGCCCGTCTTCGCCAGCAGCTCCGCCCGCGCAGCCCAGTAGGGTTGATATTCGGCGAGCCGGACATCGGCGGCCACTTCTTGCATCGCCTCCAGGCCCGCGCCCGCCCCATGCACCTCCGCGATAGCCAGAGCGCGATTGATCGCCACCACCGGCGAGCCGGACAACGTGAACAGTGCGTCGTAAAGCTGCACCACCTCGGCCCAGTTGGCCTCACCCGTGCGGCAGCGATAAACATGCGCCGACTGCAAAGCGCCTTCCAACTGATAGCGTCCGATGGAGCCCATACCACCCGCGCGCCGGAGCAGCCCCTCCGCTTCAGCGATCATCCCGCATCCCACAACGCCGCATCCTGCTCGGCAAGCGGCACGTACTCGCCATCCTCCCTGCGCCGCGCGCGACGCCGGGCCTCGGCGTGAAGCATGAGTGCAAGTAAACCCAGCGCCTCCGGTTCCTCCGGCAGCAACTCGGTGACGAGCCTCGCCAGAAACATCGCTTCCTCGGTAAGATCGCGGCGGACCGCATCCGTCCCCCCAGGGTCGGTCCAACCTTCCGTAAACGCCGCGTAGATGGCGTCGAGTACCGTGTCGAGCCGCCCGGGAAGCTCCTCGCGCTCCGGGACGCGGAACGGAATGCCGGCCTGCCGGATTTTATCCTTGGCACGAACCAGCCGCTTACTCATGGCCACCGGAGAGGTGAGGAATGCCGATGCAATGGTCTTCGCATCGAGGCCAAGCACCACCTGCAGAATTAAAGGCGCGCGAACGCCTGCCTCGATGGCCGGATGCGCGCACAGAACATCAATGCCAGACGTTGGTCCGGAATCTCCGCGCTCTCCGCCGCAGCGGCGTCCAGCCCTTCGGCCATTACCTGCAACTCGTCGCCGCCGCTTCCGTCGTCGTCCCCGGCGTGCTCATCGATCACTCTTCGCCGCGCCACCGTCAACAGCCACGCCTCCGGATTCGACGGACAGCCATTCCGCGGCCAATCCGCCAGTGCCGAAGCGAATGCCTCCGACAGCGCATCTTCGGCTGCAGCCACATCCCGCGTCCGCGCCGCGAGAAAGGCGACGAGTTTGCCGTAGCTGCGGCGCGCCACCGCTTCCGCCGTGCTACGCGCCTGCTCGTCGCCTTCGCACGGGCTCATGGCTACATGGTCCACACGGGCCGCACTTCGATCGTGCCGTGGCTCGCGCCCGGGCATCGCGCCGCCCAGGCAATTGCCGCATCCAGGTCCGGCGCGTCGATCAGGTAGTAGCCGCCCAGTTGTTCCTTGGAGTCGGCGTACGGTCCATCCAGCACCTGCTGCTTTCCGTTCGTCACTTTCACAGTCGTCGCCGTGGAAACCGGCCGCAACCGGTTCGAGCCAACATACGCGCCTGCCTTCTTCAGCGCCTCGGTGTACGCCATGTAAGCTGCGTAGCCCTGCTGCTGTTCCGTGGGAGTCAAGTTCTCCCAGCCGTTCTCACTCGCATGAAGCAACAATAAATATTGCATGTCCCTCTCTCCTCGTCACAGTGTCAGCGAAATTCTCTTCGCTCTACTCCCATGACGTCCAGAAAATGGCCCGTTGGACACTCCTCCATGAAAATTTTCTGACATTCGTGGGCGCGATTCTGGCAGAGATTGTGTGGCTTGTATCGAACTAGCGGGGACGGACCTCCACCCTGAACGAAGCAATGGAAAATCTCCTTAAAGTGCCGACCGCTGTCCCGGGCGAGCGCGGGCTTCAATCCCGCTCCCTCACCAGCGCGAAGGCGAAAAAAGTGAATTTCCCATTCAGCTTCATCCCATCCCCGTCATCTCCAGCCCACCCAAAGTCCAGATAGAAATGAAGTTAAAAAGCCCCTTGACAACACAGGTACTGTTGTAGTCTAGTACAACACTAGAGATTCGCCCACAGCAGAAGAGCACACTGGGACCGAATGCAAAGGGCGATTCAGGAGAAATCCGTATGAAATGCCTCCGTCTTATGCTCTCCATCGTTCTGTTCTCGTTTGTAACCGCGGCTTACGCCCAGTCGGGGCGCAGAAGTCGTTCGACTCATTGAAGGCCCTGGCCGGCAACTGGCAAGGCTCCGTGACTGTCCTCCCGAAAGATTCCGGCATGGGTCAGACACAACCATGCAGGTTTCCCTGCGCGTGACCTCCGGGAAACGCGCTGGTGCACGAAATGAAGGAAGCAGGAAAGCCGGACGACCCTGCGCATTACGATCATCCCGTCACCATGCTCTATCTGGACGGCGATCGCCTGCTGCTTACCCACTATTGCGACGCCGGGAATCGGCCGCGCATGGTTGCGAGAACCTCGCCGGACGGAAAGACAGTGGAATTCGATTTTCTCGATCTTTCCGGCGGCAAGAGCGCGGACACATGGACCACGCAGTCTTCACCATCATCGACGCGAACCACCACTTCGAGGACTGGACGTATATGATGCCGGGTGACAAGCCCATGCATGCGCGCTTCGACCTCACGCGAACAATAAGTAAACCGAAGGGCTTTCAGGGAAACAGGATGGATCGTGAGTGGAATGACAATCAGCCGATCTACCGCCAGCTTCGCGACCGGGTGGTCGCGATGATCCTCGACGGCGTGCTCAAGGAAGGCGATCCGCTGCCGTCCGTGCGCAACGTCGCGGCCGAATATCGGGTCAATCCGCTCACGGTCCTCAAGGGCTATCAGCAACTGGTCGACGAGGCGCTCGTCGAGAAGCGGCGGGGCCTGGGCATGTTCATCAACGATCGGCGCGCGCGAACTGCTCCTGCAGGGCGAGCGCCAGCGGTTCCTGACCGAGCAGTGGCCCGCGGATCCACGCCACCATCCGAGCGGCTCGGGCTTACGCCCGAAGGACCTGCTCGGACGCCAAGCCGCCGCGCCCGTCGAAGCCGGCGAGGAGGACGCTGAGCCATGGCCTGCATCGAAGCCCGCGGCCTGCGCAAGGCCTACGGCACCACCGTCGCCCTCGACGGCATCGACCTGCGCGTCGAGGAGGGCCGCATCCTCGGGCCTCATCGGCCCCAACGGCGCGGGCAAGACCACGGCGCTGAACGCCATCCTCGGCCTGACTCCTATCGAGGGCGAACTGAAGGTGCTCGGCCGCGATCCCTGGACCCAGCGCGACCAGCTGATGCGCGACGTCTGCTTCATCGCCGACGTGGCGGTGCTGCCGCGCTGGATGCGGGTCTCGCAGGCGCTGGACTATGTCGCCGGCGTGCATCCGCGCTTCGACCGCGCCAAGGCCGAGGGCTTCCTGGCCAAGACCACGATCAAGCGGACGCAGCAGGGTCCGGCGAGCTGTCCAAGGGCATGGTCACCCAGCTGCACCTGGCGCTGGTCATGGCGATCGACGCGAAGCTGCTGGTGCTGGACGAGCCGACGCTCGGCCTCGACCTGCTCTATCGCAAGCAGTTCTACGACTCCCTGCTCAACGACTATTTCGACAAGCAGCCGGACGATCGTGGTCACCACCCACCAGGTGGAGGAGATCCAGCACATCCTCACCGACCTGATGTTCATCGACCGCGGCCGGATCGTGCTGGACTCCAGCATGGAGGATTTCGAGGCGCGCTACGCCGAGGTGATGGTGCACCCCGAGCAGCTCGCCGCCGCGCGGGCGCTGAAGCCGATCCACGAGCGCCAGGTGTTCGGCCGCAGCATCATGCTGTTCGACGGCGTCGACCGCGAGCAGCTCGCCGCGCTCGGCGAGGTGCGCACCCCCAGCATCGCCGACCTGTTCGTCGCCGTGATCGGCGGCCAAGCGCCGAAGCCAGAGGAGTCGCCGCATGACCACTGCATCCGACGCCATGCCCGAAGCGATCGCAGCCTCGGCAGGCCGGCCTGCGGCAACCTCGCGCGACCCGGCCGTTCTACTGGTCGGTCCGCCGCGAGCTCTGGGAGAACCGCTCGATCTGGATCGCGCCGCTGGCCGCCGCCGCGATCGTCGGCTGCTCATCGGCCTTCGTCTGCATCAGCACGGCAGCGCACAATTTGCCGCGAGAGCATGCGCAGCCCTGCCCTCGCCACCCGCGACGACGGACGCATCGACGCAGTCAGGTCGCACTCCGGATCGCCGCAGCCGCTACGAATTCGTCTGCACGGCTTGCGATCATGGCGATGGTCGTGACATGTTCCTGGTGGCGGTGTTCTACTGCCTCGGCGCGCTTGCACAACGAGCGCCGGGACCGCAGCATCCTGTTCTGGAAATCGCTGCCCGTGCCCGACCTGACCACCGTGCTCGCCAAGGTCGCCGTGCCGGTCGCCATCCTGCCGCCAGTGACCTTCGCCGTCGCCGCCGGCAGTGGACTGACCATGTTCCTCTGGAACGCGGTGGGCGGGCCGCGGCCGGCAAGAACGCCGCGCGAGCTGTTCACGCAGTCCCGGTCGTTCGATACTGCTGATTCTGCTCTATGGCCTGGTGGCTATGACCCTGTGGTGGGCGCCGTTCTATGGCTGGTTGCTGCTGGTCTCCGGCTGGGCCCGCCGCGGCCCCTTCCTCTGGGCGGTCCTGCCGCCGCTGCTGCTGGCCTTGGCGAGAAGATCGCCTTCAACACCTCGCACTTTGCGAGTTTTCTGGGAGACCGCCTGGGCGGAGGCGCAGAAGCCATGACCATGCCGGAAGCATGCCATCCATCCCGGAGTGCACATCACGTTCGACGATACTTGAGCACGCCCGGTCTATGGCTCGGGCTCGCATTCACCGCAATATGTCTCGCGGCAGCAGTGCAGCTTCGCCGCTACCGTAGCCCGAGCTGATTGCCGGATGACGCTCTTGGAGGACACAGAACAGCAGGCACCGCAGCGCCGCGGCACTCCCCTCAGGCCGCCTGCTGCGCCCGCATCCGCCCCCGCCAGTGCGACCACACAAACCACCCAAACCCCACCACCAGCGCCACCACCACCACCAGATGGAAGCGATGGAAGATCTCCTTGAACCGCGGATCGGAGTCCCATTTCTCCCCTAGCTCCATCCCCACATACGCCAGCACGTAGCACCATGGCCACGAGCCGAGAAACGTGTACACATGGAAGCGCAGTTGCGGCATCTTCGCGATGCCCGCGGGCAGCGCCACAAACGTTCGCACCACCGGGAGCAGCCGCCCTACAAACACCGTGATCCCGCCGAAGCGCTCAAAATAGTGCGTCACGCGATCCAGGTCATGCCGGCTCAGCAGCACGTAGCGGCCAAACTTCTCCACCAGCGGCCGTCCGCCCCAGGCGCCAATCCAGTACGCCACCAGCGACCCCACGTTGCAGCCCACCGCGCCCGCCGTCGCGACCCAGAACAGATTCAGTTGCCCCTTGTGCACCAGATTGCCCGCAAAGGTCATGATCACTTCCGAGGGCAAGGGAATACACGCCGACTCGATCGCCATCAACAACACCACGCCCCAGTAGCCCGTGGCCTGAATCACCGCAGTGATAAAGATGAAGATTGCCGCAAGAATTTTCTCACTCATGTTCGGGTGAGTATACCGTCCGTCTCTGTCTCCACTTCAGTGCAGCAACCTCCTGCCACGAAAATCGGACAAGCCGCGACCTTCCGTGAACTCCTCCCCTTCATTCGCGCATCAGACAGCAAGGACATTACCTGATTTTTGATAAGACCAAATTAGGACGAACAGGATAAGCAACCTTGTTTCTAAGGAAACGGAAGTTCTGGCAGTGGTTGGGCGTTGTGGTGGTGCTCAGCGCCGTCGGCCTCTTCGTCATTGCGAAAATTGTGCTCAGCCACGCCGGGCCCATCCTCAAGGGACGCGTCATCGAAACCCTCAGCACCCGGTTTGAAAGCAAGGTCGAACTCGATCAATTGAACGTCTCCATTCGCCACGGCCTCCAGGTCACCGGCGACGGCCTGCGCATCTACCCGCCGGATGATGTCATCGCCGCGGGCGCCAGATATCCCCTCATCGCCATCCAGAATTTCGACTTCCGCGCCGACGTCATGGGACTCTTCCTCAAACCGATGCATGTCTCCAGCGTCCATGTCAGCGGACTCACCATCTACACCCCCCCCAAGGAATACCGCCGGCAGGGCCCACCGAGAACGAAACGGCATCACGGCAAAATCAAAATCATCGTCGGTCAGATCCTCTGCGACAACTCCTCGCTCATCATCGGCACCGCGAAGCCCGGCAAGGACCCCAAGCGGTTCGACCTCGAGCACATAGTCCTCCACGACCTGGGCAGCGACAAGGCGTGGCCCTACGACGCCACCCTTACCAACGCGGTGCCACGCGGCGACATTCACGCCGTCGGCACCTTCGGCCCGTGGAATCTCGGAAGCCCCGGCGACTCCACCGTCACCGGCGACTACACCTTCGACCACGCAGATCTCAACACCATTAGAGGTATCGGCGGCATGCTCTCCTCCAAAGGAAAGTTCGCCGGCCAGCTCAATCGCATCATCGTCGACGGCGTTGCCGATGTTCCCGGCTTTCAACTCGACACCGCAGGTTACTCCGTGCCGCTCCACACGCAATTTCACGCTATCGTCGATGGCACCAGCGGCGATACCTATCTCCAGCCCGTCGATGCCACGCTCGGCAGCTCCCACTTCTCCTGCGGTGGAGCCATCGTCAACATCAAGGGCAAAGGCCACCAGATCAATCTCGACGTCGACATCCCCGCCGGCCAGATCCGCGACTTCCTCAACCTCGCCGTCAAAACCCAGCCGCCCATCATGACCGGCATCCTCCAGATGAAGGCCAAACTCAACATCCCGCCCGGCAAGCAGAGCGTCACGCAGAAGATCGGCATCCACGGCCAGTTCGTCCTCACCCGCATTCACTTCAGCAATCCGCAGATCGAAGACAAGATCGACATGCTCAGCCTCCGCGCCCAGGGAAAGCCCGGCGAGGCGCACAGCGGGGCGCCGGATGTCCACTCCCAAATGCGCAGCACATTTGCGCTCCGCTCCGGCCAACTCACTCTCCCCGATCTCAACTACATGCTTCCAGGCGCCACCGTAAACCTTGCGGGCCAGTACACCCTCGATGGGAAGAAATTTAACTTCGCCGGCAAGGTCCGCACCACCGCCAAACTCTCCGACATGGTCTCAACCTGGTGGAAGTCGATCCTGCTCAAGCCCGTTGATCCCTTCTTCGAGAAACACGGCGCTGGCGCAGAAATACCCGTCAAGATCACCGGAACCCAAAGCGAACCAAAGTTCGGCCTCGACATCGGCGGCCGCTGAGTGCTCTTCGCCATAACACTCAGCCACTGACACGAAGGAATGACCCACATCTGTCAATGATGCGAGATCGTCCAATTCAACCCAAATTATCGACGTATGTCACGGCCTGCGCGGCGAGATTTCTGACGAATGTACTGGTTTCGCGCTTAGCAAACTCTTCGAGTAATGATCGAACGAAGTTCAGTTTGCCTATCAACTTTTCTGTCGTCTAAAACACTCCGGCGAGTGATCGTCCACCATCCCCACCGCCTGCATCCACGCATACACAATCACCGGCCCCACAAACTTGAAGCCGCGCTTTTTCAGGTCGGCAGAGATCGCCTCCGACAGCGGCGTCTTCGCCAGCAGATGCCCGCTCGTGCTCACTACGGGCTTGCCATCGACGTGCGCCCACATCGTCTTTGCGAATCCCTCGCCATCCTTTTCCATCGCAAGAAAGATGCGAGCCCCCGCAATCGTCGCCTCGATCTTCGCGCGCGACCGGATGATCCCTTCATCCTTCAGCAGCCGCTCGACATCTTTTTCTGTGAACCGCGCCACCTTCGCCGGATCAAAATCGCGAAACGCCTTCCGGAAGGCCTCGCGCTTGCGCAGGATGGTCAGCCAGGAGAGCCCCGCCTGAAAGCCCTCCAGCATCAGCACCTCCCACATCGTGCGCGAATCGCGCACCGGCACGCCCCACTCTTTGTCGTGATACTCGCGCAACAGCGGATCGCTTTCCGCCCATTTGCAGCGTTGCTTCTCACTCATTGAAGTTCCTTAATACGAAATACGAGCGCGTTCTCTTGGCTTTGCAATGCGCGCTCAACAGGCGCAGCGAGAACAACGGCTCCTCGTTTGGTCAGGGTGTGATAGACGGTGATCTCGGAGAATGCGTAGACTCTGGGTCCCCAGTCTTCAGGAATCCAGCCACAGGTAGCATCAACAGTGCCAGAAGCAATATGACCGCAGCCCTGCCCCGACGTGGCGAGGCAAACAAACAACCAATTGCCAAACAGCAGCAGACGCAATCCACGAAGATCACAAATGTTAATAAATGCGAAGTCCACTGGGGTACGGGACCCGGATACGAAACATACATCCCGAGACCGCAGGCGGCCAACAATGTGGCAACCGCGATGGCTGTGTACCGTGACGACGATTCTAAATAGCGTGACAATTCCTATCTCCTAGGGACTCCATTAGCCGCATGTCTATGCTGCCCCCATGACTAGGTTTGTTAGGCACTTCAACCCGGCTCCTGATACAACCCCACCACATTCCCGCCCGGATCGCGGAACCATGCAATCAGCTCCGTCTCATGCGCCCGCGCCTGCACCACCCAGCCGCCGCTCTCCTCAACCTTCCGGATCGCATCCTCCAGGCTGTCCACCATGATGTAAAACATCACGCCCGGCGTCATTGGAATGCGGTTGGTACAAACGCCCCGCTCACCTCGCCCGTCGTATCGTCAAAGGCAATCGCCCCATCGCCGCGCGTGCGGATCGTCCACCCGAATGCCCGCTGATAAAAATCCGCCGACGCCTGCACATCCTCGGCCGGCATCTCGATATAGCAGATCTTTCCGTCTTTCGCTGTCGCCATCCCGCCTCCATCCCCGCAGAAGAGTGTAGCCATACATACTTGTTTGTCACTCGGAAAGAGCGAAGGAACAAAACGGGGTGCCGGGTGCCCCAGGTCCCTGGTGTTGGGACCTAAGATTCACTCATACCAACCGGACTGTTTCCCGTGCCGCACAGCCACTGTTCTTTAACCATTACCGTCGGTCAGGAAACCCACAGCCTTTGTGCAAGATGACCCCATCAGATTCGCTATTCTGGAAGTAGAGAATTAAGGGGCCGGGTGTCTGGTGTTGGAACCTGGGATTCACTCATGCAGCTAAGTTCAATAGCTGGACGACTTCGCCGCTAAGCCCTTTTCTTGGACGACTTTAGCCCTCGGCAGGCCCTCTAACCCGCAGATTCCGAAAGACTTCTCCGCCAGCCTCCCGCGACGGGAAGGGGGAGGGGGTACCCGGTAACGTTACGTCTCCATCCTTGCTACCATCGAGCTAACGACAAGGAGACACATGGCAGAGACAGAGACCCTCGCCGCCCCCGCCGCAACCGCCAAGCCAGAAGCCACACAGGAAAAGCCCATCAAGCGCCAGATGGTCGGCTTCACCTTTTTCAAGGTCATGCCCGAGTGGCGCCGTCTGCCGGCCGCCGAGCGCGCCGAGCACAAGCGCCGCTTCGCCGAGGTGCATCAAACGCTGGAACAAGCCCGGACGCCTGCTCTCGCTCACCTACTCCACCGTAGGCCTCCGTCCGCGATTGCGATATGGTGCTCTGGCGCATCTGCTATTCCGCCGACGACCTCAACGAGATGATGGCCGAGCTCATGGCCACGCCCCTGGGCGGCTATCTCGCAACCGCCAACACTTCCTCGCCATGACCAAGCGCTCACAGTACCTCATCGGCCACGAGCACGAAGGCCAGCACGATTCCCGCGGCGCCATCCGCCCCGGCGGCCAGAAATACATCTTCATCTATCCGTTTTGGAAGACGCGCGCCTGGTACCTGCTGCCGCAGAAGAACGCCAGCGCCTCATGAACGAGCACATCCGCATCGGCCACCTCTATCCGCGCGTCAAGCTCAACACCACCTACTCCTTCGGCATCGACGACCAGGAGTTCGTCGTCGCCTTCGAAACCAACTTCCCCGAGGACTTCCTCGACCTGGTGCAGCAGCTCCGCGAAACCGAGATCAGCGCCTACACGCTCAAAGACACGCCCATCTTCACCTGCATCCGCATGACGCCCGGAAGCCATGCTCGACCGCCTCGGCTGATCACATAATGGCCGCAGCAACCAAGAACCACCGTAAGGCGCGGCCTGCGAAGAAGCAGCAGCCGCGCCTCAAGACCTCGCCCGAGCGGATCGCGGAGATCATCGCCGGCCTCCAGAAAGCCTACCCCGGCGCAACTGCGCGCTGTGCATCGCAACGCCTGGGAGCTGCTGGTCGCGACCATCCTTTCCGCGCAATGTACGGACGCGCGGGTCAACATGGTCACGCCGGAGCTCTTCCGCCACTTCCCCACCCCGGCCGCCATGGCAACGCTCCGCTGCCGGAGCTCGAAGACCTGATCCGCACCACCGGCTTCTTCCGCAACAAGGCGAAGTCCATCTCCGGCGCCGCAAAAAGAGTGGTGGATCGCTTTGGCGGCAAGGTCCCGAAGACCATGGATGAGCTGCTCACGTTACCCGGGGTAGCCCGCAAAACCGCCAACGTAGTCCTCGGCACCGCTTATGGCATCGCCGATGGCATTGTGGTGGACACCCATGTGCTCCGCCTCTCCCGCCGGCTTGAGCTCACGCTCAACACCGAGCCGAAAAAAGTTGAGCAGGATTTAGTGAAGATCATTCCCAAAGACCACTGGATCGACTTTAGCCACGAGCTCATCCTGCACGGTCGCGCCATCTGCATCGCCCGCAAGCCCCGCTGCGCCGACTGCGTCATCGAAAAGAGTGCGACTCGAACGACAAAACCTGGTCGAGTCATTGACGCGCGAATAAACGCGCACAGGCATCCACCAGCGCATCGAGCGAAGCCGACTCCGCTTCCGCAGCAACGCCCATTCCCGCGTCACGCAAAGCAGCCGAAGTTACCGGCCCGATCGACACGCACGCAACCTGAGTGGAAAACGACAACCCAGCATTGCGCAATAGATCCAGCAGATGCGTCACCGTCGAACCGCTGGTAAACAGAACCGCATCGGGCAAAGGCCCATCGCCAAAGATCGCCCGCGCCCGCTCCACAGCGTTCGCCGGTATGACAGTGCGATACGCATCGACGATCGTTACCGAAGCGCCGGCATTCGTGAGCGAATCCGGCACCACATCGCGCGCCTCCGCAGCGCGCACCAGCAGCACTCGTTGTCCGCCCACCTGGTCCTTCAATACATCCGCCAGCGCCTCGCCAACCGCACGCTCCGGCACAACCGCAACTGCAAACCCAAGCTCACGCATCGCATCCGCCGTCGCGCGTCCGACAGCCGCGCATCGCAGATGCGCAAGAACCGCTGCCGCAATTCCGAGAGCAGCCAGCCGCTCGCCGATCACACGCACGGCATTCGCGCTCGTGACAACTAGCCAGTCGTAGTTGTAAGAACATAGCAGCGCATCATCGAACGGCGCATACGATTCCGGAGAAACGATCTCGATCGTCGGCAGCAGCACCACTTCAGCGCCCTGCCGCTCCAACCGCTCTTGCAATCCACCGCTCTGCTGCGCCGCGCGCGTCACCACGATGCGCCGCCCGGCCAGCGGTCCAGCATTCATCTGGAAGCGCCCTGCTGGGCCAGCAACTGCTGCGCACCCTGTTGCAGCAGCAATTCAGCCAAAGCAGCGCCCAGCGTCTGAGCATCGGTTCCCCGCTCCTCAGCACGCAATACCTTCGAGCCCTCCGGTGAAGAGACACAGCCACTGATACGATAGCTGTCACCGTCACGCCGGCAATACGCCCCGATCGGAACCTGGCAGCCGCCGCCCAGCGCAGCCAGCGCGACGCGCTCCGCTGTCACTGCGAAACGCGAACCGGGATCATCGAGCGAAGCCAACACGGCGCGCGTGCGCTCATCGGCCGCGCGGCATTCGATCGCCAGCGCACCCTGCCCCGGGGCCGGGCATAGCACGTCCTCCGGAAACCGCTCGCGCACCCACTCGGTGCGAGCCAGCCGATCGAGCCCCGCAGCAGCCAGCACAATAGCCTCCACCTGTCCCTCACTCAGTTTGCGCAGCCGCGTGTCCACATTCCCGCGCAGCTCCACATACTCAACGTGCGGCCACCGCGCACGAAGCTGCGACCGCCGCCGCAGACTGCTCGTGCCTATGCGCGCATCCGTCGGCAACACATCCATGCCGTCATACTGCACCGACACAAACACATCCCGCGGATCGGCGCGCTCTGTCACCGCGGCAATCACAAATCGCGCATCCAGTTCCGTCGGCAGGTCCTTCAAGCTATGCACCGCAAGATCGATCGCGCCTTCGGCCAATGCTTCCTCAATCTCCTTGGTGAACATGCCCTTCGATCCGACGTGCGCAAACGGCACGCTCTGCTGGCGATCTCCGGTGGTGGTGATGGTCGTGATCTGGACCTCATGTCCCTGTCGCACGCAGCAGGCCGGCGATGTGGTGTGCCTGCCAGAGCGCAAGCTGCGAGCCCCGCGAGCCAATACGGATCAATGCCGTGTCGCCTCCAGCGAGGGACTGCTCTTGACCGCATCGCATTCACCACTGGAAGCGGTCGACGTTGGTGCATCTTGCGGACTGGTTGCTCCGAAGGCGCAAGCCCGAATATCTGCCGCACTGCCTCCGCGACGGTCAGGTCGCCTTTGCGTGCCGCTGCCTTCATCGCCTGCAGCGGCTGATGCAGCACTTTGTTCATAAGACCGCGCGTCAACGCTTCCACTGCATTGCGCTGTTCCGGCGAGAGCGATTGCAGCTTGCCCTGCATGCGTCGAAGCTCCGCCTGGCGCATCTCTTCCATCGCTTGCTGTAGCGAGACGATGGCCGGCACTGCGCTGAGCGTCTGCTGCCCGGTGGCAAAACGCTCCACCTCCGCCTGCACAATCGCTTCTGCCTGCGTCGCCTCGCGGCTGCGCTCGCTCATATGCGATGCCGCGACGGACTGCAGATCGTCAATGTCGTAGACGAATGCTCCCTCCAGCCGATTCACCTCTGGCGCCACGTCGCGCGGCACCGCGATATCGATGTAGAACATCGGTCGGTTGCGCCGCCGATGCAGGAACTGCTGCGCATGCTCGCGGCGGAAGATGGGCTGCGCGGCTCCGGTCGATGTAATCACGATGTCCGCCTCATCGGCGACTGCATACAGGTCTTCAAAGCGCACAGCGCGTCCGCTGAACGCCTGCGCCAGCCAGGCAGCGCGATCGAAAGTTCGATTGGCAATCAGCACTGAATGGGCGCCTTGCTGGATGAGGTGCCGTGCCGCCAGTTCGCTCATCTTGCCGGCGCCCACCAGCAGCACCGTCTTGCCGTCGAGCGAGCCGAAGATTTTCTTCGCAAGATCGACCGCCACCGACGCAATCGACACTGACGTGCTGCCGATCTGCGTCTCGGTCCGCACACGCTTCGCCACCGTGAACGTAGTCTGCAGCAGCCGCTCGAGCGAGCTCTGCACGGCGCCAACCGTGCGCGCGGCGGAGTAGGCTTCCTTTACCTGGCCGAGGATCTGCGGCTCGCCCAGCACCATCGAATCAAGGCTCGACGCCACACGGAAAAGATGCCGCACCGCGTCGACCCCCTCGTACTCATACAGGTGAGGACGCAACACATCCGGTTGAACGGCAAAATATCGATGCAGGAAGCTCATCAAGTCCGGCGCGGTGTGGTCACAGCTCATCAGCAGTTCCACACGATTGCACGTGGAGACGATCATGGCCTCGCTTACGCCCGGCGTGCCCACAAGCGCCAACGTTGCATCGCCCAGCGACTCCGGCGCGATCGCCAGCCGTTCCCGGAGCTCGATCGGCGCAGTGCGATGGTTCACTCCCAGCAGGCGGATCGTCATGGCACCGGAAACCTGTGAACCGAGCTGAAGGTGTTGGCCGCCCATACACTCAATACGACGAGGAAGACGACACTCGAAAGATAAATGGCGCGCCGGCCGCGCAGCCCCGTGCTGCGGCGCACCAGCAGCATCAGCACGTAAAGGCCCCACATCCCGAAGGAGAGCAGTACCTTGGGATCGAGAAAGTAGACCGCCCCTACGCTCTGCTGCGCAATCAGACAGCCTGCCAGCAGGCCCAGCGTCATGCAGGGGAACCCGATCAGCAGCGCGGCATAGGCGATGCGGTCCATCGTCTCGAGCGGCGGCAGCCACGCGAGAAAACCGATGCCCTCCTTGCTCTTCAGCCGCCGTTCCTGCACCAGGTAGAGCACACTGGCGAACAGGCTGAACAGCAGCGCCGTGTACGCGGCCAGTAGCGCGCTGATGTGCACCATCAGCCATCCGGAACGCATCTCCGGCGTCACAAAGGTGGCGCTATTCGCTCCCATGGCGGGCGCCAGCATCACGGCCAATGCCAGCGGCAGCGCGAAGATGCTGAATGCGGCTGTTTTGTAGGCGGTATAGACCAGCAGGTACGCGGCGACAATCAGCAACGACAACGTGGCCTGCACCTCCACCCACCCCAATGGGACAAGGTGATGCGCCGCCACCATCAGTTCCACCACCGCCACGAGATGGAAGAAGAAGCCCGCTATCGCGGCCGGCAGAGACACACGCTGCCATCGCGGCTGGCCATACAGCACGGCCGGGAAGGCCGCAGTGCCGGCAACAGCGTATAGAACAGCCGCGACTCGCAACCAGAGCAGGGACATAATGCGGGGCAACCACTCAGTATACCGGCGCACACCGCCCTGGATTCCGGAAGAAGAACCCGCTATTCGGGCTGGATCGGCGGGATTGTCGGCGACATCGGAACGATTCGGGTCTCCAATCGCTTCACACGGTCAACTTCCGCTTTCGTCAGCCGCCCGCGCTTGTCAAAGTGCAGCCTCCAGTTGCCGGTGAGTTCCTGAGAAACGTCACTGAAATTAACCTCCGCATCTTTGCCGGGGTCGATCATGATGATTGGCGTGCTGCCGTTGCGTTTGGTCAGCTCCTCGGATGCAGCAACATCTTCCTTCGGCACCGCCACTCGGGGCACATGACCGGTGAGCGCGACGAAGCACATGCCCAGGTTCAGCCAGTGCGACCCCGGCCCCAGGGCGTGCTCTCCTCGGTCGGTCGCAGTCATGCGGTTGAACGCCTCGTACGCCGTGCTCTTCTCCCATGCGGCATGGAACGGCAGCAGCCCGTGCGCATACTCAGTCACCACCTGCACCTTGTCGCCGTTCGCCGGCACTACCGCGACAAAATGCGAGGCTCCGTGCTCCGCGCTGTCATTCTCGAAACTCAGCATCAGGTGGTCGGGCAATGTGCGGCACACGATCTGCCGGTATACCCAGCGGCTATCGCTGATATCAAAGCCATAAAATGCCGCCGCGCTGCTCACATCCACTTCTCTTTGCTGCAGCAGCGAGCGGTCAGCGACGCTCATCTGCCCGGCGTCGAGCACCGGCAGCCCCGTCGTGCGGGCCTTGAGCGCTGCGATCCTTTCTTCTTCGCTCGGAGGCGGCGGTCCATTGTGATGGCCATGCCATTGCGCCATCCCCGGCGACGCGCATAGCACGCTCAAAGCAACGACGAGCAGGCTACGGGTGCCATATCGATCGGGAGAGCGCATCGCAAGGCCAATCTACCACGCGTCTGGCGGAGCTTTCTGCCCCCCGAAAGAGGAAGGGCGGCGTCGGTAACGCCGCCCTTCGGTTGGATTGGGCCCGCGCTCTAGTGAGCAGCGCGTCGATGCGTGGGTGCGTGGTGCGCCGGCTTTTCCGGCGCCGGCGGTATGCCATTGATGAGCGTGATCATCTTCGGATTCTGCGTGTACGAATCGAAGGTGGCGTCGTAGTTCACGTCCGTGCCGATCGCCGGCGGCGTATCCAGCGGCTTCTTCATATTGATCGTGAAGTCTGCCGTGTTGGAAGCCTTGGCATCCTCCGTGACTGCAAGCTGCACGGAGCTCGCTGTCGCAGAAACAACCTTCCCGGGAATTTGATAGGTCTGCCCCTTCATGGTGTCCCACATCTTCCCGGCATCTTCCGGCTTGCCGTTAAAGAGGATGAACTCCTTGTCATTCAGGTTCAGGGTCTTCAGGTCCGGAGTGCTGGCAACCACCTTGGCTGCCTGGTCGGCGGGCGACGGAGGCGGCGGCGCAGGCGTCGGGTTGTAGCTGTCAGGTGGCAGCACTGACTGCGTGACCAGCGTCTTCACCTGGTCGAAGCCATCCATACCGCCGTGGTACTTGTTGTAGTAGTACTCGGCTGCCTTTTCGATCTGGTCCTTCGCAGCCGGCGGCGCATACGCTGCCGCGCGTGTCAGGAACCACACAGCATTCTTCAGATCCGGCGGTGTCTGTTGCGCATATGCCTGTCCCAGCAGGTAAGTATCGTTCAGCGTCGGGCCGGTCTGGGTCTGCGCCGCCGGAACGGACTGCAGCTCCTTCTTGAAATTGTCTTCCGAGGTCGGATAGTCCTTCTTCAGTTGCGAGTCCATCGCGATTGCGCTGTAGAAGATCGGCGTCACCGCGGCCTTCAGCTTCTGATAGTCGGCATCGGAAAGGTTTGCCGGCTTCGGAGCCTGAAGCCCCTTCTGCGCGCTCGCCGCGGCCTCGTCCAGCAGCGGCTGCTGCTCGGCGGGAGTCGTCTTCTGCGCCGCCTGCGCCTTTTTGATATAGACAGTGATCGCCAGCGCGCGCAGGTTATTGGGGTCTGCCTGCAACAGCCGTCCGGCTGCGTCCACTGTCTTGTCCATGTTGTTGGTCGCCTGGTAAGCAGCCATCAACTGCTCCAGCATGTCCACTTTCACGACTGAGTTTGGGTACTTCGTCAGGAATGCCTCGATAGCGGAAGCCTTCGCTGCCGGGGAGGACTGGCTGATCGCATTCGAGTAGTCGTTGTACTCGGCTGGATCTTTAATGGTGATCTGCTGTGCGGCATTTCCGCCAGCCGCGGCTTGGGCCAGGGCGAACGGCGTAGCACACAGCGTACTGGTAGCGATTGCCAGCAGAGAAGCTAAGGCGACCTTCTTCATTCAACGCTCCTAAGAGAAGTGCAGCGATTTGGAAACGGAAAATTCGTACCTGCGGCCCTCGTATCCACAGAACTAATGGCAAACCGCCGCCAAAGGAGCGATGCGGCAATCCATTTGTTCCCGGGGAAAAAGCGGCGCGGCAATGTGGCTGGATTATAAGAATCAGCCTTCCCCCATGCAAGCGGAACGGCAATTCCCTTCCAACCCACGCCGGAACCAGAGGTAAGAGATGCCGATGCGCCCCTCCGCGTTGACTCGATTCCGCAACTCGCGTTCCGTGGCATCCTTACCATGGACCATGGGACGAAGCGACCCGCCCCCCTATGAGTGCCATCCGATCAGATATGCCCGAAACCATCCGTGAAAATGCGAAGAACGACTGGCCGCTCACCGGCAAGACAGCCCTTGTCACCGGCGCATCCCGCGGCATTGGACGGGCCATCGCCCTGAGGCTCGCCGCGCTGGGGAGCCGCATTCTTCTGGTTGCTCGCGATGCCGCCGCGCTTACAGAGGTCCAGCAGGAAATTGCTGCCCAGGGAGGGGCCGCTGAGATCCACTCCTGCGATCTCGCGTCCTCCTCCGCAATCGAAGCGATGGGCAAAAGCCTCGCCGCGGCCGGCGGCTGCGACATTCTCGTCAACTGCGCCGGTATCGGCCGCATTGGCAAGCCCCTGCACGACCTGCCGGTGGAGGACTTCGACGCGGTCTATGCCACCAATGTCCGTGCTCCCTACCTGCTGATACGGGCCGTCGTTCCCGGCATGATCGCGCGCGGTGCCGGCGATGTCGTCAACATTTCCTCGCTCGCCGGCCAGGGCACGCTGGCCAACGGTGCTGCCTACGCCGCGTCCAAATCAGCGCTCAATGCCCTCACCTATTCCTCGGCCGAGGAGCTGCGCTCTCACAACATCCGCGTCACCGTCGTGGCTCCGGGGTCCGTGAATACAGGCTTCGGCCGAAGCGGCAAGGATACCGGCAAGATGCTTCAGCCCGAGGATGTCGCGGAGGTCGTCGCCACGCTTCTCACGCAGCCACGCCGATCGTTCGTCAGCGAAGTCCGGATGCGGCCCACCCAGAAGCCCTGAACTCCCGCCCGCGTGCACCATCGCCAGGTCGATTCGCTGTCCATTTCGAACCAACTGCATCTCCAGCCCAAGACTTTGCAATTCTGTCCTCCTTATCCACAATATGTAGGGGTATCTCTGTTGAATCGCCCTCGCGCCACGGCTACCATTCTTGGCAAGACTGTGTTCGAGTGGTAGTGGAGCCTTGCTCTGCCTCCGCTCCCTAGGGTGGTATCGATGCTGAAGCTGAAAAAGATCCAGATTCTGGGCTTTAAGTCCTTCTGCGACCGCACAGAGGTGACCTTGCCTGGCCAGGGAATCGCCGTCGTTGTGGGCCCGAATGGCTGCGGCAAATCGAACATTCTCGACGCCGTGAGCTGGGTGCTGGGCGAGCAATCCGCCAAGACGTTGCGCGGAGCCAAAATGGAAGACGTCATCTTCGCCGGAACGCGCGATCGCAAGTCGCTGGGCATGGCCGAGGTTTCCCTTACGCTCATCGACCCCGATGCCTATGGCGAAGGCCCTCTGCCCGGACTGAGCCGGAGAAGTCACCGTCGAGACCGACAGCGACTGGGACGAAGAGAAACTGCGCGAGAACGGGCGGCGGAAACAGAAGAAATCATCGCCGAAGCGCAGCCCGGCCCCGTCATCGAGGGAGAAGATCAGGAAGCCCGCTGCACAGGCCCCGGAAGTATGCTGTACCGAAGGCGCGGCTGCCAACGCGGTGGTACTGAAGATTCGCCGCCGCAAATTCCAGCGCACCCCGCGCGCACCGGCGAGATCATCGTCACCCGCCGCCTCTTCCGCACCGGAGAGAGCGAATACCTGCTCAACGGCAAGCTCTGCCGCCTGCGCGACATTCAGGACATCTTTATGGGCACCGGCCTCGGCCCGGAGACCTACGCCATCATCGAGCAGGAGCGCATCGGGCAGCTCCTCAGCTCCAAGCCGCACGACCGCCGCGCCATTATCGAAGAGGCTGCCGGCATTACGCGCTTCAAGACCAAGAAGCGACTTGCCGAACTGCGTCTTGAACAGGCGAAGCAAAACCTGGCCCGCGTAAACGACATCTTCGAGGAAGTTACCCGGCAGATGGGTTCGCTCGAAGCGGCAGGCCGCGAAGGCTGAACGCTATGCTGCACTGCCGCGATGAAATGCGCACACGCCTTCGCGTTGTGCTCGCCAGCCGCATTGCGCAGATGGACGCCGAACAGGCCATGCTCATTAGAGCGAGATCGCCGACTCTCACCTGCGCAGATCGACGCACGGCGCCGCGCAGGTGGAGGCGCTTGAGGGCGAACATACCGCCGGCATGGCGCGCGGCTATCAGCTCGATGCCAGCGCCAAGGAAGCCAACGCACGCGCCAGCCAGGCCGCCGTCGATCTGGAACGCGCCACCACGCGCGGAATGCGAACCAGGAACGCATCGCCGAACTTGATGCGCCGCTCCGCCGCGGGAACGGCAGAACTCGAACAGGCACGGCAGCACTGGAAGGGACTGACTTCGAGCGCGAGTCGCATCGCAGCTTCCTGGAAACCGCCGCGGCTGAAGCCGCAGCGCTTCCGCGAAGCAGGCCGAAGCCCGCCAGCAGCAGGCGCGCGAGGCAGGCCGAAGCCGTCAGCGCACGCCGAACAGCGCCTCGAGGCGGCGCGCCGCCACGGCCATGCAACTGCTCCCCAGGCCGGCGCACGCGCGCAACCAGACATCCCAGGCAGAAGAGTCGCTCGCCGCGCTGGAGCACGACGCCGAGCGCCTGGCCGGCGAGATGGAAGCAGCCAGCCGCGAACTCGACTCCCTGGGCGCAGAACGCGGACAGGCTTCGATGAAGTTCGAATCTGTTACCGAGACACTTGCAGCGTCTCGAAGCCGAGATCGTCGCGCTGCGCACTGACATTGACAGACCCGTGCCGAAGAAACTGAGAGCGCCGCCAAGTCGAGGCGACACGCTTCGCGCCGAGCATGCCACGCTGACCGGCCGCCGCAATTCACTCGAAGCCTCATCCGCGAGCACAGCTATTCCACCGACACGGTGCGCAAGCTCTTCAGCTCGAACTCGCTCGGTGGCGGGCTCGCCCCCGTCGGCACGCTGGCTGACTTCCTCGAAGTCGAAGGCCAATATGAAACGGTCGTGGATGAATTCCTGCGCGACGAGCTCAACTACATCGTCGTCAAGAGCTGGGACGCCGCCCATGAAGGCATGCGCCTGCTCAAGAGCGATGTCGATGGCCGCGCGACGTTTCTCGTCCATCCCGATGACTCACAGGCAAAGTTCTCCTTCGCCGACAGACGCCGACCGGCACGCAGAACAACCGCGAAGGCGTCGTGCGGCTGAAAGACTGCATTCGCGTGCTCGACGGCTTTGGAACGTTCGCTCGAAGTCATTCTGCCCAAGCTGCGCGATGGCTTCGTCACTCCCGATGCGGCGACAGCCCGCTCGCTTGCGCTGGAAAATCCGCAAGCTTTCTTCCTTTCGCCGTCCGGCGAGTGCTTTCATAACGTCACCGTCACCGGCGGTAAGCCGAGAGCCGAAGGCCCGCTGGCGCTAAAGCGCGAGCTGCGCGAGACCCAGCAGAAGCTCGACGGTATCGAAGTCGAGCTGGGCCAGGCCGAAACCCATGCCGCCGCCTCGCCGCGCGCTGCTGAGCAAGACGCGCCTGCTCGAAGCGAAGAGCGAAGAACGTCGCAACGCGGAGCGGGAAAGCGCCAACCAGAGCGCGGCCCTGCGGCAGATGGACGCCGAAGTACAGGCCTGGAGCGCCGCCTGCAGGACTGGAATGTGAGAGCGAGCGCAACAAGATCTGCGCGATGCGCGCCAGGGCTTGATCGCAGCAGAAGCGCGAGGAAGTCGCGCGTCTGGAAGCCGAGCATGCGGCAGCCGAAGCGCAGCAGTCGACGAGTTGCAGCAGACCGCGCGAGTGGTCACCGCCGGCCCGCGAGACAGCGCAGCAGCAGGCTGCGCAAGCCGTCGCTGAACTCGCCGGATTGGAAGAACGCAGCCGCGGCGCGGAAGCCGCCTTCGCCCGCATCGATCGCATGTACGGCGATCTCGGACGCCGGGTCAATCAGCTTGAGCAGCAGCTCGCCGCCGCGGCCGCCGAGCAGCAGCAGCGCTCGCGAAGAGAACAACTCGCTTACAGCCCAACGCGAGCAGCTCTGACGGAATTACGCGAGCAGGCCACGGAAGAAGCCAGCCCGCTGGACGGAAGAAGCCAGCCAGCTCGCGCGCATCACTTGCACGACCAGCGAGCAGGAACTCAAGACACTGCGCGCGGAAACCGATGCGTTCCGCGAGGACCGCAGCACGCGCAGCTGCGCAGGCCGCCAAACTCGCCGTCGACTCGAGCACTCGAAGCCAGCCTGCGTCAGCGACCTGGGCATCGAAGCCTCCGAACTCCGCGCACAGCAGGACATCGCCCGCCTCGAAGGCGAAGCACTGGCTGCAGAAGACGAAGCCTGCCGCGGCTTAAAGCAGAAGCTCGAAGCCATGGGACCGGTCAACATGATGGCGCTCGAGGAGTACAAGGAAACGGCGGATCGGCACGGCTTCCTCGAAACTCAGCGCAAAGACCTGCTCGACGCCATCGAAAACACGCAGTCCACCATCAAGGAAATCGATCAGATCACGCACGCAGAAGTTCGACGAAGCCTTCGCGCGCATCAACGAAAACTTCGCCACGACTTTCAGCCAGTCTCTTCGGCGGCGGTCAAGGCTTCATGCGGCTCACCGACGAAGAAAACACCGCGGAAAGCGGCATCGACATCGTCGCCTCGCCCCCGGGTAAGAAGCTGCAAAATGTACTGCTGCTCTCCGGCGGCGAGAAGGCGCTCACCGCCCTGTCACTGCTGGTCGGCATCTTCCAGTATCAGCCCAGCCCCTTCTGCGTGCTTGATGAGGTCGATGCGCCGCTCGATGAAACCAACGTCGGCCGCCTCGCCGAGATGCTAAAGAGCATGAGCGACGGAAACGCAGTTCGTTGTCGTGACCCACTCCAAGCGCATGATGACCGCCGCGGATCTCATCTATGGCGTCACCATGCAGGAGCCGGGTGTGTCCAAGCTGGTCTCCGTCCACATGGGCGGTCACCTTCACGCGCACAGCCACCGGGCAACGGCATAGCCAACAACATCGCATTCGTTCTTGACTCCACGAGGGACACCCTCGTCGCGATTCGGGCCAACTGCTCTGCGTTGACAAAGCCCAACCCCACTCCGAGAATCGAAGTAGGGCCAACTTCACTCCACGGTGCATTTCCCCTTGCAGACACTCACACGCACTGATCTCGGCGACCTCCCTCTGCTTGCGCGCGGCAAGGTCCGCGATCTCTATGCCGTCGGCGATGCGCTGCTGCTCGTCGCCACCGACCGCATCTCCGCCTTCGATCACGTGCTCGCCACGGGCATTCCCGGCAAAGGGAAAATTCTCACGCAGCTCTCGCTCTTCTGGTTTCACCTGCTGCGCGATGTCGTGCCCAATCATCTGATCACCGCCGATGTCTCGCAATACCCCAGCGTTCTTCATCCCTACGCCAATCAGCTCAAGGGCCGCTCCATGCTGGTGAAGCGTGCGCAGATGTTCCCCGTGGAGTGCGTTGTTCGCGGCTACATCTCCGGTTCCGGATGGAAGGACTACAAGGCCCACGGTTCAGTCTGCGGCATTCCGTTGCCGAAGCACCTGCAGGAGTCCGGCAAGCTGCCGCAGCCGCTCTTCACGCCGGCCACCAAGAGCACCGGTGGCGAGCACGACGAGAACATCTCCTTCATCGAGATGACCAACCGCATCGGGGAGGCCGCCGCTGCGCGCCTGCAGGGCCTGAGCCTGGACTTTTACACCCGCGCCGCTACCTATGCTGCCCAGCGCGGCGTCATTCTCGCGGACACAAAATTCGAGTTTGGCGTTACACCGGACGGCATCGTGCTCGCCGACGAAGTCCTTACGCCGGACTCATCGCGTTACTGGCCCGCCAGCGAGTACAAACCCGGTGGTCCGCAGCCTTCTTTTGATAAGCAGTTCGTCCGCGACTACCTTGAGAAGATCCAGTGGAACAAGCAGGCCCCGGCGCCCGCCCTGCCGGACGACATCGTTGCAAAAACGCAACGCAAGTACCTGGATGCTTACCGCCTGCTCACCGGGAAAGAGCTCGACCTCAACTGAAGCTGTAATACCCTTGCGGCATGCAGACCCTGACCCCGTTTGACTGGATGATCCTGTCCGTCCTTCTCCTGTCGACGGTCATGGCCTTCATCCACGGCTTCCTGGTGGAGGTCTGCGCCCTTGCCGGACTCATTCTGGGCATCTTCCTGGCCGGGCACTATTACGTCATTGCCTTGCCGGTCGTCCAGCGTCTGGTCACATCCTATGCCGCTGCGGCAATTGTTGCCTTCCTTCTGATCGCGTTTGGCGTTATGCTGGCTGCCGCCATCCTGGGCCGGGTGCTACGCTGGATGCTTCACAGCATCGGGCTGGGTTGGGCCGACCGGCTTGCCGGGGGGGCCTTCGGTCTCGTCAAGGGATACATACTGGTAGCATTGGGCATCGCAGCCGTGGCTGCATTTTTTCCTCGGCAGCCGTGGTTCGATCAGTCGCAACTCGTGCCATACTTTCTTCCCGGGGCACACGGAAGTACTACTGTGCTGCCTCAGGACCTGGGCGTTAGAATTCAGTCCGGATTGCACTCCCTGCAGCAGGCCGCTCGCCGTGAGGCATCAGGATTAGGCCACGATTGAAAATTGAGCAGAACGAAGAGACCGGCGTGGAGATATCGGTCCGTCGACGAGAGAAAGAGGAATCCGTGAAACGCGAGTTGGACAGCCTGGTCAGCCAGATGCATGCCGGTGGTATCACCTACGACGAAGCCATCCGCGAGTTCAAAAAGCGCTTCATTCTTGAAGTACTTGCCGCCCATCGCGGCAATCAGTGCAAGGCCGCAAAGGAACTCGGCATGCACCGGAATACACTGAGCCGCACCATCGCCGAGCTCAACATGGATCCCACCCAGATCCGCAACGGCCTCAAGCGTCCGCCCCGTCCCGTGCGTCCATTGCTTGAACAGCCGAAACAGGTGATGCGCCAGCAGGGCTGACGTACGGTCAGCTATCCTGAACGGAGCGCACGCCCATCATTCAGGAGCCGCCGGCCGCTTTGCCGAATACTCTTATCGAATCATCAGCCCCCGTGGGCTATCGATCGTTTGTCACGCCCCAGGGCCGCGTCGCCTTGCATCCTGGCCTGCGCTGGGACGGCTACGATGCTTATCTGTTCGACATCGATGGCACCCTGCTGCGCGATCCTGGCCGTGTCCACTACAACGCCTTCTCGAAGGCGTGCCTCAATGTCCTCGGTCATCCCCTCTCTCTCGAGCCTGTCACCGTAGCCGGATCCACGGACCCGCGCATCCTCAGCGACGCCTTCGCTGCCGCCGGCATTGCCGAGGAAATCTGGCGTCCGCACCGGCCCCGGCTCCTCGAAGCCATATCCGCCACGGTGGAGCAGGACGCCGGCCAGATGCAGCTCACCATCATGCCAGGCGTAGTCGATGCTCTCCACCACCTTGCCGCGCACCGCAAATGGCTCGGCGTCGCCACCGGGAACCTCGAAGCAGTCGGCTGGCTCAAGCTGGAGCGTACCGGCCTGCGCGAGCACTTCACCTTCGGCGGATTCAGCGATGCGCACGAGCAGCGCGCCGACATGATTGCTGCGGCAGCGGCCGCCGCCCGCAATCTCGCCGGAGCAGACGCCTCCCTCGTCATCGTAGGGGACACGCCATCCGACATCGCAGCGGCACGCGCGAATCACCTTCCTGTCATTGCCGTGGCCACCGGCCACTCCTCGTTCGATTCCCTGCTCCGCCTCCAGCCGGAGATCTGCGCGGAGACTCTCGGTGCTTTGCTGCTTGCATCGAAAAACCACTCTGAGAGCGAAGAAGCATGACCCGACTGCTTCGCATCGCCGTATGCACACTCTGCCTCGCTTTGGTCGCGCACGCGCAGGCGCCCGCAAATCCCGGGCCCAGCCATCACGACAAGCGGGAAGCCGCCAAGGCATACATGGACGGAGCCCACGCGATCGAAGAGCGCAATACTCGTGCCGCGTACGAATCGTTCTCGAGGGCGGCATCTCTCGATCCCGCCAACAATGACTACAAGAACGCACTCGCCGTCGCGAAGGCGCATTTCGTCACCGATCTCATCCAGCAGGCGGAGAAGGCGCGGATCGTCGGCAAACAGGACGTGGTCCATGCGAGGCTCGCCGAAGCACTGGAACTCGATCCCACCAACCCCATCGTCGCCCAACACATCACGGATGTGGCTGGCGTTGACACTGAGCCGTTGAAAACCGATGAGCTCACGGCCAGCATTGCCGAAGCGATCCGCCTCGAGCCCACAGGGGGCCGGCACAGCTTTCACCTCCGCGCCGACGGGATGTCGTTACTGCGTCAGGTGCTCTCCGCCTACGGCATCTCGCCCAGCTTCGACTCGAGCGTCACCTCCAAGCCCGTGCGCTTCGATGTCGATAACGTGGACTTCCATCAGGCCGCGCAGCTTCTGCGACTGGACACGGACACCTTCTTCGTTCCGCTCGATCCGCATCGCGTTCTCGTGGCCAAGGACACTCGCGCCAATCGCGCCACCTACGAGCGTCAGCTCATGGAGACCATCTACCTGCCTGGCCTCAGCGAGACCGAGTTCACCGACATTAACAACCTCAGTCGCAACATCCTCGAGCTGGCCCAGGTATCGCCGGAGATCGGGCAAAACTCGCTCACCGTGCGCGGTCCGGAAACCAAGCTCGCGCTTCTGAACAGCACGCTCAAAGGCCTGCTGGAGGGCCGCAGCCAGGTGCTGCTCGAGGTGCGGGTCTACGAAATTCAGCGCACACGCAACGTCAACGTCGGCGTCCAGCTGCCGCAGCAGTTCAACGCCTTCAACCTCAATTCAGAAATTCAGCAGGTGCTTAACGGCAATCAGGCGCTCATTCAGCAGATCGTCTCCGCCGGCCTTGCCAATGCGAATGACCTCGAGGCAATTGCCGCCATCCTGCTCGCCTCAGGGCAAGTGTCCAATTCCCTCCTCACCCAGGGATTCGCGGTCTTCGGCGGTGGGCTCACGGCCACCGGCCTGACGTTAGGCACTACCACCCTGAACCTCGCGCTCAACTCCAGTGATAGCCGCGCCATTGACCAGCTCCAGCTCCGGCTGCAGGATCAGGAACCCGGCACCATTCTCGCCGGCATGCATTACCCCATCATCCAGTCCAGCTATTCGAACCTGACCGGCGTTGGCGCGAACATTCCGGGACTGAACACTGCCGGGCTCAACAGCCAGCTTGCCGCTCTGGGACTCAACAGTTCCGCTCTAAGCCAGCAGACCATCCCTCAGGTCCAGTATCAGGATCTCGGTCTCCAGCTGAAGGCAACTCCCAACATCCATCGCGATCAATCCATGACGCTCAAGCTTGACCTCAAGATCGACGCGCTGGCCGGCAGTTCGCTCAATAGCATCCCGGTTCTGACCAACCGGCAGTTCACCGCCACTCTCGATCTCAAGGACGGAGAAGCGGCGCTCGTCACCAGCGATCTCAACACGCAGGAGGCGCGCGCGGTCACCGGTTTGCCCGGCCTCAGCGAGATTCCCGGGCTCCAGTCCACCACGAACAAAAGTGCGCAGAAATCGAACGACGAATTAGTCGTTCTCATCACACCCCACGTTGTGCGGTCGCCGCATCGCAACGGCGTGAGCGAGGTTATGCTCGTTCCTGCACATCAATAGGCTTTGTGTTCAGTACCCGCGATGTTGCATCGCCTGCAGCTTTTCCGAGCTCGGCCACGCGATAGTGAGCAGGAACGCCGAAGGCTCCCTCGCCTCCACCTCATGCTTGATCGATGCGCCAAGCGTCAGCACATTGTTCGAGCGAACCGTGTGCGACTCTCCCTGGGTGCGGAAGTCGATCGATCCTTTCAGCACCTGCACGGAAATTGTGCCATCCGCATGGTGCTCCTTCAGCACCGCTCCCTGATCCATCGTAATGAGCACCATGCGAAAGTCCGGCTTCTTAAACAGCATCTTCGCATAGTGGCCCATCGGCCATGGCCGCTTCTGCTCGGAGTCCTTCATCTCCTGCGCCAGATCGATCTGCGCAAGCTGCTTCAACATGTTCCCGTCGTCGGCAAAGCCTTCCGTTGTCACGCGTCGCACCTCTCCCTATCTGAATGCAGGCGGCATACCGAGAGTTCCCGTTCGCCTACTTGTGAGAAAGATCGTAATCGATGATCTTCTTCAACTGGTCGTACGGGATGCCCCCAGCGGGCAGCATGCGGCCATTCTCCGCCAGCATCGGCGTCTGGTTCACTCCAACCTCTTCGCCCACCGCAAGCGAAGCATCCACCGCCGCCTTCGCCGAGGGTTCGGCTACGCACGCCTTCACCTTCGCGTCATCTACTCCCGCCGTCTTTACTGCGGCGGCGAGCGCGGCATCCGAGCCCTCCGGGATCAACTTGTCCTGGTCCGCATACACAGCATCGGTGTACTTGAAGAACGCATCGTTGCCGCCGACTTTTGCGACGCACACACCTGTCTCCGCTGCCTTTTCCGCTTCGCTGTGAATGTTGCGCAGCGGAAACACCTGCGATACGAACCGTGCCTGCGGATAATCCTTCAGCAGCCGCTCGATTGTAGGCTGGGCCTCCTTGCAATGCGGGCACTGGAAGTCTGAAAACTCCACCAGCAGCAGTGGCGAGTTGGCGGGTCCGCGAGATGGCCCCTTCGCATCGCGCTCCAGGATTGCCCTGTAGTCGGCAAATGGATGCGAGCCGAAAGGCAGGATCTCCTCGTTGGCGATCAGGTGCTTCCCATCAGGGAGCGTCAGGAACGAAAGCACCGAAGGCTGCGATTGCTGCGTGCCTTTCTCTTCCACCAGCACCGTCACGCGGCTGATGCCCTGCACCTGTGTCTTCTGGATTGCCTGCACCTGGAAAATCCGGTTGTCGTCGTATCCCCAACTCGCGCGCAGGAAATCCTCTACGGTTTGCTTCGTCGGAGACGCCGCCGTGAAGTTCGTTGGATCAGGCGCCGGCATCGGCGGCAACTGCGCGGGCGAAGCGGGTTGCGACGGCGCTGCGCTCTGCACCGATGGAGCCTCGGGAGGGTTCGCCTGGCTGAATGCCGGGACTGCCGCGATCGAAGCGACACAGAGCACTCCCGCGATCACGCTGCTGCGCACGTGAATAGTCATCGAGATTCTTCTCCACAGACCTTAAACTTAAACTTGTACTTTCACTGCTATCGGGAACCGCCGGCCGCTGCCGAATGACTTCGCCGTAACTTTCAGAACAGGCGCCGCCTGCTGCCGTTTGTACTCGCTCTGCTCGATCAGCTTGACCACCTTCTGCACCAGCGCAAGATCGAGGCCTTGCTGGTCTGCAATAGCCTGCATCGGCATGTACCGCTCCACGTATGCCTCCACCAGCGGATCCAGCACTTCATACGGCGGTAGTGAATCCGTATCCAGTTGTCCCGGCCGCAGCTCAGCCGAAGGCGGCTTCTCCAGAGTCGCTCGCGGAATCACCTCGCGTTCGCGGTTCACATAATGCGACAGGCGATAGACTCGCGTCTTCACCAGGTCGCCAATCACCGCCAGCGCCCCCACCATGTCGCCATACAGCGTGCAGTAGCCCACCGCCATCTCCGACTTGTTTCCCGTCGTCAGCACCAGCGCCCCGAGCTTGTTGGAGAGCGCCATGAGCAAAACCGCGCGGATACGCGACTGTATATTCTCCTCCGTCGTGTCCGCCGCGCGCCCGGCAAACACCGGCGCCAGCGCTTCACCAAACTGGCTGAAGATACTGTCGATCCGGAGTGTCTCCAGACGAATGCCGAGATTTTCTGCGAGAGCGCGGCTGTCATCGATCGATCCCTGCGACGAATAGGGGCTCGGCATAGTGACGCCAATCACGTTCTCTTTGTCCAGTGCGTCGACGGCAATCGCCGCGACCAGGGCCGAATCGATTCCGCCGCTCAGCGCGATCAACACCTGCTTAAAACCGCATTTACGGATGTAATCGCGCGTTCCCATCACCAGCGCGGCGTAGGTCGCGGCATCGTCGCCATCTACTGTCTTGTGCAGATCGCCCGTACCAGCCGCCATGTCCACCATCACCAGATCCTCGCCAAACGAGGATCCTTGGGCAATGATCTCCCCGCGGGCATTCAATGCCAGGCTGGTCCCGTCAAAGATCAGGCTGTCATTGCCTCCCGTCTGGTTCACCATCAGGATAGGCAGCCGGTGATGCCGTGCCGCGGCGGCCAGCATCTCGGCCCGCTGCTCGCGCTTCCCCTGCCAGAAAGGAGAGGATGAGATGTTCAGGATCAGCGTTGCGCCTTGCCGAACCTGCTCGTCGACGGGATCGACCTTATATAGCCGCTGCTTCCAGTAGCCTTTATCGTTCCATGCATCTTCACAGATCGTCAGCGCCACCCGCTCGTTCGCAATCTTCACCACATCCTGGCACTCCGCCGGCGCAAAATAACGCTGCTCATCGAAGACGTCGTAGAAGGGGAGCAGCATCTTGCGCTGCGTAAAGACGATCTCGCCGCCCTGCATCAGCACGGCGGCGTTGCTTACCCGCTTGCCCGCGCCCGGCTGCGATGGCGCGAGCGTGCCGCAGATGACGGAGATGGATTTTCCGGCTGTCGCCTCTCGGGCTATTTCCGCCGCGGTCTCGACCGCCTGCTTCACAAACGACGGCTTCTCCACGAAATCGCCGGTCGGATAACCGCAGACACAGAGTTCCGGGAAGATCACCAGGTCCGCGCCCCGCTTCTCCGCCTCGCGTACGTACTGCAGAATCCGCGCTGCATTGCCTCGAAAATCGGCAACTGTCGGATCAATCTGCGCCAGCGCAATCTTCACATAATCAGTGTATCGAAGAAAACCAAAGAAAAAGGCCAGCCACTCGGGCTGGCTCGGTCGTGCATCGATTCATCCGCGCTAAGTGCCGGTTCCGGAGATGACCACCCCGATCGTACGTACGAGAATCTTCACGTCCAGCCACAGACTCCAGTTCTCGATATACGCCGTGTCCAGCGAGATGTAACTGTCAAAAGAAGGATCCTGGCGTGCCTGCACCTGCCAAAGGCCGGTGATGCCCGGTTGGACATTCAGTCGCCGCAGATGATTCAGTTCGTAACGCTTCACCTCAAGCGCGATCGGCGGCCGCGGGCCCACCAGGCTCATATCGCCTCGCAGCACGTTTACCAGCTGCGGTAGCTCATCGAGGGAATACTTCCGCAGGAAACGGCCGGTGCGTGTGATCCTGGGATCATTCGTGATCTTGAACAGCACCGAATCGCGCTCGTTCATGTGCAGGACCTCGGTCCGCCGCCCTTCCGCATCCCGTACCATCGTGCGGAATTTGTAGCAGCGAAAGACGCGGCCTTTCTTCCCAATGCGTTCCGAGGTGTAAAGGACAGGTCCGTTGGAATCTGCTCGCACCGCAATCGCGATCGCCAGCAGCGCCGGCCAAAACAGCACCAGCCCGATGCTCGAAAGTGCAATGTCGAGCATGCGCTTCATCACCATTCCCAGCACCGGCACCTCGCCGCGATGCAGCGGAATTGTCGGAAACTGACCGATGTATTCGATGGGACTGTTCCACGCCAGTCCGTCGTAGAGGTCCGGCACCACGCGTATGTCGACACTCGCTTCACGCGCCTGGTTCACCAGGCGTTTCACCAGCATGCGCTCGCACGGAGTGGCAAGGAAAATCTCGTCGACAAAATGCTTGCGCGCCAGCTCAAGCACCTCCTCAATCGAACCCAGCACGTCGGGGCTCTCCACCAGGCTGTCGCTTTCAAACCCGGGCACCTGAACAAATCCCTTAAAGGTAAATCCGAGGTGACGAATGCTCTCGATGTGATGCTTGAGCGCCTGGCCTACCCGCCCCGTTCCCACTACCAGAATGTTTCGCGTCTCGATACCGCGGTCGTAGCGCCTGTACACGATCCCGCGCCAGACAAGACGGCGTGCGCTCACGAGGATTGCGGTAAACACGATAGTCAGCAGAGCCACGCCTCGGGAAACTTCCTTGCCGTGTCCAATAACGTAGAGGCTGCCGCAGAGCAGCAGGCCGGCCGTGCAGCATGCCTGAATCGTGAGCCGCTGGTCGTGCAGGGTATTGCGCAACTGAATCGGCGCATAGAGACGAAGGCGCCGGCTGACCAGAATCAGCGCAAGGATGAACCAGCCCAGAAAAAATCCCGTCAGCCACGGGCTCGGAGTGAACGCCGATTGCAGGCGGAGCGCGGAGTCGCCATCCATGAAGCTTGCGAGGATGAAGCTGCCCAGGTAGACCTTTACTGCAACAGTCGCTGCAACGAGCACGGAAAGCACATCGCAAAAAGCCCACAAGAGCGCCACTCGAAAAGACTGCGACCATAGGCTCGACCGCACCTCCGCCACTGTGCGGTTGCCGGCAGAATGGAAGCGCTCTGCAGCCTGAATACGCGGAACAAACTCAGGGGTGCTCATCGGGGGACTCAATTGCTCCAGGCCAATAGCAGCGCAAGGCGAAATGCAGTTTGGAAAGTCCAGATCGGAATCGTAATCGGTGAATCGCTGAAAGAACTTCCGGGCGACAACTCACGTTGTCCGCTCATGTTCGCGTCCGGTCCCATTTCAGTGTTCCTCGCCTGCAACTCGTCTACGACCCGCATTGAAGCCTGCGCCGGCTGGATGGCGCATTACCTTCCAAAACGAGCCAGTCTGATCTCCACAAGTAGGGGGCCCCGGGTTTTTTCTTTGACGCTCCGATTGTACGGCGAGCCCACCGCCCACCGTATGAACGAAAAGCAATAAAAAAATCACTAACTTGTCATAAATCGTTTCGAAAAAATCTCTCGGCAAGCGTGTTTTTCAACGATCCCATTCCGGCCATAGGCTGCGCAACCCTTTGTTTACAGATTTCCACAACTGCGCATGACACTTCTGAGTCATAGCCAATCGTCTAAAGTCATACTTCCGGCAAGACCAAGGAATCAAGTTGCAGGAATTGTTGCAGAATCTCATCTTTGCTGCGCTTCATCTCGTCCATGGTCCCAAAGAAGTGGACTTTTCCCTGATGCAGGAAGACCACGTGATCGGCTAACCGTTCCGCAAACCGCATATCGTGCGTCACCACCACGCTGGTCAGGAGCAGTTGCGTCTTAAGCTTCTGGATCAGGTCGCCCAGCAGTCGCCCGATCAGCGGATCCACCATCGTCGTCGGCTCGTCATACAGGATCGCTTCCGGCTGCGCGGCCATGGCACGCGCAATCGCCACCGAACGCTTCATGCCGGTCGACAAATCGGAAGGCAGCAGATCGGTCATTCCCGTGACGCCAACCATCTCCAGTAAGCCTTCGACGATCTTCTGGATCTGGTCCTCTTCCAGTTCTTTCCGCTCGCGTAATGGAAAGGCGACGTTCTCGCCGACGCTCAGCGAGTCGAAAAGCGCGCCGCTTTGAAAAACCATCGTGACTTTCTTGCGGACTTCGTCCAACTCTTGATCGTTGAAACCAGTAATATCCACGCCTGCAACCAGGATCCTGCCTGCGTCCGGCTTCAGGAAGCCCATGATGCTCTGCAAAGATACCGACTTCCCCACGCCCGACCGGCCCAGGATGCACAGCGTCTCGCCGGTCATGACCCGGAAGCTCACATCGTCGAGAACATGCAGGTCACCAAAAGACTTTGAAACGTGGTCAAAGACGATGTATGGCTTCCGGACGGACGTCTCGGGCGCATTACCGTTCTGTTGCGCGAGCAACTCTGTGCGGACGACTTCCGGAGGAATATCCAGAGGCTGATCGCTCGGCGGCGGAGGCAGCGGTACTACCTCACCGCCTTGTGGAATGGCGCTCCGCAGCAACGCGGCCTCTTCGGGCGTTTCGCCGTCCCGATCAGGCTTTTGGCTCTCCGGATCGGGCACCGAGGCTCCATTCTCGTTGTCGTCCATTCTCATAGCATAGGTCCCGCGGAGAAGATCGCTTCCGCACGCGCTACATCTTCCGGAGCGTTGCAATTCATAAACTGCAGATACACCGGTAGCCTCGAATGCCACGCGCCAGTCGCCAGCAGCGTTTCCGCGTCGAACAGATCCATGGCGCCGAGAGAGGCGCTCCGTTCCACCGCGTGCATGGCTTTGTACGTTCCTTCCGCGAGCGCCATTCTCACTGCGGCCAGCATCTGCCGCCGATAAACGCCACACAGAGGCTGTGGTTCGCCGCTCACACGCGGCACTGTTGCGATGGCACAGGTGTTCTGCGCCCGCGCAAGCATTTGCGCCAGAAAGTCGACTTCCAGCAGCGGCAGGTCCACACCCAGCACCAGCACGTGCTCTGCTTCGCTCTCGGCCAGAGCCGTCTCGATTCCGCTTAGAGGCCCGCAATCCGGATGCGCATCGCGGATAATCTCTGCCGCGACATTTGGTACGGTCTGGCGCAGACCTGCGACGCGCGCGCGCAGTCCCAGCGAATGAATCTTCTCCAGCATGTGTTCCAGCAGCGGACGGCCCTCCAGTAAGACCGCGGCCTTATCGCGCCCCATTCGCAGGCTTCGCCCCCCGGCCAGCACCCAGCCTTCCGCGTTCATGGACTCAGGCGCCCACGCGTTCCAGCATGCGAATGATTGATTCGATCCCGCGATAAAAGTTCGCGATGTGGAACTTCTCGTTCGGCGCGTGAAGATTATCGTCCGGCAATCCGAAGCCCATCATGACAGACGGAATCTTCAGGTGACGCTCGATGTCGCCCACGATCGGAATCGATCCGCCGCCGCGGATAAAGACTGTCTCCTTGCCCAAATACTTCCTTCATCGCCGCCATAGCCGCGGTCATATAAGCATTATCTGTGCCGATCACAACGGATCGCCGGAATGAATCAACCGCACTTCAGCTTCACACCCTTCGGCGCGAGCGAAGCAACGTAGCTCTCGGACTTCGCAAAATGACTTCCGCGGCTTCATGACGGCACCAGCCGCATCGACACCTTCGCCACCGCTTTCGCCGGAATCACCGTCTTCGCGCCCGGCCCCGATAAACCCTCCCGGCATCCCATGAACATCAAGCGTTGGCGCGCCCACGTTCGCTCAAGACCGAGAGCCTGCCGCCAGTCAGTACCGCCGAACCCACCTCCGTCTTTCGGTAATGCTCCTCATCAAATGGCAGACGCTTCCATGCGGCCTTCATCCTCGGCCGAGGGCGCCACCACGTTGTCGTAGATCCCGGGAATCAAAATCCTTCCATCCCTGTCCTTCAGCCCGGCGATGATCTGCGCCAGCGCAACAAACGCATTCGGAGCCGCACCGCCATACATGCCCGAATGCAAATCCGTTCTTTGCGCCGCGCACCTCGATCTCGGTATAGAGCATACCCGCGCAACCCTACGCACAGGGTCGGCATTTCCGGCGCAAATATCTCCGTATCAGAGACCAGCGCAAAGTCTGCCTTCAATTGCTGCGGATGTTCGCGCACAAATGCCGCGATGCCCTCGCCGCCTACTTCTTCTTCACCCTCCAGAATCACGCGCACATTCAACGGCAGCGTTCCGCCACCCGCGTGGAACAGCGACTCCAGCGCCTTCAGGTGCATGTACATCTGCCCTTTGTCGTCCACTGCGCCGCGCGCGTAAAGATTTCCGTTCCGCTCGGCCGGCTCAAAGGGCGGCGTCTGCCACTCATCCAGCGGATCGGGCGGCTGCACATCGTAGTGTCCATAGCACAACACGGTCGGCTTCCCTGCTCCGTGCAGCCATTCGCCATAAACCAGCGGATGCCCTGAGCGCTGCGCCGTCGATGTCTCGATCAGGCGCACTTTCTCGAGTCCGATCCTTTTCATCTCCGCCGCCAGTGACCCCGCTGCGCGCCGCGTATCTCCGTTGTGTTCCGGCAAGGTCGAGACGCTCTGAATTCGCAGCAAATCCTTCAGCTCATTCAGAAATCGCGACTGGTTCTCGCGCGCATATGCAATCGCAGCACTCGACATATCGTTCCCTCATCTGCGTAGGTTCTCATTTTGCAAAGCCGCTAATGGCCTGCGAAAATCTCCACCCCCGGTATTTACTCGTGAAGCTTCGGCTGCCCTCCCTTGTTCCACGCAGGAACAAAGCTGCTGTCCGCCAGCCAGCGCACCGGATTCACCAGCGACTGGATCGCCGCCGTCATGAACGCCACATCCAGATGCTGCAGATCATCATCCGGCTGATGATAGGTCGGCGGAGTGCCCCAACCCGCCGCAGTGTGCGCGACCACGCCTTTCAGCGCCAGAGCGTAATTGTCCGAGCGCTCGAAGAAATGTTGCTCAGGATACGGATCGGCGCCCAGCAGCGCGCCATGCCGTTTCAGTGCCGGCCCCAGGTTCGATCGGTCCCACCCGGTCAAAAGCAGCACGCCCTTCGGCATCTTGGGATCCTGACTGCCGATCATTTCGAATTCCAGATTCGCCACCAGGGCCTTCAACGGCACGGGAGGATGCTCCCCAAAATACGTCGAGCCCAGCTCGCCCGCTTCCTCGCTGCCATAGCAAACGAACAGTACGCTCCGCCTCAGGCGTGGCCCCGAGGCCAGCGCGTGCGCCAGTTCCAGCACGGCCGTGGTGCCCGCCGCATCGTCGTTCGCCCCGTTGTAGACTTCGTCGCCGGTCGAGTCGGGCTTCATGCCGAGGTGGTCAAGGTGGGCCGACAGGAGTATCGTCCCCGCCCTCGGGTCAGTCCCGCGCAAATAGCCGATCGCGTTGTAGGTATAGCGCGGAGACTTCTGCGGCGTAACGTGAAGCGCGAGCGCCACCGTCTCGCCATCTTTCACGTTCTCTAACTTCGCTATCGCCTCGGGCGCCAGGCTAGCAATCGTCGGGCGTGTGTGCCGCACAGGCATATCTGCAAGACGCATCGGGATGCGCGGCCTCCCGCCGGTCATCCCTTCGATCTTCTTCGTGGCATCTCCCTCCTCCAGAAGCACAGCCGCCGCCGGCAATGAGTACAGCGGTCGCAAAGCCTGCAGCGCCCCGTCGCCCGACGGCAGATTCTTCACCAGCAGCACCGTTCCTGGATTCACCTTTGCATGCGCCGCATCCTTCGCATCGAGCCGCAGCAACGGGCCGCTCGCCGGCTCGCCGTTCGCCAGCAGCAAGTGGAAGTCTCCGCCCTCCTCCAGTGTTGTGCCCCCGGCGGTGATGGTTCCATGACCGTCGAGCGTCGGCTGCACCACTTCCGCACGCTGGATGTAGCCCAGCATTCCGGGCGCCGTCTTTAACCCATAGGCCCGGAATTCGCTTGCGACGTAGGTCGCGGTCACTTCCTCGTCGTGGGTCGCGCTGCCCCTTCCCTGCATGGCGTCGCTGGCTAGAAATTCCTCATGCGCCCGCACCCACTCCGGCTTCACTGTCCAGGTGCGCGGGCGTTGCGCCCCGGCAATCGGAGCGGCCAACAGCATTGCCGTACCGCAAACCAGCCATGTCCATCGATCCAGGCGCAAAAGACTCCCCCCAATTGAGCGCGCTCCTATCCTGCGAGCGGCTTCTGCATGCTCTGCGATCATAGCGAAGCGCCCGATTGTCGCTGCGTTTGGTTGGAATCGGCCGCCTGCGGGTTCTCAGTAGCGAGCTACTGCCGCATCGACGTCCCGGGACCAGGCATCAATGCCGCCGCGTAGCGACTGGGCCTGCTCGAAACCCTGGTTCCGCAGCCAGTTCGCCACATTCAGGGATCGCACACCGTGATGGCAGATCACAACGATTCTCTCGTCCGGGTCGAGTTCGTTGTGCGCGCGTGAGGGCATATCCCCCATCGGGATCGCGCGCGCCCCGGGAAAGCCTATCGCACTGGTCTCCCACGGCTCCCTCACGTCGAGAAGAAAGAGTGGTTCTTTCTCCTCGAGTATGGTCTTTAGCTCGTGTGGAGCGACCTCAAGGTCTAACATAGATAGATAGAGAGATGTCTCAGTCGGCCCAAGGGTTTGAACACTTTCGGGAATGCCGCGTCAAAAGCGTGCTTCGCTGGTAACTGGGCCGCGTTCAACATGATACAAACAACAGGATACGTCCTAAGAGAAGAGAGCAGTTTGCAATGGCAGGTGAGAAGGTATTGATCGTCGAGGACGAGCTCCACGCGCTGATGGGGCTTGCCGAACTTGTTTCCGGATGGGGCTACCGTACCGAGACTGCGCGCGATGGCGTTGAGGCCCTGGATAAGGTCCTCGCATGGCAGCCCGGCATCGTCGTCACGGACATGAAGATGCCTCGCATGGACGGCATCGAATTACTCAATCGACTCAGTGAGCTGCCCGACAAGCAGTGCGTCATCCTGCTGACCGCGCAGGGATCCATCGATCGCGCCGTCGAAGCTATGAAGCTCGGCGCCTATGACTTCATCCAGAAGCCAGTCGATCCCACGCGCCTCAAGATGATTCTGGCCAACGCTTCGCGCCAACGCGAGACGGAGCAGGAACTGGACTTCACGCGCCGCAAGCTGCGCGAGCGGGGCGTGCTCGGCTCGCTCGTGGGCTCCTCCAAGAAAATGCAGGATATCTTCGCGCTGATCGAACGTGTAGCGCCGTCCACCGTATCCGTACTGATCACCGGTGAAAGCGGCACCGGAAAAGAGGTAGTCGCCCGCACGCTCCATGAGCTGAGCCCGCGCAAATCCAAGCCCTTTGTCGCCGTCAACTGCGCCGCCATCCCTGAGACGCTGATCGAAGCCGAGATCTTCGGCTATGAGAAAGGCGCCTTCACCGGAGCCATCGAGCGCAGCCCTGGCTGCTTCGAACTCGCCGAGGAAGGCACACTGCTTCTCGATGAGATCGGCGAAATGCCTGTCGGCACGCAGGCCAAGCTGCTCCGCGTCATCGAAGAGCGCAAGCTGCGCCGGCTGGGCGCGAAGATCGAGAAATCGACCAACGTGCGCGTCCTGGCCGCCACCAACAAGGATCCGCGCGAGGCGGTCGATGATGGTCACCTCCGCGGTGACCTGTTCTACCGGCTGAATGTCTTCAACATCCACATGCCGCCGCTGCGCGAACACAAGGAAGACATTCCTGCCATCCTCGAAGCCATCCTGGCTGACATGAACGAGAAACACGAGCGCGCCGTCACCGGCGTCGATAAGGAGATGCTGGCCCGGCTCATGAGCCACGACTGGCCGGGCAACGTCCGCGAGCTGCGCAATACGATCGAGCGGGCCATCATCCTGTGTGGCGAAGGACAGCTCGAGTCGCGCCATTTGCCGCCAGGCTTCGGCGAGCGTGTCATGCGCACCACGGACGACACCTCCTCTGCCAACTCGGTTCAGGTGGAGGTAGGCGCCACGGTCGATGAGGCCGAACGGCTCCTCATCCTCAAAACCCTCGAATCCACCCGCAACAATAAGACCCGCGCGGCGGAGATCCTGGGGATAAGCCTGAAAACGCTCCACAACAAGCTCAAGGAGTACGGCAGCGCCTCCTTTGCCGCCAGCGAGAGCGTTGAAGAACGCGTTTAGAGCAGATTTCCTGTGCACCTGGACAAGAAACAAAAGCCAGTGCAGGTTTTCCGTTAAGAAAGCCTGCATTGGCTGCATTCGGTGCAGAATAGCTACTAGGAGAATCTGCTCTAAACCCAACATTCCTGCAGAATTGGCTCCCCCGTTGTATTGCGTTGAAACGCATTCCGCGATACAACCCGCTTCAGGCTCCCGTTCGAGGCCGGTTCTGCAGGAACATACTCAAGCTCGACACCCCGAGGCTGGGTTTCCTGTTTCAGAGCTCGTAGCCGCAACGGGTACCATAAGCGAAAGCCCCCAATGCGTCTGAAGACAAAACTTGTTCTCGCCATTACCGGACTTGTGTTCCTGGTAGTGACGGTTTTGTCCTGGCTCTTTCTCGAGCAGCTCCTGGCCCAGCGGATCACCCAGTCGTATGACGCTAACGATATGGTGGCGCGCCAGATCTTCTACAGCACCACGCTGGCGCTCAACACGGGACTCAAGAACCGCCAGCTTGATCCGAACAATCCGGTCGCCCTGCGCGCTGCCGTCTCTGATGTACTCCAGCACGACGAGGGTCTGAACGGCCTGCTCAGTTCGGTCAACCGCTATGCACCGACCGTCTTCGACGTCGCCATCGCCGACAGCGACGGGAAGGCTGTGCTGAGCACCGATCCCACGCAGGACAACGTCGAATTACCCCAGCGCGAAGACTATGCCGTGCTGCGCCATGCCGGCGTGATTACCACAATGCGCGCCGTCTTCGGGCCGCCTCGCAACTACAACATCGTCCTGCCGCTCGAGCGTGCCCACCATCCGTTCCTGACCATCCGGGTCGGCATCCGCACTACCTTCCTGCGCACTGTCTTCGCACCCTGGATCTGGGCCTCGCTCACCTTCACGGGACTCGCCATTCTCTCCTCACTCGCCGTCGCCGCGCTGCTCGCCAATCTCGCTCTCCAGCCGATTGAGCAGATCAGCCGCAGGCTCGACACGCTCGAGCAGCCCGCATTCCACCAGGCGACCTCCTTTGCCGAGGGGCCGCCGCCTCCGGCCGAACTCCCTCCCCCCAAGGAAGGCCGCCTCATCCGTTCCTCTACCGAGGACACCGTTCTCCAGGTCTCGGACAAGATCGAGCGTATCGGGCGCCGCATGCGCAATGTCGAGGAAGTTTTCTCCGCCATGAAGGAGAACCTCGACTCCATCATGTCGAACCTGCAGGACGGCATCCTGCTGTTCACTGCCGAAGGCCGGGCCGCCCTCGTCTCAGATTCCGTCGAGCGCTTCCTTGGCATCCCCCGCAGCCAGCTCTTCGGCAACTCGCTCAGCGGCATCTTCACGCTCGAGACAAAGCTCGGGCGCCTCGTCCACGATGCGTTTGAGACTGCCCGCACACTCGACCAGGAGGAGATCGAAACCGAAACAGGACGCCGGGTCCAGGTCTCGCTCGACTTTGTTGTGGACCAGGATTCTGCTCCGGGCGCCGCTCTCGGCGCCCTGCTCACGCTCCACGATCTCGAATCTGTTCGTGAGCTCGAAAGCGAGCTTGAGCTTTCCCGCCGCCTTGCCGCCATCGGCCGCCTCACTTCTGGCGTCGGTCACGAGGTCAAAAATCCCATCAACGCCATCGTGGTCCACCTCGAGCTGCTCCGCAACAAGCTCTCCGGTCCCGATGCGCGCGCCATGCGCCACCTCGAGATCATCGAGAGCGAGATTCAGCGTCTCGACCGCGTCGTCCAGACACTGGTTGACTTCTCTCGCCCTGTCGAGCTCCAGCTCAAGGAAAACGACCTGCGCCGCGTCGTCTCCGGCGTGCTCATGCTGGCCTCGGCCGAGCTCGAAACCCACAATGTGCGCGTGCAACCGCACATGCCGGATCGCGCTCTCATCGCAAAGGTAGATGCCGACCTTATCAAGCAGGCCATCCTGAATGTCGTGCTCAATGGCGCGCAGTCCATGCCCCAGGGCGGCGAGTTGCATGTCACCCTTCGCGAGGAAGGCCGTATGGCTGCGATAGAAATTGCCGACAGCGGCAGCGGCATCCCCCCCGACATCCGCAACAAGATCTTTGACCTTTACTTCACCACTCGCAAGGACGGAAGTGGTATTGGGCTGGCAATGACTTACCGTATCATTCAGTTACATAACGGCAATATTGACGTACAATCGGAACAAAATATAGGCAGTACATTTACTTTGAAACTCCCGCTGCTGACTTCAGCAGAGGGTAAACTGCGCGGTTCTCAGTTGGAAAAGACAACTCCGGCTCCGGCCTTCAGCTCCGAAGGGACCGGCCTATGATTCGGCATTCTTCCTGCCTCACATCGATGGCCGCGGCGCTCCTGCTCGCAGCGCTGTCAGGATGCGCCTATCTCCGGAAGGAGACTCCGCCGCCAGTGCCCGCGCTTGCGCTCGCTCCTGCGGAAACGGCTCCCTCATTTGCTCCGCTCTACGCGCAAATGAGCCAGAACGATCCATCGCTGCCCGAGCTGCCCGCACCGCCGTCACCCAGCGCACAACCTACCCCGCCACCGGCCTCCGTCATCGTCGATGCGACAAAGAAGCCCGCGCGCAATGGCCGCCATCATGGTCGGAAGGGCGAAGTGGAAGTCGCAGACCGCGAATCCCATGAGAATCGCAAGGAAAGCCCTCCCGACACCACACCCGTCCCGACGGAAGGGCAGAACGTGAAGGTGACTGCGCCCACACCCAGCGGCGACACCAGCACCGCCACTCCCATCGGCCAGCTCACCGCCGGGCCTTCGCAGGACACCACGGGTTCGCGCCAGGAAGCATCCAGCCTCATCGACACCACCCGTCGCGGCGTCGACTCCCTGCACAACCTGAGCGGCGATCAGGTTAAGACTGTAGCCCGGATACGCAGCTTCCTCGACCAGGCGCAGCGCGCTCTGCAAAAAGATGATGTGGACGGGGCCCACACCCTCGCCACCAAAGCCAAGACGCTGCTCGACGAGCTTACCGGCGCCGCCTGATTCCCTGAATCGCTGATTGGGAGGGGAGACGCTACCGCTCTCCCCACTTCAGCTTCTGCCGCAGCACATCGAAGAATCCATCCGTCCGCAGCCGCACCAGTTGGACTGTGTGCTCGGAGCGGCGGCACCGCACCTCATCGCCCACCTGGACTTCGATCGCCTCCTGCCCATCCACCGTCAGATAGGTTTGATCTCGCACGCCGGCAACGCTCAGATTCACCTGGGCATCGCCCGTCACCACCATGGGACGGATGGTCAGCAGGTGCGGACAGATCGGCGTCACGATCATCGCGTCTACGTCCGGTGCCATAATCGGACCATTGGCCGCCAGGTTGTAAGCCGTTGAGCCGGTCGGCGTCGCGACGATCACTCCGTCGGCGCGAAAGGACATCGCGAGCTGCCTCCCGAGCAGCACACGAAAATCTCCCATGCGCGCAATCGCGCCCTTCGAGATCACAATGTCGTTCAGCGCGTCATAGCAGCGGAACAACTGCCCCTCGCGCATGATGTCCACATGCAGCATCGCGCGCATGTCGATGTGGCACTGCCCGCAACTCCATCCTTCCAGGTTCGAGAAGAGCTCCGTCAGACGTACTTCGGTCAGAAAACCGAGAGACCCCAGATTCACGCTGAGGATCGGCACCTTGGGCTTGGCAAAAACCCGCGCCGCGGCCAGCAGCGTGCCGTCGCCGCCCAGCACCACAGCCAGCTCCGGATCGTGCTCCGCCATCTCATGCCGCGGCACGGTGCGCTCATTCTGCACGTAACTGCCGCTTACCGGGTCGAGCAGCGGCTCGATTCCGCGAGCTCGCATCCACGACACAAGCTCCTCGAGCACCGGAGCAAGATCCGGCTTCTGCGGCTTCGAGATCACGGCGATCGTGGGCATCGGTCTTTCAGTGTACTGGAACAAGAAACAGCTTCCAGTTGACTGGGCAGCTCGGCCCGTAGGCACTATGGCACATTCTGAGATCTGTGCGGCTATCTAACAACGATGCTTGACTTGCCGACTTGCCGACCTGCTAAACCCAGCTCGCGTGTAACAGAAACTCCCGGTTCCCCTCCGCTCCCAGCACCGGCGAGTCGATCACCTCAATATCACTGCCACCCAGTTCCGTGACTGCTGCGCGCACGCGCTCCACCGCCACGCGATGCCCTTCCGGGTCGCGCACGATGCCGCCTTTGCCGATGTGTTCCCTGCCCGCTTCAAACTGCGGCTTCACCAGCACAACGCTCTCTGCACCCGGGCCGGCCTGATCGATGGCCGCGGAATCACAGCAGGCAAGATAAGAGTGGCTGAGATGAAAGAAACATCCATGCGAGAAACGTAATACCCGACAGGCAGATCATCCGGCTTGATTGGCGCGCGTTGGTGCGCTCCATCAGCGTCACGCGCGGATCGTCACGCAGCTTCTGCGCAATTTGTCCATAACCTGTGTCAATGGCGAGCACCTGCGCCGCGCCGTGCTGCAACATGCAGTCAGTAAACCCTCCGGTCGAGGCTCCCACGTCGCGACAGAAACGTCCGGTGAGTCGATCTTCCAATGCTGCAATGCAGCTTCCAACTTGAATCCGCCGCGGCTCACGTAACGCAGATCGTCGCCGAGAATACGAACCTGCAGCATCTTCGGCAATGCTGCCGCCGGGCTTTTCGCTCTTCTGTTCGTTCACCAGAACCCGCCCTGCCAGCACGAGCGCCTGTGCGCGCTCGCGCGATGGTGCGAGTCCACGATCGGCCAGAAGCTTATCGAGTCTTCTCTTCATCGCGCACCGCATCCTGCCGGCAGAAGTCGGCACCTCATCACCGTGACAGTGCGGCGGATCCTTGCGTATGATGACCGGGCGCCTTGAATGTTTGAATCCCCTTCCAATCCGGACCCCTCCAATAACCGTACATTGAACAGCAAGACGGAGAGTGGATCTGCCGACGATACGCTTATGCTGGCGCGCATAGGGCAACATGATGAAAACGCGATGGAGGCCCTCTTCCGGCGCTACAGCGGACCGGTGTATTCGGTAGCGCTCCGCGTGCTTCACGACAGCGGGCAAGCAGAGGATGTCATGCAGGAGGTGTTCCTGCAGCTCTGGCGCAATTCAACCGCCTTCGTTGAGGAGCGCGGCTCGCTCGGCGCATGGCTGGTGGTCATCGCGCGCAACCGCGCCATCGACCAGTTGCGCCGCCGCCGGCCCGCCGATTCCGTCGAAGATGTAGTGCTCGCATCATCCGTCAATGTGGCCGGCGAGGCTGAGCGCAACGTCATGATGGAGAAGGTCCGCCGCGTGCTCAACGACCTGCCTGCCGAGCAGCGCAAGAGCCTGGAGCTCGCGTACTTTGAAGGATTGAGTCACAGCGAGATCGCCAGCCGCACCGGCGATCCGCTAGGCACAGTAAAAACCAGGATTCGTCAGGCACTGATCAGTTTGCGAAAGGCATTTCAGTCATGAACGAGCCCCGTCAGATTCCCGTTGAGGACCTCGCGCTCTACGCGATGCAGGCCCTTGCTGCGGATGAGATGGCCGCCGTGGCTGCCGCCGTGCGCGACAATCCCGAAGCGCAGCAGGAACTCGCCCGCATTCAGGGCGATCTTGCTCTCGTGGCGCTCTCCGCCGATCAGCAATCCGTGCCTGCCGGCTCGTTCGAGCGTTTCCGCTCCCGCATGCGCGAAGGCGCAACGGCTCCCGATTCTATGACGCAAACCACATATGAGATTGCACCTGCAGTTCGCCGCCGCAGCCGCTGGGCGACGTTCACCCCGTGGGTCATTGCCGCCGCGCTTGCCATTGCATGCAGCGTCCTTGGCTACAGGGTCAGTTCGCTCAACGACGCAGTCGATGACGAATCTCGCCTGGTCTCAAACCTGGCCGCCAAGGCCTCGCACGCGCAGCAGTTGCTCGAGCTTCTGAATGCGCCCGACGCGCAGCGGGTCACGCTCACGGCCACCAAGAACACGCCCGCTCCCATCGCCCGCACGGTCTATCTTGCCGAGCGCGGCGCTTTGATGATGGAAGCCAACAACCTGAAGCCGGCGCCCGCAGGCAAGACCTATGAGCTGTGGGTGATTCCCGCTAGCGGCGCAGCACCCGTGCCCGCCGGCACATTCAATCCGAACGCACAAGGCTACGCTTCGGTCGTTCTGCCAAAATTGCCCAGCGGCGTTCCGGCCAAGGCCTTCGGCATCACCATCGAAAACGCCGGCGGCTCCGCGACCCCAACCATGCCGATCATCCTGTCGGGAGAGTAGGCCAGGCCCTCAAATGAAAGGCGCTCCACAGCGGGAGCGCCAAACGCATCAGGAGGCCTTTCGTATTCCAGAGTAGGCGGCGCCCTGCTCCGCGTCTTCGCCCAACGGAACGGTCTTTCGCTCCATCGATGGGTGGATTCCCCGCTTGCCTTCCTGAAGGCAAAAAATGGGCGCCCCCCTTATGGAAGAGCGCCAGCGTTTTTTCCAGGAGACGCTGAATTACAGACCGATGATGCCCTATTCGCCCGAAATTTACAACAACGATTTTGTAGGGAACAAATGAAATGAATTGCACTTCCCTCGCCGAAGAATAACGTTCTTTTTAGACAAACGTTTACTCAGCGCCTGCCCGTGCCCACTTCCCCTATAGACGCCGCTCCGAGACGCCGCTCCGAAGCCTCAAAATCGACCCGCATCCGCCATAGCCCAGGGCAAGAAATAGCCTTGGAACATCCACGGCTTCGGTCGTGGCTTCTTCTTACGTCCGCTCCAGAACCGTATCGCCCTCGCCGGGCGCCAGGAAGCGGTTCGAGTCCAGACCATGCTGCCGCGTGTAAAGGTCGTAGTATCGGCCGCCCGCCGCAAACAGCGCTTCGTGCGTCCCGTGCTCCACAATCTGCCCGCCTTCCACGACCAGGATCTGGTCTGCCCGGCGGATCGTTGAGAGCCGGTGCGCAATCACGAACGTCGTCCTTCCCTGCATCAGGAAGCTCAGCCCATGCTGGATCATCGCCTCGCTCTCGGAATCAAGCGATGACGTCGCCTCGTCCAGAATCAAAATCCGCGGCTCCGCCAGGATCGCGCGCGCAATCGAAAGTCGCTGCCGCTGGCCCCCGGAAAGCTTCACGCCACGCTCGCCCACGATCGTTTCGTAACCATCCGGGAATCGCTCGGCAAACTCGTCGACACGCGCAATTGCGCACGCGTGCAGGAACTGCTCCTCCGTCGCATCCGGACGGGAGAACATCACGTTCTCCCGAATCGTCCCATCGAACAGAAACGACTCCTGCAGCACCACGCCAAGCTGGCTCCGATAGCTGTCCAGCTTCACGCTCGAGAGGTCAACGCCATCCACCAGGATCGTCCCCGAGTCCGGCGCGTGGAAGGCGCAGACCAGGCTGATGATCGTCGACTTTCCTGATCCCGATGAGCCCACCAGCGCCGTCACCGACCCCGGCTCTGCGTGGAACGAGATGCCGTGAAGCACCGGCTTGTCCGGGTCATAAGCAAACCGCACCTCGTTGAAACGCACATCGCCGCGAACCGGCGGCAGATCGATCATCCGCCGCGGATCGTCGTATTCCTGCCGTTCGCTCAGGATTTCGCCCGTACGGTCGAGTCCGGCGATGGCCTCGGTAAGCTGCGTTCCGACATTCACCACCTGGAACACCGGCGCAATCATGAAGCCCAGAAACGCCGCGTACTGCACATAGCCGCCTGGAGTCATATGGCCGGAAAACACCTGTCGCGCCGCCATGAACATCACCAGCGACCCCATCAGGCCAACCACTGCCGACGACGCCATCGAGAGAATCGATGTCATGGTCAGCGACTTCATGACGTTGTCCAGGATGCGCTAGACGCCGCCCGCAAATACCGAGGCCTCCCGATTCTCGGCGTGGTAGCCCTTCACCACACGAACGCCGCCCAGCGACTCCGTAAGTCTCCCGGTGACCTCGGCATTGATCTTGCCCCGCTCGCGAAAGATCGGCCGCATGATGCGCAGTGCCTTTTGCAGCACCCCGGCAAACACTGCGATGACGCAGAAGACGATGAGCGTGATCCCGGTGCTGATCTTCAGCAGCAGCACAAATGTGATGATGGCTGTGATGATGCCGCCCACGAAATCCACCAGGCCGGTGCCAATCAGGTTGCGCACGCCCTCAACGTCCGACATGATGCGCGACACCAGGTTGCCGGTGCGATTGGCATCATAGAAGCTCACCGACAGCCGTCCAATGTGCACCTGCACCTGGCGGCGCAGGTCTGCGATCATGCGCTGCGCGGCCTTCGACAGCAATTGGGTCAGCGCGAAAGATGTTGCGGCCTGCACCAGCGTCGCGCCCAGAACGATGGCGATCAGGGGCGTTAGCCTGACGACCTGTTTCTTGTAGAGCACCGTGTCGACAAAGAATTTCGTGGAAGCCGGCAGCGCCAGACCGCAGATGCGATTGACGATCATCAGCAGAAATCCCATGGCCAGCAGCCCGCGCCGTGGCTTCATCAGTTGCCACACCTGCGGCCATGCCTCGATCAGCTTCGGCTTTGCCGGCGTGCTCGTGTCGCCCGCGCGGTTGGCATTGCGCACCGACGTGGTGCGTTCTGCCTTGCTCGCGAAGTTGTTCGGACGCATGCCGTGCACGGGATCTTCCCTTCAGGCGCGCGCGCGCCGCGCCGCTATAAACGAACGAACGCACAGCAGCACGAAGATCAAGCACAGAACGCTCGTAGCCGACTGCACCTCCGCCGCCACCCTGTGTCCAACCGCAATGCCGCCCACTGCCGTCGCTTCACCGCCCGCCAGATAATGACCCATCGCGATCAGTCCAGGAATGGTGCCGAGAAACCCGAGCAGCCCCAGCGTCACCGCGATATGCATGGCCAGCATGCGCCGCTTTTGGTCCTCGGTATTCGCGACCACACCCAGCACAATCAGCAAAACGCCCAGCACAACCGGGATGAACGCATGCCAGAAGTGCGTCGCGACATACCCCCACGCGCCCACCAGCGCAATCAGAACGCCGAATACAATTGCAATCTTTGCCATATGGATCTTCAGAATAGATGAAACTGCGGTGGCTACGGATGCGATTCCGGCGTCCGCACCGCCTCCAGAATCTCCTGCACCACCTCGTTCGCCGGCCGCTCCGCATCCACCCGGATCGCATCCCGCGGTGTTTCCAGCGTCGCAAGCTGGCTCTCCAGCAGCGCCGGGCTCATGTAGTGCCCCTTGCGTCCGGCCAGCCGCTCCGCCAGCACGGCCTTCTCCACTTCCAGCAGCACAAAATGCAGCTCACTCTTCGGAATACCCGCCGACAGTATGTCGCGGTATGCCTGTCTCAGCGCGGAGCAGGCCATCACCCCGCTCTTCCCGCTGCGATGCCAGCCCAGCAGCACATCGTGCAGGCTCGCCAGCCACGGCGCGCGGTCTTCGTCGGTGAGCGGGATGCCGGCATGCATCTTCGCCTTGTTTGCCGCCGAGTGATAATCGTCCCCCTCGGCGTATTCCCAGCCCTCAGCCGCAGCCAGCCCGGTGCCGATCGTCGTCTTCCCACTCGCCGTCACCCCCATCAGAACAAGGATCACGCCTTCTCTCCAGCCGCTTTCTTCAGCTCGTTCAGCACGTCTTCAGGCTTCCAGTCGTTCGTCGGATACCACTGCGCCACCGTCCCGTCCGGCGCGATCACCACGGTCGAGAGCGAATGTGTAATGGTGTGGTTCTCCCCCGGCGTCGCCCCTACGTCGAAGTACTCGAGCAGTTTCGGCAGATCGACCTTCGACGGCGCGGCAAAGTCCCAGTGCGCAAACTTTTCCTTTGTGTACTGGCCTGTGTACGCCTCGCCATAGCTGCGCAGCACCGCAGGCGAGTCGTACGCCGGATCGAAGCTGATGCTCAGCAGGTGCGTTTTCCGATACATCGCCGGGTCGGCCTGCAGGTTCTTATCGATCTCCGCAAAGTTGCGGCTCATGCGCGGGCAATAATCGGACAGCGGGCATCGCGTGTAAATGAACGTGACCAGCAGCGCCTTTCCCCGGAACTCACGCAAGCTGATCTGCTTCCCACTCTGGTTCGTCAGGTGAAAGTCCGGCACCGCATCGCCCGGCGCCGGAACATGATACTGTGCCTGTGGCTTGTAGTCCGGCTGCGCCTGCGCCGTAATCACGATCTGGTCCAGCATCGTGCGATCATCGCCCACCAGCAAGACGCCATTCAGGTGATCGCCCGGATGCAGATCCTGCAGCACATTCGGGTCCTTTACCTTGTACGGCATCGTCATTGCTTCCATGAATCCCGGGATCGCCTCGGAGTCCACCGTCACTTCGCCATGCGACGGATCCGTCCCGACGACGATTCCCTTCATCGCATACTGCTTCACCGGCCCAGCGGGCGCCTGCGGCCCATTTCCGCTGTGAGCTCCGCTATGGCAACCCGCCATCGGCAGCATCAGAGCCACGCCGCACAGCAGGCTCCCAACCATTCGTCTCATCACATCTCCTTCTTTGATTGTGCCACTTCACCTTCAATTAGAAGCTGAAGCGGTAGCGCATTTCCGCCGAAAGCATCCGCGGGTCGCCCACGTGGCTGCCCCCGAACGTATTGCTCAGGTCCACCTGGTAGCGCTTGTTCGTGATGTTTGTGCCGATCGCGCGCACAGTCCACCGCTCCCCGATCTCCTTGTTCAGCGCCAGATCGAAGGTCCGATAGCTCGGCAGATGCGACGGTCCGTCCCCGTTGAGAAAACCCGAACCGTACACGAAATCGAACGCTGCGCTTGTGCGCCACGGCATCGCCGCATCGAAGCCCGCGGTCACCGAGTTGCGCTGGTCGTGATCGAGATAAAAGCCCTCTTCCGGCGGAGAAAAATCCGTTAACCCGCCCGTCACGGCGCCAAACCCTGCGGCCTGCTGGTTCGAATAGATCAGGTGCGCGTGCGAGTGGTGCAGCAGTTCCGGTGAACGCACATTCGCCTCCCATCCGCGGATTCGAGCGCGATCGATCGTGAGCGGAAAAAACAGATTCGAGTTCCCGATCGCGTCGTGATCGAAAAAGTTCCTCGCGCTGGTGCGGAAGTTATCGAACGACGCGGTCCATCCATGCACCGGAATCACCACGCCCACGTCATACTGCTCGTCGCGCTCGCCATGAAGCGGCAAAAAGGCCAGGTCCTGAGTATTCGCAAACTCCAGGACTGGACCCGTCACCGTATCGAGGGGCGGGGCCTGGTAGTAGCGCGAATAGCTCCCGCGTAACACCCAATGGACCCGGGGCAGCGTTATCGCCGTGCCCACCCGCGGGTCCCACGCATGCTCGCTGAAGCTGCCGTCGAAGTAGGTGAAGCGCACGCCGCCGTTCACCATCCACCAGGGCGTCACCTTCCACTGCTCGTCCACAAACGCAGCATCCACCTGGCCATGCGGCGTGATCGTCTGCCGGAACGGGGTCACCGTTGGGTCCGCCGATGTCACAGCGAAATAGCGGTTGTCCTGCTGCGCAAAGGCGTACACGCCGGCGCGAAGATTGCTCGGCCCCTTCACCTGGGAGAACACCGCCTGTCCACCCTCGTAGTAGGAGACACGATCATCCGTCGTGATCAACGGATCGCTGTCTCCACCTGCATACGCTGCGCGATTGGAATGGAAAAAAGGCGACACCGTCATCAGCGTCCCCGGCCCAGGAGCGTGCGTCCACGAACCGATCACGAATCCGTCCTGCTCGCGATCGCGATCGCGGATGCCCGCAGCCTGCTGCTCAGGATCGTTCGGCACCTGGTAAAAATCACCGCGGAATCCGCCATCCAGGCGGAACTGGTCCTGCGCCGTCTTGTTGAAGATCAGCGATGTAAACGCGCCTCCGCCGGAGCCCAGATTGTGCAGGTTATCGTGCGTCGGCGGCGCAAGCCCGTAATCCGTGCGGTTGCCGTTGCCGCTCACATACCAGGCAAAGCGTTCAGAGTGGTCGCCCAGGCTGATCTGATCGTTCGTCGTATTGTAAGTGCCGTAGCTCGCAATCAGCTCTCCCTGCCGGTCGCGTTCAAAGCCGGTGCGTGTCGCCACATTGAACACACCGTAAGTCCGGTCGCCATAGTCCGCGGGATATCCGCTGGTGCTCGCCTCAAGGTAGTCGATGTCCTTGGGATCGAACTGCGGCCCCACATTCGTGGCAATGTTGGTGTTCGGCAGCGACACACCGTCGATCGCCCACGTCACCTGATGTCCGCCGCGCACATGCAACTGGTCGTGCACCATGTAGCTGCCGGGCACAAACTGTGTGATCATCCGCAGGCTGTTCGTCTGATCCATGCCGGCGTAAGTTTCGATTTGCCGGCGGGCAATCGTGGTCTGGGTCGCCGGCGTAGTCGTCTCCAGCGGCGCGGCCTCGCCCGTCACCTGCACCGTCTCGTGAGGTCCCGCCGGCGTCAGTTCAAAGTGCAGCACCGGCGCGCTCCCGCTGCGCACCAGCAATACCTGCTGTTGCGAGACGAATCCCTGCGCCGTCACCGTCAGCCGATATTCGCCCACCGGCAGCGAGCTCATCTCAAATGCGCCCGCCGCATCGCTCTCCAGCTTCGCGTGATATTGCGATGTCATCGCCGCAATCTCCACGTGAGCCGCGGCGATAGGCCGATGCGCCGGATCATGCACGACACCGCGCACTGTCGCCAGCACCGTTGCCCCTGCGCATAACGCAATGCACAGCGGCGCCGCTGCAAGCAGCCCCCGCATTCCTGGTCTCGCCAACACTTGCCTGTCTCCTTGCCTCGATTGCTTGCCCGGACACGCGCAAGCTTTTCACCGCCACGGCAGGCAGCATCGCTTGCGCAGAACAGGTTTCAGGCGAAGGAAGGAGGAGCGCGAGAAGCCGGCAGCCCGGCAAGAAACGCGGAGAGCGCCGCAAGTTCAGAGCCGGGGGTCGCCTCTGCCGCAATCGTGCAGACCAGCCCATGTGGTGCTGCCGGCATGTGCGGAGCGAGCAGGAGAGCGGCGTGCTGCAGATTTGCGAACGGGCAGCCGGCCCCGCGCCAGGCAGGCCCGTGCTCCTGCTGCACACTGCCCATCAGGCAATGGTGCGCGCCATGCGTGCGGCAACAGGCGGGCAGCATCAACTGCGGCCGGGCCAGGTCCAGCGCCGTCGCGCCGGGCACCAGCAGCAGCATCCAGCAGGTCAGCAGATTGGCAATCAGACGCCGCACCCATCGAGTGTAGTGCATTTCTTCCCGGAATGGCCGCATGCGCATTTCATCCTGCGGATCAGTGATTCCGCATCGCTGCATCGCCATTACACTGAAAGCGGTATGGGACTGCCGGCCACGATGCGGGAGCTGTTGGATCGAGGCGGCGTCATCCTGGCGGCCAATGCGCGCGCCGCCCGCGCGCTGCACCTGCGCTACGCCGAAGCCATGCAGGCGGAAAACGCCTCGGCCTGGCCCACACCGCGCATCCTCGATCTGCATTCCTGGCTCGCCGAGCAGTGGCAGGCATTCGTGCTCACCGGCGCCGAGGGACGCGTGCTGCTCAGTGAGCTTCAGGAACACGCACTGTGGGAGAGCCTGATCGAGCCTGGGCTCACCGGCATCTCGCTCATCGAGCCCGCGCACATGGCCGCACTCGCCCAGCAAGCCTATGCATTGCTCGCGGAATACAACCAGCTCGAGCGGCTGGACGACTCCATGTGGCTGCCCGAAACCAACTCGGAGCCGGAAATCTTCCGCTCCTGGGCGCGCAGCTTTCAGCGCGAATGCACGCGCCACCAGTGGCTCCCCCGCTGCCAGCTTATCGGCGCCATCACCCACGCGCTGCGCTGGGGCATGCTTCCGCCTCCAGCGGAGATCGGCTGCCTCGGCTTCGATCGCGCCACCCCGGCCGAGGCAGATCTCCAGTCGGTCCTCGAATCGCTCGGCACACGCCAGCACGTCCTCTCCTGGAAGATCGAAGCCCAATCGCCACCGCGCCTCTACACGGCACAAAGCGAAAAGGAAGAGACCGCCGCATGCGCCGCATGGGTTCGCGAACGGCTCGATGCAAATCCCGGAGCGCGCATCGGCATCCTCCTGCCGGACCTCCAAAGCAGGCGCCCGCAACTGGAGCGCGACCTCTATCGTGTTTTGAGTCCGGCTCAGCTTCCTATCACCGCCGGCGCGTCTCCAAACCTGCCGTTTGAGTTTTCCCTCGGCCAGCCGCTTGCCCAGGTTCCTCTTGTTCACGCTGCGCTGCTCCTGCTGCGCTGGCTTCATCGCCCGCTCATGCAGCAGGAAATCTCCTGGCTGCTGCTCTCGAGCACGCTCGGCGCCGCTCTGGGAAGCGGGGCCAGAGAAGCGCTCGCGAATCTCGACCGAAGCCTTCGCAACCGCAGTTGCGCACCGCCCGAGATGTCGCTCGAGTCCTTCCTGCGCCATCCGCAACACGGCGTTCCCGCGGTCCGCGCCCTCGCACATGACCTCGCCGCCATGCTCGAGCAGCACCGCCGCAATGTGCGAGATGCCTCTCCTGGCGAATGGGTGCGCCGCATCGCGCACCTGCTGCAAGTCGCGCGATGGGGCGAGCGCGCGGATGCCTCCAGCCTGCTCTTTCAGGCGCGCGAAGCCTGGGAACGCCTGCTCGATGCAGTCGCCGCGCTCGATCTCCTGAATCGCGCGCTCAGCTTCCGCAGGTTTCTCAACACGCTCGAGCGGGCAGCGCAGGACACAATCTTCGCCGCCGAATCCGCCAATGCGCCGGTGCAGGTCATGGGCGCCTACGCCGCCTCCGGCCAGTCCTTCGATGCGGTCTGGTTTCTGGGCGCGACGGATGCCGCATGGCCCATCCCCGGCCGCCCCAATCCCCTGCTCCCCCTCGCACTCCAGCGCGACGCCGGCATGCCGCACGCTTCACCTGCGGAAGATACTGCGCTCGCCCATCGCGCTATGGAGCGCATCGCCGCAGGCGCAGGCGAGGTCATCTACTCGTGGGCCGAAATGTCCGACGAGGCTGCGCAGCGGCCATCCTCGCTGGTAAATCATTTCGTGCCTTATACGGTGACGATTCCAGCTCGCCCGCAGGCGCCCATTGCGCTTGACACAGTTCAGGACAATCACTGGATCCCTTTCTCCGGCGCGGCCGTTGCCTCTGGCGGTCAGATGGCGTTGAAACGCCAGGCAAACTGCCCCTTTCAGGCATTCGTCTTCCAGCGGCTGCAGGTGCGCGAGCTCTCCATCGCCGGACGCGGCCTTTCACCCAGCGATCGCGGCCGGCTCCTTCACAAGGTAATGGAGCTGATCTGGTCGAAGGATGCAGAACCCCACCTCTCCGGCCACGCCGACCTGCGCAACGCCATGATGACCGGAACGCTTCGGCCGCTCGTTGCCGCTCACACCGAAGCCGCGATGCGCTGGCTCAATCCCGCACATAGCGACCCATGGCAACGCGCCTACCTGAAAGCTGAGAAAGAACGCACCATCAACCTCGTGCTCGACTGGCTTGAGATCGAATCCGAACGACAGCCATTTCAGGTCGACCAGGTGGAACAGAAGATCGAGCTCGTCGTCGGCGGCCTCGCCCTCAAAGTCCGCGCGGATCGCATCGATGAAGTTCCCGGCGGCAAGCTGCTGATTGATTACAAAACCGGCGAAGTCTCTACCGCCGGCTGGGATGGCCCCCGTCCCGATCAGCCGCAACTGCCCTTGTACGCTGCATTCGGGAATACGCAAGACCTCATCGGCGCCGTCTTCGCGCAAACCCGCTGGCCGAAAACGAAGATGATGTTCAAGGGGCGTATCGAGGATGCGCGTGCCAGCCTCTTCGCCACGTTGAAAGACAAGGACCCGCTGGTCACCGAGCCCTACACGTCCGACACGGTCGAGCAATGGCGCGACACGCTCGAACATCTCTCCGCCAGCTTCGTGCGCGGCGAAGCGCAAGTCGATCCGCACATCTATCCGCAGAGCTGCAAGTATTGCGAGTTGAATGGACTCTGCCGCGTGTCGGAATCCCGCGCCTTTGACGCCGCGCAGGATGCGGCCGATGAGGAGGAATCCGAGTGACTGGTGCGGGCACCGAGCCTCTCGTCAGCGATGCCGCGGAACGAGCGAGCGCGCTCGACCCACGCGGCTCCTTCCTGGTGCAGGCGCCCGCCGGCTCTGGAAAGACAGAGCTGCTCGCGCTTCGCTATCTCGCGCTGTTGCCCACCGTGGACGCGCCGGAGCAGATTCTCGCTCTCACCTTCATGCGCAAAGCCGCGGCGGAGATGCGCGCGCGCGTGCTGCGCGCTCTCGAATCCGCTGACCAGCCGGACGACCCCACCGCCGGCGATCATCAGCGCGAAGTGCGCAGCCTCGCAAAGGCCGCTCTCGCACACTCCGAAGCGCGCGGCTGGAATCTCATCGAGCAGCCGCAGCGGCTCAACATTCAGACCATCGATTCCCTCGCGCTCTCCATCGCATACCAAACGCCGCTGCTATCCCGGCTCGGCGGCAAACTCACTCCCACTGAAGACGCAAAACCGCTCTTTGCTCTCGCCGCCGAGCGCACCATGGCGCACCTCGGCAGCACATCCGCGCCCGAGCTTGCCGACGCATTGGCCAATATCCTCAAGCTCCGCGACGCCAATCTGCAGGACTGCGAAACGTTGATCGCCGGCATGCTGGAGCGGCGCGACCAGTGGTTGCTGCTCGTGCCGGCCATTGTCCAACGCGACCACCCATGGCAGGATCTCAGGGCAACACTCGAAGAGCCCTTCCGCCGCGAGCATGCTGCCGTCATCGAAGCATTGCGCGCCGGCTTCCGGCAGATACCCGCCGCCCTCGAAGAACTCTTCGAACTCGCGCAGATTGCCCACCAGTTCGGTATGGATGAATGTGCTCCGCTGTTGCACCTGCACAGCCCTTCCGATCTGACGGATGCGGCGCACTGGCAAGCGCTCTCCTGTCTCCTGCTGACAAAGAACGGCTCCTGGAGAAAAGTGAGTGCGATCGCCGCCAGGAATTCTCGGGAAGCTTCCGCCCGCCTCCGCGACATTCTCGACCGCCTCAGCACCAACGACACTCTCCTCGAACTGCTCAAAGCAGTGCGCAAACTTCCGCCCGCCGCCTATAGCCCGGAAGAGTGGGAGACCGTACGCAGCATCTTCGTCGTTCTGCGCTACGCGATTGCAGAACTGCGCGTCGTCTTCGCGGAGCAGGAGGTCATCGACTTCGCCGAGGCGGGCATCGCCGCGCGCGCGGCGCTCGGCAGCCCCAACGTCCTGATGCGTCTGGAAGATCAGATCCAGCATCTCCTCGTCGACGAGTTCCAGGACACCTCTCGTCCGAACTTTGCCTTGCTGCGGCTGCTGCTCGACGCGTGGCAGCCCGGCGATGGACGCACCTGCTTCTTCGTCGGCGACCCGATGCAGTCCATTTATCTCTTCCGCGATGCGGAGTCGCGCCTCTTCGGGCAGGTCCGGGAGCACGGCATCGACACCGACAGCACTCACCTCCCGCTCCACTCTCTTCGCCTCTCCACCAACTTCCGCTCCGTTCCCGCTATCGTCAGTCCGCTGAATCGAATCTTCGAGCCAGTGCTCGAGCCCGGAGGCGAAGACGACGTGCAGTTCGCTCCCTCGGTGTCGAGCCGGACCGGAACAGGCAGGCACCCCGATGCTGTTCACGTACATGCACAAGTCTGGGAGAAAGAGACCGCCACTGCCGAAGAAATCAACGCCGCCCAGGCCGATGCCGTGATCGCCACGATCCAGCAACATCTGCCGGCGATTGAGCAAGCGCGCCGCAACGGTGGCCGCTATCGCGTCGCTGTCCTCGGCCGCACGCGCTCGCACCTCGCCGGCATCGTTCGCAGGCTGTTGGACAAAGAGATCCCGTTTCGCGCAGTCAAAATCGATCCCCTGCAGCAGCGGCCAGAAGTTCTCGATCTGCTCTCGCTTCTGCGCGCGCTGCTGCACCCCGCTGACCGCATCGCGTGGCTTTCCGTCCTGCGTGCGCCATGGTGCGGTCTCGAAATCCCGGCACTCCACACGATCAGCGGCGACCTTCCCGACGATGAGCGCGACCTCGACATTCCCGCGCTCATTCGCATGCATCGTGACCGCCTTGACTCCGACAGCTTCCGCCGCGTCTCGCACGTGCTGCGCATCCTCGAAGATGCGCAGACAGCCTATGCCGCGGGAGCACTCGCGGGATCTCCCGCCGGCCTCGCACTCTGGCTGGAGCGCACGTGGCAGGCTCTCGGCGCCCCGCAGTTTCTCAATGCAGAGTCGATCGCAAACTGCGAAGCGCTCTTCGCCACGCTCGCGCAGTTGCCGCCAGGCTGCTTCGGGACGCTGGACGAGACTCTCAATCAACGGCTCAATGAGCTCTACGCGCAGCCCGCGCCCGGCTCGTCGGAAGACTACGGCGTGCAGCTCATGACAATTCATGGAGCCAAAGGTCTCGAGTTTGAAGTTGTGATCGTGCCTCAGCTCGACAGGCCCGGCAAGACGGATCCATCACCCCTCTTCCACTGGCTTGTCCGGCGGCGTCCCGGTTGCGCAGACGAGGAGCTGCTGCTCGCCCCGATCGGTTACAAGCACGACGATCAGCCGGGCCTCTTCAATTGGGTACGAAAGAAATCGAACCGGCGACTTGAGGAGGAAGAGAAGCGGCTGCTCTACGTGGCCTGCTCTCGCGCCATCCACGAGCTGCATCTGTTTGCCACCGTCACCTGCAAACGCGAAGGCGCACTCGCTCCCGCCAGGCGCAATAGCCTGCTCGGCGCCGGATGGAAGGGGCTCGAGCAGCGCATCCTCAACGCCACGCGCCCTTCGCCGGGCAACCTCGTCACCATGCCGGGCCGCCGCATCCGCGCCGCAGACCTCGAACGGCGTGATCCCGGCACTCGCCGCCTCCGCCCCGTCATCGGAGCAGCGCCTCCGCCGGCTTCCCTCCGCCTGGTACGAAGCTCCAGCGTCAGAAGCACTCCCGGACCGCGTTCGAGAGCCCGGCGAAAGAAGACCATTGGAGGAATCCGGCAGCCGGCTCGCGCGTGTCCGCGGCATCGTGCTGCACGCTCTGCTCGAGCAGGCAGTCGGTAAGCCCCGCGATCCCGATCACTGGCGCCGCCTCGCCGATGCCCTGCTTCGTCAGCATGGTCTCTCCCGGGTGGACGCCGACACCTCGCGATCCATCATCCTCCAGGGTCTGAACAACACATTCGATCATCCCGAAGGCCGATGGCTGCTCGCCGCCTCCGCCACTTCCTCGTGGACCGAGGCCGAATGGACGAGCGTCAGCAACGGACGCATCCTCCGTCAGCGGCCCGATCGCATCTTCTTCGGTGGCGCGTCGCCGGCAGCGCCAAGCGCAGACTATTTGTGGATTGTCGATTACAAAACCGCGCCCCTGCCCGAACACGTCAGCCGCGAAGACTTCCTCGCCGCCGCGCGCGAGCAATACCGCCGGCAGCTCGAATCCTATAGCGCGCTCTTCCGCCAGCTCACGTCACTCGACGAGACAGCAGCGCGCCGCGAGCATCGCCTCGCCATCTACCATCCACTGTTGCCATGGCTCGATTGGTGGGCCAACTAAACCGCGTTCTTCGAATGCCCCTGGTGATGACGCACATCGAGCCCCGCACCCAGAAAATTACATCCTCGGCGATATTGGTGGCGTGATCGGCAACACGTTCCAGGCTGCGGGCAATGACGAGAGCGTCGAGCGCCTGCGGCGTTTGCTGCGGCAGCTCTTTCATCACATTCAACAGCGCAAAGTGGATCGTCTCGTTCATCTTGTCGACGCTGTCATCCATCGAGAGCACGGACTCCGCCATTTTGGCGTCGGCTTCGATAAAGGACTGCAGTGACTTACGCACCATGGCGGCAGCAAGGTTGGCCATGCGAGGAATGTCGACAGGAAGATCTATGCGCCGGATAGGCCTGGAGATCACGCACGCGCTCGATGATGTTGACGGCTGAGTCGCCGACACGCTCCACATCCGCATTGATCTTAATGACGGCAAGGATAAAGCGCAGGTCGATGGCCATGGGCTGCTCCATGGCGAGCAGATCGAGCGCCATCTGGTCGATCTCGCGCTCCAGCGATTGATGGCCATTTCGCTGCGGTCTACGAGGTCGCAGATAGAAAGGTCACGTGTGCGATAAGCCTCGACGGCGCGTTGAATCGATTGCTCGGCCATACCGGCCACGATCAGCAGCTTCTCTTTCAGTTCATCCAGGCTCTTGTGAAAACGAAGACGTGTCATCCAAATCTACCCGTTATGTAATCTTCAGTCCTCTTGTCGCCGGGATTTGTGAATATCTTGTGAGTTGAATCAAATTCAACCAGCCTGCCGTTCAAAAAGAAACCAGTGCGCTCGGCAACGCGCGCCGCCTGCTGCATGTTGTGCGTCACGATCACGATGGTGTATTGCGATTTGAGCTGAAAGATGAGGTCTTCGATCTTTGCAGTCGAGACGGGATCGAGAGCCGAAGCCGGTTCATCCATGAGCAGGACTTCGGGATCGACAGCGAGCGCGCGGGCGATGCAAAGGCGCTGCTGCTGGCCGCCGGAGAGGCTGGCACCGGATTTTTTCTTCAGGTCATCCTTCACTTCGTCGAAGAGCGCTGCGTGTTTGAGCGAGCGCTCCACAACTTCGTCGAGCATGCGGCGATTGCGGAAGCCGTTGAGGCGCAGACCGGAGGCAACGTTGTCGTAAATCGACATGGTGGGAAACGGATTCGGGCGCTGAAAGACCATGCCGATGCGGCGGCGAATCTCAACGGGCGAAGCATCATTGTAAATATCGAGATCGCCTATGCGGACCGTGCCGGTGACTTTTCCGATGGGATTCGTTTCGTGCATACGATTGATGCAGCGAACGAATGTGGATTTGCCGCAACCCGAGGGCCCGATGAGCGCCGTAGCCTGATTTGCCGGGATATGCAGGTTAATGTCCTGCAGCGTATGGTTGGTGCCATACCAGGCATTCAAATGCGAGACTTCTATTCCAACACCCACTTAATTTGCTCCCTTCAAAACGCCGCGGGTGATAACGTAACGGACCAGCGACACTGAGATGACGATTAACAGAATCAAAACCAGGGCACCGGCCCACGCCAGGCGATGCCACTCGTCATAGGGGGAGATGGCGTAGACGAAGATCTGCAACGGCAGAGCGGCGATGGGCTCATTCAGGCTCGCGCTCCAGAATTGCTTGCCGAAGGCGGTGAAGAGCAGCGGCGCTGTCTCACCCGCGACGCGCGCAAAAGCCAGCATGCATCCGGTGATCACGCCGGGAGATGCGGTTCGGAGCGTGATCGCCAGCACCGAGCGCCAGTTGGGCACGCCAAGTCCGAGCGCGGCTTCGCGAATGGCATTCGGCACCATCAGCAGCATTTCTTCCGTGGTGCGCGTGATGGTGGGAACCATCATGATGCCGAACGCGACGCCGCCGGCAAAAGCGCGGAAAAATGCTTCTGCGGCAGCACGATGAGCGAGTACATCGCGATGCCCATCACGATCGAAGGAACGCCATTGAGCACGTCGGCGGTAAAGCGGACCAAGTTTCCCATCCGCGAGCTTGCCGCCACAACTCCGCCAGATAAATACCAGCGCCGATACCGATGGGTACACCCATAAGGCTGGCAAGCGCAAGCATCACTCCCGAACCGACAATGGCGTTCGCCATGCCGCCGCCGTCTTCACCGACGGGCTTGGGGATCTGGGTGAAAAATTCCCAGTTCAGCGAGCTCGCGCCCTTGTTAAGCAGATAGACCAGGATGGCGACCAGCGGCGCAACGACGATGATGGTCGCCAGCATGGCCAGCATGCCCCAGGCCGCCTTGATTCGGCGGCTCACGGCATTCGTCTTCGACGCCCGCAAGGCGGATGAGCCATGCGTTCTATCTCTATGCCGCCCCCGCCGGCGCGCCCCGCGTTACCGCCCACACCAGCAGACGCGCAATTGCATTCACGATAATCGTGACGATAAAGAGTGCGAGGCCGATCTCGATCAGCGCACTCAGATACAGATCGTCGGAGGCTTCGCTGAACTCGTTGGCGATCACGCTGGACATGCTGTAGCCCAGCGCCAGAAGCGACTTGACGATTTCCGGCCGGTTGCCGATGACCATCGTGACGGCCATGGTTTCGCCCAGGGCGCGGCCCAGGCCGAGAATGACCGACCCCACGATGCCGATGCGCGCATTGCGCAGCACGCCCATGCGGATCATCTCCCAGCGCGTCGCGCCCAGCGCCAGCACGGCTTCGCGTTGCATCATGGGAACGGCAGTCATTACCTCACGCGTGAGCGAAGAGATAATGGGCAGAATCATGATGGCGAGGATGACCCCGGCGGCCAGCATGCTGATGCCGTAGTTCGGCCCGCAGAAGAAGCCGGTCCAGCCCAGCGTCAGCATCAGCAGCGGGTTTACGTGCTCGCGCAGCAGCGGGACGAGAACGAAGACCGCCCACAGGCCATAGACCACGCTGGGAATCGCCGCCAGCAGCTCAGTAAGAAACGAGAGCGGGCCGCGCAGCACTTTGGGCACATTTCCGTGAGAAATATGGCAACGCCCATTGCGAGCGGCACGGCGATGAACAGAGCGAGAAACGATGAAACCAGTGTGCCGTAGATAAAGGGCAACGCACCGAAATCGCCGTTGACCGGGTCCCACGCCGATCGTGAAAAAGAATCCGAGTCCAAATTTGGCAATGGTCAGCTGAGAGCGAGCAATCAGCTCCTATGCAATCAGCACGACGATGGCGAAGATGGTCAAGCGCACATGCGTATACCAGGCCCCGGAAGGTCGCTCGTCACAGCGGAACTGCCGCGTTGGCGTAAAAATTTCCGCACACGGAAGCTTTCCCTGGGAGGGGCGTCCGGCGAGAGTGGGCAACGTCGGCCGGCACGGATAGCTTCCAGGCTGCGAGAGGCACCATCCTGTACTCTTCAGCCATTTTCAAGAAAGTTAAACGCCATAATGAATAGGAAATAAAAGGAGTTTGGGGCTTGGTAGGAAAATTGCAGCGAGAGCGCAGCCGGGATCAGCGCCCTGCACCAGGTTATCAGCAGGCCTACCTCAATTGGCCGATCGTCGTCCGTACCTTGTCGGCCACAGATTTCGGCAGCGGCGCGTAGTACAAGGGACTGGCTTCGGATTACGTGATCGAGCATCCAGCCGAGGAAGTCCTTGATTATCTTGCCTTTCTCGCCGTTAGCGCCGGGTTAGGAACAAGCAGCCAGGTAAAGCTCGAAATCGGATAGGCGTTGGCACCGGAGCATTGGTGATGGAAACGCGATAATCCGCGGGCATCTGCTTTACGGTCGCCGCAGCTTCCGTCACGCCATTCGATACTGCCCTTAACCCAATTGCCTGCAGCATTCTTGATGAGCCGCAGGCAATCTTGTTCTGGAGCGCATAGATCAGTTCTACGTAGCCGAGGCACCGGGCATCTGGCGAACCATGCCGGCAACGGCTTCATTGCCCTTTGCCGCCAATTCCCTTTGGCCACTCGGGACGTTCCCTGCCGGACCGCCCTTCCAGTCCTTGCTGACTTTGGAGAGGTAGTCGGTGAAGATATAGGTGGTGCCGCTGCCATCGGAGCGGTGCACGACGATGATGTCGGTGTTCGGCAGCTTCACGCCGGGATTGTCCTTGGCGATGCGCGCATCGCTCCAGTTGCCGATTTTGCCAAGGTAGATATCGGCCAGCACATCGGGCGAAAACTTCAACCCCCCGCAACGCCAGGCAGGTTATAAATCGGAACAACCGCGCCGAGCACTGTCGGAATGTGCATGATCTTTACCTTGGAAGCCTTCAGCTGCTCATCCGTCATTGGCCCGTCGCTGGCCCCGAAATCCACTGTTCCAGCTGTCACCTGGCGAATGCCCGCCGCCCGACCGATCGACTGGTAATTGATCTCAACGCCGGAATGCTGGCGCTGTACTCGCTGAACCACTTGGAATAAATTGGATAAGGAAATGTTGCGCCCGCGCCGTTCAGCTTCTGCGCGTGGGCTACGTTCGCCGTGGCGCACATTACAAGCGCCGCCGCCGCGATAGCACTTTTTCTGATGCTGTGATCCGCGGGGTAATACTTGGCGTGGCCTTTCTTAACGGAAAGGTCACAATCGCCTCCGCTGGCCTGTCTAGGCCCGCGGAAAAAGTGCTTTAGGATTCGTTTCACTGGACTTGCTCCCTCGGAAATTCATCAACCGCTGCGATTCTTTCGGGAGTCTGTGAACGCCGCTTTACGCAATGGTGAAAAACCGAAGAATGGCGAGCTATCCCGCAACCTTATCGGGCAAGATATCGTCTGCACCGCCCTGCTCTTCCGGCAACTCAGCCAGATGCAGCGAGAAGACAAACGTCGCCCCGCGACCCAGCTCGCTCTCCACCCGGATATCTCCTCCATGCGCATTCACAACATGCCGCGCAATCGATAACCCGAGCCCCGTCCCGCCCGACTCGCGCGAGCGCGCCTTGTCGACGCGATAAAAGCGCTCGAAAATCCGTCGCTGGTGCTCAAACGGGATCCCCGGACCGAAATCCTGCACCGCAAACTCCACACGCTGTCCGATGCGCCGCGCGCTGATGCAAACCTTCTCCCCGCTCCGGCCGTACTTGGTCGCGTTCTCCACCAGGTTGCCGAACACCTGCTGCAGCGAGTCGGGATCGGCGATCACCAAATCGTCTGCCGCCTCGCCCGTCTCCAGCGTCATGCCCGCATCCAGCACCACCGGCATCAGCGACTTCGCCGCCTCTCTCAGCAGCGCGCTGGCCGGCAGCGGACGCAGCCCCAGCTTGAAATCCGTCGATTCCACCTGCGCCAGCGTCAGCAGGTCCTCGGTCAGCCGCGTCATCCGGGTCGCATTTTTCAGAATGATGCCGAGAAACTCCCGCGCCATCGGATCGATCGACGGCATGTCCATCATGGTTTCCACGTAACCGGAGATCGAGGTCAGGGGTGTCCGCAACTCGTGCGAGACGTTCGCGACAAAATCGCGGCGCGTGGTCTCCGCGCGTTCAATTTCCGTCACATCCGAAAGCACACACACCGCGCCGCCGCCCGGCATCGCCGCGGCATGCACCTCAAAGACGCGCCCCGGTGCCATGGCCGTCGCCCGCGCCCGGGCCGCGGTGCGCTCTCGAACTGCCGTCGCCACGCAGGTCAGCACATCCGGATCGCGGATCGTCTGCACCAGCGCATGCCCCTCGCGGATCGGCTGCTGCGTCAATCGCCCAATCGACGCATTCGACCAGCTCACCAGCCCGTTCGCCGTTACGGCGATCACGCCCTCCTGCATGCTGTCCAGCAGCGTCGTCAACTCACGGCGGCTGCTCTCCAGCGAATGGAAGGTCGATTCCAACCGGCTGGCCGTCACATCCAGCGCGCGCGCCACGGTGGAGAGCTCATCCAGGTCGCCCTCTTCAATGCGCGCAGAAAGATCGCCCGCCGCAATCTGCTGCGCGAAGGTCACGATCCGGGACATCCGCTGCGCCACCCGATGCGCCATGAACGCGGCCAGCGCCGTAGCCAGCAGCAGGGACAAGAGCGAAGCCAGCAGAATATCCCGCCGCAGCAACTGGAGCTTGCCCACAATCTCCGCCAGCGGATAGCTCAGCCGCACAATCAGATCGCCCTGGCGCGACGCGACAAACAGCGTCCCATCCCGCACCCCTCGTGCCGTGCCCGCAGGTCTGCTTTTCAAGGCCGCCACGCCCGGCAGGCTATCCAGCGGATAGCGCACCTCCGAGGCATCCGAGCGGGCATAGATGGATCCATCACTGCGGAAGACCGCGATTCGCGTTGCCGATGCCAGGGAAGCAGAGGCCAGCAGACGCTGGGCCGCCTCCGGCGGTGTGGCGTTCAGTTCCGAGGCCAGGAATCGCGCTTCCGCCGCCAGCGATTGCTCCACCTGCTCGTGCAGCGCGCGATCCATGATCCGGCGGATGGAAAAGTCCAGCACCGCCGTGCAAATCATCAGCACCAGCAGAAAGGAAAACAGCAGCTTGGAGAAGACCCGTCTGGTCACCGTCTGACTCCAGCGAAGGATTTCCGACAAGCGAATCGAATCTCCGCCGGTCACAGTATTACCGAAAACACCCTAAACGGCTTTGGGAACTTCAAACCGGTATCCGGCGCCACGTACCGTCTTTAGATAACGTGGATTTTCGGGATCTGACTCGATTTTCTCACGGATACGGCGGACATAAACGTCGACCGAACGGGGGGTGACAAAGCGCGCGTCGCCCCAGACAGCATCGAGCAGATGGTCGCGGCTGAAAACCCGGCCCGGATGCCTCGCCAGGTAATCGAGCAGCCGGAACTCCGTGGCCGTTGTGGTTGTAAGCTCGCCGCGGACCTTCAACTGCATTGCGCCCGTATCAATTACCACGTCCTCAAAGCTGATGATCGAGGGCGTTTCCGGCCGCTCGAAGCGCCGCAACACAGCCTTGACCCGGGCCACAAGTTCCCGTGTGGCGAAGGGTTTCGTGATGTAGTCGTCGGCCCCGAGTTCCAGACCAAGAACACGGTCATTCTCGCTGGCCCGAGCTGTGAGAAAGATAATCGGCACCGTACTGAGGGCGAGATGACTCCGCAGGCGGCGACACACGTCGAGCCCATCCCCACCAGGCACCATGATGTCGAGCAAGAAAAGAGTCGGAGGCTGGCGTTCTGCGTCAGGAACCAGGCTGACCGGGGTCGAAAGCTGCGAACCGCAAACCCGCGCCTTCCAGTTGGTGCTGCACCAGCCGGGAGATGTCGGGATCGTCTTCGAGAACAAAAATTGTCTGGCTCAAGTACCGTCCTTCGAGAACACGCCAGGCTCATTCATCCGCCCGACATGTCATTACCCCGCTCAGAGTACATGGGGGGCGGCAGCCGAAAGAAGAAAGGACGGTAAAAGACAGGAGAAAGGACGGTGAATCCCTCACCGCTGAGGGAACCATAAGTGGCACGGAAGTGTCAGATAAAGAAGAAATAGCGAATGCTATACTCCGCAGACTGGATGACGGGTTCGTACGCCCTGAGCCGAAAAAGAGGTCCCATGTGTCGCGGGTGCCGGCGATTCTGTGTATTGACGATGAGGTCCTCGGCCTGGAGATTCGCAAGGTCGTTCTCGAGAGGGAGGGGTATGTCGTCTTTACCGCTACGGATGGCCCCACGGGAATCCGCATCTTCCGTCAGCAATCCATTGACGCCGTAGTCCTAGATTTCGCAATGCCGGGAATGGACGGCGGAGCAGTCGCAACTGCGCTTCGGGAAATTCGACCCAATATCCCGATCCTGTTGCTCTCTGCATATTTGACACTCCCGGAAGAGGTGCAGGCCATGGTCACGCTGGTAGCGAACAAGGGAGACGGAGCGCTGGCATTGCTCAGCAACGTGAAACGAATTCTGGACAGCAGCGGAGAGAGATTATGAACGACTCCCCCGTTGGACTGCATGAATTCAATCGCGTCGTTCGGACTACCCTGCTGGTGCCCGTCACCGTTCTCGCCATCCTCGCCGGTCTCCTCGTCTGGCAGGTGGAGCAGGCCCTCGATCTGCGCCAGCATGCCATCGTCGACTCCCAGGTCATCGACCAGCTTCTGACCCTGCAGCAGCATGTCATCGATCAGGAGACGGGTCTGCGCGCCTATCAGTTAACCGGTCTGCCAACCGTGCTTCTCCCCTACAACAGCGTCCAGCCGCAGATCGACGCCACCATCACCGCGCTGCATGAGGCTCCATCCACCGCCGCCGTCCCGTCCATTCAGCTTCAGAAGCTCGAAACGGATATCCGTGCCTGGCAGGCCTGGGCGGCTGGCGTCGTGGCCCAGCCGGCGCCGGCGCCGGAGGCCGTCTCGGCCGCGCTCACGCAGCAGGGCAAAACAATCATGGATGGCGTCCGTCAGGATTTCCTCGAGGCCCTCACCACGGCTTCTCAGAATCGCGACGGCTACGATTCCAGGCTCAACCGTCGCATCGGGAGATTCCTGCAATTTGTTCTTATCCTTGCACTTGCGGCTGGCATCATTATCGGAATCTTCGCCAGCAGCCGGCTTCAGCGCGTCTCCACAACCTACGAAGACACTTTGCAGGAACTGAAGGAGCGCAACACCCGCGTCACCGCCAGCCAGCAGTTGCTTGCCACCACCCTCGAGTCCATTGCCGACGCTGTGATTTCCCTCACCGGTGAGGGCAAGGTCCGCTTCATGAACGCCGTCGCCCAGAAGCTTACCGGTTGGCAGTTGAACGACGCTTGCGACCAGCCCGTCGGCGAAGTCCTGCGTCTCGTGCATCCGCAGACCCATCACCCATTGGGCGATATTCTGCAGGACCTCGACGCCTCCACCGCGATGGGCCTTCATCGCGAGGGCACCCTGCTCTCCCGTGACGGATCGGAGTACGCCGTCGACGTCAAGGTGTCCCCCATTGTCGATGCCGACAAGCACACCGACGGTTCGGTCGTCGTCTTCCGCGACGTCACCGAGCTTCGCAAGGCCGAGGTCACGCTCATTGCAAACGAAAAGCTCGCCGTCACCGGACGGCTCGCGGCCAGCATCGCGCACGAGATTCACAACCCACTCGACTCGGTGGCGAATTTGCACTTCCTCATCTCTCAGGAAGGCGACCCGCAGCGCCGCAATGAATACCTGAAGCTCGCGCAGCAGGAGCTCGGCCGCACCCTGCAGATCAGCCGCGCCATGCTCAGCCTTTACCGCGAGTCGCCCATTCCCGTGCAGGTGAACCTTGAAGAGCTGATCGGCAGTGTGCTGCTGCTGCTCGACCGCAAGATGCGCGACCACAACATCCATGTCGAGCAGAGCTACACGCATCCCGTGCACGTATACGGCTTCCCCGGCGAATTGCGCCAGGTCTTCACCAATCTCATCGCCAATGCTGGCGAAGCCGCCGGCGCCAATGGTCATGTCCGCATCACCGTCCGCCCGGCAAGCCCGCAGGATGGCCGCGCCGGCACCCTCATCGAAATCGCTGACAACGGCCGGGGGATCGCCCCGCATGTTGAGAAGAAGCTCTTCCAGCCCTTCATGACCACCAAGGGTGAGCGCGGCACCGGTCTGGGTCTCTGGGTCAGCCTCGGCATCGTGCAAAAGCACGGCGGCACCGTCCGCATCTCCAACAGCACCGAAGGCGATCTTCGCGGCGCCATCGTCCGCGTCTACCTCCCCGAGCGCTCCGCACAGGTCAAGGCGCAGGAAGAAGACGATATGCCGTTGATCGCGCCCCCCTTCGAAAACGCCGAAGAGTGGGCAACATCGCTTCCGCAGAATGTGTAGCTGAAACTAAAGCGAAGCCACCGGCAGCAGCATCAGGTCCTCTACCAGCCCTACTTCTTTCTGCACAAAGGGCTCCCCATAGCGCACTCCGGCCAGTTGGCCATAATGCCGCGCCTCGGCGAAGGTGCGCTCGCGAATCTCCTCTTCAGGCACAAACAGCGCGCTTCCCTGCTCGCTGTTCGCGTACTGCGAGCGATAGGCCATCAATGATTGGTAGCGCTGCTCGGCGAAGGCCGTGATGTCCACCACAAACGTGGGCCGCACGTCTGCGTACAGGCTGGCATAGATCACCTTGTATGGTCGATGCGGCGTAGTGCCGGTCTCCACCCGCGCCAGTCCGCTCAGAAAACATGCTTCGTAGCCCAGCGTCGCGGTCGTGTAGTGGTCCGGATGCCGCCCCTGCCAGTACGGCAGGATCACCACCCGGGGCCGCAGCTCACGCAGCACGCGCACAATCTTCAGCCGGTTTTCATAGCTGTTCTCGACCCGCCCGTCCGGCAGGTCCAGCGCCTGTCTCCAGCGCACGCCCAGGATGCGGCCCGCCTCCTCCGCCTCCGCCGCGCGCTCCTCGGCAGAACCGCGCGTGCCTGCCTCGCCCTGCGTCAGATCCAGAATGCCGGTTTCCAGGCCGAGCGACCGCATCTTCAGCAGCGTGCCGCCGCAGGTCTGCTCCACGTCATCGCGATGCGCGGCAATCGCCAGGATGTCCACCAGACTCTCCTGCGCCTTCGCTCTCGTACTCATTGTGGCTAGTAGGTGGTGTTGTTACCGTCGATGGCCGTCCATATAGGCCACGTCGTAGCCGTTCCCGTGACCGTCACCCCGGTATTGTCCGAGCCGGCAGTCGCTCGTCCTGTAGATGTGACTTGGCCGCCTTCGCCGTATAGACCTTGTTCAGGCCCGTCACATCGGCAATGCCCGTCCCGTCGCCGTTATACGGTCCACCTTCACCGATTCGTTGCACGATCGAACATGGTGATGCACCCGAATGGACATCCTTACCCGTGCTGTCTGTCCATATCGCTCACCCGACTGGCACTGATCGGTCCGATCCACAGCGTATCGTTATCCGCCAAGATCATCTTGTTATGTGTGCCGTCGCTGATGGAATATTGTGCCGCACCTTTCGGTTGCCCATCCACCAGCGAAAGGTTGCCCGCCAGCAAGCCATCGCTCTGCACTTGTTGCCCCGCCACATAGAGGTGGTTCCGTCTGAATACTCCGTTGGTCGCTCCGCCAGGCACGGCAATATTGCTCGTTGCCAACAGTGCGATGCCGCTTGCTCCCACTCCGGAGGGATTGAGGGACGAACCCGTGATCGGTATCGTGGTGATACCGGCAGCCGTTCCGCCGCACTCCGGCCCGCAATCCAGTACATACGCGGTTGCGCCATCCGGAGAGAACACCGCCTTTGTAGGTCGGTCGAAGGACACGCCATTCGCCGCGCCGACGTGAACACACAGTACATAGGCAGGTTTTGCGGTTCGCAATCCTGTGCCGGCTGCGATTCGGCAGGCCCGGATTCCAGTGGGGATTGTTGATGGCTGCCTGCCGCTGGTCCGCGTTCAGTGGACGATGCTGTACACATTATTCGTATTCTGCACAAAGGCCAGAGTGACCGTGTCTCCCGGATTCGTGGAAACGCGGTAAATCACCGGGCAGGTTCAGTGTGAACTGTCTGCCCAGCGCCATGATCGAATACAGTCAGCGAATTGGCCGACTGAGAGCTGCATAGGTGTAGGTCATGTCGCGAGAGATAAAAATGCTCTGCGATATCCCGTTCAGGCTGCTGCCGGCCGTAGTGCTTCGTACCTTTTCGCTCCCGTAATTCACGAGAGCGAGGCCGCCGTCACCAATCGAGTACACCGCGCCGACTGCTGTTCCGGCATGTTTTGGATCGTGACCGGCATTGCCCCGGAAAATCCGCTGATCGAGAAAACCACATTTACATTGTTGAAGGCATGACGGATGTCATACAAGGCGTCATCGAATTGCAGCGAGCCCTTCGTCGGGCGCTGGGATTCTGGACCGCCACCAGAACGCGGTTGGCACTCCACTGGGTGGAAGGTTACGGCCTGCGAAGTAAAAGTTCTTGCCGCAGCCGGTCAAGAACGATACGGAGCAAATAATCCAACAACTGAAAGCAGACTTCTTTTCTTCAAAATCCTGAGACCTCTACCGTTCCTCTTAGGGAGTTCGCGGGCAAGCCAAGTATAACAAAGTCCGAGGCGCACTCAAGTCCGTTGCAATCCATGCGACGTCCCGCTGCGCCCAGTGCATCGCAGATGGCATTCCTGTGCCCGCTGGTGCATCTGCTGTCCCGCCGTAAGTGCCCTCTAGCATGACTACATGACCGCCATTGCTAGACAAACGCGTCTCCACATCTTGTCCTTTGGCAACCGTACTGTTCTCTGTTGACGGCGCCATGGGCACTATGCTGTATGCGCGGGGCATTTTTATCAACCGCTGCTATGACGAACTGAACCTGTCCCAGCCCGAACTCGTGCGCTCCGTCCATGAGGAATATCTGCAGGCGGGCGCGGAAATCATCGAGACCAACACCTTCGGCGCCAACCGCTTCCGCCTCGTCCGTTTCGGCTTCCAGGACCAGGTTGCCGCCATCAACCAGGCAGGTGCGCGCATCGCTCGCCAGGCCGTCGACCAGCTGAAGGACAAGCAGGCCGGAACCGCCTGGGTCGCTGGCTCCGTCGGCCCGCTCGGCATTCATCTTGAGCCACTCGGCAAGACCTCCCTTGAAGAGGCCCGCGCCGCCTTCGCCGAACAGATTCGCGGCCTCGTCGCTGGCGGCCCCGGTGTCGGTGTCGACCTTCTCCTCATCGAGACCATGCCTGCGCTCAACGAAGCCGAGCAGGCGTTGCTGGCCGCGCGCGAAGTCGCGCCCGACATGCCTGTAATGGCGCATGGTCACCGTCGATGAAGACGCCAACTGCCTTGACGGAGCCACGCCGGAAGTGGCTGCTGCGCAGCTTGCCGCCTGGGGAGCTGATGCCATCGGCGTCAATTGCAGCACCGGCCCGGCAACCGTTCTCACCGCCATTGAATGTATGGCGGCAGCCAGTGACCTTCCCCTTGCTGCCATGCCGAATGCAGGCATGCCACGTGCCGTCGACGGGCGCAACATCTATCTCTGCTCGCCGGAGTACATGGCCAGCTTCACGCGCAAGTTCCTGAAAGCGCGGTGTGCAGTTTATCGGCGGCTGTTGCGGTACCACGCCAAACCACATCCGCGCCATGAAGTCGGCCATCCGCGCCGTGGATGCGCAGAAGACCAGCCCTACGCACACGTCGCGCGCTCCCATCGTTACAGAAACGCCGCCCGCCCCGCTTGAGGAGCGCTCCCGCCTCGGACGCCTCATCCACGATGGCGAATTCGTCACGATGGTGGAGATCGTTCCGCCAAAAGGCATCGACTGCTCGAAAGAGCTGGCGGGCGCGCCTGCTCGCCGGCACTCGGCATCGACGTCATCAATGTGCCGGATTCGCCCCGCGCCTCAGCCCGCATGAGCGCGCAGAGCCTCTGCATTCAGATTCAGCAGAAGACCGGTATCGAGACGATCCTGCACTACACCTGCCGCGACCGCAACGTGCTCAGCATTCAGTCCGATCTGCTCGGCGCATCGTCCATCGGGCTGAAAAATATCCTGTGCCTCACCGGCGACCCGCCCAAGTTGGGCAACTATCCCGACGCCACCGCGGTCTTCGATGTGGACGCCATCGGGCTCGTCAATATCGTCAACCGGTTGAATCACGGACTCGATATCGGCGGCAATCCTATCGGCGCATCCACCGGCTTTCACGATCGGCGTCGCCGCCAATCCCGGCGTCCCGGACATCGACAACGAAATCCGCCGCTTCGCCTACAAGGTGGAAGCCGGCGCCGAGTACGCCATCACGCAGCCGGTCTTCGACCTGCGCGTGCTCGAGGTCTTCCTGAAGCGCATTGAAGAGCTTCCGTATCCCTGTCATCGCCGGCATCTGGCCGCTCACCAGCCTGCGCAACGCCGAGTTTATGAAGAATGATCTGCGCGTCTGCCATGCCGGACAGCATTATGCTGCGCATGCAGGCGGCATCGTCACCCGAAGCCGCCGCGCTGAAGGCATCGCATCGCGCAGGAGATGCTTGAGGCCGCGCGGCCCATGGTGCAGGGCGTGCAGGTCAGCGCCCCCTTCGGACGCTACGCGCTCGCCATTGAGATCGTGCGCCAGGTGCTGCCGCAGGAATCCGCATTGCCCGCATAAGCACGTTCTTCGGCACGGAAAGCATTTTCGTATTTCGTGTGGTGCGTGCAGCGACTGCTCGTGTGGTTTTTCCGTCAGGAAAAGCCACACTAAACCGGCTTCCCGGCCGGCATATTACAGAAAATGCAATAGAATGCCGCTACCGTTCCGGGGGTCATTGCGAATGCGCCTTGCGTCCTTGCTGGCTGTTCCGCTCATCGTCTCTTCCACACTCTTCGCGCAGAACACGCTGCCGGGAAACATCGCCCCCATCCGCGACTTCTACCGCGCTGGTCTTCAACGCAATGGCATCGTCGGCAGCACACTCGTGCTCTTCGATAACGGCCAGGTCGTTCTCAATGAAAAATACGGCAGGCAGAGCCTGAACCCTCCGGAGTCCGTCGACGACCAGACCACCTATCACTGGGCCTCCGTCACCAAGACCTTCACCGGCATCGCCATCATGCAGTTGCGCGATCGCGGCCTGCTCTCGCTCGATGATCCGCTCGTCAAGTACATCCCCGAGTTACAGAAGGTTCACGATCCCTTCGGGCCCATCTCCGACATCACCATTCGTCAGGCCATGTCGCACACCAACGGCTTTCGCGACGCCACCTGGCCCTGGCATGCCGGACCGTGGGAGCCCTACGAGCCCACGCAGTGGTCGCAGCTCGTCGCCATGATGCCCTACACCAGCGTCGACTTCGCGCCAGGCTACGCAATATCGCTACTCCAACCTCGCCGTCGTCTTTCTCGGGCAGATCATCGAGCGCCTCAGCGGTGACAATTTCGAAGTCTACATGCTGAAGAACGTCTTCGGCCCCCTCGGCATGACTCACAGCTACTACGACCGCAGCCCGTACACGCTGCTTCCCTGCCGTTCGCATAGCTGGGATCTGAAAGACGGCAAGCTCACCGAAGATGAATTCAACTTCGACAGCGGCATCACGCGCTCCAACGGCGGACTGAACGCGCCGCTCCCCGACATGCTGCGCTATCTCCGCTTCCTCATCGGCGATCCCGCGCACCAGGCCGAGTACGACGGCATCCTCAAGCGCAGCTCGCTCGAAGAGATGTGGCGTCCCATACACTCCGTTCCGCCCGATGAAGACTTCCCCTCGCGTCCCGGCGCGAAAGACGATGTCGCCGCCAGCTTCTTCATCCACTCCGACCGCGGGATCCGCCTCGTCGGCCATCCCGGCTGGCAGAACGGCTTCCGCAGCCAGCTCAACTTCGACCCCGATCGCCGCCGCGGCTATCTCGTGGTCTACAACACCGATGCGCAGGACAAAAACCAGAACACACGCAGCTTCAACATCCAGCTTCGCGATTACCTCATCGACCGCTTCTTTACCGCGGCGCCCTCTGCCGCCGTACACTAAAGGCAACCATGCCGAAGTTTGAAGACTCGCTCAAGCAACTCGAAACCATCGTCGGCCAGCTTGAACAGGGCGATCTGCCGCTTGAAGATTCCTTGAAGCTCTTCGAAGAAGGCATGCGGCTCTCCGCCGTCTGCAAGGAAGAGCTCGACGCCGCCGAAGGCAAGGTACAGATCCTGCTCAAGCAGCGCGACGGGTCCATGAAGACCGCGCCCTTCCCGCCGCAGTCGCAGAAGTGATCCGGCAGCGCCTCCGCCCGCTTGTGCATCAGGTATAGAGTGAAAATATCGGCGAAGGGCCTTGTTCGCTACCGCCCTTCTGCCCCAGGCTGGAGGTGCTCGTGGCAGAGCAGGATCGCAGTCCAGGTACGGAACCGCTCACAGAAGAACATCCGCAGAACCGGGAAAAACCCTCCGGACAATTCACCCGCCGCACATTCATCGCACAACTCGGAGCCGCCGGCCTGGCCGCCACCGCATCGCCTGCGCTCGCCGCCTCGGCCACGCAGGAAGCGCCTGCAGAAGCTCCCGCAACCGATCAGGCGACCGTTCAGGTCACGCTCAAGATCAACGGCAACGGCAGCACCACCTCAACATCGATCCGCGCACGACCCTCCTCGACTGCCTCCGCGAACATCGACCTCACCGGCACCAAAAAAGGCTGCGACCACGGCCAGTGCGGCGCCTGCACCGTTCACGTCAACGGCCGCCGCGTTAACTCCTGCCTCTCCCTCGCCGCTCATGCACGACGGCGACGAAATCACCACCATCGAAGGCCTCGGCCAGCCCGGCGATGCACCCCATGCAGGCCGCCTTCGTCGACAGGACGGCTACCAGTGCGGCTACTGCACGTCCGGCCAGATCATGTCCGCCGTCGCTCTCCTCAAAGAACCCTGCGGCCCGGCCGACGACGACGTGAAGGAATCCATGGCCGGCAACATCTGCCGCTGCGGCGCCTACCCCAACATCGTCGCCGCCGCCATCAAACAGATGCGCGGCGACATCGCCGGAATTGCTCGCAGACGACAGCACGCATGAAACGACTTTCACCCTCACCCGTCGCCCGCACTCCGACCGCACGGCCCCTCGCCGCCGCCGCCGCACTCCAAAACCGCGCAGCAAGGCGCCGACATGCGCTTCCTCGCCGGCGGCACCACGCTCATCGACCTCATGAAGCTCAACGTCGAGACCCCGCCCCCTCATCGACATCAACCGCCTCCCCCTCGACAAAATCGAACGCCACCCCCGACGGCGGCCTCAAGCATCGGCGCCACCGTCCGCAACTCCGACCTCGCCCACCACCCCACCGTCCAGCAAAACTATCCCGTGTCTCCGCAGGCCATCCTCGCCGGCGCCTCCGCGCCAGCTCCGCAACATGGCCACCACCGCCGGCAACCTCCTCCAGCGCACCCGCTGCATGTACTTCCGCGACCCCGCCTTCCCGTGCAACAAACGCGACCCCGGCTCCGGCTGCCCCGCAATCACCGGCACCAACCGCACCCTCGCCATCCTCGGCGCCAGCGAGCACTGCATCGCCACGCACCCCTCGGACATGTCCGTCGCCCTCGTCGCCCTCGAAGCCACAATCCACATCCACGGCAAAAAGGGCGAGCGCGATGTCCCCATCGCCGACTTCCACCTCCTCCCCGGCAATACCCCCGACCGCGAAACCATCCTCGAACCCGGCGACCTCATCACCCACGTCACCCTGCCGCCGCCCGTCGCCGGCAGCGAGCAGCATCTACCTCAAACTCCGCGACCGCGCCTCCTACGAATTCGCCCTCGCCTCCGCCGCCATCGTCATCAATCTCTCCGGCGACAAAATCTCGCGCATCCGCATCGCCCTCGGTGGCGTCGGCACAAAACCCTGGCGCTCGCCCGAAGCCGAAGCCGCCCTCTCAACCAGTCCCCACCGACGCCAACTTCCGCGCCGCCGCCGAAGCCGCGCTTCGCAACGCCAAACCCCAGATCCGAAAACGCCTTCAAAATCGAACTCGCCAAACGCTGCATCACCCACGCCCTCAAACCGCCGCCACCCAATAAATCCGGCGATGGCATCGCCGGATCGTGTCCTCATTTCTGCAAAGCCGAACGACAGGACCATCATGCCAACGACCGAACAACCCACCGCTATCATCGGCCGCAAAACCCCACGCATCGACGGCCCGCTCAAAGTCACCGGCGCCGCCAAATACTCCTCCGACTTCAACCTCCCCGGCATGCTCTACGCCGTCCCCGTCTGCAGCCACCATCGCCAACGGCCGCCTCACCTCCCTCGACACCCGCGCCGCCGAAAAAATGCCCGGCGTCCGCGCCATCCTCCACCGCGCCAACATCGGCGACATGTTCCGCTCCACCGCCGGCCCCGGCTTCGCCGGCATCATCGACGAACGCCGCCCGCCCTTCGAAGATGACACGATCCGCTACTACGGCCAATACATCGCCCTCGCCGTCGCCGACACTTTCGAAGCGCCAAGGCCGCCGCCGACGCCGTCCGAGCTCTCTACGCCGCCGAAAAGCCCAACGTCGAAAACCTCCTCGCCTCTGACGACGAGCCCGACAAAGTCCAAACCTCCTTCGGCGAAGAGCCGCCTCGAAAGCCACCGCGGCGACCCCGACCCCGCCTTCGCCTCCGCCCCCGTCCAGCTCGATCAAACCTACGTCACCCCCACCGAAACCCACAACCCCATCGAACTCCACGCCACCGTCGCCAACTGGGACGGCCACACGCTCACCCTCTACGAAACCATCCAGGGCATCTTGAACCATGCAGCGCCCTCTGGCCCAGATGTTCGGCCTCCCGCGAACGAACGTGTCCGCGTCATCACCAAATTCCTCGGCTCCGGTTTCGGCGGAAAACTCTGGCCCTGGACACACTGCCCCCTCGCCGCCGCCGCCTCTCGAAAACTCAACAGACCCGTCAAACTCGTCGTCTCCCGCAAAATGATGTTCCACACCGTCGGCCACCGCGCCCGCACCCAGCAACGCGTCCGCCTCGGCGCCACCCCCGACGGCAAACTCGTCTCCCTCATACACGACTACGCCTACCACACCGCCCTCCTCGACCACCACCACGAAGACTGCGGCGAAGCCACCGCCTTCCACTACAGCGTCCCCAACCTCCGCGTCCCCTGGGGCCGCGCGAACGCAACATCGGCTCCGCCACGCCGATGCGCGGCCCCGGCGCGGTCCCCGGCCTCTACGCCACCGAATCCGCCATGAACGAACTCGCCATCCAGCTCAAAATCGACCCCGTCCAGCTCCGCCTCCTCAACGAACCAAAAATCGACGAAAGCCTCCAGCTCCCCTTCTCCTCCCGCCATCTACCACGAATGCCTCGACGTGGGCGCCGAAAATTTCGGCTGGTCGGCGCGCACCGCCGAAGTCGGCTCCATGCGCAAACGCGACGGCCTCGTCCTCGGCTGGGGCGTGGCGGCTGCGCCTGGCCCGCCGCCCGCTGCGCAGCAAAGCAACCATTTCGACTCCGCGACGACGGCACCGCGCGCGTCGCCTGCGCAACACAGGACATCGGCACCGGCACCTACACCGTCCTCGCGCAGCTCGCCGCCGACAAAACCGGCCTCCCGCTGCACAAAATCGACGTCGTGCTCGGCAACTCCTCACTGCCGCCCGGCCCCACATCCGGCGGTTCCATGGTCACCGGCACCGTCATCCCCGCCGTCTTTCAGGCCGCCGACGCCGCCACCCAGCAACTGCTCACCGCCGCCGCCACCGCAAACGGCACGCCCTTCGCACAACGAAAACCCGACGAGCTCGCACTCAAAGCCGGCCGCATCCATATCAAGACCGACCCCGCCTCCCTCGCCGTTCCCTTCGAAACGTTCTGCAGCACGCCAACATCCGCTCCGCCGAAGGCGACGGCAACTCCGGCGCCGAGCTCGGAAGACCCCACCGCTCACAAATACTCCTTCCACTCCTGGGGCGCGCACTTTCTCGAAGTCGAATGGGACCCAGGCATCGCGCGCCTGCGCGTAAACCGCGTCGTCACTGTCATCGATGGCGGCCAGATGATCAATCCCGCTCGCCGCGCGCAACCAGATCGAAGGCGCCATCGTGATGGGCGTCGGCATGGGCATGCTCGAACACACCATCTACGACCCGCGCAAGGCCGCCCGGTCAATTGCAACCTTGCCGATTACATGTCGCCACCCACGCCGACGCCCCGAGATCGACGTCCCCTTCCTCGACTATCCTGACAAGCTGCTCAATCCGCTCGGCTCACGCGGGGTCGGAGAGATCGGACTCGCCGGTATAGCAGCCGCCATCACGAACGCCACGTATCACGCCACGGGTGTCCGCGTACGCGAACTCCCGATCCGCCTCGAAAACCTGATGCAGCCGGCGATACGAACGGCATAGCTGCTATGTCATCCCGAACATAGCCAAAGGCGGAGCGCCAGGGACCGGGTAGAGGGATCTGCCTATCTTCCGTTTGGTATTGGCGCGACCGCGCCTCGATCAGCTCGGACGCGCGGCTACCGTCCGGTTCACCAGCGTTCCAATCCCGCTGATCTCAATCGCCACTTCTTCTCCCGGCCGCAGCCATCGTTGCGGTGTCCGCCCCAGCCCCACGCCCTGCGGCGTCCCGGTGCTCACAATGTCGCCCGGCGCCAGCGGCACCACTGCCGAGATATACCCAAGTACCGCGGGCACATCGAAAATGAAATCCCGCGTGTTTGCCTGCTGCATCGTCGCGCCATCAATCGTCAGCCGCACATCCAGGCTGTGCGGATCCGTCAGCTCATCCGCCGTTACAATCCACGGCCCGATCGGGCAGAATGTCGGGAAACTCTTTCCCAGCGTCCACTGCGAGGTCGCCAGTTGCACATCGCGCGCGCTCACGTCGTTCAGAATGGTGTAGCCAAACACGCACTCGCGCCAGTTCTCACGCGTCACATGCGCGGCCGGTTTGCCGATCACTACCGCAAGCTCCGCTTCAAAATCCGGCTGTGTGCTGTTCGCCGGCAGCACAATCTCGCTCCCCGGCCCGGTGATCGCCGACGGCAGCTTCATGAAGATCGTCGGCACCGGCTGCACCGCCATCTTTGACTCCGTAGCGTGGTCCTGATAGTTCAGCCCCACACAGAAAATCCGCGGCGGCCGCAGCATTGGCGCCAACAGTTCCACGCTCGCCAGCGGGATCTGGCCTGTCCTGCCGGCCGGCTTCTTCGCCGCCTCCCAGGCCGGTGCCCCGGCTGCGATAAAGCTCTCCGCATCGACATATCCCATGTCCTGCAGCGGAAAGACGATGCCCCCATCCAGCACTCCGGCCTCCGGCGCTGCGCTGCTGCTTCGGCGAAACGTAACCAGCTTCATGCCATTTCCTTCCACACCTTCCCCTCCGGGAAGGAATACTCCGCAAGCGTTGCGGGAAAGATCTCCACGCTGTAGCCCGGCTGGCTCGGCAATACGTAATGCGCATTGCGAATTCGCACCGGATCGACAAAATGCTCATGCAGATGATCCACGAACTCGATCACGCGATTCTCCAGCTGCACGAAACCCGCAAATAGTCGAAGAACGAAAGATGCTGCACATACTCGCACAGCCCCACGCCGCCTGCATGCGGGCATACCGGCACGCCGAACTTCGCCGCCATCAGCATCATCGCCAGGTTCTCATTCACGCCCGCCACCCGGCAGCTATCGATCTGGCATACGTCGATCGCTTCCGCCTGCAGCAGTTGCTTGAACATCACGCGATTGTGGCAGTGCTCGCCCGTCGCAATCCGCACGGGCGTCACCTCACGCCGGATGCGCGCATGTCCCAGGATGTCATCCGGATTCGTCGGCTCCTCCATCCACCAAGGCTTCGCTTCCGCGAGTTCCCGGGTCCGCTCGATCGCCTCCAGCACGCCCCACTTCTGGTTGGCATCCACCATCAGCTTGTTGTCCCAGCCAATTTCCTCGCGCACCAGCAGCGCGCGCCGCAGATCGTCCTTCGGTTCGCCGCCCACTTTCAGCTTGAAATGCGTCCAGCCTTCCGCCAGCCCCTCGCGGCACAGCCGCCGCACCTTCTCATCGGAGAATCCGAACCACCCCACCGAAGTCGTGTACGCCGGATACCCCGTTCGTCTCCAGTTCCGCTTCAGCGCTTCGCCATGCCCGCCCGGCGCGCCTCAGCATCGCCAGCGCCTCCTCTTCGCGTAATCGCATCGTCGATATAGCGGAAGTCCACCGCCGAACAATCTCGCTCCGGCGTCATCTCAGCAAGCAACCGCCACAGTGGCTTGTCCTCCGCCTTCGCATACAGGTCCCACACCGCGTTGATCAGCGCACCCGCCGCCAGGTGGATCACGCCCTTCTCCGGCCCCAGCCAGCGAAACTGGCTGTCGTCCGTCAGACTGCCGCGAAAACGTCGCAAGTCATCGGTGATCGACGCTGAGCCGTCCGCCCACCACCTGTGGCTAGATACTTCAGCGCCGCGCAACGCAGATCTCTTTCCCGCGGCCCAGCGTGAACGTCAGCCCGTGCCTTCAAGTCCCGTTCCGTCTCCAGGATGCAATAAGCGGCCGAATAATCCGGGTCCTTGTTGACCGCATCGGAGCCGATGCTCTCCCAGCGATGTGGGAAAGCGCACATCCAGCACCTCGCGCCCAGTAATCAGAATCTCACTCACTCCGTGCCTTGCTCCTTCATTATCTCTCACTATGCCGCAGTCCATCCGCCATCAATCGTCACCACCGCGCCCGATAAACTCCGCTTCCTTGCGCACAGATAGCGCACCAGTCCCAGCAATGTCCTCCGGAGTGCCCAGCCGTCCCATCGGCTGGCGCGCCGCCAGCTCCTCGCGCATCTTCTTCCTTTTCGTGCGCGTGATACTTCTCCAGATATCCCTCCACAAACGGCGACTGCACCGTCCCTGGCGCAATGCAATTCACACGCAGCTCCTTCGGATAATCCACTGCAATCTGTCGCGTCATCGCGATCACAGCGCCCTTGCTCGCGCAGTAGGCAAACCGCTTCTTGACGCCGACCAGCCCCGCCACCGAACCGATGTTCACGATCGATCCGCGCGCCATCAGCAGCAGCGGCAAGCACGCTTGCGTCACCAGGTACACCGAGTGGACATTCACCCGCATCATGCGCTCAAAATCCTCCTCCTGGTCGACGCAATGATGCCCACCAGCCCGATGCCGGCGTTGTTCACCAGGATGTCCAGCCGCTCCAGCCCCTGCAGCGCCGCATCGATGGAAGCCGCACTCGTCACATCCATAGCGACAGCTCTTGCGCCCGTCAGCTCCGCCGCCAGGCCCTTCGCCGCATCCTCGTTCAGGTCGGCGACAATCACGCTCGCGCCCGCTTCCGTCAGCCGCCGCGCTGTGGCCGCGCCAATGCCGCTCGCGCCGCCTGTAATCAGCGCCGACTTTCCCTTCAGATCAAACACGCATCTCTCCATCTCGCTCATGCAATGTCGCAACCGGCAGCGGCTCGCCGCCGCGCTCCGACGACAAATAAGCCGCTTCCACCACCCGCATCGTATCCAGTGCGTCCTCCACCCGCGTCGGCATCGAATCCGCCTCGCCCAGCGCGAAGCGTTGCACCGACAGCATCGACCCCAGAAACGCATCCGGAAACCACTCCCCATGCAATGGCTGCCGTCCCGCCGTCACTCCCGGCTGCGGCGTTCTGGATAGAAATCGAGCGCATCGCCCCGTCCCTGCGGATAATCCAGGTTCACGCCCATCTGCGCGCGCATCACGCCGCCCGTCCCCTCCCACTGCACATAGCTGTGCTGCAGCTCCGGATATTCAGGATCAAGCCCATGATTGGTCGCAATCAGCACGCGTGTCCACTCGTTGTAATCCAGCACGATCACGCTCTTGGTTGCCGCCAGATCCGGCGTACGCGGATTGCGCACCGTCTTCGCATACACCAGCCGCGGATTGCCCAGCCACGAGCGCACCAGGTCGATGTAGTGAATGCTGTGATACACAATCTCCAGCCGTGGCGCGATCTTCAGAAAACTCCACAGCTCCCACGGCGTATGCGTGCTCACCTGCACCTCAATGTCGTGCAGCGTGCCCAGCATGCCTGCATCCGTAATCGCGCGCGCCGCCAGCATGTTCGGCGCCCAGCGCAACTGAAAGTTCACTGCCGCCCGCAGCGCGCGCTCGCGGCACAACGCCGCGATTTGCTCCGCTTCCTTGAGCGTCTCGCCCATTGGCTTCTGGATCAGCACCGTGCTGCCCTGCGGAATCGACGCCAGCACCTCGCGCACCGCCGCCGCCGGCACGGCCACGTCGAACACCGCCGGGCCTTTCACCTTCGGCAGCACCTCCGCGGCGCTCGCTCCGCTCAGCGCAATATTCCACTCGCCCGCCAACCCGCGGGCCTGCTCCACATTGCGATCCACGATCGCTGCGATCGGCAGGCCGCCCTTCCGATACGCCGGCAGATGTGCATTGCGCACTATGCCGCCCGCGCCGATCAGCACGATCGGCTGCGCACGCGCCGCCAGCCCCGGCGTGTTAACCGGCGTGTTATTTGTGCTCACGATCCAGCTTCCATCCGCAGCACATACGCATATTTCCCGGGCAGCGTTGCCGGCAGCGCCACTTCCACGTCCGTGCCCTTCTGCGTCCAGCGCAGCGGCTGCGCATCGCCCAGCAGCCGCATCTCCGAGCCCTTTGCCGGCTGCAGGTTCCGCAGCACAATCGAACCGCCCTTCGGCTCGCCCATCAGCGTCGCGTACACGTGCCCGCTCTTTTCCGTAAAGCGCAGCGGAATTTTCTGGTCCGTCTCGCCCTCTGCGCGCGACCACGGTGTAGTGCCATAGATCGCTTCGCCGTTCTGCCTGAGCCACGCGCCCAGCTGCTTCAGCCGGTTCATCTGAATCGGCGGAATCGTCCCGTCCGCCTCCGGCCCCACATCCAGCAGCAGGTTGCCGTTCTTGCTCACAATGTCCACCAGCAGATAGATCAGCTCGTCCGGCGCAATCGTCTCCTTCTCGCCCTCTGCGCGGTTGTAGCCAAACGACCTCCCCAGCCCGCGGCACTCTTCCCACTTCACCGTGCTGATTTCGCTGCGCTTCTCGTACTCCGGCGACTGAAAGTCCGAATGCTTCACGCCGAAACGGTCATCCACCACGCCGTTTGGAATCGCGTTGTAGTAGTCCGCCATGACTTGCAGCGGCCGGCCCGTCTTCGGCCAGTCGATGTCGTCCCACAGCACATCCGGACGATAATTCCGTATTAGCTCCTCTATCTGGTCGAATGCATAATTCCCATACGCAATCGACTCCGGCTTCACGGCCTGCCAGTCGTTCCCGCCGATGATCGGGCCGCGGTTGAACGTCCAGTCGTAGCCACCGGAGTAGTAAAGCCCCATCTTCATCCCGTCTTTGCGCACCGCATCGGTCAGCTCGCCCACCAGGTCGCGATCCGCCTGCAGATGCTGCTGGTTCGGATTCACCACCTTGCTCGGCCACAGCGTGAAGCCTTCATGGTGCTTGCTCGTCAGCACCACGTAGCGCGCGCCCGCGTCCTTGAAGGCTTCCGCCATCACCGCCGGATTCCACTTCTTGATCTCGCGATCAAAGATCGGCGCAAAGTCGTAGTAGTTGAAATCCGCGCCATAATGCTCGCGGTGATACTGCTCGTCGGCGAGCCCGGAATGCGCATCGTGTTGTAGTACCACTCCGCATACGCGTTCCACTTCGCCTCGTCCTCCTTCGGGATCTCCTTCGGTCGATTGACCTCCGCCCATCCCGGCACCGAATAAAGCCCCCAGTGGATAAAAATTCCCAGCTTCGCGTCCGCATACCACTCGGGCAGCGGATGCGTGTTCAGCGATTCCAGCGTCGGTTCATACTTCTTCGTCTGCGCCATTGCTGCGCCAGCCATCGCCACACCGCCATCGCTGCCAGCCACACTCTGCTTGCCCGTTGTGTCTTCTTCATGCGTTCTCTTTCCTCTTCCTCATGCGAAACCGCGCCGCGCGTGATACCAGCTGAATGCCCCGATGACCAAATAGCACGCCAGCGGAGCCGTAAGGAAACAGCGATGCCGCCACGCTGCGAAATCCACGCCATGATGTAAGGCAGCAGCGCGCCGCCGACAATCGCCATCACCAGCAATGACCCGCCGAGCTTCACCAGCGGCCCCAGGCCTTCCAGCCCCAGCGCAAAAATCGTCGGAAACATCAGCGACATGAAGAAGCTCGTCAGGAATACCGCCCACATCCCGGCCCAGCCCGGCCGCGCCACAGCATAGGTGAGCAGCAGCGCATTCGCCGCGGCATACAGCAGCATCAGCCGCGCCGCTGCAATACGCTTCATCAGCACCGGCGCGCTAAAGCGTCCCAGGGCAAACTTCCCAGCGTGCCGGTCAGCAGCAGCCCCGCATGCTTCTCCGGCTGTCGCGTGTACTCCTGCACGTACTGGATGAACCAGCTCCACGTCCCCACCTGCGCGCCCACATAAAGAAACTGCGCCAGCACCGCAAAAAGAAAATGCGGCTTGCGGAACAGCGCGCCGATTCCGCCTCCCTCTGTGCTTGTCGAGGCTTCCTCGCTCTCCGGTGCAGCCTCCGGAAATCGCGTGCGCATAAAGACAATCGCCAGCGTCAGCGCGACCGCCGCCAGTACCAGGTATGGCGCCACCACCCGCATCGTCTCGTGCTGCAGATACGCTGCATACGTGCCCGCCGCCTTCTGGCTGGCAACCTGCGTGGCATTCAGCTCCACGCCGGAAAAAATAAACAATGTGCCCGCCAGCACGCCCGCGATCGAGCCCAGCGTGTTGAATGCCTGCGAAAAATTCAGCCGCCGTGCCGCCGTCGACCGCGCGCCCATCTGCGTGACAAAGGAATTTGACGCCGTCTCCAGAAACGACAGCCCGGACGCAATCACAAACAGCGCCGCCAGAAAAAATCCGTACCGCCCACAATCGCCGCCGGCCAGAACAGCGCCGCGCCCGTCGCATACAGCAGCAGTCCGATAATCAGTCCCGTCTTATACCCCTTGCGCCGCATGATCAGCGCCGCCGGAATCGCCAGGATGAAATACCCCAGGTAGAAGGCAAACTGCACCAGGCCCGCCTCCACGCGGTTCAGCGTGAAGGTCTTCATGAACTGCCGGATCAGCACGTCGTTCAGATTGTTGGGCACTCCCCACATGAAGAAGAGCGAGGTCACCAGGCTGAAGGGCGCTATTTGCCCCCGCCCCACCAGCGGCTCGCCCTCTCCCTCGTTGCCCACCGCAATCTTCGACGCCAGCATCGCTCCCCTTACGTCCCCGCTCTCGGCCCCGGAAACACCGGCCGAATATGCCGCTCCAACAAATTACGCGTCACGTTCTCCGCCACGCGATCTTCATGCGCCTCAAGCATATCGGTGTACCGCTTCCCCATCCCCGCCGCGATCTTAAATGCCGACGTGCATCAGTTGCCGCAAGCTGCTGTTGTAATCACGCGATCCCGGCTCATGCCGCAGTGCGGCCGACCCACTGCTCTGCCGTCCATCGCTGCGCCGTTGCAGGCTCGGGCAACCGCTTCGCGTCAATATCGATCACCGACGCATACGGCGCGCACAGCTCTTCGCGATGCCCACACGCCCCGGCATAGATCTCCTTCACCATCTCGAGCGCTTCGCCGCCCGACTCGGCCAGTCCGATCACCTCTTCCAGCCACGTCGTTCCTGCCGTCTTCAGGTGCAGCCCCGCCTCCCGTCTTCTCCATTGCATCCTGCACCGCGCCGTAAATCGAAAACTTGTCGCTGCCCGAATGCAGGCTCAGCTTCAACCCCGCCGGCAGGCCGAACTCCTGCGCGGCATAACCCACCACTGCCATGTCCTCTTCGATCTCCCGCGCAAACTTCACAACGTCCCCAACATAATCCACGCCCTTGTTGAAGCGCCCGCTGAACTTTGGTGCAATCGTCGCTACCGGCACCCGCGCATCCGCCAGCGCGCGCAGTATCAGCAGCAGTTCCGCCGGCCCCTGCGGCGCATCCGTTTCATCCATCGAAACCTCGGTCAGAAACGGCGCTCCCCGCTTCGCGAGCTCGATTTGCCGATAGCACGCGCCCGCCTCCACCGCGGCCGCCAGATATTGCTTTCCCACCCGCTCGATGTGCTCGCGCGCGATCTCAAGGGGCTTGGCAATTCCCGGCAACTCCAGCTTCCCCACCATCCCCGCGTGCCGCCGCACAAATCCATCCAGCGCCGCCGGCTCGGGCGGCGCGCCGATCCGGTCCGCCACATCGATGGTGAAGAAGTCGCATGGCTGCACAAATCGCTCCACCGTGTCACGCCGGATATGGTCGGCATCGCAGAAGTACGCCGCGCGCCAGCCCAACTCCACCACTGCCGCATCCGCCGCCGCTCGCGTCGCCGCCGGGTCGGAGCCAATGATCATGTGCTCGCGGTTCGACTTGTTCCACACCGGCGTCACCGCCACGCCGGCCTCCGCCGCCGCCGCGCACGCGCGCAGTTGCGCCTTCGCCTGGTGGCCGAAGCGGTCACCCACGCCGATCGAAAATCTGCCCAGCGACCTCGCCTCCGGCATCGCGCTCGCCCTTCTTCTTCTTCCAGATTCCCAGCTTAAGCTGTACTCTCGTTGCAGTAAACGGTATAGTCGCCGCCCCTTCACCGCGAAAGTTAGCGACGACAACCCAACGACAACTCCACTCCGGCAACGCGATATAGTCCACCGTATGACGATCCGCATGAAAGACATCGCTAGGGACCTCGGCCTCTCGGTAGTCACCGTATCAAAGGTCCTGCGCGATCATCCCGACATCGGCGAAGAAACCCGCAAGCGGGTGCTGCAGCGCGTCAAAGAACTCGACTACGAGCCGAATATCCTGGCGCGCAGCCTGGTCACGGGCCGCAGCTATCTCATCGGCCTCATCGTCCCCGGCCTCATCCATCCCTTCTTTGCGGAAGTAGCCAAAGCGCTTTCCGGCGTCGTCGTTGGCAAGGGCTACTCCCTCATCGTTTCCTCGTCGGAGGAGGATCCCCTCCTCGAAGCCCGCGAGATTCGTCATCTCCTCGCGCGCCGCCTCGATGCGCTCGTCATCGCCTCCTCCAGCACCGACACAAAGCTCTTTCGCCGCATGAATGACCAGGCACAACCCTTCGTGCTCATCGACCGCGCCTTCGACGGCCTCGCCGCCCACTTCGTCGGCATCGACGACATCGCCGCCGGCCGCATGGCCACTGAGCACCTCATCGCGCTTGGCCGCCGCAACATCGCCCACATCAGCAGCCAGAACAGCACCGGCCTTCGCCGCCTGCAGGGCTACACCGAAGCGCTGCGCGCGCACAAACTTCCCGTCCGCGACAACTACATCATCAGCCGCGAGCACGTCGATATCGACAGCCATCGCCAGGGTGCAGACGCCACGCGCCAGCTTCTCGAGCAGAGCCCGCGCCCCGACGCCATCTTCTGCTACAACGACCCCATTGCCATCGGAGCCATGCACGTCATACTCGATGCCGGTCTCCGCATCCCCGAGGACGTCGCCCTGGTCGGCTGCGGCAATCTCAATTACAACGACTGGCTGCGCGTCCCCCTCACCAGCATCGACCAGCGCAGCCACCTCATCGGTCAGCGCGCCGGCGAAATCCTCCTCTCCATGCTCGAAGGACGGGAACAGCCCACGCCGGAAAACATCATTCTCGAACCTGAGCTCATCATCCGCGCCTCCAGCAGCGCCCCCAAACCGGCAAAGAAGTCCGCCAAATCGCGCAAGTAAGCCCAAATCATCTTCGTAGCCGTCAACTCACAATTCGGTTGTTATTCCCAACAATCCAGTAGAAGCGAAGCGACCTCCATCACAGCGCATAAACCCGGGCCGCATTCCCGCCCCACACCGCCTCACGCTCACCCGCCGAAAGCTCCGCTGTCCACCCCGTCACCGCATCTACCCATCGCTGATACGAACCGGCCGGCAAAACCACCGGCCAGTCCGACCCGAACATCAGCCGCCCCGGTCCAAACGATTCCAGCACCACATCGAAGTACGGCCTCAGATCTTCCGGCGTCCAGCGCGCCCACTCCGCCTCGGTCACCAGCCCGGAAACCTTGCAGCACACATGCGTCCGCCGCGCCAGCTCACCCATCTGCGTTCGCCACGGCTCCATCTCCCCGCTCGCAATGCGCGGCTTCGCGCAGTGGTCCAGCACAAACATCTGCTCCGGATGCATATCCACAAAACGGATCGCCTGCGGCAGATGCCGCGCGTGAATCAGCACGTCATACACCAGCCCCGTATCGCGCAGCGCGCGAATGCCGCGATTGAATGCCTCGCCGAGAATGAAATCATCCTCCGGCTCATCCTGCACAATGTGCCGCAGCGCCTTCAGCCGGCTATTCAGCTGCAGCTTCCCGAGCGCCTCCGGAAACTCCGGCGCGGCGATAGGCGCCCAGCCCACCACGCCGCGTATCCACGGATTCTCCTCCGCCAGCCGCAGCAGACACTCCGTCTCCTCCAGCGTCTGGCGCGCCTGCACAGCAATCGCTCCCGCAATCCCGGCGCGATCCAGCAGCGGCTTCAGATCGCCCGGCAGAAAATCCCGCCGCAGCACACCCATCCGCTCGCCGATCCAGCCATACTCTTCCTGCGCGTAGCGCCACAGATGATGATGCGCGTCGATCCGCTCCGTCCCCATGCCAGGCTCCGCGCTCCCGCGATTGCGTCGCTCCCTTATATCGCGCTTGCCCGGCGGCTGCCCGATCGGTTCTAATGGGGCGCATTCGGCAAACGTTATCTATGCCGGATTGGCAGCCTTTTCACTTCAGCGCTGAGGATTCGCCGCACCATGACACTTCGCTATCTGCGCGCTCTCTGCTCCGCCCTGCTGTTTGCCGCCACCGCCTCCGCACAGCAACCCGCCTCCCTCACCATCGACACGCACACGCCCGTCGCCCATGCCAGCCCCACCCTATACGGCCTCATGACCGAAGAAATCAACTACTCCTACGACGGCGGCCTCTACCCCGAGATGGTCAGCAACCGCGCCTTCAAAAACAACCGCGGCCCGCAACCTCGGCCACTGGACCGCTCGTCCAGCAGGGCACCTCCCGCGCCTCCATCTCTCCGACAAGACCACCGGCCCCAGCGCCGCCCTCCCCCACAGCCTCAAACTCACCGTCCGACACCGCCACTCCGCAGCCTACGCCGGCATCGCCAACGACGGCTTCTGGGGCATGCCCCCTCCGTCCCGCACGACCACCTACCAGGCTCCCTCTACGCCAAATCCGGACACCCCCACCGCCCCATCACCATCCGCCTGATCGACGACAACACCGCCGCCGTCCTCGCCTCCACTTCCATTCCCGCGCTCACCACTACTGGCAGCAATACACCTTCACCCTCAAAACCCCCACCACCCTCAAACCCACCTCTCACCGAGCCACCTCGAAATCATCCCTCTAGCACCCCGGCACTCTCTGGTTCAGCCTCGTCTCCCTCTTCCCGCCCACCTATCACAGATCGCCCCAACGGCCTCCGCATCGACCTCATGGAAAAGCTCGCCGCCATGCACCCCGCCTTCCTCCGCTTCCCCGGCGGCAACTACCTCGAAGGCGATCGCATCGACGAGCGCTTCGACTGGAAGAAGACCATCGGCCCGCTCGATCGACCGTCCCACTCACCTCAGCCCCTGGAGTACCACTCGTCCGACGGCCTGGGCCTGCTCGAATTCCTCGAACTGGTGCGAAGACCTGAACATGCAGCCCGTCCTCGCCGTCTACGCCGGCTACTCTCTCCTCGGCGACCACATCAACCCCGGCCCGACTCGAACCCTACGTTCAGGATGCTCTCGACGAAATCGAATACGTCACCGGCGACGCCGCCACCAAGTGGGGAGCCGAGCGCGCAAAGAACGGCCACCCCGAGCCCTTCCACCTCACCTACGTCGAGATCGGCAACGAAGACCAATTCGACAAATCCCACAGCTACGACGGCCGCTTCGCCCAGTTCTACAAAGCCATCAAGCAGCGCTATCCCGCACTCCAGATCATCGCCACCACTCCGGTCAAAGGCACGCACGCCCGACGTGGTCGACGACCACTACTACCGCTCCGCCGCACGAGTTCTTCAACGACGTCCATCACTACGACAAGACCGACCGCAACGGCCCGAAGATCTTCGTCGGCGAGTGGGCCACACGCGAAGGCGCGCCCACCACCGAACTTCGGCGCGGCCCTCGGCGATGCCGCCTGGATGACCGGCATGGAGCGCAACAGCGACATCGTCGTCATGTCCTCCTACGCCCCGCTGCTTCGTCAACGTCAACCCCGGCGGCATGCAATGGGACACCGACCTCATCGGCTACGACGCCCTCAACAGCTACGGCTCGCCCAGCTACTACGCGCAGGCCATCTTCGCCAGCTCCTCGGCGACCAGATCCTCCGCATCCACTCTCGACACCTCCAACCCGCGCATCTTCGTGTCCGCCACGCTCGACTCGAAGCGTCATCATCTGCTCCTCAAGCTCGTCAATGCCTCCTCCATCGCGCAATCCGTCCGAAATCAAACTCAACGGCGCAACTCACGTACAACCCAAAGCCGCCATCACCACCCTCCGCGCGCCAACCCCGCAGACCACAAACCTCCATTCACCGATCCCACCCGTGTCGTCCCAGTCTCCACCACCATCAACAACGCTGCCCCCACCTTCACCATACCCTGCCGCGCTACTCCATCCAGGTCCTCGACATCACCACGAAGTAGATAGGACTGACTCGTCATCCTGAGCGCAACCGGAGGTGGAGCAAAGCATCTACAGCTGGCTCCACCACCGACGAGGGTGCCCCATCCTGAGCGCAGCGAAGGGTGGGATACCACGGAAGCGGCCATCGCAACCAATCCGCCCGCTCATCCACAATTCAAAATGTGAGCGACAACGGAGCGAACCCAACACCCCGCGCCGCAGGCGCAATTGCCCCGGACGGCTAGTCCGCGCGCCGCAGGCGCAATTGCTTCGGACGCCCGGTCCGCGGCAGCACTACAATTCCTCCCATGCCTCCCCGCCGGGTCCAGGTCATCGACTCCCACACCGCCGGCGAGCCCACCCGCGTCGTCATCGCGGGCGGCCCCGACCTCGGCGATGGCCCGCTCTCCCAGCGTCTCCTAGGCCTCCGCGAGCAGCATGACAGCTTCCGCACCGCCATCCTCGCCGAGCCTCGCGGCTCCGACGTGATCGTCGGCGCACTTCTTTGTGCCCCGCACGATCCATCCGCCACAGCGGGTATCATCTTTTTCAACGATGTAGGGTATCTCGGCATGTGCGGCCACGGCTCCATCGGGCTGGTGGCCACCCTGGCGCACCTCGGCCGCCTCTCCCCCGGCACATACCGCGTGGAAACGCCAGTGGGAATGATCGACACAACACTCCACGCCGACGGCTCAGTCTCCATCGTGAACGTCCCCTGCTACCGCTATCGCGGCGCGGTCGCCCTCGATGTCCCCGGATACGGCCTCATGCACGGCGACATCGCATGGGGCGGCAACTGGTTCTTCCTTGTCGCCGATCATCGCCTCTCGCTCCGCGCAGAAAACCGCGCCGCTCTCACTGCTGCCGCCGATGCGGTGCGCCGCGCGCTCGAAGCCAACGGCATACGCGGCAAAGACGGCGCCCTCATCGATCACGTCGAGTTCACCGGCCCCCCCGAGGACCCCGCCAACTCCAGTCGCAACTTCGTCCTCTGCCCCGGCGCAGCCTTCGATCGCTCCCCCTGCGGCACCGGCACCAGCGCCAGGCTGGCCTGCCTCTACGCCGACGGCAAGCTCGCCTCCGGTCAGCCCTGGCGGCAGGAAGGCATTCTCGGCACCGTCTTCGAAGGCACGCTCGCCGTCCATGGCGATCGTCCTCACGCCCACCATCAAAGGCTCCGCATACGTAACTGCGGAAAGCACATTGCTCTTCGATCCAGACGACCCCTTTCCGGAAGGAATCCGCTATTGACCAGCGCCTTCGATGTCGTCATTGTCGGCGCGGGCATCGCAGGATGCGCCTGCGCCCGGGAACTGGCAGACGCCGGTGTGCACGTCGCCGTCATCGAATCCCGCAGCCCCGCAAGCGGCGCCACCGCCGCCGGCATGGGTCACATCGTCGTCATGGACGATTCCCCCGCGCAGCTCGCCCTCACAAAATACGCGCGCTCACTGTGGCAAAAGCTCTCCGGCGATCTGCCGTCGGCCGTTGAATACGAGGAGCGCGGCACCTTATGGATCGCCGCCGAAGAAGAGGAGTTCGCCGTGGTGCGGACGAAGCACGCGGCCTGCGCCGCCGCGGAAATCCGTAGCGAAATCCTCGACTCTTCCGCTCTCGCCGAGGCCGAACCCAATCTCCGGCCCGGCCTCGTCGGCGCGCTCTTTGTTCCCGAAGATGCGGTCCTCTATCCTCCCACCGCCGCCACGGCCTTGCTCCATGCGGCAGAAGAAAGAGGCGCACATCTCATTCGCGCGACCGTCGCCAGGGTGGGTGATGGCGCCGTCACGCTGGCGGACGGAACCACTCTCGCCAGCGACCATATCGTCGTCGCCACCGGCGCAGACTTCCATCTCGTCCCCTGGGTCCGCCTGAAGAAGCGCAAAGGCCACCTCGTCATCACGGATCGCTATCCCGGCTTCGTGCGCCATCAGCTGGTCGAGCTCGGCTATCTCAAGAGCGCGCACTCCATCGTCTCCGATTCCGTCGCCTTCAACATCCAGCCGCGCACCACCGGCCAGTTGCTCATCGGCTCCTCGCGCCAGTACCGCCAGGACGATCTCGTCGCCGACTCCAACGTCGTCGAGCTCATGCTCCGCCGCGCCTATCTCTTCATGCCCAGACTCGCCGCGCTCTCCGCCACCCGCGTATGGACCGGCTTTCGTGCCGCCACCTCCGACAAGCTTCCGTTGATCGGCCCCACCCACGACCCCACCCTGTATCTCCTCGCCGGCTTTGAAGGCCTCGGCATCACCGTCGCTCCCGCCGCGGCGCGCCTGCTCGTCGACCATCTCCTCGCCCGCAAGACCGCGATCGACCCCGCACCCTATCTGCCGGAGCGCATGGAGCGCGCGGAGACGATCCTTGCCTGAACACGTAACCATCACGGTCAATGACCGCAGCCTGCGCGTCAAGCCCGGCACTGTTGTCAGCGCCGCTCTGCTCGCCGCCGGCATTCCCTGCCGCACCTCAAAGTCCGGCCAGCCCCGCACCGCCTTCTGTGGCATGGGCATCTGCTTCGAATGCTCGGCTACCGTCGACGGCATTCCGAACCGCCGCACCTGCCAGCTCCTCTGCCGTCCCGGCATGGTAATCAAAACCCAATGAGCATGGACGCCGAGGTCGTCGTCATCGGCTCTGGCCCCGCCGGCATCAGCGCGGCCGCCATCGCCGCCGCGCACGGACGCGACGTGCTCCTGCTCGACGACAATCTCGCTCCCGGCGGACAGATCTGGCGCGAGCCGACCACAGCGCAAAAAGAAGATCCCAACGACCCAAAACGCAGAGCGCTCTTCTCGCTCCGCGCCTCCGGTGCCCGCGTCTGGTGCGGCTGGCGCGTCTTCGATGCGCCGCGCGAGCGCACGCTCCGCGCCATCGAAGACAGCAGCCCCGACGTCCACACCATCGATGTCTCGTATCAATCGCTCGTCCTCGCCACCGGCGCGCGCGAGCGCTTCCTGCCTTTTCCCGGCTGGACGCTGCCCGGCGTCTTCGGCGCGGGCGGCCTGCAGGCGCTCGCGCGTGGCGGCTTCCCCGTCGCCGGCAAACGCATCGTCATCGCCGGCACCGGGCCGCTGTTGCTGCCGGTCGCCGCGCACCTCCGCCAGATGCGCGCGCGCGTCACCACCGTAGCCGAGCAGGCCTCACGCGCTCAGCTTGCGCGCTTCAGCGCATATCTTTCGCGCCAACCCGGCAAGCTCCTCGAAGGCCTGCAATACCGCGCTGCCACCGGAGGCAGCAAATATAAGCCCGGCTGCTGGCCGCTCGCCGCCCTCGGCAAAGAATCGCTCGAAGCCGTCCGCCTCACCGACGGCGAGCGCACCTGGGAAGAGCCTTGCGACTTTCTCGGCTGTGGCTTCCACCTCGTTCCCAATGTCGAGCTGGCATCTTTGCTCGGCTGCGCCATTGAGGACGGCTTCGTTGCCGTTGATGAATTGCAACAGACTTCAGTTACGAATACTTTCGCCGCCGGCGAGCTCACTGGCATCGCCGGCCTGGATTCCGCGCTCGTCAGCGGCACCATCGCCGGCCTCGCCGCCGCCGGCAAGACGGAAGAGGCACAGCCGCTCTTACGCCGCCGCGAAAAACTGCGCCGCTTCGCCGAGCGCCTCAACGCCGCCTTCGCCCTTCGTCCCGAGCTGCTCAACCTCGCCCAGCCCGACACGATCGTCTGCCGCTGCGAAGACATCACTCACGCAGCACTCACCGCCTACGACAACTGGGACGACGCCAAGCGCCAGACGCGCTGCGGCATGGGCCCCTGCCAGGGGCGCGTCTGCGGTCCCGCCACACAGGCCCTCTTCGGGTGGCACACTGGTTCTGTGCGGCCGCCGCTCTTTCCCGTCCCGCTTTCCGCCATGGGCGCGCGCCCGCAGCGATAATCGCAAACAGGAGGTCCAATGATCTGGAATGGCGTCATGCCCGCAATGACCACCGCTTTTCGCGATGATCTCTCCGTCGATCACGAGTTCATGCGGCAGCACGCCGGCTGGATGCTGCGCAATGGATGCACCGGCCTCGTCATGCTCGGCTCGCTCGGCGAAGGCGCCACACTCGAGCACGATGAGAAAATCGCCATCCTGCGCAACATCGTCGCCGCCGTAAAAGACCGGGCTCCCGTCGTCGCCGCCATCTCTTCGCTCTCCACCGCCGCCGCCATCCGGCTCGCGAAAGAAGCCGAGCAGGCAGGATGCAGCGGCCTCATGGTTCTCCCGCCCTACGTCTACTCCACCAACTGGCGGGAAATGCGCGCGCATGTCGCCGCCATCCTCGCCGCCACGCCTCTCTCCTCAATGCTCTACAACAACCCCATCGCCTACGGCACTGACTTCCTGCCCGGGCAAATCGCCGAGCTCGCCGCCGCCCACTCCAATCTCCATGCCGTCAAGGAATCCAGCGCCGATGTCCGCCGCATCGCTGCCATCCGCAGCCTGCTGGCCGATCGCCTCCGCATCCTCGTCGGCGTCGACGATGCCATCGTCGAAGGCATCGCCGCTGGCGCGGTCGGCTGGATCGCCGGCCTCGTCAACGCCTTTCCCGCCGAGTCCGTCGCGCTCTTCCAGCTCGCCTCCGAAAATCGCCGCGACGAAGCCTTCGCCCTCTACCGCTGGTTCCTCCCGCTGCTCCGCATGGACACCGTCCCCAAATTCGTCCAGCTCATCAAATGGGTGCAGCAGGAGACGCGCGTCGGCTCCGCGCGCGTACGCCCGCCGCGCCTCGAGCTCGCGGGCGAAGAGCTGAGCACAGCCCGGCAGACACTCCAGACCGCGCTCGCCGCACGTCCCCGCATCCCCGCCGCCGCCTTCGAACCCGCACCGGGGTCCCCGGCCGGCGCGGTTTTCGCAGGTCGGGGTGGAGCAGGAGCACGCGCGTGAGCACCCTCGAAGGCGTCTCCCTCATCGCCGGTCGTTCCGGTAACCGCAGCGGCGACGTATTCAACGCCTTCTCGCCCGGCAATGGCAGCGCCGTCCCGCCCGGCTTCCACTCCGCGAACGCAGCCGACCTCCACCACGCCGCCGAGCAAGCCGCGGAAGCCGCCCCACACCTCGCCGCCACCTCCGGCGCAGATCGCGCAAAGCTGCTGCGCGCCATGGCCGACCGCATCGATGCCGCCTCCGCCGCGCTCGTTGACCGCGCCCACATCGAGACCGCGCTCCCCCGCCCGCGCCTCACCGGCGAGGTCGCCCGCACCAGCAATCAGCTCCGTCTCTTTGCTTCCGTAGTCGAGGAAGGCTCATGGGTCATGGCGCGCATCGACACCGCCGAGCCCATGCGCACCCCGCCCAAACCCGACATCCGCTCCATGCTCCGCCCCATCGGCCCCGTCGCCGTCTTCGGCGCCAGCAACTTCCCCATCGCCTTCTCCGTCGCCGGAGGAGACACCGCATCCGCCCTCGCCGCCGGCAATCCGGTCATCGTCAAGGCGCACCCCGCACATCCCGGCGCCAGCGAGATCGCCGGCCGCGCGCTCAGCGAGGCCATCACGGACAGCGGCTTCCCCGCCGGAACATTCTCGCTGCTCTTCGACGCCGGCAACGCCATCGGCTCCGCGCTCGTGCAGCATCCCGCCATCCGCGCCGTCGGCTTCACCGGCTCTTTCAAGGGAGGCCGCGCCCTCATGGATCTCGCCGCCGCCCGGCCCGACCCCATCCCCGTCTACGCCGAGATGGGCAGCGCCAATCCCGTTTTCATCCTTTCCCGCGCACTCGAGGAACGCGGCGAATCCATCGCCGTCGGCCTCCACACCTCCTTCACCCTTGGCGCGGGCCAGTTCTGCACCAAGCCCGGCCTCGTCTTCCTCGACGCCCCCGAACCCCCATTCCTCGACAAACTCCGCAGCCTCACCGCCGAAAATCCTGCCTTCTCCCTGCTCTCCTCCACCATCGCCCGCACGTATACCCACGGGCTTCAGGACCGCGGGAGCCTCCAGGCCACCACCGGCCAATCCATATCCACCGGCTTCGCGGCGCAGGCCGCGCTGCTCGAAATCGACTACGCCGCCTTCGCCGCCAATCCCGCGCTCCACGAAGAGCTCTTCGGCCCTTCCACCCTGCTCATCACCGGCACAAACCGCGACCGTATGCTCGCAGCCGCCCGCGCGCTCTCCGGCCATCTCACCGTCACCATCCTCGGCACGGATGAGGATCTCCGCGACAACCCTGGCCTGATTGCCATCCTCGAAACCAGGGCTGGCCGCATCATCTACAACGGCTTCCCCACCGGCGTCGAGGTCACGCACGCCATGGTGCACGGCGGCCCCTGGCCCGCCACCTCCGATGGCCGCTCCACCTCCGTCGGCAGCCAGGCCATCCTGCGCTTCGCCCGCCCTGTCTGCTACCAGGGCCTGCCCCAGCACGCGCTGCCCGCCGCACTCCAGGACCACAACCCGCTCCGCCTCCTCCGCTTATGGAACGGCGTCTGGCAACTGATATAACTAGAGCCGCACTCTTACTGTCTGGGCCCATGCACACCTGCGGCGCATTGAAATTCCTTCACTTCCAGGATCAAAGCCTAGTGGCACAACGAGAGGGAGAATTGATGGCATCCGGCGCGCCGAATGCCCTGCCTGATCGCAACGGCGCCATCGAGCGGCAGACCGACGAATTGCCGGACGACTCCGCCGCACTTTCCGGTGCGGTCTACAGCTCGTTCGAGACTCTCGACTGGAAGCGCCTTTACGAAGCCGTACTCGCCAGTACTCCCGACCTCGGCTACGTCTTCGATCTCAACCATTGTTTCGTCTATGCCAATGACGCCCTGCTCGCCATGTGGGGGCGAACCTGGGAAGAAGCCATCGGTAAGACCTGCCTCGAGCTCGGATATGAGCCGTGGCATGCAGCCATGCACGACCGCGAAATCGACCAGGTCATCGTCACCCGCAAGCCCATCCGCGGCGATGTCCCCTTCAATGGCACCAATGGCCCTCGCATCTACGACTACATCTTTTTCCCCGTCTTTGGTGGAAACGGCGAAGTCATCGCCGTCGGCGGCAGCACCCGCGACGTCACCGATCGCAAGAACATAGAAGAGGCGCTTCGCGAGAGCGAGGAGCGCATGGCCGATGATCTTGCCGACTTGCAGCACTTGCAGAACATCAGCTCGGCAATGAGCTATGAAGATTCGCCCGACAGCCTGTACGAAAAATTCCTCGAAGCCGCTGTCGTCATCATGCGTTCCGACTTGGGAAGCATGCAGAAGTTCTACCCCGAGCGCGGCGGCGGCGGCGAGCTCCGCCTGCTGGTCTCTCGCGGCTTCAGCCCCGAAGCCGTCGATCTGTGGCAATGGGTCAGCAATAGAAGCCAGACCGCCTGCGGCGAATCTCTGCGCGTCGGCGCTCGCATCGTGGTGCCGGATGTTCAGCAATGCGGTTGGCTGGTAGGGACCCCCGCCCTGCAGGTTTATCTCCGGAACGGCATCCGCGCTATGCAGACCACACCGCTGGTCTCACGCAGCGGCAAGCTGCTCGGCATGATCTCCACCCATTGGCACGAGCCGCACGATCCTTCGCAGCGCACGCTCCGCTCGCTGGACATCCTCGCCCGTCAGGCGGCAGACCTGATCGACCGCTGGGAGGCAGAGGAGCGGCAAAAGCAATCCGACGCCGCACTGCGTAAAGCTGAAAAATTCGCCGCCGCTGGACGCATGGCCGCCACCATCGCGCACGAAATCAACAACCCGCTCGAAGCCATCGTCAATCTCTGGTTCCTCTTGAGCCAGGAAGATGGCCTCTCTTCACTGGCGCAGGAGCAACTGAAAACCCTCGGCGCCGAGCTCAGCCGCGTATCCCACATCACCCGTCAGACACTCGAGTTCTATCGCGACGGCAAGACGGCCGCCCCGGTCGATCTCGACCACCCCATCCGCACCGCCGTCGCCCTCTTCGCCCAAAAGGCCGCCAGAGCCGGAACCGTGATCGAGATCGACAACCGCACCTCCGTCACCGTCTTTGGCTTCGTCGGCGAGCTGCGCCAGGTCTTTCTGAACCTCATCGGCAATTCACTGGAAGCCGGCGCAAGCGCGATCAGGATACGGATCTCCTCCACCTACGATTGGAGAAACCGCAAGCGCCCCGGCGTCCGCGTCACCATTGCCGACAACGGCGCCGGCATCCCCGGCGACTCCGCCAACAAGCTCTTCCAGCCATTCTTCACAACCAAGGACGAAAAAGGCACCGGCCTCGGCCTCTGGGTCAGCAAAGGTATCGTGCAGAAACACGAAGGCTCCATCCACATGCGCACCTGCACCCACCCCACGCGCCACGGCACCACCTTCACCCTCTTCCTGCCCACCCTTTGAGTTCCCTACCCTTGTTCCCAGCTCGCCGCGGTCATTGAACCGACGAGAACAGCACAGGCGCCTATAGTCCATCAAACGCTCGCCACTTAGATATCTCCATTACCAACGTGCCCCGCCAGCCCCGGAAACCTGCCGGTTAATTCCCCTCCACTCGCTACAATAGAAATAGAGATCAAAGAAGAACAAGCCACCAGCCCGGTGGCTTGTTCCATTTGAGCAACTCGGGTGCCCCATGTCCCTGGTGTTGGGACATGGGCTTGTGCTAAGTCCTTTAGACACCGCACTTAGCTATCGGCACGCCGTCCAACCCGCAGAAAACAGGAGGCTCGGGTACCCCATGTCCCTGATGTTGGGGACATGGGCTTGTGCTAAGTCCTTTCTTTGGACATCTTTAGCACCTAAGTCCTTTAGACACCGCACTTAGCCATCGGCACGCCGCCCAACCCGCAGAAAACAGGAGGCTTACAGCACACACTGCCGGAGGGGAGGGGGAGGGGGTACCCTCAAACCTTACGCCGCCGGATCGCGAAGTAGATCGGCACTCCGCTGGCGACAATCAGCAGCCCCGGCCATGTCGTTGTCGTCCGGTAGAGGAACAGCACCACCAGGATTACCGCCGCGCCCGCAATGTAGAGCGCCGGCAGCCACGGATAGCCCCACGCCCGGTAAGGACGATGTGCATCCGGCCGCGTCCGCCGCAAGCGGAACAGCCCCGCAACCGTAAGAATGTAGAACAGCAGCGCCGCCGAGATTACGTAATCGAGCAGGTTGCTATAGAGATTGCCGTACGCTCCGGTCGCCGGATCGTGCGTGCGCGGCAGCACCAGGAACGCCGACCATATGCACTGGATCGCCAGTGCCCAACCCGGCACCCGCGCCCGGTTCAGCACCCCGGCGCGCCGGAAAAACAAACGGTCCTGCGCCATCGCATAGCACGCGCGCCCGCCGGCCAGCGTCATCGCGTTCACGGTTCCAAACGTCGACACCATAATGAGGACGGCCATTGCCATCCGCCCCAGCCCCGGCAGCACCGCATCCACCGTGAGCGTCGCCACCCGGTCCTGCGGCGCAGTCTGGATGGCATGGAATGGCAGAGCCGCGAGATAGCAGAGGTTACAGAGTAGATAGAGCACAATGACGCCAGAAGTCCCGATCGCCAGGGCAAGCGGCAGGTTGCGCTTCGGGTTCCGCACCTCCGCCGCCACAAACGTGATGTCGTGCCATGAGTCGGCCGCGAACAGCGAGCCGGTCTGGGAGACGCACAATGCTACGAATAGACCGAACGCCGTCGTCGCCTCCAGCCCGTGAATCGGTGTCACGTTGAAGGGGTGCCATGGCGCGGCGAAGTTGGCCCGCAGCACGCCCGGATGCAGAAACCAGAACACCGCCGCCAGCGCCAGCAACGCCACCATGCCGCCCAGCTTCGCCACCGTGAACACATTCTGGATCAGCTTGCCCCACTGCACCCCGTAGCAGTTCACAATCGCGATCAGCACAATGATCGCGATCGCCAGAAGCTGCGCCGTCGAGAGCGAGAGCGCATAGCCGGATGACAGATGCACCGGCGCGATCAGGTACCGGTCCTCGCGGATCGCCGGAAAGAGAATCCCGCTGAAGCGCGCGAACGCAATGCCCACCGCGGCGATCGTTCCCGTCTGGATCACGGTGAGCAGCGTCCAGCCGTAGAGGAAGCCGAGCAGCGGCGAGAAGGCCTCGCGCAGGTAGACATACATGCCGCCGGCTTGGGGCATCATCGCCGCCAGCTCGCCATACGACAAAGCCCCGGCCACCGTCAGGAACCCAGCAATGACCCACGCCACCAGCAGCCACCCGGAGCTTCCCACCTGCCGCGAAATCTCCGCGCTGACAATGAAAATGCCCGACCCCACCATGATGCCGGCCACCACCATGATCGAATCGAACAATCCCAGCGCCTGGCGAAATTCTGTCGGCGGCGTCGTCCCTTCTTTCGTCTCCGCAAGCGGCGTCGTCGATTGCATCCCGAGTCCCTTCGATCTCACGCCTAGCTTACGTCAATGATGCGCATTAAGCTGGAGCCGCTGCGACTCACGCCGGTTCTGCTCATCGGCCATCTGCGCTGCCAGCTTCAGCTCCCGCTCGGACGCTTCCTTCTGCCCCGCCTTCCCCAGCGCAAGCCCATAGTAATAATGTGCGGTCTGATAGTTGGGATCGGCGGCAACCGCCTGCTTCAGCGACTCGACCGCCTCCGGATACTGCTTCAGCCGGTAGGCCGCGATGCCCAGCGCCGCCAGTGCGCCGCCATGCTTCGGATCACGCTCCAGCGCCTTCCGGCACTCTGCCTGTGCCGTCGCATAATCGCCATGATCGAGTGCCATCTGCCCGATCTGGTAATACGACTCCGCCTGGTTGGGCGCGAGCGAGATGGACCGCTCGAACTCCGCCTTCGCCTCATCGGAGCGCTGCGTCATCGCGAGGATGCGCCCCAGACCGTAATGTGCGGTCGCATCGTCCGGCCGCGCCTTGAGATACTCGCGCATATCGCGCTCCGCCGCCGCCATGTTCTCGAGGTCCATCTTGACCCGTGCCTCCGCATAGAGCGCCTTCAGGTCCCCGGGCTCAATGCGGCGCGCCTCCCCGATCGCACGCTCCGCATCGCGGTAAAGCCGCAGCTCATCCTCCACGATGCTGAGATCGAAGAGCAGTGTGAAGCTGTCCGGAATCGCCGCCTTGGCTGCCAGTAAGGTGGCCAGCGCGCCATCACGGTCCCCGGCCGCCCGCTGCCGCAGGGCAACAGCCCCCGCCGTCTTGATCGTCATATCTCGGAGTTCAGGGGAGGTGTCACCGCCGCGAAGCGCATCCTCCAGATACGGCAGCGCTTCGACCTCTCTGTGCTCGAGCACCAGCGACCGCCCCAATTCCGCCGCACTCGAAGGTGTACCCCCGCCACCCCCCTGGGCCCGCGCAGGCCCGCAGCACAGCGCACCCAAAAAGAAACTGCAGATGGTGACTTTTCTAAGCCATTGCATCGCTATTGTTTGCGAAACGCATCGACCCTCTGCTTCTCTCGCGCGTCCCGCTCCTGCTTCAACCGTTGGAACTCATCGAGAGCTTTCCGCGCGTCGTTCGGCTTCTGCAGATTACGATACAGGCGCGCCATCGTGTAGTAAGCCTGCTCGCGCAGATCGCCCTCGGGCTCCATGGCGAGATATCTGTCAAACGCTGCAACGGCATCTGCATCATTTCCTGTATCCGTCAATCCGCGACCGAGGTAGTAATAGGCGCGTGAGTTGCCGGGCTCTTTCGCGAGCGCCTGCTTCACCAGCGGCAGACCCTCGCTCGCACGGCCACGCTCGATCTGGATGCTTCCCAAATTCAGCAACGCACGCGGGTCGTCAGGAGCAATCGACCTCTCACGGACAAACGTGCGCTCGACCGCATCGAGGTTTCCCAGGTGCCTGTACTCGAGAGCAAGCTGATCGTAGAGGTTCAAATCCTGCGGATTCTTTTCTGACGCCGCCTCATATTCGTCGGCTGCTTCCTTATACCGCTGATCTTCGTCGTAGAGCCGCGCCCGCGCTTGGTGCACCTGCCATGAATCCGGCGCAAGTTGATACATCCGCTGGTAGATCTGCTTCGCAACTGCCTGGTACGCGCGACCACGCAGATCGAGAAGATCCAGGTCGTCCGGCGACAGGCGCGATGCGCGATCGAGCGTCGATACAGCATCCGCCGGGTTATCCATTGCCATCGCAATCGTGCCCGCAAGCGTAAGCGCCTGTACGTTCTTAGGCGTCAGAACCAGTTCCTCATCCACTGCTTTCTTCGCGGAATCCAGACGCCCTGCTTCGAAGTAAGCAATGGCGAGAAACATGTGCGGTCCGGGAAGCTTTGGCTCAAGCCGCGCCGCCTTTTCGAGCGTGGCAATTGCATCCGGCACCCGGGCTTCTCGCAGAAGTACCAACCCCAGGTTCATATGCCCTTCCGCATCCTCGGGCGCCAGGCTCACAACTTTTCGATACTCGCGCTCTGCCTCGTCGTAGCGGTTGGCCTGCATCGCCGCCGCGCCCAGCCGCATAGCGCTCTCGACATCCTGACTCTGTGCATACGCCAGCGATCCACAAAGGAGCATTATGAACAGGAACGCGCTGCTCCAATAGAGATTGGATCGAACAGACGAAAGCAGGGTGGGCCTACAGCACATACAGTATTTGTTTCCAGAAACTCAGACTGGCTCGTAACTCTCACAATATTACGTTCCACAGTCCGGCCATGACACGAGAAAGGCTGGAGCGATGGGAAAGAATCGCTCCAGCCGCATGGCGCTGTGGTTTGTCAGAGTAGTTCAATCTGAAAAGATCAATGCCCGTCTCTCAGAATTGAATACGCGCTGTTAGCTGGATATTGCGTGGACCGTTGATGGTACTTGTTGGCACGCCGAAAAAGCGATCAAGCGGATTTACGTCTGGCGTCGCAAAAACGTGACGGTTGAAGGCATTCAACAATTCCACCTTGAAGTTGAAGTTTACGGCCTCTGTGATCGGGAAGGCCTTAATGATGCTGAAGTCCTCATTGAAGTACTTAAAGTTACGAACTTCGCCAGTCACGCGTGGTACGTTGCCGAAGAGGAAACCCCCATTGTCACACGTTGGGCAATTACCCGTCTGGCGGGCCCGCAGCCTTCTGTAATCAGCCGTATTCGGATCGATCAGGGCCGGATTCGTCTGCAAAGCTGCATATCCGGCATTGTCAGGTTTTCCGTCCGGACCCAGGGGAATCAGTAATCCGTTGAAGATCGAATCGACATTAGGATCTGGTCCCGGCAGGGAGTTATTGTTCTTCAACTCGCGGAACGGATCCAGCTTGCCACTGCGGCGGGCATTGCTCGAAAGTGAGGTCCCTGGAATACGAGTGAAGCTGATGCAATTGTCCCAGCCCGGAATGCCGGTCGCGCAACCGAAGGAGAACGGCTCACCCGACTGGTAGCGTTGTACGGCGCCGACCTGCCAGCCGCCGACCAAAAGATCGAGAGCACGGCTCCCCGAGAGAAACTTCTTATTCCTACCGAACGGCAATTCATACAGATAGCTGAGGACAAACGTCTGAGGAATGTCCTGGTTTGAAAGAGTTTTCTGGCTTTTGGAGTCGAATGGATCCTGCTCCTGCGTAACTCCATTTGTGACATTAATGATGGAGTCGGCATTGGTAATCGTCTTTGACCACGTATATGAGGCCTGAAGAGTCAGTCCCTGCGAGTAGCGGCGTTCCAGACTGGCGATCAGCGCGTGGTAGGACGAGTGTCCTACGTTCTGCAGACAGCAGTCGGTCGCGATGAAGCCATACTGCGGGAATGGGCGCAACGCCTGCTGAACCTGTCCGTTGAACGCTGTGTATGGCTGTGTGACACCATTCGCTCCAAGATCATGGCTCACGAGACCATCACCACGCGCAAAGTTTGACTTCGGCATGTTGTTGAGGTTCTCTTCCTGCGACTTCAGGTGCGCTCCGGCGCTGCCGATGTAGCCAATCGTCATGATCATGTCCCTGGCGACCTCACGCTGCATTTGCAGGTTCCACTGGTTTACCTGCCCGGGTCGACCATAGCTCGATTTGATCAAATTGCTGAACGAAACCGGCGCGTCGGCATTGCCGTTGTCGTATTGGCCAGGATCGAGATTAATGCTGGCCTGATAGGCGGGAAATCCGCCGCCTATGTCGAATGCGGGATCGAAGCCATTCGAGTTAAATGAAGGATTGGCGGTGTAGCCCGTTCGCATCGCTCCACCGAAGTCGCTGTACTGAAGCGGCCCATACATCACGGCGAAGCCGCCGCGGAAGACCGTCTTGCCTGCAGCGCCCCCAGGCGTAAAGGCAAAGCCGATGCGGGGCGCGACGTCCTTGAACCAGGTATCAGCCCAGCGCTGGTTGCAGCTGTTGCAGTTGGAAGCAAACTCCAGCGCGCCCGGTAGACCGTTCTTCGGATCGATCGCCGTGGTGCTGAAGTTCGAGGTGTCATTTGCCTTTTCGCGGCGCGGACGGTCAATGCTGTAACGCAGGCCGATGTTCAGGACAAGGTTGTTGGAAACCTTGAGGTCGTCCTGCACGAACATTGCGTAATAATCCGAAATCCACTGCGCCTGATGGAACGGAACGCTGACGTTTGCAGAATCGGCCGTACCGAGCAGCAGGCTCGCGAAGCCGTTGCCGGTGCCGTTCTGGTAACCGCCGGTCTGGCTCGCCTTGGTCGTGCTGGATTGGAAGCTGAAACTTCCATTCAGCCCGCCATTCGCGATCGCGGAGTACTGTTGATAGCGATAATCGAAGCCGAATTTGAAGCTGTGGCGGCCCTTTTGCCAGCTTACAGAATCGTTCACCCTGATCCCGTTATCGACATTATCGTCATTCTGATTGCGGCTCAGATCGCTATAGCCCCCGATTGAAAAATGCGGGAGGCCGGTCGTGATGTTCCCGATGCCGAGTTGCTGGGCATAGTTGATCCCGGTTGCGGCCTGGAAGGAGTAGTTGATTGAATTCGTCCGGTTGTAGCCGATGTTCAGGTGATTCAGGACGTTGGGCGTGATCACATAATCCCATCCGCCGCGACCAAAGTGAGTAATGAAGTTCTGGATTTGCGTCGCGTAGTCCTGGGGTCCCAGGAATGCGCGGTTCGTTGGGTTGTTGCGAACGTTGTCGCGCGAAGAGTACGAGCCCCAGAGCTTGTTCTTGGCGTTGATCGCCTCGTCGATGCGGATCGTGTAAGTGGTGTTTACGACGAGCGAGGAGGAAGAGAGACTGTAATTATTGTTCAGCGCAGGAGATGTTGGCGCAGGATACAGATTGGCGACAGCAGTACCGACCTTGCTGAAGCGGCTCTGCGGAATGACGTTGAAATTCGCCGGGAACGGCCCATTCGGGCTGGAAGGCGGGGTGCCGAAAGGAAGCCGGCAGCGGACGCCATTCACAGTGCGAGTCGTCGCCGGATCGAAAATCTCACCATTGAAAATGGGGCTGCCGTCGCAGGGGTTGATCTGGCCAGTCGTGCCGTTGATCAACTGATCCTGAAAGTTCCCATTGCGTTCTGCTGTCGTGGGAACGCTGCTGACCGTCGTACCGCCCAGCCTTTGCCGGTACTGCTCCCACAGGAAGAAGAAGAAGCTCTTATCCTTGCCGTTGTACACGTGCGGGATCTGGACCGGTCCACCCAGGCTTCCGCCAAAGTCATTCTTCTTGTCGTTCGGGCGATTGAAGTTGCTTTCCGTCGGATCGCCGATCGACTGGCGATATGCTTTGTTCCCGTTATTGAACCAGTCGTTCGCGTCCAGCGCCTCGTTGCGGAAGATATCGTAAGCCGTACCGTGATAGCTATTGGTGCCGCTCTTAGTGACGAATGTTTCGATCCCGCCTGTAGTGCGGCCATATTCTGCCGCCGGAGTGGAGTTGGTGATCTTGAACTCAGAGATAGATTCCACGGAAGGCGCCGCTTCGTCGAATGAGGAGCCGTTTTCCGACCGGATGACCGAAGCGCCGTCCAGCAGAATCTCAGCGCCGAAGTTCTGTCCGCCGCCGAGCTTGCTGATGAATATGCCGTTGTTGCTATTCGCGCTGCCGGGACCGGTTGTGCCGGGGATCAGAAACATGAAAGCCTCGGGTGAGCGCATCGCTCCCACGCCGCCAAGAGCAAGCGGAAGGGTCACAATTTGCCGGGAAGTGACAGTTCCACCCACATCGGATGACTGCGTCTGGATCGTGGGCGCATTCCCCTGGACCGTAACAGTCTCGCTGCTGCTACCCAGCGCGAGCTTTATATCCAGTGCGGTGACAGTGCTCACGCGGACTTCAACTCCGGTGCTGATCGCTTCCTTGAAGCCCGGAGCTGAGGTCTTCACCGTGTAGCGACCGAGCTGAATCGATGGGAAATGGTACGCGCCAGCGCTCGTCGAAATGGCTGTATAGACGGAGCCTGTGGCCTCGTTCGTCGCGGTGATGGTTGCGCCCGCAACATAAGCGCCGCTCTGGTCTGCGACGTTGCCAGCCATCTGACCTTGGTTGGTCTGCGCATGGACCGATAAACCCACCGCCCACACAAACAGCAGGCAAAGTGCCGCAGCGACTTGCCGGAATGCTTTCATAATTCGCCTCCTCAAATGCGAACGCCTTTACACGGAGAGATTCGTTGCCTCTCGTCTCTTCTTAGAATGAAACCGGTTTCAAAGCCGGCTCACACACGTCTTCTACACCGCAAAGAATTCTAGGTATCGTCAGTTTAGTTGCGCCATGAGTGCACCTAACCACCGGGATCTAGTACATATGAACTATGGTTTCCAGGCCGCGCGGCATGTCATCGTCACGATTCGTTGAGCACAGCTCCCAGGCGAGGGCTTCGGGCGCTTCGCCGGCGAGGGAGCGTTCACTGGCAATTACAGATTCTTCCCGTGACATTAAAATCCTGCTCGTCGATGACCATCCGGTAGTCAGAGCCGGTCTGGCAAGCATGCTCTCCACCATTCCCGGCCTCACGGTCTGCGCAGCAGCCTCCACAGGCGAAGAGGCGCTGCAGCTAGTCGACAGCGAAACGCCCGATGTGCTGCTGCTGGATCTGCGCATGCCTGGCATGACCGGAATCGATCTTCTCAAGATCCTTCGCACCCATCCCCGTCCGCCAAAAGTGATCGTCCTAACCAGCTATGAATCGGATGAAGAGATCTACCGCGCGATCGAAGCAGGCGCACACGGATATCTGCTGAAGAGCACGCCTCAGGGGGAAATTGTTACGGCGATCCGGACTGTGCAAGGCGGCAGGCACCACATCCCGCCGCGCATTGCCGCCCGCCTGGCGGAGCGCATGGTCCGTTCGACGCTGACACAAAGAGAACTGGAAATCCTGGAGATGGTTGTGCGCGGGCTCACCAACAAGCAGATCGGACACGCCTTGCAGATCAGTGAGAACACCGCTCGCAATCACATCAACAGCATCATCCGAAAGCTCGAGGTCTCTGGACGCACCGAGGCCGCTACCGCAGCTATTCAGCAGGGCCTCGTACGGATGCCGGATTAGAACCTCGAACTGCTATTTTCCTCCGCCCGGCTGGCGCAGCGTAATCACCGTCACGCTCTCATGCGGGAACGTGTGCTCAAGGCGTCCCTTCTGAACGCGCTCCTGATTCGTAACAGGTGCGACGCGCTGCGGATCATCGTCGTCGTTCTCGTCGCTGATGCTCGCGCTGCGCAGCGTCTGCACCTCCGCAAGACCTGCCGCTGCAAAGTTGCGAACGGCAATGTCGGCAGGAATGTCGACATCGAGGCTGCGATTCACGCAGAAGATCGAAAGCGTCTTCTTCGAGGAATCGAGCGCGGCCGTAACATCCAGGTACGGCACGTTTGCGATATCCGGCAGCCGCGAAACGCCGTTCGTCACCGAGTAGCTGCCCGCGTCTGCCGTGGCTTCCACTGGCTGTCCAGGGTGCACGGTCGAGTACATGCGGAACGCATAATATCCGGGCGCAGCATACACTTGGCCGCGGCTCTGCCAGATGCCTGCAAACTCCATGATGCCCGTCATGTCCGAAATCGGAACGATGTCCGCATTGCGAAGCAGCATGTTGAAGAAGCCCGCGGTATCCACCGCACCGCCCATATTGCGGAAGCTGGGAACTCCATCGCGGTTTCCGATGAAGAGCCACTCCGTGAAAGCGACATGCGCGCGATGCGCGAATGCGGGCTGCTCGTCAATCTGCTGTTGATCCTCTCGCATTTTTCGCCCCAGCTCCACCGGCAGCGCAAATGCCGCCTGCGTCATGAAATCGGTAGAAGGATGGGCTAACTTCGTTTGTGTGTTGGTCACCACAAAGTGCGTAGAGAGATAGTCGAATGTGCCGGCAGGATTTGTCAGTTGATGCGCATTCCACGAGCTGAACCAGTCAGGATCGCCGCCGGTAGCAATCAGGCGAGCAGTCGGATCAACGGCTCGAATGGCTTTGCTGAATGCAAGCGTGCGTCCCGCGATCTCGTCTCGCGTAGGCCAGCCAAGATTCCAATCACCCCACAGCTCGTTGCCCAGTTCCCAAAGCAGGCCACCATGCTGATGCCAGTGCTCATCCACATAGCGCACCCAGTCCGCTGCTTCTTGCGGCGTGCCGCTGCCCAGATTCAACGCGATCTGCGGCTCCGCGCCAATCAATTCGCAAAAGTGCAGGAACTCATCGGTGCCGAAGGTGTTGTACTCCGGAATCCCCCACGCAATGTTCAGCATGTTGACGCGTTTCTCCCGCGGGCCAATGCCGTCACGCCAGTGATAACCAGAAGTGAAATTGCCGCCGAAACGCACCAGTGGCGTGTCCATTGCCTTTGCCATCGCTACTTCGTCCGGATCGAGCCCATCCAGCGCGTCGGCGGGCATGAGCGAGAATTGGTCCAGATCCACCCGCTCATCGCCTGCGAGCTCGACAACAAAATCTGCTGGTTCCAGGCGATGCAGAGCATCCTGCTTCAACTGCAACTCAAAGCCATACTGCTTCCACTGATCTGTGGCGGCATCCACTGTTGCACTGGCGAGCACATCACTGCTATTCCGTCTGCGAATTGAGATGGTCAGCGTCGTCGGCCCGCTCAGATGACGAGCTGACAAGCTGCCTTTGTAGTTGAGCGTGCGCTGCACCGGCAGATAGACCTGCTGCCTGATGCCCGTAGGCTGCTCCGGCACTCCCATCACCACCAGCGACCGCCACGAGTTCGCTGCCTTGCCCCATCTCGGTTCGTACCGATTCCCCTGCCTCGCGTCGAGCGGTTCCCATGGCACGGGCAGCCCTAAATTTGATGCTTCGATCAGTTCCTGACGCTCGTGCACCATCTTTTCAAGATTTCGAGCACTCCACAGATTCTCCTCAAGGGATGGATTTACCAGCAGTTCCGCCCAGAGTCCGTTGTAAGTGGAATTGCCGATCGGCTCCAGGAAGCTGCCGAAGATGGTGCGCGGTATCGGGGAGCCGGCATTCTTGCCCGCATCGATATCGATCTGCGCCTTGGAGGGTATTGGTTTCTCAACCGTGATTTGCGCGCGGCAGCACGGGATCAAAGCCGATGCGGCAGCGGCAAATAAAAGCGTACGCGACAGAGACATTTCTGATGTGGTCCCAAAAGAATGAAGTCCGCTGGATGCGGCGTACGCCAGTCTCAGCCAAATTCGCAGGAATTGCAAAATCCGCGATCGAACTTTGGTTGATTACACCGCTTCCCCATCTCCATACTTTTCGAGACAATGGTCGGGAAGCGAGGGCCAGCAGACGCACGATTCTGAGAAAATATGGGGTTTCAAGGTCAGGATGAATAGATGACGACAACCCAACCAGCGATCCGAGCGGCACGCGGAAATACCCGAACTGCCAGAGGATGGATTCAGGAAGCCGCCAAGCGGATGCTGATGAACAATCTCGATCCCGAGGTCGCTGAAAAGCCGGAAGAGCTAATCGTTTATGGCGGCCGCGGCAAAGCTGCACGCAATTGGGAGTGCTACCACCGAATAGTCGAAACACTCGACCGTCTCGAAAACGACGAAACATTGCTGATTCAATCCGGCAAGCCTGTCGGCGTCGTTCACACCCATCGACTCGCGCCACGTGTCCTCATTGCAAATTCGAACCTGGTGCCCCGATGGGCGACGTGGGAAGAGTTTGACCGCCTGGATGCCGCGGGCCTGATGATGTATGGGCAAATGACGGCAGGATCCTGGATTTACATCGGCACGCAGGGAATCCTGCAGGGAACATACGAGACATTCAAGGCAGCAGCAAAGCAGCACTTCAACGGCACGCTCGGCGGAACGATCACCGTCACGGCAGGTCTTGGCGGCATGGGTGGCGCACAGCCGCTCGCTGTAAAGCTAGCGGGCGGTGTCAGCATCTGCATCGAAGCGGACCCTACCCGCATCGAGCGCAGATTGAAGACAAGATATCTCGATCGCGCCACAACATCACTCGATGAAGCCATCAGCATGGCGCAACAGGCCAAACGTGCCAGGACTGCGCTCTCCATTGGTCTTCAAGGGAACGCCGCGACGATCCTGCCCGATATGGTGCAACGCCGATTCTCGCCTGATCTCGTCACCGATCAGACCAGCGCGCACGACCCGATGTGGGGATACTTGCCTCCAGCCTTAGTGGATGAGGACTTGAATGCATTGCGCGCTCATGATCCCACCGCGTATCTTGCTCGCGTAAAAGCCGCCATTGCGGATCACGTGAACGCCATACTCATGATGCAACGCAACGGCGCCATCGCCTTCGACTATGGAAACAATCTTCGGACGCAGGCGAAACAGGCAGGCGTTGGGAATGCATTCGATTATCCCGGTTTTGTTCCCGCGTTTATTCGCGATTCCTTCTGCGAAGGACGCGGCCCATTTCGCTGGGTAGCGCTCTCCGGCGATGTGGCAGACATCGCGAAAACCGACGCTGCTCTGCTGCAACTCTTTCCCGATGATGATCGCCTGCAGCAATGGCTCCGCTTCGCGTCCAGCGAAGTTGCATATCAGGGATTGCCCGCACGCATCTGCTGGCTTGGATACCGCGAACGGGACAAGGCCGGCCTGCTCTTCAACAAGATGGTTCGGGAAGGAGAGCTCTCCGCGCCTATCGTGATCGGCAGAGACCATCTTGATGCGGGCTCTGTCGCCAGTCCCTATCGCGAGACCGAGGCGATGCTGGATGGATCCGATGCGGTATCCGACTGGGCTCTCCTAAACTACGCTACAGGAATCGCGAGCGGGGCAGCATGGATGAGCTTCCATCACGGAGGCGGCGTTGGCATGGGATACAGCCAGCACGCCGGACTGGTCGCGGTGGCGGATGGCAGCGATGAGGCCGAGGAGCGGCTGCGTCTCTGTCTTACCAATGATCCGGCGCTTGGCGTGATACGACATGCCGACGCCGGTTACACGAAGGCGCAGGAAGTAGCGCGCGCGCGTGGACTGGACATGCCGAGCCTTGCATGAACGCTGATCTGCTCATCACTGGCATCACTCAGCTCGCCACGCCCACCGGTGCAGGCGTTAAATATGGCCCGCAAATGCGCGAGATTTCCCTTGTTGACAACGCCGCCATCGCCATAGCCGGCGACCACTTTTCGTGGATAGGAGCGGCGCGTGACTGGGCAGGCACTGCAGCGCGCGTCGTTGATCTCGGCGGCCGCGCTGTCATCCCGGGTTTGATTGATCCGCACACCCATGCAATCTGGGCAGGCGATCGTCTTCGTGACTTCGATGCGCGCACATCCGGCGTGACGTATGAGGAAATACTCGCAGCCGGCGGCGGCATCTGGAGCACAATCCGCGCCACGACAGATGCAGCAGACGACACACTGGTGTCGCTGACCGAACGGCGACTCTGGTCACTGATCCGCTCCGGAGCCACAACCATCGAGGTGAAGTCAGGTTATGGATTCACACCGGATCGCGAACTGCGACTGCTTGAACTCATCCGCATCACCGCCTCCAGAGTGCCTGCGCGAATTGTCCCTACACTACTGATCCACCTTCCACCAAATGACCAAGGCAAGCACGACGCGTATATTCACCAGATCCGGAGTGAGCTGATTCCTGAAGTATCGCGGCGGCAACTTGCCACAGCTGTCGACGTCTTCATTGAGAAAGAGGCGTGGAGCGCAAAGCAGGCTGAAACCATGCTGGAGAGTGCACTCGAGTACGGGCTTTACATCAAGGTACACGCCGAGCAGTTTCATTCTATCGGCGGCATAGAGATGGCGATCCGGCTCAAAGCGCTGAGCATCGATCATCTGGAAGCTTGTAAACCGCATCAGTACAGCATGTTTCGAGACAGCTCTACCCTTGCATCAATCTTGCCCGGCGTCTCACTGCACCTCGGCATCCCGAAAGCTCCGGCACGCCAGTTGATCGATGCCGGTGCGGCCGTGGCAGTAGGAACGGATCTCAATCCCGGATCGAGTCCCCTGTTCTCTACCAATGGGGCACTCGGACTGGCGGTGCGCCTGAATGGGCTCGCCACTTCTGAAGCTCTGGTTGCCGGCACAATAAACGCGTGTCACGCACTGGGCCTAGACGATGCTGGGCGCATCGAAGCCGGCGCTCGAGCGGACTTTGTCGTTCTTGATTCACCAGACTGGCGCGATCTGCTGTACACGCTGGGAAACCATTCCGTGCACGAGGTGTGGTGCAATGGCGTTCGCATCGTGCCGGACGGAAGAAGCCATGCAAATCAGTAAGACTTTTCGCCCATCACTGCTCTATGACCACGGATGCTTTGTTTCCGGCAGGAATATTGCTGTTGATGATTCGGGCCGAATTGCAAAGCATGCAGACCAAACGGCACCAATCGACCTCACGGGAAAAGCACTCCTTCCCGGCTTCGTAAACGCTCACTCGCATGCTTTTCAGCGCCTCATTCGCGGCCGTGCGGAGTCGCGCGCCGTTAGCGGAAAGGACTTCTGGTCCTGGCGCAACACAATGTACCGGGCCGCCGCACAACTTTCGCCGCAGGATGTCTATGATGTCGCCCGCATCTGCTTCCTCGAAATGGTCCATGCTGGCATTACGACAGTAGGCGAATTTCACTATCTCCACAATGCACCAGATGGCAGGCCATATGAGGATCCCAACTCATTAGCTCGGCAGGTCATTGCTGCAGCACAGTCGGTAGGACTGCGAATCGTGCTCCTCCGCTCAGCCTATCTTCGCTCCGGATTCGAATTGCCGCCCGACCCCGGACAGCGCAGATTTTTCGAATCTCGCTCGACCTTCCTTACGAATTTCACCGATCTTCGCGACTCATATCCAACCAACTCGTCCGTTGTTCAATTCGGAGTAGCACCACATAGCATTCGCGCTGTGCCCCTGGAAGATCTCCGCGAGATCGTTTCCTGGTCACGTACAAATGCGTTGCCGGTCCACATGCACGTTGCAGAGCAGACAAGAGAGAACCTGGAATGCAGCCAGGAGTATGGGATAACGCCGGTAGAACTGCTTGCGCGCGAAGGCCTCCTGCATGAGCGATTCGTCGCCGTTCATGCAATCCATCTCAACCCACACGAAATCTCCGCGTTCGCAGCGAACAGGTCGATAGTATGCTCCTGCCCAACCACAGAACGTAATCTCGGCGACGGCATCGTGCCTGTGGACGCCCTCATGAAGCTTGGCGTTCGGCATGTTTTCGGATCCGACAGCCAGGCACAGATCGATCCGCTGGAAGATGCAAGAGAGTTGGATTATCACATCCGCCTTGCCCACCAGCAACGGGCAGTGCTCGATCAGATCGATTCTCAGCCGATTGCAAATCGCCTGCTTCAATGTGCAACTACTTATGGCGCCGAGGCGCTTGGAGTCAATACCGGATCGCTCGAGCCCGGCGAATATGCAGATATGGTTTCCATCGCCCTAGATGATATTTCCGTTGCTGGGCATGATCCAGAAACGCTACTGCCACTTCTGGTCTTTGGAGCAAATCGTACTGCCATCCGCGACGTCATCGTAAACGGTAACTTTATTCTTCGTGACGGGCAGCATCCTCTCGAAGAAGAAATCGTGCGCAAATATCAGGAACTCCATAGTCGCGTATGGAATATACCTACATATGCGGAGAACGATCGTTGACCGCTGCAGAGCATCTGTCAAATCTGATACAGATACCATCGGTCTCTGCGCTCTCCAACCGGCCTGTCATTGCTTATGCCAGTACTTTCTTCACTGCACAGCACTGGACAATTCGAGAAGACGTCTATGCTGATCATTCCGGAGTTGAGAAAGTCAATCTGATTGCAGCCCCTCCGGGACAGAACGTCGCCGAACCCGCTGTAAATCTGGCATTTCTCTGTCATACCGATACGGTTCCTTATGCAGACAATTGGAAGGATGCTCTGCACCCACTTTTGCGCGAGAAGATGCTGCACGGCTGTGGCGCTTGTGATGTGAAAGGATTCCTGGCGTGCCTGCTGGCAGTGGTGGAATCAGGACCTTCCAAATGGCTCAATGGATTACGCATTGTTCTCACGGCTGATGAGGAGATCGGTTGCCTCGGATCGAAGCGTTTGATTGCCTCAGGCATCCTGAGCCCGCGCCGCCTCGTTATAGGCGAGCCCACATCCCTGCATCCCGCCCGTGCAGGAAAGGGATACTGCCTGGCGCGCGTTACCATTATTGGTCGGGAAGCCCATAGCTCACTGCCCGATCAGGGTCTTTCTGCAATCTATGCTGCTGCACATTTTGTATCTGCCGTTGAACAATTCGCTCAGGAATTAACACTAGAAGAACACGTCTTCTTCAAACCTGTATTCACCACGATGAACATCGGCACAATCCACGGTGGATCTGCGAAAAATATCGTTCCCGGCCGAGCAGAATTGCTTGTGGAATGGCGACCTATTCCGGGTCAGCCGTCGGACCGCATTCCGCAAGCATTGCAAAGAATGCTTGCGGGTCTGGAGAAGAAGCATGAGAGCCTGCATACATTTCTTGACATCCTTAGGCAGGAAGCAGGCTTTGAAACGCCTGCGGAAGCGGCTTTAGTTCAGTATTTCGCGAGCGCCACAGACAAACTGGCGGTTTCGATTCCCTTTGGCTCAGAAGCCAGCGCGTGGTCTTCCATCGCCGATGAGATTGTGGTTTTTGGTCCTGGGGATATGAGTACAGCGCATAGCAATCGTGAATGCGTCTCCTTGTATGAACTGGAAATTGCCGTTCGAATATTGCGCAGTCTTGTGAAAGTTGTCTTTTAAATAACTTTTCCGATAATGAGTGCAATTTTTTTAATTGCTCATATTTTCAAAAGCTTAGCCAGCTACCTGCACATATTGAGGTGCATCCTTCGTTGAAGGAGCAGAATGTTTGGGCGAATATAAGGCGAAGATGTGCGCTGCAAATTTCGCTTCTGCAATTCGCCAGCAAATTGAATCGAAACTCTCGCCAAGGGTAGCTTGTGCTCTCACTCCTCCATCTAGGATCATCCGACCAGTTGCTCCGACTGGTATCGAGCAGTTGGATACCGCACTTCATGGTGGCGTGCCGGTCGGAGCCATCAGTGAGTTCGTAGGGCCAGAATGCTCCGGGCGAACAGCCGTGGCGCTCTCGTTTCTTGCGCAGAGCACCCAAGCAGGAAAGGTCTGTGCATGGATTGATGTCTCGAATGCACTAGATCCTCTCTCAGCCGCTGCAACCGGTGTCGATCTTGAGCGGCTGCTATGGGTACGCTGTGGCGCAACGGATTCAGCACCAGCGAAACAATACAGTTTCGCGTTACAGAACAAATGCTTTGCTGCACCTCCAATAAAACGAGGGCTGCATGGCGGAGGGTTCGGTGCACATCCGCGCAATGAAGTCAAAGGGCTATCCGATGCTATCGAAGATCTGCTGACATCAAAATCGAAAGCATCTCGACAAGCAAGACCACAATGTGGTGTTCAGCCGGAACAGCCTATTCGCGAACGGAACTCTCCCGATAGCCTGCATCAACAGCCTCGAACTTCACGTACTGCTAAATCATGGTCGCGAATAGAGCAGGCGCTGCGTGTGACAGACTTGCTGTTGCAGGGAGGAGGCTTTAGCGTGATCGTCCTCGATATGGGCAGCCTTGCGCCTGAGGTCGCGTCGCGTATTCCATTAGCAACCTGGTTCCGGTATCGCGCTGTGGCGGAAAGAACACAATCGAGCATCATCCTACTGACGCAGTATGGCTGTGCTAAAAGCAGCGTGGAATTGCTCCTGCAATTTCAGCCGGCAGAGCCTCTCAGTGATGAAGCCACGGTCTTCACTGGATTTCGTCCATCCATAGAACTTGTACGCAGGAGATTCGCGCAAGCTGGCACCGCCGTCCTTCCTTTGCGTAAGTCCCCGCAAAGCACAACCACTGCTACCTGGGATAGTCGGTCCATATGGGCGGCATGCCGATGAACATCGCTCCACATTTGTTTGCATGTATATATGTAGGAGATTTTCCCGTTCAGGCTCTTCTGCGAATGTACCCTGCGTTAAATGACCATCCCTGTGTCGTTCTGGATGGTGAACCGCCTTTTCAACAGGTCTGCTCACTGAACTCAAAGGCGCGAAACATAGGGGTGGAATATGGCATGTCACGCGTTGAGGTCGACACATTTTCAGATATAACTATTCTTCTCCGTGACCTACAAATAGAGCAATTAGCACGGGATCTTTTGCTCGAGTGTGCATGGACATTTTCCCCGCGCGTCGAATATATCAACAAATATACCGACCATCTGTTATGTATTGATATATCCGGAACTGAACATCTATTTGGTTCTCCTGAGATACTCGCGCACAAAGTGCTCGCTCGTGTGAATGCCCTTGGTTTTACTGTCAATATTGCGATCAGCCATAACTTTCATGCAGCGACCTGTTTGGCAAAAGGCTTATTGTTACTCAACGATTTTCGGGTGATCGCGCATGGGCGGGAAGCAGATTCACTCGCATCCTTACCACTATCAGTTCTCGATATAACGGATGAGCAGGCGGAGACATTTTCGCTTTGGGGCATTCATACCCTTGGCATGCTCGCTAATTTGCCTGAGGCGGAGTTGATCGCCCGCATGGAAGGCGGCCAGCGGTTTCGCCAAATGGCACGTGGAAAGCTACCGCATCTTTTTCGGCCGATGGAGAGGCCTTTTATTCTGGAAGACAGGCTTGATCTCGACACCTCGGTTGATTTGCTCGATTCCCTACTCTTTGTCATCGGCGCCATGCTCGATCGTTTGCTTGAGCGTGCGAAGGAACACATGTTCGCATTGGCTTCAATCAGCATCACGTTATCGCTTCAGCGGGGAGGTGCGCATTACCGCACGGTCCGGCCTTCAGTGCCCACAACCGAGAAGCAGATGTGGCTTAAACTTCTGCATTTTGATCTGGAAGCACACCACCCTCGTGCTGCCATCACTGCGGTTGCGCTCAAGGGTGAACCAGGCATTGCCAACAAAACCCAGCTTGGCATGTTTTCGCCGCAGCTCCCTGAGGCGACGCGTCTGGACGTTACGCTCGCTCGAATACGGGCCATCGTGGGCGAAGACAATGTTGGTCGCGCAATACTCACGGATACCCATGCGGCCGACTCATTCCGGATAGAGCCATTCACTGTTTCTCTGGGACAACCTGCGTCATCTATTTCTCCACAACATCGGACGGCCATGCGCCAACTGCGTCCACCCGAAACGGTCTCGGTCACGCTGCAGAATTCGCGACCTGTATCCTTTTACTTCCATGAGCGTCGTTACCAGGTAACCCATGTGTATGGGCCATGGCTGGTTGATGGTGATTGGTGGAGTAGGACGATCAGGAAATCTGAGCAGTGGGACCTTGTAGCATGTGCGGAGAATGGTTCTCCGCTTTGCGGCTGCATGATGCGTGACCTCTTGCACGACAGCTGGAAGATGGTCTCTCTCTATGACTGATCGTTACGTTGAATTGCATGCAGCCAGCGCGTTTAGCTTTCTTGAAGGAGCGTCCCAACCTGAAGGATTGATCGAACGTGCTGTCGACCTTGAAATGCCGGCTATCGCCTTGCTTGATCGAAATGGCGTGTACGGCGCTGCACGGTTTCATACCAGTGCCAGCGTTAAATAAGATACGTTCACACATCGGTGCGGAAATTGCTGTTGCAGGCCTGGGTGCTCGGCTCACTCCGCCTATATGGCTGCCGCATCAGCATACTGCTGAACCAGGTCGGGTTCCGTTACTCTGCGAAACACGCGAGGGCTATCAGAACCTATGCCAGCTCATCACGCGATTTAAGATTGCGCGAGAACACAAAGGAAGAAGGCGCGGCGACATTCTATGATCTTCAACAATATGCCCGGGCCTGGTGTGCCTGACGGGGGGCGATGAGGGGCCGCTCGCAGCTGCTTTGATGCATGGCGGCGAAGCCGCGGGCCGCGAGGTAGTCGAGCAATCTCGTCCGTATCTTTGGTCTCAGAACATATATATAGAGATGCAACGCCACAGCGAGCGCGAAGAAGAGTCGCGCAACCAGGCTGCTATTCGAATTGCGCAGTCATTGAATTGCCGCTGCTGGCGACCAATGGTGTACGATATGCCACCGCCTACGACCGAGAAATTCTGGACCTATTCACCGCCATTCGTCACCATGAAGATCTCGATCGTGCCGGGCGCCTGCTCGCCATAAATAGCCAGCGGCATCTCCGATCTGCGGGCGAGAATGGTGAATCTGTTTCGCGATGTGCCTGGCGGCCATCGAGAACACGGTCGAACTCTCGTCCCGCCTGGGCTTTGAGTTGATGATCTGGGCTACGAGTTTCCTCGCTATCACGTACCGGACGGAGAAACGATGGACAGCTTTTTGCGCAAGCGCGTCGAAGAGGGCGTGATTCGCCGCTATGGGCCAAGAGCGATCCCGATCTGCTCGAAACGCGCCAAAAAGCAAGTCCGCACGAACTTGCGCTTATCGCAAAGCTCGGCTTTGCAGGATACTTCCTGATCGTCTGGGACATTGTGGAGTTCTGCAAGAGAAACGGACATTCTTATCCAGGGGCGCGGCAGCGCGGCGAACTCCGCTGTCTGCTATGCACTGGAAATCACAGCCATCGATCCGGTCGGGATGGACCTTGCTGTTTGAGCGCTTTCTAAGCGAGAGCCGCGGAGAGTGGCCGGACATTGACCTTGATCTGCCCTCGGAAGAACAAGCGCGAGCAGGCCATTCAGTATGTCTATCAGCGCTATGGCGAGCTCGGCGCGGCTATGACGGCGAATGTCATTACCTATCGGGGCAAATCGGCGGCACGCGAAGTGGGAAAGCCCTGGGCTTTGATCCTGAGTCCCTGCAGCGGCTCTCTAGCCTTGTTGCGAACTTTGAATGGAAGGGACCGAAGGATACGATGGCCCACTCCTTCCAGAATGCGGGTTTTGACATTAAGCATCCGCGCATCGCGAAATATCTGGAACTCTGCATGCAGGATTCAGGACCTGCCACGGCATCTGGGACAGCACTCCGGCGGCATGGTGATCTGCCAGGGCCAATTCAATCAGTGTTGTGCCGCTGGAGCGCGCGTCCATGCCGGGCCGCACCGTCGTCCAGTGGGATAAGGAAGACTGCGCCGACCTGGGCATCATCAAGGTAGACCTGCTCGGACTCGGCATGATGGCTGTCATTAAAGATTGCCTGGAACTGATTCCGAGACACCACAGTAGAACCTTCGATCTGGCGCAATTGCCCGAAGACGATGAGGTTTACCGCACGCTGCAACGTGCGGATACAGTTGGCATGTTCCAGGTTGAGAGCCGCGCACAAATGGCTTCACTTCCGCGCAACCATCCCGAAAAATTTTACGACCTGGTCGTGCAGGTGGCTATCATCCGCCCTGGTCCCATTGTGGGCAAGATGATGCATCCTTACATGCGCCGGCGGCAAAAGAAGGAGCCCGTTTCCTATCCACACCCGTCGCTGGAACCGGTGCTGAAGCGAACGCTTGGTGTTCCTCTGTTCCAGGAGCAGCTTCTTGCGCATGGCAATGACGGTTGCCAACTTTACTGGCGCCGAAGCCGAAGAACTGCGCCGTGCGGTAGGCATGCGTCGCTCCTGGGAACGCATGAAGAATCTCGAAGGTCATTTGCGCACAGGCATGACGGCAAATGGTATCGATGCCAAGACGCAGGAAAACATCATTCAGAACATCAGCTCGTTTGCGCTCTATGGATTTCCTGAATCCACGCAGCCAGTTTTGCCTTGATTGCCTATGCGTCGGCTTATTTCAAAGTGAAATATCTGGCGGCGTTCACCTGCGCAATCCTGAACAATCAGCCGATGGGATTTTATATGCCCGCCGTACTGGTAAAGGATGCGCAGCGGCATGGGCTGCGAGTAAAGCCCATCGATGTACAGTCTTCCGAATGGCGCTGCACAATTGAGCATGAAGCAGATGGCACTCTCTCAGTGCGCCTGGGACTTTGTTATGCAAAGGGCCTGCGACAGCACTCGGCGGAGGCCATTGTTGTATCGCGAGGGAGGGACGGCGCATTCGACTCCATAGAGGACCTCGTCTCTCGGGCATCATTACTTAATCAAAAGGAGATAACTCTACTTGCACGTATCGGTGCAGTGAATCGTCTGAATGGCGTCGGGCATCGCAGGGATGCTCTCTGGCAGGTTGAGCGTGCAAGTAGGCCGGAAGGTCCGCTGCTTCACCAGAAAAGCAATTTGCTGAGCGAGGACTCCAAAGCAATGCCTCTGCAAAAAATGCAGACCGAAGAGCGTCTTGTCGCCGACTTCGCAGGCACTGGACTGACGATCGACCATCACCCGATGTTCTACCGGCGAAGCGAACTGCATAGGCAGCAGGTACTTTCCGCTAAGGACCTACAGAAACACAAAAACGGTGAATTTGTGCGAACTGCAGGCTGTGTCATCGCCCGCCAAAGACCAGGTACGGCGAAAGGATTCATCTTCCTTTCCATGGAAGACGAAACCGGTATAGCGAACGTAATCGTCACTCCCGATCTCTACGAACGCAATCGCCTTATCGTCGCCCGTAGTAAATTCATCCTTGCGGAAGGCGCTTTACAGAACCAGGATGGCGTGATTCATATCATGGCCTCCCGCCTCCAATCGCTTTCGGACCAGACGATGGACTTACAGTCCCATGATTTTCACTGAATGATTTGAGAGAGCAAGGTCCGGCGGCGCCGTAGACCTGACGTTCGTGATTGAGGAGCGAGAAAAGAGAGCGACGCCTATTCAGATGGTGACGCTACTCAGGCGTTTGCGTAACCTATGGGCGAGCCCTCGCGTTCGCGCCAATGGCCGCGGGTGAAGTCCGGGAATTTCGCCGGGGCGCTTCCTGACTGCAGCGAAGTGAGACTCAGTGGACCTGGCGCCGACCATGACGCTGCATCGTACACATCCATATCCGGCGTCAGGCCCTTGCGCATGCATTCGAGAAGCCGGAAAAGCATGATGAAATCCATCCCACCATGGCCTCCCGCCTTCCGCGCGACATCTCCTTCCTGTTTCCACAAAGGATGTTCGTACTCCTTGAAAGCATCCAGACTCCCCCACGTCTCCTCGCCGTTCTGGCCGTCAAGGTAAATACGCGGAGGATAGTCGGTGAAGATGCCTTTCGTTCCGGCGATGGTATTAATTCGATCGTATGGCCGCGGGTTCGATACATCATGTTTCAGTGTGATCGTCATTCCGCGCGCGGTCTTGATCAGCGACGTGTTCATGTCGCCTGCGATGTATCGTTCACCCCAGCGCGGATCTCCTTTTTCCAGGTGAGCACTGCGATAGAGATCGAGACCCCGCTGCCGCGTGCTCATTGAGACGAGATAGTCGAAGCGGTCACCCCGGTTGATACTCAAGTAATTCGCCACCGGCCCCAGACCATGTGTGGGGTAAAGGTTTCCATTTCTCTGCGTGTGCACGGTTCGACGCCAGAGTCCTTCGCCTTTGTTTGAAAACAGTTCTTCCCGCAGATCATGTAAATAGGCGCCTTCTCCATAGAGAAGATCGCCAAGCCTTCCCGCGCGGACCATACGCAGGATTAGGGTTTCGTTATACCCGTAGCAGCAGTTTTCGAGCATGATGCAATGCCGCCGCGTGGCTTCAGAGGTATTGACGAGACGCCAGCAGTCATCAATCGTGGTAGCGGCAGGCACCTCGACGGCAACGTGCTTGCCTTTCTGCATCCCGGCAACCGCCATTGGAACATGCCACAACCATGGCGTCGCGATGATCACCAGATCCAGATCGTCTCTCGCGACCAGGCGCTCGTATGCATGATCGCCCTCCGTATAAAGCTCAGGCGCATGCTGGCCCGCTTTTTCAATCAACTGTTGCGCATGCTTTGCCTTTTCGGGTACCACATCGCAAATCGCACGTACCTTGGCATTCGCCGCCAACATATCTTCCAGCAGACTCGTGCCCCGTCCGCCAACTCCGACGATTCCGAGCCGCGGCTCCTTTGCTTCAAAAGGAACATTCATCACGCTCTTGGCATGGACGTGTCCTTCCGGCAAGTGTGCGATTCCTTGCGTCGGCGATAGGCCAATGGCAATGGCGGATGCCATGCCCGCCTGGAGAAAACTGCGCCGCGAAACGACTCCGTCAACCGAAGTTTCGCTCTCCGCCGCTGGTGATCGCGGCGATTTGGGGGAACGGTCCTCCATGCTTTCTCCTAGTAGTAAAACTTCAATCCTAATTGCATCTGCCGCGGTGGACGTGCAGCGGTCACATACCCAAAGCTGGAGGTGCCCAGCACGGTGGAATTGTTCGCGTTCTGCGGGCCCGCCGCCGCAAATAGATAGTTCGTATGATTTAGCAGATTGTAAAACTCCGCCCGGAACTCCACCCGGCGGCTTTCCCCGATAGGAAAGTTCTTCAGCAGTGAACCGTCCCAATTCTTGTATCCAGGTCCCCGTAGCGAGTTCAGGCTGACATTGCCGAACGATCCCGGCTGTGGGTCTGTAAAGGCGCACGTGTTGAAGAACGTGCCTGCAATGCAGGGCTTTCCATTGCCCTTCTGCCCCGGCACAAAGTTCGGCCGCTGTTGTCCATCGGAGTTTGCGAAATTGGCGTTCGCATCGGTCACCGTGAACCATGTGCCCGAGGAAAGCGTTACGATACCGGAGAGTTGCCAGTTGCCGATCAGGAAGTCCGCAACGCTGTTGATGTTCGAGGCGAAACGCTTGTTGTTCCCAATCGGAAGATCCCAGATATAGCTCGCAAGAAAGCGATGGCGCACGTCGAAGTCGAGATTTCCGTACTCGAGTTCGGGATGCGCACTCCACCGGAAGCTGTCATTGTTCTGCGCGCCCAGGTTCGCATTCGATGAATTGCCCAGTCCATGACTGTAGGTGTAGTTGACCAGAGCGGAGACGCCCGAGCCGAACTGGTGTTGCAGCTTCGCCTGCAGCGCGTTGTAATTCGACAAGCCCTCAGCGTCCAGATAGCTGATCGAAGAATCGACGTATGGGAATGGGCGCCGCGGTGCATAGGGCGCTGAGGCATCAGGGGTTGGCGCTGCCTGATTCAGGTTTTTGAAGGTATAAAGCTTTGTTCCCTTAGAACCCACATAGCCGACGTCCAGCACTGTACTCTGCGCAATCTGATACTGCACCGTTCCATGCCACTGCGATACGTACGGCGTGCGCAGATTCAGTTGCAGGGAGAAGAGGCTCGGCGTATTCGGGTCTGTAAGCGATGTAGTCGGAAATCCCTCTGCCAGATGAGTGAGCCCGGGTACCGAACAGTCCAGCGCGCTACCGCTATACGAGGACTGACTGCAAGGCGCGTTGAAGCTCTGGCTCGCAAAGTATGGAGGATTGAAGCCGGGGCTCGGATTGCTATAGGGGCCGTTCTCGTCTCCGTTATAGAAGACGCCGAACGCAGAGCGGAACACCACCCGCGGTACGACCTGGTATGCAAAGCCGACGCGCGGACCAAGATTGTTATAGTCCGTGTGGATCAATTGGTTGGAGGCTTTGTGATTCACCGGAAGCAACTGCGCAAGTGTCGGAGTTAACGATGCGTTGCTGTCTGCCGGAATATCGAGCTTGCCCGTAACAGGGTTGAAGTTTGCCTGAGCGTTGTGGCGTTCCAGAACTGGGCCAAAGAACTCATACCGCAATCCTAGATTCACGGTAAGCCGCGGCGTCACCCGCCAATCGTCCTGCGCGAAGATGGAATAGGTGGTCCGGTTGTAATCGACATTGTTCAGGTTATTGATGTCTCCGCCACCCGGCTGCCCTGTCAGAAGAGTTGCAAGGCCGCTGCCTCCCGTGCCCTGGGCCGCGGGATTGTCGGTGTACTGGGTCCCGAAGCTCAATTCTCCCCGGGGTGCCGCTGGTTGATAGATCGTGAATTCCTCCGGGCGGTACTCGGCGCCGAATTTCCAAGAGTGATTTCCGGCAATCAGCGTAAATGTATCGGATACCGAATACGTGTTCTGTATCTCGTCCGAGGGCAGATAGGTCGGGCTTCCCAGCGTCGCCTCGTCGTTGAAACTCATCTGAGGCAACCCGCCATTGTCTGTGCCCTCTACATACGGCACTCCGGGAAAACCGACGCTGCCGGATACATCTTCGTTGTAATTAAACTGGAAACGGCTGGAGTGCAGGCGGTTGTAGCCAAGGCGGAGCTCGTTAACCCGTTTCGCCGTAAAGATGTGAGTCCAGCTCGTTGCAAAGCTGTAGCCGGAGTTGCTCTCAATACCGGTGAAAAAGCCGCCGCCATCCGCAATTCCGCCGAATGGCCCAGGGATCGTGGACGGCTGGCGGCTCATGCTGAAGCGATAAAAAGCATTGTCGTTAGCGGTGATCGTCTGATCGACGCGGACATCGCCTTGATTTCGATCACGCGACAGCACGGGATTGGAGAGGAAGTTGTATCCCAGTCCGGTCGCATTCGGCTGCGGAAAGAGCTGGGCCAGTTTTGCGCCCAACGCGTCCTGCCGCGATAGCGGGATGACGTTCGACGGATGATTTCCGTCATAACCGAACGGTACGCCGCAGTAGCCCGTCGGACTGCTCGCGCTGGCCCGCGTTTTCGTGGTATCGAAGAGCTCGCCGGCATACGTGGGATTGCCGTTGCAATCCTGAACGCCGGTGGGTGAGTTCAGATCAAGTTGGCTGCTGAAATCACCCGCTCGCTGGAATGCGTCCGGTACTAATGCCGTATTCGTTTGCCCCTGCCGCACACGAAGTCCTTCGTAGTCGACGAAGAAGAACAGGTGATTGCGCCAGATCGGCCCCCCTAGCGTCGCCCCGAACTGGTTCTGGTGATACGGCGGAAGCGTGCTGTCAAAATAATTCCTCGCGTCGAAAATCTGATTGCGGACAAATTCGTACACCACTCCCCGGAACTGGTTGGTGCCGCTCTTTACCGTGGCGTTTACCACCGCTCCATTCGCGCGTCCAAGCTCTGCTCCATACGCGTTGGTTGCGACGCGAAACTCCTGCAATGCATCGACCGATGGCATCACCACATAGTTGGTCTCGTTTAACAGGTCCGGCAAATTCGAGTTGTTGTCGATACCGTCGAGCAGGAAATTGTTCTCGAGTGAACGCGCGCCGTTCGCGCTGAAGCCGTAGCCCTGTTCATCGCGAGCGCCAGGCTCACTCACGGTAACGCCGACTGCCAGTTGAGCCAGTTGCACCGGATTCCGCCCGTTAAGAGCGAGCGTTTGCATAGTAGTACTGTCGACCACCTGGCTGCGATCCGATGTATCCGCCTCCAGCAATGGCACCGTCTGCTTCACGACCACCGTCTGAGTGATTGATCCTGGTTGCAGGGCGACATCGATGCGCCGTCTTTGCTGAACGTCCAGCGTGAATGGCCCAACCTCCGCCTTGCTGAATCCTGCCGCTGTGACGGTCACGCGATAGGTGCCGATGCGAACCGGACTGATCGTCCACTCTCCCGCTTGGTTACTGGTGGCATGGTAGGTGAAGCTGGTCTCTAGACTCACTGCTTCCACCGCAGCGCCGGGAACCGTGGCGCCGCTATTGTCCGTCACTGTTCCGACGATGGAGGCGGTGTCCTTTTGGCCAAAGGCCAGCAAAGGACAGATCAGAGCCAGGCCAATCAGATAATAGACGGAACGGCGCATAGCTGAAGCATCCTTTCTGGATCCAACACCTTACCATTACCTATTTTTTCGGATTATTTCGATTTAGAACGAAGTGTAGCAGTTGTCATTGTTGTGTCAAGACGTAAATTTGTGCCGAACTCTATGCGTTGCTGTCTGCTTTCCGCTGCTTGCATCGCAAAGTCGGGCCCGCGTCCTTTACAGGCAAGGCGCGCGCGCGATCCGGCAGACGTGATACGATGCGGCGCAAGGGGAGAAAAGGTAAGGAAACGAAACGTGAACTCCTTCCCCGCGGCCCTGCAGCCGTCCGCCACTACACGCAACACCCTGGAGGGGGGATGAACTCCGCTATCGCCGATACCGCGCACGCGCCGCTGGCTGCAAGCTCCGAACGCGCTTCTACGGCAAAATCTGTCGAAGCCCCAAAACGCAACATCGCGGTAGACGCCTATCGAGGCCTCGTCATGCTGTTGATGATGGGAGAGGTGATGCAGTGGGCTGCCGTATCTCACGCATATCCTCATAGCGTCTTTTGGCGGATCCTGGCTTTCAATCAAACCCACGTCGAGTGGGCGGGTATGTCGCTGCATGACACAATCCAGCCTGGCTTCACCTTCCTGGTCGGCGTGGCGATGCCGTATTCCATCGCCAGTCGCATTCGTAAAGGCCAGAGCTTTCCCCACATGGCCGTGCACGCTTTCTGGCGAGCTCTGTTGCTGATTGCGCTCGGAATCTTTCTCCGCTCCACCCATAGCGTCATGACTAACTTCACTTTTGAAGACACCCTGACGCAGATCGGGCTGGGATACCCCATCGCATTTCTGCTGGCCTTTACGCGCCCCCGGTGGCAATGGACGGCGCTCGGTGTCATCCTCGTCGGTTACTGGGCAGCCTGGGCCATCTATCCGGCACCGGGCCCGGGCTTCAACTACGCGGCCGTCGGCGTTCCTCCGGACTGGCATCACAACTTCACCGGCTTCCTCTCGCATTGGAACAAGAACAGCAACCTGGGTCAGGCATTTGATCTATGGTTCCTGAACCTCTTCCCACGCGAACAGCCGTTCGTTTTCAACGACGGCGGTTATCTCACGCTCAGCTTCATACCGACTCTCGGCACCATGCTTTTGGGCCTGGCGGGGGGACGGTGGCTGCGCGCCTCTGAGCCGGCAATACCGGTGAAGCGCTTCTTCCAGGCTGCCGCGATTCTCATAGCAGTAGCGCTGCTACTCCACTTCGGTCACATATGCCCTATTGTGAAGCGCATCTGGACTCCCGCATGGACTCTCTTCAGCGGCGGTGTTTGTTTTCTTTTCCTTGCAGCGTTCTCCTGGGTGATTGAGGTAAAGAACCGCCGCGGCTGGGCATTTCCCCTCGTTGTAGTCGGCATGAACTCGATCGCCGCTTACCTGATCGCCCATTTATGGGAAGACTTCCTCATCAGCAGCTTCCACATCCATCTGGGACATAAGCCTTTTGCCATCCTTGGCCTGGGCCTTGAACCGCTGCTGCTGGGCATTGCCGTAATGCTGGCCTATTGGCTGGTGCTTTACTGGATGTTCAATCGAAAGATTCTTCTGCGCATCTGAACTGGCCGACAAACGAAGCGAATTGAGGTGCAGCAGAGTCCTATGGACCAGCCGCATCAGCGTAGGAACTCGACTAGCTGCCATCCATTACGGCATCTTTAGGCCTCCTCCAATGCTGACAGCGCCGCAGAATTGGTACTCCGACTCTTTTCATTTCACCTATAATGGCCGCACTCTGGCTCTTATCTGAAGTTTGCATAGAATTCTCGCTTTCAACTGCGAGCGCATTTTTTGAGAATCGCGTGGAGGTTGGCTGTGCAGAGCACGCGTCCACTTGTTTTCTTTATCGTGTCCTTTGCCTTACTGTGGCTGGGGTTTTTCCTTGGATCCCGTATTCGCAGGGCCCGCAGCCAGATACTAGATGGCGAATCAAAACTCATATCTGTAGTAGAGGGAGCATTGCTCACTCTCTTTGGCCTCTTGATGGGATTTACTTTTTCAATGGCGGTCAGCCGGTACGACGCTAGAAAAGAACTCATCGTAAAAGAAGCAAATGCAATAGGAACTACATGGCTTCGGACATCCGCCCTCGAAGAGCCGACCAGAAGTCAGACACAACAACTTCTTCGACAATATGTCGCAGCACGTATTCGCTTCTTGACCTCGGGGCACAATAATGAGGCCATGCAGGCAAGCCTGTCTCAAACTACTGATCTTCAGACACGCCTTTGGTCACTCGCTACAAGTTATGCCATGAATCATCGAGATGCTATTACCGGCCTCTACCTCTCTACCCTCAACGACAGCATCGACGTGGCGGAGGAGCGGACCGCGGCATTTGAAAATAGGGTTCCAAGTGAAGCATGGGGGCTTCTGCTCTTCATCGGCTTTGCCGCGACAGTGGTGATAGGACTTGATGCGACGACCGGTTCCCCAGTCTTACGGATCATTCTTCCTTTCATCCTTGCGGGCGCACTTGCAATGACCTTAGATATGGACAGCCCCCGGTATGGCCTGATAAAGCCCACACAACCCAGTATGGATCGGCTGCAGCAGCAGATGGGCCCCCAGCCCTAGTACCTGCAAATTCATTCGAGCAGGTTCAGGTTCTGTGGAGGAGCGAAACAAAAGCATGCCCGACGACAAGAGCGACCCCACTGGGGAGAGCATCTCTTCGGCTTTGGTCATCCGTTCACTCTACGGACATTAGCCTCAGGCCGCGCTCAACCCTGCATCAGTGGAATGCCCAGCCAACAGTCGTGGAACCGCAACGTTGTTGTTCGGCGCCCAGACCACCGGCTGATTGTCATAGTTGTCGTAAAAGCTCAGCCGGATATAAAAATCCCCGAAGAACCTGTAAGACGTCCTGGTTGAGGGTTATCTTCTTGTAGACATAAGCGCGCCCATTCTGTTCTCTATGTCGACGGAATCGTTGTCGCAACCTTTATTGAACGGCCGATGATTGGGCCGATAGTCGAGATTTTGAATGTCGGCACGAACGCGCTTTGCGGTCTTTTCTGTTACAAAAGGGGGTCCATTGATAGTTCTCGAGACTGTCATCGGGCCCTCTAGCAGCTCGCGTCACATCCGCCAAAGTCGCGCGTTTCATTGCCGGTGGTCTGTTCATCTGGAGCCTATCTCTTACACCAGGTATTTCAATCGCTTCATTTTCAGGGTGTTCTGAACCTCTGGCAAATGATCTTTCCTTTTGAGTTGACAAGACGAGGCGGGAATGTGTACACAGGTCTGCGACGTATGTGGTATTGCAATATAAATAGATGCTTCTTAGAAAGTGAACCCCACGATCTTTGCTCCTGGGGATCGTCAATAATGTTCTATTTTCCGAGAGATATAGGGCCGTCAATCGTCATAACCCTGGTTCGCACCATGGTGGCGTATGGCGAATTTAATTCTCTTCTAATGTCATTCATTTAAGAATCGCCTACTACTCAGCTGGCGTACCTCGTGGCACGACCGAAGAAGTCCCTTAGCGGACGTGTCTCGGTTGATCAGAGAAAAAGTCGTAACCAACAGTCCATGTCTTCTACTTTGGAGGCGGAGTTGAAGAACACATTCTTAAGCATTCACGCGCTTTTGTTATTTCTGGCGATAGGCGTCATAGGTGCTGCTCCGGCGTTTTCGCAATCTGACACCTCGTCTCTTTCGGGGACGATCTCAGATTCATCCGGAGCCGTTGTTGCAAACGCAAAGGTTACCCTGCACAACGACGCCACCCTGATCGACAGGGATGCCACAAGCAACGAAGCCGGCAATTTCACGATCACTAATCTAGCGCCCGGTGTCTACAGCTTGCACATAGAAGCAGCCGGTTTTCAAACGATCACTCTCAATGATGTGCATCTTGACCCAAACATTGGGCGACACGTTGATGTCGCGATGAAGGTGGGTAATACCTCCACGTCCGTCACCGTAGACGCACTCGCCAACACGGTGCAGACGGAGAGTGGGTCGGTCGGCCAACTGATCACGCCGGAGCAGGTAAAGAGCATCCAGCTGAACGGCCGGAATCCGCTGTATCTCTCGCAGATGGAGCCGGGCGTGGTACGCACCCAACCGATGGCGTCGTTCGCTTTCGGACTTGATAACGGCATCAATGTGAACGGCGCGCGCTCGCAAGAGAGCGTGATTACGTACGATGGCGCGCCGATGGTGCGCACACGGTCGAACGGAACGAGCGTGGGTGTAGCTGATGTGGATTCCACCTCGGAGGTGCAGGTGCTGACCACCAGCTATCCGGCGGAGTATGGCCGTACATCGGGCGGTCAGATCCGCATAGTTCCGAAAAGCGGAACCAGCGACTTTCACGGCAGCGCCTTTGAATACTTTCGCAATACCGCCCTCAATGCCAACACATGGTCCCGCAATTTCGCACACCTCAAACGGCAGGGATTCCATTACAACCAGTTCGGATGGAATTTAAACGGCCCCATTTATATTCCCGGGCACTTCAATCCTGACCGCAAGAAGCTATTCTTCCTTCTTGGCCAAGAGTGGACACGCTACAACCATGATGATTTGTCACAGCAGAAGGTTCCGACGGAGCTGATGCGTACCGGTAACTTCAGCGAGTTGCTCGGGCCTAATATTTTTTACAACTCACCCGTGCAAATTGTAAACCCTACGACAGGCGTTCCATATCCCGGCAATATCATTCCGGCCGACCAGCTCAGCCCCAATGGCACTGGTCTACTCCGAGCTTATCCGGCACCGAATGCGTCCAACAATCCAAACAACTGGATCGATTCTGCTCCTTATACAGAAAAGCAGCGTAAGGACAGCATCGTCGTTGACTTCGTTCCGAGCGATGCACATCATTTCCGCTTCAGCCTTCTGAACTATAACTACAACGACTACGAGCCACACTTCGGCAACTTCAACACCAACCCGCGCATTTTCAATCGTCCGAATCAGATTGCTGTGTTCCACTACACGTGGAGTGTCAATCCCACGATGGTTAACGATGCCTTCGTCTCCGGTGCAGCTGACCATGTCGATATCAACATCGACACATCGTCGGGGCTTTTCAACCGCACTAGATACGGCATCAACTACCCCTATCTCTTCGGATCCGCTACCAAGGTAGTTCCCAACAAAATCCCGACCATTCAACTGTCGAACTTCGGTACGCTTGACGGCGGCCCATACCCGTCGCGATCGGGCGGCATTGTCTATGACGTCGGCGACACCATCACTCAGGTTTGGGGGAATCACACTCTGAAGTTTGGCGGATTGTGGGAGTATGCAGGAGAGAACAACTACGACCAGATCAGCGTCGATAACACGCGGCCAGGCACAACCAACAACCAGAACGGTCTGTTTGTCTTTACCGATGCGCGCGGCGGCAGTTCGGCGTCGCCCGTTCCAACGTCAAAGGCAGCGATTGCCAATGCCGCTCTTGGCCTCTTTGACACTTACGGCGAGATCGGTACGCGCTCCTACACGCTCTTCCGCGGCAACATGTTTGAAGGCTTCGCGCAGGACCAGTGGCGCGTTTCACCGAAGCTTGTGTTGGAGTATGGTGCCCGCTACAGCGTCATGATGCCGTATCACGCGCTTTGGGGCAACCAGGCCTTTTTCAGTGAGAAGGATTACAAACCGGCCCTTGCTCCTACTGTTAACCCCTCCACGGGCTTCATTACTGGTGGCGACCCTCTGAACGGCGTGGTCATCCCGGGAAGCGGCTTCCCGAGTGCAGCCAAGGGCCACGTTCCTGACAGCATCTTGAATGGCGGCTATCAGCGCCTGTTCCGCGGCTATGACAGCGACTACTCTCCCACGGTCTATACCAATATCCAGCCACGATTGGGATTCGCGTATCAGGCGAGGCCGGGTACTGTCTTTCGTGCCGGAGGTGGCCGCTACATGCAACGCCTCGGCATCAGCGACACGGTTCATGTTGGGGGGAATGCTCCTTTCCAGCCCGCTTCCAATGTGACTCGCGGCATCGTCGACAATCCTGGTGGCATTGGCACCAACGCCACACCCCTTGCCTTCACCTCCCATGCTTACACCTACCCAAGTCCGGAAGCTTGGGGATGGAATTTGACGGCGGAACAGGACTTCCAGAGCATCGGCGTCTTCACACTGAGCTATGTAGGTCGTCGCGGATATCATCTAGAGCAACTCGCGAACGTGAACCAACTCCGACCCGGAACCGTGCAGGCGAACCCCGGCGTCAATCCGGATGCCCTTCGCCCGTATAAGGGTTACTCGACCATTATCGAAGCTGAGAACGTCGGTGGATCGTTTTATCACTCCCTGCAGGCCAACCTAAAACGCCGCCTTACGAAAGGATTCCTCTTCGGCATTGCTTACACCTGGTCAAAAAGTCTCGACTACGGATCCTCGAACGGCACCAACATCGTCAATGCATATGACAACAGCATCATGTACGGTCCCAGCGACTTCGACACTCGCCATGTAGTTGTGGCGAATTACGTCTGGGACATCCCCTACGGAACGCATTCAACCAGCGGTTTTGTCCGCAACGCGCTAGGAGACTGGCAGTTCTCCGGAACGATCCAGGGACAGTCGGGTCGTCCGCAGACGGTGTCACAGAACAACGACCGTGCGGGCGTTGGCCCCGGGTCGGGCAACCAGTTCTGGGTCGCCACGAAGAGTCCTACTCTGTATCACCAGTTCTCAGGCGGTAAAAACTCTAATCAGTGGTTTGATCCCGGAGCCTTCTCCCCGGCTCCGGTTGGCACCTTCGCTCCAAGCGGAACCCGTGGGCTGATCTACGGCCCTGGTTTCCAGAGCTTCAGTGCGGCACTACAAAAGGCCTTCAAAATCATCCCAGGCCATGAAAACCACCAGCTGATCTTTAAGGCTGAGGCCTTCAACTACACCAACCATCCCAACTACGATAATCCAGACATGGGTCCGACCAGTGGGACCTTTGGACGTATCAATGGAAAGGGAAATACTTACGCCTCAGAACGACAATTCCAGTTCAGCCTCCGCTACGCCTTTTAGGCGTCGCGGGCGCGGAGTATCCGGCGAGTTGCTTCTCACCGAAGCAACTCGTCGATTTAACAGAGCATTCTCAGTCGATAAAAATCGAACCTGTATTTGCACCGGCTTACAGATCTCTCTTCACACGCAAAACTTCACATTTACTCTGGCCGCGTTTCGGCCGACAAATGAACAGCTAGAAATATGCGATTGAGGCCGCTGCCCCGCATGTCCTTTCTCAGACCCAAATTCACTTGCCAAAGTCGTCTAACCGCTTTTTGCCTGACCATTACGGCGCTTCTAAGGCCTGGCATAGCTTGTAGTCAGACGATGAAGGCTCCCGATATTACGCAAAGATCCGACGCTGTATGTCGTTCCCTACGCGCATCTCGATACGCAATGGCGGTGGGAATTTCCGCAAACGATCAGTGAGTTTCTGCTCAAGACCATGCGGGTGAACTTCGACTACATCGATCGATATCCGCACTACGTCTTCAACTGGACCGGCGCGAATCGGTACCGACTGATGAAGGAGTATTTTCCCGCAGACTATGCGCGGATGCAGCAGTATGTCGCAGCTGGACGCTGGTTTCCGGCGGGTTCGTCGGTCGAGGAAGGCGACGTCAACCTTCCCAGCGCGGAAGGAATCTTTCGTCAGATTCTCTACGGCAATGAATATTTTCGAAAGGATTTCGGCAAGGCAAGCGCCGAATACATGCTGCCCGACTGCTTTGGCTTTCCCTGCGTCGCTGCCAAGCATTCTGGCGCACGCCGGCGTGAAAGGATTTTCAACCCAGAAACTGAATGCGCAATGGCAGCCAGCCCCCAAGATCGGAGGTCCTGGCTCACCCGAACAGACGCCGGAGGGAATTCCCTTCAATGTGGGTATGTGGCTTGGCCCCGATGGAAGGGGAGTCATCGCTGCGCTTAATCCTGGCGGATATGGCAGCAATGTCTATACCGACATCAGCAAGGAGCCCACTGGGCCGCAATCGGCATCCGGCGCCCCAACTGACAAGCGAAGAGCGGGCTACGCCTTCCACCACAGCAGGCCGCCGCCTCGCGCAGGCAAAGGCCCATGAGCAGAACTGGGTCAAGCGCATCGATCTCGATGGCAAGGTCACTGGCATCTTCGCCGACTACCACTATGTCGGAACCGGAGATATTGGCGGAGCCACACAGGAATCCACAGTGAAGCTGCTCGAAGCCATTGTGACGAAGAGCGAGACCGTACTGCCCACTCCGCCGCACGCGCATTCGCGATGGGAGAAGCGCCGCCGCCGCAGCCGACGCTGCCCCAGTCAAAGTCGGCGACGGCCCAGTACATGTTGTCGAGTCCGCCGCCGATCAAATCTTCAACGACATCACACCGGCAATGTCCGCACGGCTGCCGCAGTACAAGGGCGACCTGGAACTGATCAACCACTCCGCTGGTTCACTGACTTCGCAGGCGTATCATAAACGCTGGATCACTAAAAACGAATTCTTGCGGACGCAGCAGAGAAGGCCTCGGTTGCCGCAGCCTGGATGGGAGGACGCACGTATCCGCAGCAACGACTCAATGATGCCTGGATGCTGGAGCTGGCCGGGCATTTTCACGATACCGGAGCCGGCACGGCCACTCCGCGTGCATATGAGTTTGCTTGGAACGATGACATCATTGTGGCGAATCAATTTGCAGGCATTTTGACGAGCGCCACCGAAGCGATCGCTTCTGGACTCGATACTCAAGTTAGCGGGATCCCTATTGTTGTCTTCAATCCGCTGAATATCGCAAGCGAAGACGTGGTTGAAGCCGACATTGCGTTCCCAGGAGGTGCCCCCGAATCTGTCCGCGTCATCGACGCGGAGGATAAGGAAGTGCCCTCGCAGTTTGAGGGCAGCAAAGTTCTGTTTGTGGCGAAAACACCCTCGGTGGGTTATGCCGTTTACAGCGTTCTTCCCGGCCAGCCTCGATCTCCCATTCAGAGCTGAAAGGTTACAGAATTCCTCCCTCGAGAATGATCGCTATCGTGTAAAGCTGAATTCGATGGTGATGTCGCCAGTATCTACGATAAGAGCCTGAACAAGGAGTTGCTCGCTGCTCCGTGCGGCTTGCCATCTCCAATGACAAACCGAAGGTCTACCCCGCGTGGAACATGGACTTCGATCAGGAGCAAGCTACTCCCCGTGCTTTTGTTGGAGGCCCCGCCCGCATTCGCATCAAGGAAAATGGTCCAGTTCGTGTCTCGCTTGAAGTCGACACGCGAGACCGAAGGGTTCTAAGTTTGTTCAGACTGTAAGTCTGTCAGCGGGAGATGCGGGAAATCGCGTGGAGTATGGCAATGCCATCGATTGGAAGACGTCTGCCGCTAATCTCAAAGCCACTTTTCCGCTCAGCGCCTCGAATCGAAAACGCCACATACAACTGGGACATCGGAACCATTCAGCGGCCGAATGCGAATGAGCGTCAGTTCGAGGTAGCATCTCATCGCTGGATCGATCTCTCCGACAAAACCGGCACCTTCGGCACAACTATCCTGACCGACTTCAAAAATGGCTCTGACAAACCGAACGACAACACACTCCGGCTGACTCTCATGCGGTCCCCGGGCATCGAGCCCACCGCCAATGGCCGCAAGTCCGGCTATACCGATCAAGCCAACCAGGACTGGGGTCACCACGAGTTCGTATTTGGGCTCACCGGGCATGCCGGCAGATTGGCGCGATGCGCAAACGGATTGGCAGGCCTATCGGCTGAACGATCCTCTGATCGCCTTTCAAACAGCGAAGCACGAGGGCGATTCTCGGCAACAGCTTTTCTCTCGTTCATCTGAACAATTCACGTGTTCGCATACTTGCTTTGAAGAAAGCCGAAGAAAGCGATGAAATTATTCTTGCATGGTGGAGCTCGATGGCAAGGCAGCACAGGATGTGCGCGTCTCTTTTGCAGGCCCCGTCGCTGCTGCACGTGAAGTAAACGCACAAGAACAACCGCTTGGACCGGCCAACATAAGCCACGGTGAGCTAAGGTACTTCGTTTACACCATATCAACCGCGGACCTTTGCACTCCGCCTCGGCGCGCCGGCCACGAAGCTGAGTGCTGTGAAATCGCAACCGGTGGCGCTTCACTACGATCTCGCTGTCGCGAGCAACGATGACACCAAAACTTCAAGCGGGCTTCGATGGCACCGGCAAAGCCCTGCCAGCGGAGATGCTGCCGGCAAAGATCCAATATCACGACGTGGAGTTTGATCTCGCACTCGCCAAAACTGGCACTCCGAATGCCGTGTCGCAAAAGGCCAGACGATTACATTGCCCGAAGGCCGGTATAACCGAATTTATATCCTTGCCGCAGCCGCAGGCGGAGATCAAAATGCGACGTTCCAGGTCGGCGACGCAGAAGGTTGATTTGAAGATTCAGGATTGGACGGGATTCATCGGGCAATGGGATACCCGCCTTTGGAATAACGAGCAGGAACGCAACTGGGCCATCTCAGCCAATCATGCGGTCTGGCCACCGGTCGATTTGCAACAGCGCGAACAGCGCCCCGTCTCTCCTCGCTACCCCGAAGACTATGTCGGCCTTAAAGCGGGCTACGTAAAACCGGCAAGCCTTGCGTGGTACGCCTCACATCAGCACACCGCTGATGGGCTCAATCAGCCGTATCAATACTCCTATCTGTTTGCCTATCCTATTGAGGTATCCGATAGCGTGAGAACACTTAGGTTACCTAACAACGAGAAGATTCGTATTCTTGCTATTTCAGCTGTAAACGAGAACCCAAGACTTACTCCGGCAGAACCTCTGTATGACACGCTGACCGGTTCGGCGAATCTGCCCTAGCGCATCGTTAAACAGGGATCGGCCTAGGCGCTCGACAGCGGCGGCAACATCTATGCGCTCAAAGAAAATAAGGGACCCTTATGCGTCTTCCACCGGGCGCACTTGAAACTGCTGCATTTCTCCGACGAAATAGCGCCTCCGCAGCCAGAAGGCGACGTTGACCAGGCCAATAAGAGCTGGAACTTCAACAAGCGGCCCGATCACGCCCACGAACGCTTCCCCTGAATTCAGCCCAAACACGGCGACCGCTACTGCGATCGCCAACTCGAAATTATTGCCGGCAGCGGTGAAAGAGAGCGTAGCCGTCTGCGCGTAGTCAGCGCCCAGCTTACGGCCCATCCAGAAGCTCACCAAGAACATGACAGCGAAGTAGATGACCAGCGGTACGGCCACGCGGAGTACGTCCAAGGGAAGCTTGACGATCAGGTCGCCTTTGAGGCTGAACATCACCAGGATGGTGAAGAGCAGCGCGACCAGAGTAAGTGGGCTGATGCGGGGAATGAATCGTGTCCGATACCATTCCTCGCCCTTGGCACGAAGCAACACGAGCCTTGTCAGCATGCCAGCCAGGAACGGTATGCCGAGATAAATGAAGACGCTCTTGGCGATCTGCGCGATGCCGACGTGTACGACCGATCCCTTTAGACCGAACCATGTGGGAAGAATCGTGATGAACACCCAGGCGTACAGGCTGTAGAACACCACCTGAAAGATACTGTTAAGCGCAACCAGTCCCGCGGCGTAATCCGTGTCTCCGCCGCCGAGTTCGTTCCAGACCAGCACCATCGCGATGCAGCGTGCAATGCCAATGAGGATCAGGCCGCGCATGTATGCAGGTTCGCCACGCAGTAGCACAATGGCCAGCAGAAACATCAAGATCGGACCGATGATCCAGTTCTGCAGCAACGAAAGGCCAAGCACACGCCGGTTATGGAAGACCTCGCCCAGCTTCTCATAGCGAACCTTCGCCAACGGTGGATACATCATGATGATGAGTCCTATGGCGATTGGAATGTTTGTGGTGCCGGACTGAAAGCTGTTCACAAACGCTGCGGAGCCGGGAATGAAGTGACCGAGACCGACGCCGATAGCCATCGCAAGAAAGATCCAGAGAGTGAGGAAGCGATCCAGGAAGGAGAGCTTCTTGCGAGCCAGCGGAGCGCACACCTGGCCTTGGGTATAAGGAATGCTGGACATGATGACCTCAGGCAAGAGCGGTAGAGGCTGCGATTGGAATTGGCGGAGGCGCTCCCTGCAACGTGACGAACTTTTCCGGAGCGCAGCAGGCCCTGCTTAGTCGAGCACGGTCTGCCTGCATGCTCCGCTCTTCTTTTAGCCACGCAAGTGTCTCCCGCAGGAGTTTCGCCGCACCCTCGTTGGGTGGCATGACGATGCGGTAGTGCATCCACTTGCCATCACGCCGCGCGGCTACGATGGCGGCACTCCGCAGATAGGCCAGATGGCGAGAGATTTTGGGCTGAGGCTGATTCAGAATCTCGACGAAATAGCAGACGCAGAGTTCCTGGTCTCCCATCAAGTTGAGCAGACGCAGCCGCGTGTTGTCTCCGAGCGCCTGGAAGAACTTTTCCAAATTGAATCCCTTCTTCATCGCCATAATCCAGATCATATATGGGTTGACGAATGTAAGGCAAAGTGAATATATTCGTGTCGGCAGATGTTTTGGAGAGTTCCCAATGACAAGTCTATCCACAAGTGCTGCTCCAGCCCCTTGCTGTGGCCCGAAATGCTGTGCATCTGAGGGCGTATCAAAATCGCACACACCCTTTGCTGAGATTCGCACCCGGATCGCAACGGAATCAGATCGGGAAGCCGTCTCGCATCTTTTGACTGCTTCCACACTGGCCGAGCTCGACGCGTCTTCTCAATTTGGTCCGCAATACATCGTTGCCCACGACGCCAAAGGTTACCTGCTAGCGGTTGCAGGACTCGAAGTCTACGGCACAGACGCGCTTCTCAGATCCGTTGCAGTTACACCCCGCTTTCGTTCTCAAGGACTGGGGCGACAGTTGACGCAAGATCGCCTCGCATGGGCGGTCGAACATGGTGTCTCAGCGGTTTATCTGTTGACTACCGATGCGAGCGCCTACTGGCGCCGTCACGGGTTCTCTGAGATTCGCCGCGACGAGGTCCCTCTCTCGATTCGCTCCACTTCCCAGTGGAGCGGCGGCTGTTCCGCCTCGGCCATCGCGATGAAGATGCAGGTGGCGGATGCGCGGTAGAGGGCCACTCAGGGACAAAGTTGCAGGCTTGGAGCGCTCACGCTGGCAATTTGTTCGGCTGGGCGCAATGTCCGTCCTTGCTGCACCGGCAATCGGCCAGGAGGTGGTCCACAAGGCGGGAGCGCCGCGAAGCCGCTACGGCGAGCGATCCAGTTTCGAGAAGGCGGGTAGATATTTCAATCCTGGCTCGTATGGCGGCACCGGCTCCGCTCGAACGCCCCTCAAGGATTTGTACGGGATCATTACGCCCTCATCACTGTTCTTCGAGCGAGTGCACGCCAGAGTGCCATCCATTGATCCTGCGCAACACCAATTACTCATCGACGGTCTTGTCGATACTCGTCTGCTCTTCTCCATGAAGGACCTGGAGCGAATGCCTTCTGTTTCGCGCGTTCACTTCATCGAGTGCGCAGGCAACAGTGGCTCGGAACATGCAGGCGAACCTCGCGATACTCCGCAAAAGAGCCATGGCCTGATCAGTTGTGCGGAGTGGACCGGCGTGTCGCTCTCTACTCTTCTGGAGAAAGTCGGGATGAAGCCGCGGGCGAAGTGGGTGTATGCGGAAGGAGCGGACGCCTGCCGCCTGGCAAGAAGCATTCCGCTAGAGAAGGCTAACGGTATCGTGCCTGGCCCGATCCTTCGATTGAATGAAGGAACGCCCATCGCCATCGATGTCTTCAACCACTCTGATACTTCGGATATTGTTCATTGGCACGGTCTCGCGATTGACTCATTGAATGATGGCGCGATGGAAGAAGGCTCTCCCATGATTCCCCCGGGCGGTCGCCTTCGCCACAGCTTTACTCCGATGCCGCGAGGAACACGGTGGATCACACCCATGCAAGCGCCGGGACGGACCTGTCCCACCCCGGGCCAACATTGTTCCACTGCCACCAGCAACTGCACTTGGATGGCGGTTTCATGCAGCTGATTCAGACATAACCTCTTGAGCAAACTGCAAAGGAGCAGTATGAGCAATCTCGTTATCGATTCGGTCAAGGAAAAGTACGGAGCTATCGCACAAAGCCCTCTGTCCAGCAATCACAGCGGCGTGAAGGCCGTTGCCGAGGCTTTCGGATACACGACTGAAGAGCTCACATCGATTCCCGCGGAAGCGAACATGGGACTTTCCTGTGGGAATCCCACGGCAACGGCAAATCTCCGACCGGGAGAGGTTGTCGTGGACCTTGGCTCAGGAGGGGGTCTGGATGTTTTTCTCGCTGCCCAAAAGGTTGGTCCTAAAGGTAGGGCAATCGGAATCGATATGACGCCGGCGATGATCGAACGGGCTCGTGCGAACGCGCAGGCGGCAGCCTATACAAATGTTGAATTTCATTTGGCTGCGATCGATGCGCTGCCTCTTCCTGACTCCACGGTCGATTGTGTCATCAGTAACTGTGTCATCAATCTTGCTCCCGATAAAGATGCTGTGTTTCGCGAAATTTATCGGGTGCTGAAATCTGGAGGTCGAGTAGCGATCAGCGACATTGCACTGAAGCAGGAATTGCCAGCGGCCGTCGCCGAAAGTCTGGCAGCTTATGTCGGCTGTATCGCGGGAGCGATTCAGATTGATGATTATCGAGATGGACTGCTGGCCGCGGGCTTCGAATCCGTCCAGATCGTGGACAGCGGAGCCGATCTGAATGCTTATGCGAGGGTCGAAAACCAGGCAGGTTGCTGTTCACCTGCAATGAATGCGCCTGCTGGCCTGGCTGCGCTTGCGGATTCCTGCTGTTCGCCTGCCCCTACCAGCATTCACGATGACTTGGCCAAACTGCTCTCAAAGTTCGATGTGAATAAAGCAGCGGCGAGCGTGAGGTTGTACGCAATCAAGTCTGCTGAGAGCCCTCGGGGACCAAACTCCAATGCATACCAGAAAGGACGTTGAAGAATGCCACCACACTATAACGTCTTGTCTCTCTGCACGGGAAATTCGGCGCGTTCGATTATGGCCGAGGCCATAATGAATCGCAAAGGCGCTCCGCACTTTACGGCGTACAGTGCTGGAAGCCATCCCGCAGGAACTGTGCGTCCGGAGGCCATCCATCAGATCGAGACAGCTCGGCTGAGCACCGTTGGACTGTATAGCAAATCCTGGGATGAATTCGCCCATCCTGGCGCCCCTCATCTCCATTTCGTCTTTACGGTTTGCGACAACGCGGCAAAGGAAGTCTGTCCGGTCTGGCCGGGACAGCCCATGACCGCCCATTGGGGAGTACCCGATCCTGCGGCGGCCACGGGAGCGCCGGAGGAAATAGACCGCGCATTCAGAGACGCCTTTTCGATCCTCGATCGAAGAATCAGTTTGTTTCTGGCCTTACCGCTCTCGACGCTCGATCAGTTTGCATTGCAAAAACAAATCGACGACATAGGACGTCGATAGAACTCCCTTAACAAAACAAGGAGCTTATTGAGGAATGCGTACCTTTATCTTCGCCTGTGTTCATAACGCGGGTCGCTCGCAGATGTCCGCTGCATTTTTCAATCAGCTTGTCGATCCAAGACTGGCGCGTGCAATTTCAGCTGGCACGCACCCTGCGGAGTATGTACATCCCGTGGTGGTGGACGCGATGCGCGAGGTGGGAATTGATCTCAGCAATGCGAAGCCGCAAAAGCTTACGCAGGAGTTGGCTCAGAACGCCGAGATTCTGATTACAATGGGTTGCGGTGATGAGTGCCCCTATGTTCCCGGTCTTCGGCGCGACGACTGGCCATTGCCAGACCCAAAGGGGCAAGGAATTGAATCCGTGCGGAAGACCAGAGATGAAATCAAGGAACGTGTTCTGCGGTTGCTCGTGCAGGAGCAGTTGAGTCGGAAAGAGGTTCCGGCGTAGTTAATCTATGGATGGTCCTCACCGAGTATGGGCTGCATTGCGGCCGCCGATAATATCCTGCTTTTCGAAAACCTGAACACGGAAGCCGCGCTGCGCAAGGAGCATGGCCGTGGCTAGGCCGCCGGGACCGGCCCCGACAATTGCGATGTGCCTTTTCTTGTAACTTTGCTGGACGCCCATACGTTCACCATATGAGTTCCGCTCCATAATTAGCTTGCTGAGAAGTCTCATAATTTTGACATCATTTCGAAACCAGTCTACCCCCCCGACCTGCTCGCCAAAGTGCGTGAAGTGTGCACTGACAACGACCTAAAGAGTCAGGTATCTCAATAGCAAAAGCCGGTCCGCCCGCAGGTAGTTGCATGCGCGGTCACTCCCCCGACGCGTCCGATCGATGAAGCGCCACACATCCCCATTTCCCGTGCAGTCCGGTAGGTCCTTTTAATGGAATTACACCGGTGTGCCCGCGCTCTGTCATCGCGTGCTCCTTCCCTCCAGAGGTTGGCATGACCATTTCCTCGTGGCGAGGAAACGCTTAAACCAAAAATCGACGAAATGTGCTTTTAAGCACTTTGGGTGGCGCAGCAATTCGCTCTCATATGCACTTAGGATGCGAACATCGCATCCTAAGTAGAAGCTCGTCCAAGCGGTATAACGTGCGTCCCACATTTAGCCTCTGCGCATGGTGCAACATGGGGTCGTTCTACTGGGTATTGCAGACCCGGGTGGTTAATCGGCTGCGGCTTTATCCTTATGCGCGTCACGGCGCATCCAGCAGGAGCGAGACTCCGTTTCTGCGAGATTTGGCTAGATAGTGCAGTTACCACGGGCGCACGCTGCGCGGATCTAGAGTATGGAGAACCCATTCTGGATAACTGGCTTACCAAAATAAGCATTGTCGGGGCTAAGGTCTGCAATAACGGTGACTCATGAAAGTTCGCGGGTTACTGCTGTTTATTCCGATCTCGCTAATATTGGCCTATTGGGTCCACGCCTCGCCAGTTTGGGTCTTTGCCTCCGGTGCAGTCGCGATCTTTCCTCTCGCCGACGGTATCCGGCGCGCTACGGATAGTTTGGCCAACCGGGCTGGACCATCCATCGGTGGTCTGGTAAGCATTTCTTTCGGCAGTACAGCAGAATTGCTGCTCGCGCTATTCGTGGTGGCCACCGGCGACACTATTGTCGTCAAGGCGCAGATTACTGGTTCCTTGATCGGCACAAGCCTGTTGGCACTCGGCGTTGCGATTCTTGTTGGCGGTTGGAAGCGTCAGAAACTGAGCTTCAAACCGGAACGGGCGGGCCTGCTTGGTAGCTTGCTGACGCTGTCCATCATCGCCCTGTTGCTTCCTGCTTTCTTTGACTACACGGAACGCCGCCGGACGGCTTACAGCAACCTTGCCGGGCTGGACGAGAAGCTCAGCCTCAGCGTCTCAGTTATCTTGATCCTGGTATATCTCGCCAATCTGATCTATACCCTGATAACACATCGCGATGTATTTGCTTCTCGCAAATCTAACGAGCCCCCCCGCCTGGTCGCTATGGAAATCATTGGGCGTCTTGCTCGGTGGGACTCTCCTTATAGCGGTAGAGTCTAATTTGATCGCGCACAGCCTGCAGGCGACTGCGATTCAGCTCGGCGTAACATCGTTTTTTCTCGGCGTCATCGTCCTGGCGTTGGTTGGAAATGCGTCGGACATCATCGCCGCAATATACTTCGCCAGCGAGGACCGGATGGACCTTGTCATGGGGATCTGCGTAGGCTCAACGGTGCAAGTGGCACTATTGCTTGCCCCAGTACTGGTTTGATCTCGTACCTTATGGGTCGCCCCATGAACCTAGTATTTACAAATCCCCTGGAGTTGATCGCTATCGTTGGCGCTGTGTTCGCAGTGAATGCCATCGCCGCCGATGGAGAGACGACATGGTTCGAAGGTGTGCTTTTGGTTTCTGTCTATTGCTTATTTGGGCTGGCTTTCTTCTTCGCCACACCATGAGATCGTGCTTGGGATGTCGAATGCGGGCGCCAGCCGCGGGACCTCAAAAAGCGCACAGAGAGATTAGGCAAAGTGAAGAAGTATGAGCCATCGCACGGGACAAAATAGACACTGGCTCACTGACAGGGCGGAGTCGATCCGACTGGCCTTTGCCGAGTTCCTGGCCCTTCCAACCTGCATCATCCTCGGCTTTCTCGCTTTGAGCGCGGGGACGCACCTGCTGGACCTCGCCAAGCCGGGATGGCTGGCGCCGCTACGCGCCCTGTTGCATGCCCATGTGTTCGCAAACCCAGCCGGCACTAGTAGCTTGCTGAGTACGGTAGCGGCCGGCCTGGTCACGTTGACATCGCTTACTATTCCATTGTTGTTGCTGGCCTTGCAACTGTCCGCGGCCAACATGACTGCGCAGATTTTGGACCAGTTCCTGCGCCGTCGTATCAACCAGGCGTATTTCGGATTCTTTGTGGGCGCCGCCCTTTACTCCCTCGTCATTCTGTCTACCGTCAACAAGGCCTTCAACCCTATCTTCGGTGCCGCTCTCGCTCTACTGCTGACAACTATCGCTCTGTACATGTTGATCATTCTGCTCTATACCACGATCGACCAGATGCGACCGGTACAGATCATGGAAGCGATTCACGACCATGTGCTGGCAGCACGAAAGCGCCAGCGCGCCTTGATCCGCAGGACTCGCCGGGAACCTCGGTGCGATGGATCCACGACTGTACTGATCAAGGCGGACGAGGAAGGCTTTGTCACCCGAATCAATATTGACGCGGTCGGCAACGCAGCCCAACACCACCTGGATGAAGTTGAGATCGACCTCCAGGTCGAGATTGGTACCTATGTTGCGTTTCAAGACACAATCGCCACTGTGAAGACCCATGCGAGCCAAGATGTAACAGCGCTTACAAAGATCACACACGCCGCAGTCGTTCTGGAGCGCCAGCGGGATATCACTGCCGACCCCGGCTACGGAGTGGACGAACTTGCAACGATCGGGTGGGCCGCGATCTCGTCGGCAAAGTCCTCTTTAGGGCCGGGCCTGCTGGCCATTCTCTCTCTGCGCGATGTATTGGCTCATTGGTCGGCCGAACGCATCTCGCATGAGAACAGCTCGATCGACAATGAAGACGGGGGCGACGAATCAGCGCTCTGGCCAATCGTTTATAGAGACCGCACCTTTGATCGGCTGCTTGACGCTTTCGAGTCGCTGGCGGTGATCTCCTCAGAGTCCATGCAATATCAAGCATTTGCTGAGGTGCTCCGCACCTTTGCCATCATGTATCCTCGAATGCCTGCAGAACACCAACCACGGGTGGAAAATCTGCTGCTGCGCATCCTACCGGCATTGGGAGATCATGTCCTTACCGGAGAACTCGATAGCGCGCTCTCCGCCACGGTGCATATGTTGAAGTTCCATCGCTGCCTCGAAACGGCCTCCCATATTGAGAAAGCGCAAAGCGAACTTCGACAATCCGTCGGCAGGCTCAATTCAAGATCAACTCGCGTCCCCGGCTGAAATGTCGCCATTCTTCGGTGTTTACGTTGCCGGTTCGCGATTGCCAGGCTGTTTGTAATCAGGGTTGTCTGTGAACAAGCAAACGGTCACCCAGAGGCGATTAACCGCTCGAGCTCAACGCTGAAATTCTCTCCTATTCCCGTAGCAAGGGTGTCTTTGCGGGAGTGAGCCTGAGTGGATCAGTAGTGAAGGCCGACAAGAGCGGAGACGAAGCTTTGTATGCCTCAACGGTAGACCGCCGTGACATTCTGAGCGGCACGGTGCACGATATGGCGTCCGCACATGTCCTAGAGAATGAACTTCGACGTGAAGCCGACTAATCGGATTTCATGGGTGCCTGAGTGGCCCGTCATTTTGAGGCATTTGGGCAGGAGCCATTCTTGGGCGAGCTCGATCGAACCACAGCAGAGGGCAAGGATGATGAGAGAATTCCGGCTATGGGCAGGCCGGTCACACAGATTTGGCCATTCCTCGAGAGAGCGCCGATAAGGATACATTCAAGTGGGTTCTTGATGAATCGGGTGCCACTAGATCGACGAAAACAGCGCCTCCTGACTCCGACTTCATCGTTTGTGGTAGTGTATTGGGAATAATGTGTTGCGCTCCCGCGACGGCACGCCGACAGGAGAACGTGCCGGACAACGACCCGTCGTCCTGAAGAATCCTAATAGTAGAAGCGTACCTGCGAGTTGGTTTGTTGCCGACTGATGGAGGACGCAGCCATCTCTCGGAGATACGTGCCTAATACGTTCGCAGCCCCGGAGACAACTGATATCGGGGGTAAGTGCGCGTATGTCCGTTCATCTGATCAACCCTAGCGACAATTCTTTCGGAACTGCAGTCATCACGCCGAGATGGTTGTTTGTGCTGGCGGCGGCGACCCCGCGATCGATGGGCGATCCAGTTTTGGTAGACGAATCTCTTGAGCAACTGGATCCCGAGACAATTAAGCGCGGCGACGTAGTTGGTATCAGCGTGCACACTGGAAACGCTCTGCGTGGATATGAGATAGGAAGACTCGCGAACGGCCGTGGCGCTCGGGTAGTGTACGGAGGCATTCACGCGACGCTGTTTCCTGAAGAGCCGTTCGAACGGGGCTCGGCGGACGCAGTGGTCAAAGGCGACGGAGATGTGGCGTGGGGCCAGGTGCTCCGGGACCTCGAAGCAGGATGTGCGAAGCGCATCTATGACGGGGGCAAAATCAGCGGGGAAGAGTTTGTTGCTGCACGCTGGGACTTGATGCAAACAGACAAATACATGTGGGCGTCGGTGCAGACCATTCGTGGCTGCCCCAAACACTGCTCGTTCTGTTCGGTCTGGCGAACGGATGGGCAGAAGCCGCGGCAAAGGCCCTTCGAGAAGGTGATCGACGAAATCATCGATCTTAGGCGGAGGGGTTTCCGGTTCATCGCCCTAGCGGACGACAATTTCTATCCCGTCACGCTGACCGATCTTCGGCTGGCGCGGGAGCAAAACAATCTGGAGAAAGTTGAAGCGCTGACTCAGATACGGAACGAGCGATTCGAGCTGATGGCGGAGTTGGCGAAGCTGCCGCAGGACATGGTGTTCTTCACGCAAATCACAATGGAGTCCGCTGAAGATACCGAATACCTGGACGCTATGCGGCGCGCGAATATCAAAGGCGCGCTAGTCGGGGTGGAGGCGGTCACGCCAGAGGGGTTGAAGGCGGTCTACAAAGACTTCAATTACTCGGGCGATCGGCTGGTCGAACAATTGCAAACGTTCCGAAAGCACGGTGTCCATGTACTCGGATCGTTCATCTTTGGACTGCCTACGGACAAGCCGGCCACATTCGAAGCGACGGTAGAACTGGCACTGAAGGCTGGGGTGACATTCGCCCAGTTTGTGATGATGACGCCGTTTCCCGGGACGGTGGACTTTGGTCGATGGGAGAAGGAGCAAGCGGAGAACCCGATGACGGTCGAGGGCACGCCCATCACGCGCTACTGGTTGATCCCAGCGGGAATCCGCCCAAAGATGTTTACGCCGCATCCGCTGATGAGTTCAGACGAGATACGGAAGCGGACGCAAAAGGTTTGGGATCGTTTCTATGAATTCGGCGCGATCTGGAAGAGATCCGCATGTACTCCGACTCTACGCGCTCGGTTAGCATTTGTGCTGTTGTCTAAGCTGTACCGGCAAATGTATGCGGGAACTGGAATCTCAACGGACAGCGCCCGGCGGAAGAAAGCGAAGACCTGGGCGCGATGGATTGCGCGCCAGACACGCATGGTATTTCGCACGACACCCATGCCGGAGCTCGCCTATCCCGTGTGGGCATCTCGACCGTCGGGGCTGACGCAACTGGCAGCATCTTCTCCGGTCAAGGCACCAAACACTTCAGTAGTTTAAGGGCGGATTCGCCGTTATGCTGCCTATGCACCAAGAACGACGGCTTTCTGCCGGAGTGGCCTTAGCGAACAGTGTCTAACAGGAGCCCCGTTATTACTGTGTCGTCGTGTGCCCGTCGCTCGCCTATCGTTCTACTGCGCGATGCGATGAAGTCATCTGATGGAAGATTTTGTCATAGTATGACTTGCCGCATCCCTTCTCACAACTGACCTCCGCCAGACGTTGATGGCGGCAATCATTGTAGTGTCCAACGACTGCCGTGATTTCGCGAGGTACGAAGTGCGGGAGCCTGCGTGCGTCGTTGTTTGGTGGACCCGACCCGTTGCCCGCTGAGTGACAAAAGCAAGTCGTGAGCTCGATCGAATAATCGGGTCAGCCCTAACTAATAGGACGATTGCGACCGTTATAGATGCCACCAGTGATCTCCATCCACTTGCCGCGGATGGTTGCCTTCAGCAACCCAGATGCCTTTTGCCATCGCTGTTACTGGGTCGCCAGCGTATGGATTGGGCTATTGCGTTGTGCCGTCGACATTGAAGACGTACATATGTCGATGAAACAGGACTGCAGGGTCCTCGACGGACCGGGTCCCATGATGGAACTAGACGCGTGCTAGGGATGGTCACTTCGCGGCAGTTCAAGGTGGGAACGACCGCTAGAACGAGGTACATACTCGAAGGATTGTCTTCACGCGAGAAGCTTAACGTTCAAGCGGCTGAATTGGACAAGCGAAAATCCGAAGATTTCACTGTTTACTGAGACGGTCAATTTGTTCGCATTAAACTTTTCACGCTAGCGGCCCTAAATAGGCGCCTTTACTGCAATCCGAAATGCGGGATCGATTCGTTCTGTTCTAAGGAGGCACTCCAGCGATATGAACGATAAGGTCAGCGAACTGCTCACCAGGAAACTCCATTCCCGCAGACGATTTTTGTCGGGACTTGGGCTCAGCGCCGGCGCAGTAGCCGCTGTCATGACCGGCTGCGGCGGCAACAGCCCCGCGCAGCCGGTATCGCCACCCAGCGGCGGCGGGACCACCACCGGTCCCTCGGACGCGGACGTTCTCAACTTCGCCCTCAACCTCGAATATCTCGAAGCCGAGTTCTATCTGCGCGCGACCACCGGCATGGGACTTTCTACAGCAGACTCAGGAACTAGTCCCGGAGCCACGACCGGCGGTGCGCAGGTGAACTTCACCGACCCCGCGATCAAGGCCTACGCCCTGGAAATTGCGGCGGACGAACTGGCCCACGTTCAGTTCCTGCGCACGGCTCTTACCCAGGCAGGCGCGACACCGGTCGACAAGCCGGCCATCGACCTGATGAACAGCTTTAACGCAGCCGCCTCCGCGGCGGCAATCGGACCGTCCTTCAATCCCTTCGCCGACCAGACCAGCTTCATCCTCGGCGCATTTATTTTCGAGGACGTCGGCGTCACCGCCTACAACGGCGCGGTCAAGTATCTGCTCGCGAACAACAACACAACTATTTTGAGCGCGGCCGCGGCCATTCACGCGACCGAGGCTTACCACGCTGCCGAAATCCGCACGCTACTGGTCTACATGGACGCGGCAAGCCCGAGTGCAGGTCTGCTCGCCACGGCGGGCAAAATCTCCGCGCTGCGCGGTGCAGCGAGTTCCGCCTCCGGTGGGCTGGCAGCCGAAGTGGCGCCCACCAGCAAGACCATCGTGGCCTGCGATTCAAATTCCCTTGCCTTCCCGCGCACCACCGATCAGGTGCTGGACATCGTGTATCTGAACGCAACCGGCATGGCGGCCACCAAGGGCGGCTTCTATCCCAACGGCATGAACGGCGCCATCACCGCCTCCACCAAAGCGGCGCACAGGAAGGGATGACATGGAAACCACTCTCGAAAATGAAGTGATGGAAAACCTGGAGCGCCGTGCCGAGCGTCGCGCCGACCGTCGCAAAGCCATCGCGATGGGCGGTGCGGCGCTGGCCGGTCTCATGCTGTCCACGCGGCTTGCCAGCGCGCAGTCCGGGGTTACGGATGCCGATGTTCTCAACTTCGCGCTCAACCTCGAATACCTGGAAGCGCAGTTCTACACGCTTGCAACCGCCGGAATCTTCATCAACGACACCAGCATCGGCCTCTCGATCGACAGCGGCGACGGCTCCGTCAAAGGCGGCACTGTCACCACCAAAGCAGGCGTGAACGCGGGGATCACGGCAGTTCCCTTTGCGACTCCGGCCTTGCAGGACTACGCCAACGAAACCGCGATGGAAGAGCGCAACCACGTCTCCTTCCTGCAGGCCGGGCTGAAGAGCGCGGCTGCGGTCTCCGTGGCCATGCCTAACATCGACCTCTACAACAGCTTCAACGCGCTGGCCGTCGCGGCCGGCATCGGTCCCACCTTCGATCCCTTTGCGGATGAGACCAGCTTCCTGCTCGGAGCGTTCATCTTCGAAGATGTCGGCGTCTCTGCCTACAACGGCGGAGCAACGCTGCTGAAGACGCCGGATCTACTGCAATATGCCGCCGGCATTCTCGCGGTGGAGGCCTATCATGCCGGCAGCATCCGCACGCGCATCTATGCCGCGGGCGCGATGGCGCAGAGCACCTCACAGCAGATTGCCAATACGCGGGCGGCGCTCTCAGCGGCAGCGGTCACACCAACGCCATCCACACCAGATGATATCGGCGTGGGCACCGCCCCTAACGGGAATGCGACCATCGTCGATGCCGACTCCAACGCCATCACCTTTGTCCGCACACCGGCGCAGGTGCTGAACATCGTCTACGCCGGCAAATCCGGAGGTGGCGGATTCTTTCCCAACGGACTGAATGGAAATGTGAAGTGAGCACGGATGCCACAAACCAGTCGGCCGGGAGCAATCCCGGCTTCCTTTTCTGTGCTTCATGTACCGGCGTATTACCTCTGCCGCACAATATGAAGTGGCCTGGTAAGAGCCCGTCCTAGCCGCAAGTGAATTACTTTCGTCAACCTCGGGGCACACTGGGGTTCACAACGCGAAAAGCATCGAGACCAGGCCAACCATCCCTCCGACTTCTGAGGGCGTCAATTCGGCGTTGCAATGCAAGAGCAGTAACAGCAATCGCGATTGACGCTACACGACAAGCTCCTGCGAACAAGTTATTTCGCTTACGCAAGACCTCGGTTTTTCCAAGGCCGTGTTGATCCGGCACCGTGCCAAAACCTGTGCCCCGCGGGAATGGCTCTCGATGAGTTAGGCTGCAATCACTCCACGTTCGTTAGGATTCACTGCTATTCTTAAATCAGCACCTGAACAACGACGAGCCGGACATTTCACCGTGCATGCTTAACAATGCGTGCGCGACCCACTTTAGACTGCAAACGGGCAAGCAGTGGCGAAACGCCATCGAACCTACAGATTCGGTGGCTGATCGCGTTCTTCAAAGCATCAAAGCTATTATTGAATTGAACCTGTGTCCGTTGACTTTCGATGCGTCGACCGTTTGGTCCCGAAAACTCCTTTGGCGCGATGCCCGCACGTATTGCAGGCAGAGATTAAGCAACCAGGAAGGTCTTATCCATGCGTATAGCTGTCATTGCGTCTCCCTTTATTTCTGTACCTCCGTCCCACTACGGCGGAACAGAACTTTTCATTGCCCATCTTGCGGAAGGGCTGGAACGAAGAGGAATCGAAGCGGTGGTTTATTGCAATGGTGAATCTACAGTAAGCGCAGAAAGGAGATCATGCTATCCTCGAGCCGAGTGGCCTTTATCCACGGAGACATCAGGGATGTTTAAAGAGCTCGATCATGTGTCTTGGTCGATCGCTGAAGCCGCCAAGACTTGCGATCTGATCCATATTAACAGCGCCTCTGCGATTACTTATTCCAGATATGTTTCCACACCCTTCGTTTGCACGCTGCATCATCCACATGAAACCGCGTTGACGCGCATGTACGAGCGCTATCCGGAAATACGATATGTGACGATCAGTCATCACCAGGCATCGGTTCATCCGACGCTTCCAGTCACGACGGTCCATCACGGCATCGATCTGACCAAGTACAGGTTGCAAAGAAAGAAGGACGATTACCTCTGCTTTCTGGGCCGCATCGCTCCGATCAAGGGTGTACATATCGCGATCAATGTCGCGAAACGCGCGGGGATTCCGCTGAAGATTGCGGGCGAGATCCAGCCGATCTTCCGCGATTACTTCGATACGATGTTGAAACCACACATCGATGGGAGTTTCATCGAATATGTGGGTGAGGCGGATCTGGAGATGAAGAACAAGCTGCTCGGGGGCTCTCGTGGACTGCTCTTCCCTATTCAGTGGAGCGAACCCTTCGGCCTGGTGATGCTTGAGGCGATGGCCTGTGGGACACCCGTCTTTGCGTTTCCGGGTGGCTCAGTACCAGAGATCGTTAAGCCCGGTATCTCCGGGGCCATTAATTCCACTGCGGAGGGGATGGCCGATGCAGTGAGGAAAATGACATTCTCTGCGAATACAGTGCGCGGTTGGGTAGAACAGAAGTTTTCGGTGGACATCATGGTGCAACGCTATGTCGATCTCTATGAAGAGATTCTTGAAAACGGCCCTCATTCGGACGTTCGGTTCAATCTCGGCAAAGTGGTCGCTGCATGATCGATGCTTCTGCCAGAGAAGCGAAGCCAGAAGAGATGGGACTACGTCCGATCGCCGCCCGCCTGAACCTCCACTTTCGTGAATACCGGTTGCCGGAGTTATTCTGTGGCAACTAGCGTCATCATCGCGATGAACCGGTGCAATATCCAGTCTCCTGCTCCCCCAGGCTTGGGCCTCCGGAACCCCCCTCGTGATTCTGACAGCGCGGAAGAGTTCTGCCTCGCTCCAACCTCCGTTGAATTTAAAACGATATCGAAATTAACTCCGGTAAATGACGCGATGGACATGATTCCCGAGAACGAAATAGCTGCCATCCAGTGGCTCGCGAACAGGTGAAAACATCTCCGCGTTCACGACTCCGCTCTTGCTTTTCGTGTGTCCCTTCTTCTCGCCGTCTCGACTGTTGCTAGGCTTCACATATCCTCCAATTCGTCTCATGGTTGCTTTTTGCTCGAACGTGTATGTTTCACCCAATTCCACATCGACAAGCCACTTCCGATGAGGTAAATAGCGAAGAAAGCCACCATGCTCCAGAGAAAAGTGTGCGAGTGCTCAATCCGAAGCACGGCATGCCCGAATTGAATGGCGAGCAGACCCAGTATCGTGAATCGGATTCCGCGTCCAATGAAATTAAGTCCAAGGAGGCGCAACCGTGGATAGTCCAACGCAGCCGCAGTGGCGATGGCCAGTGTGAACGGAAAGGGAGGAGGTGCAAGGGAGGCGAGGACGATAGCCAGACCTCCATGATTTGCAACCGCGGCCTGCATCTTCTTGAACCGCTTCAGTCCCGTCATCTTGCAGATGCCTTCTTCTCCAAGTTTGCGCGCGACCACAGCGAGAACAAAGACTCCAAGTGTAGAGCCGCAGGCAGCGGAAAGAACGTAGAACGGCAGTCCGCGGTGATTTCTCGACACAAGCGCAATAATCACAAGATCGTTTCCGAACGGCAGAAACAGAAACGACGAGTCGAATGCACCCATGACGAAAGGCGCCAGATAGCCAAGCTGGAAAAGCAGCCTCAGGAGCGGGCGAAAGAAGGCAGGCACAATCAGTGGGATGCCCGCTGACTCGAGCCGAATCCTTCCGCCCATGGGCCCTATCACCTACCTCAAGCTTCGAACACCGAATCCAGAGACAGAGAAAATGTACTTCCAGAGTCTCAACCGCACACTCGAAGCCTATGGATCCACGCTCGACCGACTGAGATTGCTGCCACTGATTCCGTTGTACGTTGCTAACAGAGACCTCCACACGGGCGATTGGACACGGCCGGGCGCCTATGCGCTCACTGATAAGACCTATGCACGGCTTCTGCATGAGATTGCGACCAAGCGGGACGCCGTTCTCCCGCTTGGGCTGCGCCAGCCTGGACTACTACTCTGTTGCCGACGCCCCGATCACGACCAAACGAAATCACCGAGCATGGCGGCAGGCGCAGAAAGACCTTGCAACGCTGAAGCAGATGAAGCCGGAAACGGGCGAAGAAACCGCCCGGGCTGGGCTGGACCGGACCGGACCGGACCGGAACTATCAGGAACCGCCAACTTTTAAATAGCCACGATGTATTTCAGCTGCCTCGGGTTGGAAAGACTCGCAGATCCTGCGACTTGCTGTAGCAACCCCGACTACACTTCAAGTTCCGTGTAGGCATTCGACATCATACGACGAGCAACGGATACATTTGCTGAATCCTACTATCGTTGAGAGTTACGCGCTGATAAAAGCGAGGACCACTGGATGTCTATTGATAAGTATGGGATCGTAGGCGACTTAAGCACAGCAGCACTCATTAACGAAGATGGCAATCTTGCGTGGCTTTGTTGGCCGGATTTCGATTCCGAGGCATGTTTCGCTAGCCTGCTGGGGACTAGCGAGCATGGCCTATGGAGTATTCGTCCGAAGGCGTGGCAAACTCGGGACCGTCGCTATCTGCCTGGCACCAACGTCCTCGAAACCACCTACTCGCGCGGGGCGGCCAGAGTGACCATCACCGATTTTATGCCAGTCGGCAAAGGACAATCCTCGGTTGTACGGATCGTACGCGGCGTTCAGGGGACCATGCGCGTACAAACCTGCTTCGCGCCTCGGTTTGACTACGGTAGCGCTCAGCCGCGATTTGAACAAAGAAAGATAGACTGCTGGAGCGCCGTCACCGGACCCCATCGGCTGCTATTACGGAGCAATGTCAGGCTCCGCTTAGAGGCTGGTGATCTGTCGAGCGAGTGGACCGTCGGAGCAGGTCAGACCTACACGTTCGCGCTGCAGTACAGCAACTCTTACAGCAACCGTGAACCCCCGGCTCTGCACGCGCAACGAGAGTTGCACAAAACGGTTACTCACTGGAGCAAGTGGATTAAACAAAGCACCTATGCCGGCCCATACAAAGAGGCAGTGACGCGTTCCCTACTAACCTTGAAGGCTCTCACATATGAGGCTTCCGGCGGCTTCGTTGCCGCGCCCACGACTTCCCTTCCAGAGAAGGTTGGGGGCGTTCGCAACTGGGACTATCGTTTCTGCTGGCTGAGGGACACAACCTTCAGCCTGCTAGGCCTTTTGCACTGTGGCTTCAAGGAAGACGCGAAAGCCTGGCTAGGATGGCTCAGCCGGTCGGTTCAGGGCGATCCAGCCGCGATCAAGATCATGTATGGGATCAGCGGAAAGCGGGAGCACAGCGAATGGACAGCAAAATGGCTTCCGGGATATCGAAAGTCAAGACCTGTGCTTATCGGCAATAAGGCATCTGAACAGTTACAGCTGGATACCTTTGGAGAATTGCTGGATGCCCTTTATCGTGCGCGATGCAACGGTATGTATCCACTGAACGACCGGAGCGGCCAAGGGCTCGAACTCCCACTGCTCGATCACCTGGAAAAAGTGTGGCAAGACCCCGATGCAGGGCTCTGGGAATTCCGTAGCGGAAGTGTCCAGTTTACGCAATCAAAGGTGATGGCCTGGGTCGCTTTCGACCGCGGCATCCGCATGGCAAAAAAATTCGGCATGAAGGCGCCAGTGCAGCGTTGGCGGAGGATTCGAAAAAGAATTCACGCACAAGTGTGCCGTCTGGGGTTTGATCGCCAAATGAACAGCTTTACGCAGGTATACGGGACAAGACACCTGGACGCAAGCCTGCTTCTCATCCCGTTGGTTGGCTTTTTGCCCGTGGACGATCCGCGTGTGACGGGCACAGTGAGAGCGATCGAACAAAATCTGTTGCGGAACGGGCTTCTGCTTCGTTACGACACGGCTCGAGTGAAAGATGGGCTTCCGGCGGGTGAAGGAGCGTTCCTGGCATGCAATTTCTGGTTAGTGGAGGTCTACGTCCTGCAGGGGAGACGCACCGAGGCGATCGCGCATTTCGAAAAATTGCTAAGGTTGCGCAACAACCTTGGGCTGCTCTCGGAAGAATATGACTTGAAGAATGGCCTGATCGGAAATTTTCCGCAGGCATTCTCACATATAGGGCTCATCAATGCGGCGCTCGCGTTGCAGCTGGGGACATCCGTGCGACTGCACGACCTTCAATGAAGACAGTCCCAAACTAGCCGCTCTGCTCGACAACGCATCCCGCGGAAGAGGGTCGTGCCTTGCCGGAATCGAACGATACTTCTGCTCCCCTTGGCGTAAAGAGCCTACATACATCCCTTATAGATGGAATGAACTCTCACCATGCAGGGCAGCATTTTTCTTCCTCCTGAAATGAGTCTGAACAATGGCAATATCTCCCGTCGTCGCAATAACCGGGGCATCTGCGGGCCTCGGCAGAGCTATCGCTCATGCATATGCCAAACGAGGTGCAAAGTTGGGGCTTCTGGCGCGCAATCCAGAAGCATTGCGTGCAGCTAAGCACGAGTGCGAAGGATTAGGCGGACAGGCGATTTTCATCCCCACAGATGTTGCAGACGCTGACGCGGTCGAACAGGCGGCCATGCAGATCGAGCAAGAGTTTGGCCCGATCAATATCTGGGTGAACGATGCCATGGTCAGCGTTTTCTCCCCGGTAAAGGAGATGGAGCCGGCAGATTACAAGCGGGTGACGGACGTCCTCTATCTAGGTTTTGTGCACGGCACGCTCGCAGCGCTACGGCGCATGCTTCCGCGTAACCAGGGAACGATCATCCAGATCGGTTCAGCGCTTTCTTATCGCTCTATCCCGCTGCAATCGGCCTACTGCGCCGCCAAGCATGCCATCAACGGGTTCACAGACTCTCTGCGCTGCGAACTACATCACGATCAGAGCAACGTGAAGATCACTACCGTACAGATGCCGGCGATGAACACGACCCAGTTCGACTGGGTGAAGAACCGGATGCCTCACAATACGCAGCCGGTTCCGCCGATTTTTGAGCCGGAAGTCGCTGCTGAAGTAGTCGTTGCTGCTGGTCTCGCCAAGTGTCCTCGCCGCGAGTATTGGGTCGGATCGCCCACGGTGGCGGCGATCCTCGGTCAGAAATTCTTTCCGGGATTGCTAGACCGCTATCTCGGAAAGACCGGATATAAGTCGCAGCAGATCGCCGACGAACCCCGGGACCCCAGTAAGCCGAACAATCTCTACGAATATGTTCCGGGCGTCCACAGCGCACGTGGCAAATTCGATGATCGCTCCAAACGGTCCAGCGCGGAAATCTTCGTTTCGCTCCACCGTGAGTGGTTCGTCATCGGGGCCCTCGCCTTGGCCGGCCTTGGGACCACATGCCTCGCTTGCTGGAGACGCGCATGAATGGCGCGATCAAAGGCGCTGCTACCGATGATTCCGCTTCCAACACCGCAGTAGTTGTGGCCTGCTCTGCCGCTCTGCTCACACTGCTCCCGGTGGCTGCTCATCAGCTCGGCTGTCTCCGTCATCTCCCCGATCCCCCTGGCAGGGTCTTCGCGTCGGACAAGATCACGGGCTCTGCAGGGGCGCATCCTCTGGGAATTCCCGACAGCCTGCTTGGGTTGGGGAGTTACGGAGTGACGCTGGCATTGGCTGTCAATGCCCGAAAGAGTCGGAAGACTCGAAAAGCCCTTGCGCTGAAGTTGCTTGTGGATGGTTCCCTTGCAACCTTCAATGTGGTGCGGCAGGTAGTCTCTTTTCGTCGGCTCTGCTCCTGGTGTACGGGAACCGCACTTTGCACGGTTGCGATGGTTGTCTCCGAACGCACAACGATCCGAAATCAAATAGCGATGCTGCGCGAGCAGGCCTGACTTCTCTCACTATGAGCCGGGAGCAGCTTCCTGCGGCCCCGTCAATTCTGCATTCTGCCTGTGAACAACGAAAACTCGCGCTTCGCCCTCTAACTAAATAGTAGTGGTTCAAAGATTTCGAAGGGTGATGGCGAGAGATCCGCAACGTCGCGAAATAATCCCGCATGCACTGCAGGAGTCGCAGCTGGAAGCGTTCGCCTCCTTCTCCCCCATCGAGATTCTTCTTCTGACAAGCTACAGTCCGGGAGCAAGTCTTGAGGTATGTACCCGAGAGGGTGATGTCTGCGGCATCCTTGCCCAACGATGAGTTGGAGTTAACCGAAGCCCTGGTGGATCCAGTAACGAGGCTTGCGGCACGGCTGCATCTCATGCCCGGAGACATCGGCGTTAATTTGTGCGCTGCGCACGATGGCGCTGAAGTTCTCATAAATTTCTAGTCGAGGAAGGGATAGCCGGCGAGCGAATGAGGCGAGAGTTTTCCATCACCGGCGGTTCCATCAACTTCTATACGATTCCGACCGATGCGCCAGAGGCAGACGGAACCATTTCATGGAACAGCACCTCGATGGTGCTCGTGCAACTCGAGTGTGGCGGGACCAGGGCTCTTGGCTACACATATGCCGATGCCGGAACGGCCGCGGTAGCAAACGTGCTTTTGAAGAAGATTGTCCTCGGCTCCGATCCTCTTCGCCATGCCGCGACACTGCAACAGATGCTTCGCCAGGTGCGCAATCTCGGCGAAAGTGGCATCGCGATGATGGCTGTCTCTGCCATCGATAACGCGCTTTGGGATCTTGCTGCGCGATTGCTCGACACTCCTTTGGTAAGCCTGCTGGGTCAGGTCCGCACCGGCATTCCCGTCTATGGCAGCGGCGGCTTCACAACGTACAGCAACCACCAACTTACCGATCAACTCGGGGGCTGGTCCGCGCAGGGCTTTGCCAGCGTCAAGATGAAGATTGGGACGCATCCCGATCAAGATCCCGCGCGCGTCCATTCCGCGCGCCAAGCCATCGGCGCCGACTGCAACCTATTTGTGGACGCCAATGGCGCCTACACAGTAACCCAAGCCATCGAGCTTGCTTTTCGATTCGCAGATGAGGGTGTCCGCTGGTTCGAAGAGCCAGTCAGCTCAGACCACCTAATCGGCCTGAACCAGATCAGAGAGCGTGCTCCGCTCGGCATGGACATCGCCGCGGGCGAGTATGGGTATACGGCATGGTACTTCCGCTCCATGCTCGATGCCGAGGCCGTCACCGTCCTGCAGGCAGATTGCACGCGCTGCGGTGGCATTAGTGGTTTTCTCGCCGCCGCTGCCCTCTGCTGGGCACATAACATTCCACTCTCATCTCACTGTGGTCCGAGCATGCATCTTCATGTGTGCTGCTCCGTTCCCCGCGCGGTGCATATGGAATTTTTCCACGATCACGCACGCATCGAACGCATCTTCTTCGACGGCTTCCGCGAACCCGTTGACGGATGCATGATCCCCGATCTATCCCGTCCGGGAATGGGGCTGGAATTGAAGGAGAAAGATGTAGCGCAATTCAAGCAATAGTTCTGACGCCCCAGTTACCCAGACTTCCACGGGCGTCCCATGAATACTCAGAATCAACGGTTGGAATGAGAGCAAGGAGCGGTATATGGCTAAGCAGGTATCCGACTTGATCGTGGAGCGCTTGATTGAATGGGGTGTAGATACCATCTTCGGCTTCCCCGGAGACGGCGTCGATGGCTTTTTCGAATCGTTGCGCACGCACCAGGACCAGTTTCACTTCATCCAGGTTCGTCATGAAGAGGCGGCTGCCTTCGCCGCTTGCGGATATGCCAAATACACCGGGCGTCTCGGAGTCTGCTGCGCCACATCCGGCCCCGGCGGCATACACCTGCTCAACGGCCTCTACGATGCAAAATGTGATGGGCAGCCAGTGCTTGCGATCACCGGCCACACCTTCCATGATCTGATCGGCATGGACTACCAGCAGGATGTCGATCTTGACAAGCTCTTCATGGATGTCTCCGTCTTCAACGAACGTGTCATGGGGCCGGCACACGCTGTCAATGTGGTCGACATGGCGGTTCAGGACAGCGTACGGACGCAGAGGCGTGAGCCACATCTGCATCCCCAAGGACATTCAGGAGTGGCCCATCTCGAACAAGATGCGCAGCCCCGCCAACATCAAAGGGCACAGCGGAGACTGGGCGCATCCTTCGACTGCGAAGCCTGCCGACACACTACTGCATAGGGCGGCCGCGATCATCAACGATGGATCCAAAGTGACAATCCTGGTGGGGCGGGGCGCACTTGGAGCTCGCGAAGAGGTCGTGCAACTTGCGGACACAGTAGGCGGCCCTGTGGTCAAGGCACTGCTGGGCAAGGCTGTTCTGCCCGACCATAGCCCCTACACGACAGGCGGTATTGGACTGCTGGGAACAGCACCGTCGGTCGATGCGATGGAAGAGTGCGACACCCTCATTATGATCGGCACCAGTTACCCATATATGGAGTTTCTGCCCAAGCCCGGCCAGGCGAAGTGCGTGCAAATCGAGATCGATCCGACGCGATTGGTTTGCGTCATCAAGTTGATTCCGCGCTCGTGGGCGATGCCAAGACCATTCTCCAAGCCTTGCTTCCGTTGATCAAACGAAAAGAGAATGCGCTTCCTTAAAAAGTCTCAGGAGCGCATGAAGAGCTGGAACGAACTGATGGAAGAACGCGGCACTCGTAAGGACATGCCGATGAAGCCGCAGGTCGTTACCCATACTCTGAACAAGCTGCTGCAGGACGACGCCATCGTTTCGTCCGACAGCGGTACCATCGCCACTTGGACGGCACGATACGTGGAGATGCGTGGCACCATGCAGTTCTCGCTCTCCGGCTCTCTTGCCACCATGGCCAACGGCCTTCCTTACAGCATTGGCGCCGCAGTCGCCTATCCGGGTCGGCAGGTGGTGTGCGTCGTCGGCGACGGCGGCCTGACCATGCTGATGGGCGAAATCGCTACGCTGGTGAAGTACAAACTTCGTGTCACCGTTATCGTCATCAAGAACAATGTCCTCGGTCAGATCAAGTGGGAGCAGATGATCCTTGAAGGCAATCCGGAGTTCGGTGTCGAACTTGAACCCATCGACTTCGCGAAGGTTGCCGAAGCATGCGGCGCGAAGGGCTATACGATTGAACGTCCCGAAGACGCAGAACGTGTTCTTCGCGAAGCTCTGAGTCACGAAGGGCCCACTGTCGTCCAGGCGGTGGTCGATCCCAACGAACCCCCCATGCCGGGAAAAATCACCACTGAGCAAGCATATAAGTTCGTGAAATCGCTAGCGCGCGGCGAGAGAGATGCAATGAAGATCATCAAGACGGTCGCCGAAGATCAAATCCGCGAGGTGGTTTAGGTGCCACGCGTCACCCGGAGGTCATCCTCACTTACAAATCCGGCCCGAGACGCCCGGGCAATTAGGCATTTGATCCGAGAGGGCCGTTTTCAGCGCAGCCTGTCGCTGCTTACAGCTGCCACCAGTGTTATCAGTGGTCTCGAAGTCGCCTATGAACACTATCGCGGCAGCTACAGCCGCCGGGTCATGTATACCCCGGTCATCCTCAGCGGTGTGCTTGCCGTCGCCGGACTCGCAGCGTTCTTCAGCCGTCGGGCTGCAGGCACCGTGCTCCGCGCTGCTTCTTTTGTAACCCTCGTCGATGCCGGCGTCGGCTTCTACTTTCACATCCGCGGCATCGCGCGCAAGCCCGGCGGATGGCGGCTTCCCATGACCAACATGATTATGGGGCCGCCGATATTTGCGCCGTTGCTGTTCGGCACCAGCGCCTATCTCGGGATGATTGCTTCCTATCTCCAGCGCGAGGACGCCAAATGGTTCGAGCGGCGTGCGCATGAGTCGAGCCGTGGCTGGCTTGGTCGCCTGCTTCCTCCACGCGCGGAACGCGATCTCATCTCAACGAAGCAGGATATTCGTGAGGGTAAGTTCCAGCACCAGGTCGCGGTCGTCACCGCCATCAGCGCGCTGCTCAGCGGCTTCGAAGCCTACTACTCACATTACAAAAATAACTTCCGTTATGCAGTGCAATGGACTCCGGTTGTCATCGCTCCAGTTCTCGCCGGTGCTGCTTTCGGCTCACTCAGGAGTCGTCGGCTAGCGACCACCGCACTTCCTGCAATCTCGATCGTCGCCGGTGCGGATGCAGCCGTCGGCTTCTACTACCATGCGCGCGGCGTGCTTCGCCGACCCGGCGGCACCAAGCATCTTCTCTACAACATTATTTACGGACCGCCTATCTTTGCCCCGCTTCTTTTTGGAGCAGCGGGCATGCTGGGTATTCTCGCCAGCTTTCTGCGCCGGAGACACGCATGAACCCCAACGATCCTCCAGATACTTTCCTCCTTCCGCGCGACACGGCTACGAATCAACCCCTGCAGCCCACTCCGCAGCCTGGCTACTATCCCGGCTACAACACCATGTCGCAGAAAGCCTACTGGGACGAGGCCACGCGCAACCTTCTTAACATGCGGGTCGAGCAGCCGCCGCCAATCCGCTATTTCACCGTGGATCAAGCGCGATTCTGGCGAGCGGTCTTTGGGCATCTGATCCCTCAGCATGACCGAACCCCTGATCGCCGCATCCCGCTGGTGGAACGGCTCGATGAGCGTCTCTATCAAAATCGCGGCATCGGCTATCGGTACGAGAACATGCCTCAAGATCGTGAGGCATACAACTTAGGTGAACATGCCATCAACGATGAAGCGCAGGCGCGCTTTGGTAGCCTTTTCATCGACCTGCCGAATCACCAGCAGGATCTGGTGCTCCAGGCCATCCACGATAAGAAACCGCAGGCATCCGAATCCGTTTGGAAGCAAATGTCAATCGCTCGCTTCTGGATGCTTCTGATGCAGGACGCTCTGGAAGGCTACTACTCGCATCCCTGGGCGTGGGATGAGATAGGTTTCGGTGGCCCCGCGTATCCCCGAGCCTATACACGCCTGGAACGTGGTGAGCCTGAACCCTGGGAGGTGGAAGAGCAGCGCTACGACTGGATTGCGCCGCGTTACACCGTCTCCGATCTCACCGAGATGACACACCATCTTCACACCGAATCCGATCAGAACGGTCAGCTGATGAACGAGGTTATGTGAAAGAGCCACTCCTGGGCCCGTTTGCAATCGATAAGAGCGGTGCCCACATGCTCGGACCGCTGCAGAAAATCCATCTTCCGATGCGGCGCTTCAACGAAGGCGAAGAGGTCGACTATCTGATCGTCGGCTGCGGCTCTGCCGGAGGAGTCTTGCTGCAGCGTCTTGCGCGCGCGGGATTCAATGTAATCGCTCTCGAGGCTGGGCCCTTCTGGGATACAGAACGAGACTGGGTGAGCGATGAATCCGGTTCTCACGAACTCTACTGGGAGGAGCCGCGCGTCACCGGCGGCTCCGATCCGCTTGCTTTGGGCGCAAACAACTGCGGCAAGGGCGTCGGCGGAGGCTCCGTACATTGGGCCGCCTTTACGCCGCGCTTTCATCCATCGGATTTCGAAGTCTACACCCGAGATGGCGTCGGCGCTGATTGGCCCATCGATTACGAGATCATCCGTCCGTACTACGAGCAACTCGAACTTGAGATGCCAGTCGCCGGGCCAGCCTACTATCCCTGGGGTCACCCGCATGGTTATCCCTACGGGCCGCATCCGATGGGCGGTGTCGGGAACGCGCTCATCAAGGGCTGCACCGCGCTCAATATACCCGTCTCCATCGGCGGCCCGGTCGCGATTCTCTCCGGCTCGCATGGCGATCGCCCTCACTGCATCTATCGCGGCTTTTGCATTCAGGGTTGCAAAGTGGGCGCCAAAGCCAGCACGCTCATCACCCATGTCCCCGATGCACTTCACAGTGGAGCAGAAATACGTGACCACTCCATGGCCGCGCGCGTCGAGCTCGGCAAGCAAGGTCGCGTCACGGGCGTGCATTATTTCGATAGCGACGGCAATCTTCACTTCCAGCGCGCCAAAGCAGTCATCATTGCCGGTTACTCTATCGAGACGCCACGACTGCTGCTGAACTCCGCCTGCCCTGGTTTTGAGAACGGTCTCGCGAATTCCAGCGATACCGTGGGACGTTATCTCATGGCACAGGCGGGCAACGTCGTGCTCGGCCGCTTTGATCAGCCTGTCCGGATGTACAAGGCCCCGCCGGCCCATGCGCTCACCGAAGAGTTCTACGAGACGAACCCGAAGAATGATTTCGCCCGAGGGTTTGCGATTCAGACCGTCGGTCCGCTTCCCATTGCATTCGGCAAGCAGATAGTCGCAGCCAAGCGCGCGTGGGGCTGGGGCTTGCGCCGCGAGATGATGGATTACAACCACTGGGCCGCGTTCGGGCTACTCGGCGAGATCCTTCCCTGGCCCGACAACCGAGTCACCTTGGCGGACGAGTTGGACCGTTTCGGACTCCGCGTGGCCCATGTGAACTTCCATCTACACGACAATGACAAAAAACTGATCCGTGCGGCCAAGGCCAAGACCATGGAGGTGATGGAGGCCGCGGGCGCCACAGAAGTGGTTCAGGAAGCGCGCTATGCTCACTTAGTGGGTGCCGCCCGCATGGGTTCCGATCCGCGCACCTCAGTCGTCGACAAATTCGGCCGCACCCATGATATTTCCAATCTCTTTGTCTGCGACGGCTCTATCCTCCCCACACAAGGATCCGCAAACCCTGGACTCACGATCCAGGCTCTCGCTGCCCGAACGGCAGACTACCTTATCTCACAAGGAGACACTGTTTTCATCAGCGACCGACGTGACCTGACCGAGCCGACAGTACGTCGGGAGCTCGCACCGCCGGGGACCTATGGTGCGGGTGTGCCACGTATGCGGTAGAACACAAACATCACTCCAATGGAAAAGAAAGCTGAGTATTCGAGTTGAGTTTTTTTGATCAGGAATGCGATCGACCGTAGCCGTCCCCAAAAGCCAGTAAGAAGCACCCAACCGCGACGGCGGATCCTGCCATGTAAGGTTCGAGCTGCCAGAGCAACAAGGGAAGAAGTGCCACTCACTTCGTAACATCCACGCCCAGGCAGACCGGACTCCAGAGACTTTCTGCGAACGCACGGGCCCGTTATCAGTCAAAGTTCGCCGAATAGTTCAGCGGTTTATTGACGCGCGATTCGTACAGGCCACACAGTGCGCAGCCTGAAATCTGCTGCGCACGATGGAGCAGCGGCTGGCGCGGTGGTTGCTTGTTACGTGCCAGCATACCGGATCCGCTGCATTCCAGATCACGCAGGAATACATCGCCGAAATGCTCGGTGCCAACCGGACGACAGTGTCTGTGAGGCTGGGGGGCACTTCAACGCGCAGGACTCATCGACCTCGATCGTGGATTGATCCGCATTCAGCAGGTGGAGGCGCTTCGTTCACGAGTGTGCGAGTGTTTTCGCGTTATCGCCAAAGCATTCGATGGAATCACGGCGGTCCAAATGCTCACCATTAGAAACGGAGACTGCCCGCCCCATCGGGAGAGAAGAACCTGAGGGAACCTGAGGCCGTAGCGCGCGCATTTGACCTCAAGACTCCGCCCTTTCGTAATTTCGCAGGAAAATGGATTGGATTGGTTCGAGCGGCGAGTGAACAGCAGTTTATGCAGCTACTTTTTCGCTGAGCTTGGCCTCGATGGCGCGTCTGACGAAGCGTCGTGTTCTTTCCACAAAGGCGATGTTATCCGCCAGGCAGCTCTCGAGCAGCATTCCAATGTCGTGGTGACCCGTCGCGTCTGCGGCTGCAGTAAGAGCTACATACTCCCCGAGCCGCAAATTCTGCAAATGGGCGATCTTCGCCATGATGTACAAATGCCGTGCGGCTGGCGACTGAATTTCACTCAGCTCACGGCGAAAGTCTTCAACAAATACATCCTCCAGACGTCCGGTGAGCTTGATCGGCTGTTGGCCGATCAGCCTGAAGCATTCATCAAGTGTGGCGAGAACCTTTTTAGCGACAAAGGCCCGCGCCTCTAGAACTTTCTCAATTTCAGGATTCTTAGCCAGTTGGCCAATTTCCTGATAAATGTTGGCTGCGCGTTCCGCACCTTGGCGCGCGTGGCTAAGCAATAGCAAAAATACTTCCTCTGGTCTTGACGTTGCCATGGATACTCCTTATTTGACGCGTCTGCTTTCAGCAGGTTAGAGAGATAGGTGTTGCGCTTGAACCAATCCTTAGTTCGCTTCGCTGTCTTGGTTCACTCTCAAGGAAATCTACCCATAGAGCAACTGTCAGAAGTGACAAGCCGAGGTAAGATCTTTATCACTTTTTAATCGAACAGCCGGTTCTTTGGAAGCTATGACAGTTTTCCGCTCGATCATCGCCACGCTGAGTGGGAAACGAAGAAATGGTCGGACAATACATCATGTATCGCAGGGATCAGATCGACTACCAGTCGCGATTTAACGACGTAGCCGAGACCTCTTGCGGTGAAGCATCTGCACACCAATGCAGGGTCCTTATGACTTGTCAAGAAAACCAGCCTGGCACGGGACCCAGCTTTATCGAGCTCACGTGCGGCTTCGATTCCAGAGAGGATCGGCATTGTGATGTCTAATACAATCACATCCGGTTCAAGCCGTTGTGCTTCGCTGACCAGGGTCCTTCCATCCTCGACCATCCCAATCACTTCAAAGTGAGGCTGCAAGAGAGAAAAAATACCCTCGAGCATGGGGCGATAATCGTCTGCGACAAGGATACGTGCCCGCCCCATAATCGGTTCCCTTCCTGCAGAAACTGGGACACCAGTTAGCCAGGGCCCATATTTCTGCTGAGGTTGCGAATCAATGGTTTGACGCTAATCCAATTGCTGCCTCCCGCCACCTAGCAAAATTGCCAGCCAGACCTTCTCGAAACCTGATTGTGTCGGCTCTTCTGATTCGGATCGCCTTAACCAACGCGGAAAGTGCCTGGCAGTAGCTGGGATGAGATACGGGAATGGACGAGCTTGCTACGCTGTATGTCCCGAGAGCGTTCAGATGCTTGCAGGGCAGGGTCTGGAGTTTCGTCATTCCGCCTGAACTGCTGCCCAGGACCCATCAGGGTTGTACTCCGCCAGGTTCAGGGCCTCAGTAGCCGTGTCATGCCCGAGATCCTTTTGGTAAACGATCCCATCCTGACCGACTACGAAGGTCATAACGCCGCTGTATGCATATTTCGCCGGGTAGGCAAGGAGAGCGAAGCCGCCTTTCATTACCCCGTTCCTTACATAGCTTTTTTTGCCGCCGGGCGCCGCAGGTCCCTGAGCCGTGAGTATTCGGAAGTGGTATCCCCAGAATGGCTCGGCTGCCGACTTGTTCGCATCGTAACCTTCCTCCGCAGCTTGGGCGACGAGATCTCCGAGAGGACTGCGCTTTTCTCCGCGCTTTCTCTCCCAATAAAGACCGTCCTGGCGGCTGGGCGAACTCCGAAGGCGCTGCGCAAAGATTCCGGCCGGCATGCCGTCGTGCGACTGACTTGCATATTCCCGCTGCATGTCGACATAGGCGCGGCAGACGTCGATGACTCCAAGTTCGTTGCTTCCGATTCGCCGAGCCAAAATCTCTTCTGTGCCCGCCTCCGAATTGAATCGCCATTTGTCGCCGGATTTCACCAGAGGGACCGGGAACGGCCATTGTTCGTCGCCGATGATCAGTTCCTTGCTGTCCGCACCGCGCGGCGACCAATGCCAGGATTCCTGCATCGCGAGTGCGACCACCTGGCGATCATTGCGATCCGAAATCGGATCGCCGGATTCAACAGCCTCAATCGCGTCACGCCCGAAGATTTCCTGCCATTTCCCCATGTCTTGTGTTTTGAGAGCCTGTTGCAGTGCCGCCGCTGCTTCATCCGGCGTAGCGAATCTCGCCTGCGAGGGCTTCTTCTTGCAGGCTTGCACAAGCAGCATTGTCAGTCCAAGCATTGCCAGTGGAATAATGTGCTTCCGCAAACGCATATTCGTTCTCCGAACCTATTTGGATTATTTGTTTCGTCTTCCACCGCCCCCGCTGCGACGATCGCCTCGGCCACCGCTTCGGCTGGAAGAGAGGCTGGAGTTGCCCCGAGAACTCTCGGCTCGAGTGGTTGAACCGCTCTGATAGCCGGAAACACTCCCGGAACTCATTCCGCTGCGTTGCGAAGCGGTCTGTCCGCTTGTGCGACTCGAAGTGGCGGCTGCAGTCTGACGTTGCGATGGACTGGTCCCCCCCTGCGATTGCGCGGAACCTCCGGTGGCTGCGCGCTGCGATTGGTTTGCCTGCGCATTGGACTGGCGTTGAGCCTGATTCGCTTGCGCGCTGGACTGGCGTTGAGCCTGATTCGCCTGTGCGCTGGACTGACGTTGATCCTGATTCGTCTGTGCGCTGGACTGGCGCTGAGAGGCATTCTCTTGATAGTTCTCCTGACGCTGAGAGGCATTCTCTTGATGGTTCTCTTGACGCTCCTTGTAGTAGTCTTCGCGATCATCCCAGTAATCGTCGTAAGCGTGATAGTAAGAATTGTAAGAATTCTGGGAGGCGCCAATGATCACACCCGTGGTAAAGGCCAGGGCGGCGGCTCCGGCAACTGCCGAGCCACTCGGGGGCGGAGGAGGTGCCGCTACGTAAACTGTCTGCGGATTGTATGTCGGAACGTAAATGACTTCGGGATTCGCAGGTTGAATCACAATCACCTGCTGGCCGTCTGAGGTGGTCTGCGTCTCGATCTTCTGCTCAGGCGTCGACTGCAAATTGCCGGACGCCTGCGCCTGAGCGCGCAGTCGCTGGACCGAATCGAAGACGGCATTCTTATCGGCCGTGAACGCCTGGCCAAGCGCCTTCGTCCATTCTGGCTTTTGCGCCATCATCTGAACGACTTGTGGGAACGGTGCCAGCGCAATGTACGAGGCATCGAAGCCGGCTTTCTGAGCGGCATCTTGAAGCTCGTCCCCTTTGAGATTGGCGTTCTTTCCCAGCCACGTGGCGAACGATTTAACCTTATCGACATTTGTAGACGCAGGCATGAGTTGAAAGATGAGGGCATCGGGGTACAAAGCGATCGGAGCTGTCAATTGATCGATCGGCTCTGTCGGGCTGGGCTTTCCAGTTGGCTGCTGCGAAAGTAATCTTCCCCAGGGAATGAGCACGAAGGAAAAGATGAACAGAAACACCACCGGCCAAAATCGTAATATCGATCTCATCGGTTTACGCCTCAGTTGCGGTCGAACCGCGCCGAGATCGATGCCTGCCGCGACTCTCTCGATCATGAAGGACATGTCTTTTCCTCCTCTCGAACACCGTCTCATCGTCCGGCGCGTGAATCAGGATTGCGATGCCGGCATTTGGCAGACGCGTTGATCGTCCCCAGGCTGGCCAGGGCTAAGCTCGTTAATGCGATTCGGCATACTCGGCTGGTGGAGGATCCCTGTTTTCTCCATTGTTGCTAAATGACTCGCAATGTTTTCATTGCGACAAGCTCCCCTTCGCGTCTCTCATGAAATCCGAGTTTGCCGACTGGCTGGAGTCACATAACACCGAGGGCGTCTGGCAGGCTCGATTTGGCACGAAGGCTACGCCGCGACTGCGGATCCTGGGAACTGGCAGTTTTACGAGGTGCACGCCAACCGCGAAAGACGATGGCCAACCCCTACGTGGCTCAACCAGACCGCAATCTCGATTGGTGGATGCAGCGGCCCGGCTCCAAGAGAGTTTCAGAAGGTGGCGGCAAGCAATAAGGGTCAGTGAAAAACAGCTTTAAAACCGGAGACAAATGCGAGAAGGTAAGTAGAATTGTGAGCGTCTTGAACATCGGGAGGCCCTACATGGCCCGGACGCGCTCAAGGGCTCCTATCCAATTCACACTTTTCGCTCTTTTGCTTGCGTTCTTCACTGGCTGTCACCAGAAGGCAGCCGAGGAGAAGCCGAGGGCGGAGAGTTCCTCAATCAGTGCCGCTGCACAAGGCACGCTCGATATAGAGGAAAGCACTCCCTCGGATTACCGCCTGAACCTACCCCCTCACTTTGGCCGCTGGACAGGCGATTGGGATGAAATCAGAAAACATAACGTTCTCCGTATGCTGGTGGTCTACAGCAAGACTTCATTCTTCTACGACAGAGGACGTCCGAGCGGACTGAATGCGGCTGTGGCTCAGGAGCTCGAGCTCTACCTAAACCGGAAATACAAGACCCGCCTGAAAAAACTTCGGGTGGCGGTCATGCCTGTGACCGCAGACCAGTTGCTTCCCTATCTAAATGCCGGGATGGGTGACATCATCGCCGCCAGCGTTTTCGTGACTCCCGAGCGAGAGAAAATCGTTGACTTTACTCAGCCCATCGTCACTGATGCGCGGCTGATTGTCGTCACAAACAAGGACGCTCCGCCGGTAGCGGGCCTTCAAGATCTGAGCGGAAGGCGAATAGTTGCTAACAAGACCCGCCTCCCGTACCAATTGCTCCTGGATGAAAGTCAGAAGCTGAAGAGGGCACGAAAACCCGGGATCGATATCGTCGAATCTGATCCCCAGCTTCTCGATGAGGATCTGCTTGAGATGACGGACGCAGGACTTATCCCTGCAATGGCCTGCTGGGATAAGAAAGCGGAGATTTGGTCAGCGGTGTTGCCAAAGCTCGAATTGAACTCAGGTGCAGTGCTGAAATCCGGCGGCAATCTGGCCTGGGCAATGCGAAAGAATAGCCCCCAATTGAAGGCAGTCCTCGACGATTTCTTCAAGACTCATCGTGAGGGCACTCTATTCGGAAGGATTATGGCCCAGCGCTACTTAAGCGCCAAGGCGATCAAACATTCGACATCTCAGCAGGAGCTCCGGAAATTCAGGTCGTATGTGAAGTACTTCAAGAAATACTCCGACCAATATGATTTCGATTACCTCATGATTGCTGCGCAGGCATATCAGGAATCAATGTTGCGACAAGAACTCGTCAGCCCGCGCGGGGCGGTAGGAATTATGCAGGTAATGCCACGATTTGCTGCGGCACGCCCGATCAACATCCCGAACGTTCGCGACGCCGAGCAAAACATCCGTGCTGGCACGAAGATGCTGGCCCACATCACCGACACCTATTTTAACGACCCTGGAATTACTCGGATGAACAAGACTTTGTTCACCTTCGCAGCGTACAACGCAGGCCCGAATCGAATCGTTCGCCTCCGCCGGTTGGCACAAAACGAGGGCCTCGATCCTAATAAATGGTTCGGCAATGTGGAACTAGTGGCCGCTAAAGACATAGGCCAGGAAACCGTGCAGTACGTCAGCAATATCTACAAATACTACGTCGCTTACAAGATGACGAAAGAGCAAGATCCAACGCGTTTGGAGGGAAACGAAACAGTTCAGGGCTCTTAGCGGGACTTGCGATTTGTGCCAAACTGCGACAAACGACAGACGAGCTGCGGCCCCTCGGGCACTGCGTCTCGATGAAGGCTTAACGCGGTCTGTAGCTGCTTCTCCAAGGCGTCTCCTATGTCAAGACTGCTTCAATGTCTATTTCGCATCCATCCGGATCGCGATGTCCCCTTCCGGAATTCGCTGGTGTACTTGAGGAAACGGCAATGCTCGCCCTTGTCTGATAAGTTTCATATCTCATCCTCTAGGGGGTGCGATTCTGATGCCACTCGTGTGGTGTAGCTCCAGTGACCCTCTTGAACGTCCGCGTGAAGTGGCTCTGATCTGCAAAACCTGTTGCCGCAGCCACCATGGAAAGGCCCTCTCCTTTCATCAGCATTAGCTCCTGCGCTTTGCCGATCCGGGTGTTCAGTTGATAGCGATGTGGGGATACTCCTGTAGACGCCTTGAACATCCTCGCAAATTGCGAGGATGACAAATCGACCAGACGGGCAAGCTGGAAAACAGAAACGGATAAGTCGAGATGCTCGTGGATGAAGTCGAGAACGAGACGGAGTTGTGAGACCGATAGTCCTGAGTTCTCTTTTTGGGGTCGCCCCTGGAAGCAGGCGCTCAGCAGGGCGATCGTGAGTCCTTCTCCGTACAATCCTGTACTCGGGTCAGATGCGTCACATTCGGCAGCAAGGAGTCGCGCGCACTCGACCGCTCTCTTGTCATGAAACATCAACTCAGGATTTCGTGCTTTGCCCGGGTCCAGGTCGGGGCCGAACCAATCTCCCAGAGATTTCCTGTCAAAGCTCAGGCGAAGTTCGCGTACAGACTCCATGTTGTCCGTATAGCCCTAGACCCTCATCTCTGCCGGGACAAAACTGATGTGATTAGGCCGTTGACGCTCCAGGGCTGCGGGACGATGCAGATTGGTGCGGGCCTCACATCTGCCGCCTATCTCCGCGAGCACAACTGTGAGAGTGTCTTGCGGACCCGACAAATCGTGCCAGGCACGGCCTGGGTGGTTGAAGTGCTGCAGGTGACGAACCGCTATGCCCGCGAAGGTTAGAAGTCTGCTGTGCGCCGCCTTCATACCGTGCGGAGAACGAAACTCAAATGTGTCCGATCCCTCAGAAATCTGCATCTGTCGTCCTCCCTTTGCGGCTCTCGCCCATAGCGTTTTCGTACAATCGTAAGCCGTTTCGTACAAGCCATTCTCTGTTCCGTCTAAGTATTTTGAGAGAAATGCCAGGAGAAAGAGTGGCCGGAAAGCTCAAAGGAAAGATCGTTACCTGGCAAAGAGAAACGAGGGAGAGAAGATGACAGTCGCAGAACTGATGCACCACAACTTCGATAAGATCTTCATCGAGCTTGATCCAGTGAAGCGCGAAGCCATGATGCGCGATGCTTATACAGAAGATTGCGTATGGATACACCCGGGTGGCCGCCTGGTCGGCATTGCGGCGGTCAATGAGGCAGCATCGGAAATTCGTAAGCACATCCCTGAGTACCGCTACACGGTGGTTGGCGATATTCACACGATGCACAATGTCGGTATGTGCCGTTGGGGGAGCGGACTTCCTGGCCAACCGTTCCGCTATACCGGTACGGACGTTCTGGAGGAACGCGACGGCCGTGTTGCTGTGTTCTACACCTTCATCGATAGTGGAACTCCGCCGGTCTCGTCGACGAAATAATGCGTTCGCTTGGATGGAAAACGGTTGCCGAAAGTGGATCCGCGACTACTCTGTCCGGATTCGCGATATATGGCTCATCCAACTCAGGGTCAAGTCTATACGCGAGACCGAGCAGGGGAAACATGCGATCATGCATCGCAGTCATGTGGCCGAGAAGATAAAAAACGTGGTTCTTCCCTGGAGCGACCGGTTCCTCAAGTTGCTCATCGCTCAGGTCTGATAGCGTCTTACCGAAGCGGTTAATAGCAAGCTTCCATGAGTTGAGAACTGACACCGAGAATCTCCTCGTTTGTCATTGGGCAGCCGGGGCGAACTTGGACACGCCGGGCCGTAGCGTGCGTCTATCCGCGCTTGGTTTGCGGCGTGATCCGCACGGATCTGTGAAGCAGATACACCACGAAGAATTGGAGGACGGCGATAAAGAGCGGCCCAGCGCATTTCCCAAGATCATGCTCAAACAGACCGATTCCGGCATCCAGCAATTGCATGGTGCCGGCGAGCGCACCCAGGATCAGCAACGCAGGCGTCGCCTGCTTGTAGATCGCCCCCAATGCGAACAAAGCCAGAGGAATTGTGCGCGCCGCCGCGTACATCGCCAATATCAACGACGCCTCCGTTGGAACGGATTCGGCAGGGACCAGGTATTGCGGACGGATGATCGCCGCGATGGAAAAGCCGCTCGCGACCAGGACATTGATTGCCGTGACCAGCGAAGCCAGCCGAATCGCCTTTATTGTTGTCATTGATTTCTCTCTCTGAGTAAGCTCGTCCGAGCGTAGTTGGGTTGATTTGACAACTTGTGTTCGCACTACGCCTGCGCGTAGTGCGAACCCTTCGCTAATTGCGGAGCGGGATACCTGTTATGTTTACCCCCATCAATTGTCGTCAGATTGTGAGAACTACCCTCCCGAAGGGGCGGCCTTCAACGAGATAACGCAGAGCCTCAGCCGCTTCGACCAAAGGAAACGTCTTAGCCACGATCGGTTTGATCGCACCGGATTGAAGGAGAGAGACAATGACTTCCAAGCGTCAGCAACCGTCGCCTGCGGCTGACGGAACATATTGAGACCCCGGATGCTGGCTTGCGGCACGATGAGATCGGTCACGTCAATGGTCGTCTTACGGCTTGCGGAATACCCCAGTGTTATGAGGCTTCCTCCCAACGCGAGCGCTTTGAGCGCTTCGCTCAACACCTCACCGCCGATCCCGTCGATGATGATGTCTGCGCCGTAGCCGTCCGTGATACGACGTACGCCGTCACCCAACTTCTCCAAGGAAGTATCGATGACCTCATTGAATCCGAGCGCCTTCGCCTGCTCGGCTTTCGCATGGTTGGTCGTGCTCGATATGGCGTGTTTTGCTCCCAGAGCGCGCGCCAATTGTGTCACCGCGTTGCCGACCGATCCCCCGATCGCTGGCGCCAGAACGGTTTTGCCTGGACGAAAACCAGCCAGGGTAAGAGCCACTTGCGCGGTGAGATACGCGACCGGAATGCCTGCGGCGCTCACGTCGTCGACATCGTCAGGTATCAGGCAAAGATCTTCCTTCCGTACAGCAATCCACTCACGGTAGGTTCCGTCCTCAAAAGCGCCATAGGTACCCCAGAACATCACGCGTGAGCCGGCAGGAAAATCCGCTCCGCCTCCCTCCTCTACTACGCCCGCTCCTTCGTTGCCCAAGATGAGCGGCTTCTCCGGGATGTGAAAATCGCCGAAGAGAATCGTATGGTCGAGCGGCGTGACGCCGGCTGCCGTGATTCGCACCAGTACTTTCCCGTCTGTGACCGTTGGTTTTGGAAGCTCTACGAGCTTCAACGCTTCATAACCGCTAAATTGCTCCGCTCTCATTGCACGCATATCGCTTCTCCCTTTTCCATGTCACTCCTGACCTGCGCCGCTAGGCCGCAACCCCGGAGATTATTAATGTCGATCGAGACCACCAGCAGATCCCGAATTGATTGAGCCCTTGGCCTTCGTCGAACACTGTGGATTATTGTTATAATCCTCACTACAGGATTAGATTCGTAATCCTGATTTGGTCGCAGATTATTTTCGGGGAGGTTCAGATGGGTTATTCCCAGGCGCAAAAGGAGAAAACTCATAAGCGCATCGTTGCCATTGCCTCAAAGAGATTCCGTGAAAAGGGCCTTGCGGGATTCGGAATTGCGGAGTTAATGAAGGAAGCCGGCCTGACGGTTGGTGGCTTCTACAAGCACTTCGACTCTCGTGACGAACTAGTGGCGGAGGCACTCAGCGATGCATTCGGTGTCTGGCAGCGCCAAAAGGAAGCTGCTGAATCCAGCGGGCGGCCGCTATCCTTCGAGAAGCTTATCGACGACTATGTGAGCGATGTGCACCGCAAGAATCCAGGTGCGGGCTGCGCCTTCAGCGCATTGGCCCCGGAAATCGCTCGTAGCGACAAGCGGACTCGTGCGCTCACTACTGATCAAGTCAAGGCGGATCTTGAGTTGCTTGCCGGGTTGCTGCCAGGCAGGGATAAGCGTGCGGCAAGATCGAAAGCGATCCTGACGTTCAGCGCTCTCGTCGGAGCGATGTCGCTGGCCCGCGCCGTATCGGATGAAGCGCTTTCGCGGGAAATCTTGAAGACGGTGGCAGACCTTCTCAAGCATCCCGCCTGAAAGTGACATGGCAAGGTCTTCGGTGCAGCGTCTCTCGATCAGACTTGCCCTCTACCGCCATCAACGAAGAGTTCGATACCTGTAACAAAACTGGAATCATCCGACGCCAGAAAAAGCGCAGCTTTAGCAATTTCGTCAGGATCTCCCATCCGCCCCATTGGAATGGTGGACACAATCCGCGCAATGGCGTCTGCAGGTTGCCCATCCATAATTGGCGTATCGGTTGGGCCCGGGCTGACAACGTTTGAGCGAATATGGCGGTCCTTGAGATCCGAGGTCCAGGTTCGGACGAAAGAGCGGAGGGCGGCCTTCGTCGCGCCGTAAACACCGAAGGCGGGCGTACCTTTCACGCTCGCGACCGAACCGTTGAGAATGATAGAGCCACCATCATTCATCAGCGGCAAGGCCTTTCTGCACCGTGAACAGCGTTCCCTTGACGTTGGTGTCGAAGAGCTTGTCAAAATGCTCCTCAGTGATTTTGCCGAGGGGAGCAAATTCAGCAACGCCGGCGTTGGCGAAAACGACATCGATTCTTCCCTTGGTCTCGACGGCCTCGTAGAGACGATCAAGGTCGGTCAATTTGGCAATGTCTCCCTGAACGCCAGTGACATTGCTGCCAATTGCTTTCACGGCCTCGTCGAGCTCCTTCTGACGGCGGCCCGTGATGAAGACGTAGGCACCTTCTCTTACGAAGAGCTTTGCGGCGGCCAACCCTATCCCGGATGTGCCACCGGTAATGACTGCCACTTTTCCCTGCAGTTTCTTATTTTCGGACATCGATAGTTTTCCTCACTCCCCCTGCTCCAGTCGCCCTAAAAAGACGTTGCCCGGCCCCGCTTACGCTTGGCTTGAAGTGAACAGTTTCAGCATTTGCTGGTTGAACCCGTTCACCAAGGCATGCTCCCCAGGTCCGGGATTGGCTCGCAGAGGCTTTGCCGCTTCAACAAGAATTTCGTCAGCATCTGTTCCAAGCACGTCCAACGTTTCGGAGATGAACTGATCGAGAGGCATTGCCTGCTCAGCCTCCTGGCTATTCATCAGTTCCGTCCGCACCCAGGGCGGCGCCACCTCGAGCACTCGAACACCGCTGTCGCGAAGCAGGAAGCGTTGCGATAACACATAGGAGTGGAGCGCAGCTTTTGTGGCAGAATAGACAGCCGTCACAGCCAATGGCACAAAGGCAAGGACCGAGGTGTTGTAGACAATCACACCACGTCGGCTCTTCAGCTGATCCACGAGAGCCGAGGTCAAGCGGATAGGGCCCAGAAGATTGGTCGTGACGGTCGACACGAGCAGCTTGTCGTCGATGACGCCCGCCGCCTGATCCGGTTCCATGATTCCAGCGTTATTGATGAGAACATTCAAATCCGGATGTTCTGCAATCAGCTTCTTTGCCACTGCTTTGATACTCTCCGGGTCTGCGATGTCGAGTTCGATTGCCTCGATGCCCGGATTGGCCTTCACGACGGCGTCCAGATGGCTCTTGCGTCTGCCTGAGATGATGACTTTGTTTCCGCGTTTGTGCAGCTCCTCGGCCAGACCGCGGCCAATACCCGATCCGCCGCCGGTAATGAAGATCGTGTTTCCAGTGAGATTCATGATTTCTCCAATCAATGTGGTGTGATTGTTGCGTGAAGGTCGAGGCTTACGCAGGGAAGCTATCGCCAAACATGGGAAGGCCGCTGACGGATTCTTTCCGTGTGGCTTCGTCCTGCAATACATCCCAGTGCTCGGCCAGGAGACCGTCTTCGAATCGGACAATGTCGGCCGCAATCCAGGCCGCGGGCCTTCCCATCCCGGTGAACCGGCCATGCGCGATGACATAGTCGCCTTCTGCGACGATGAGTTGGTTTTCATAGCGCAAGGTATCTGGCGTCGCGCGGACAAGAGCGAACAGCCCTTCGCGTCCTGGCGCAATGTGCGCGCTGTGCTGGATGTACTTCGGCGACCAGAAGCGTTCTGCCGCTGCGTAGTCGCGTTTGTTGAAGAGAGTGTCGAAGGCTTCGAGAACGATCGCCTTGTTCTGTTCGGGTGTTGTCTTTGGCATGTTCAGCTCCGTGTGAGTTGTGATGGTTGGTAGGTTGGGTAATCGGAATAGCCGTGCGGCCCCGAGGCATACACGGTTTCCCAATCAACCTCAGCAAGAGGGGCATTCTCGGCAAACCTCTGGACCAGGTCGGGATTTGCGATGTAGGGACGGCCGAACGCCACCAGATCTGCCAGACCTTCCGCGACAAGGCGATTGCCGCGATCACGGTCCATCTTCACGTTCGCGATCAGTGTGCCTTTGTAGAGAGGACGGAAATGCCGGAACATGCCATCATCGGCCAGTTTCTCGAGTGGCGTACCGGTGAAGTCGGTGGTATTCCCCATCAGCAACAAGTGCGAAAGATTGTAGGTGCTCAGCTTCTGAATTGCGTATTCGGCGACGGGCAGGGTTTCGTCATTGGCTTGAAATGCGCCGCCTTCGTGCATCGGGCTGATCTTGACTCCAACCCGTTGTGCATCAACCTCGCCCAGGACCGACTCGACCACTTCGAAAAGAAAGCGCGAGCGATTTTCCAGGCTTCCGCCATATTCGTCTTTACGCAGGTTGGTGGTGGCGTTCAGAAACTGCGAGATCAGATAGAGATAGTTGGCGAGGATCTGGACACCATCGAAGCCGGCTTCCATCGCGTTTCGCGCAGCGCGCGCGAAATCCGCAACCGTAACTTGAATCTCCTTCTTCGTCAGAGGCCGCGGTGTCACCGTCGGCTTCCTTCCCGTCGGCGTGACCGAGATCTGACCCGGATCGACGTTCGATGCGGACACGGGCTGCGCGCCGTCCAGTAGTTCGGATGCGAGATCGCGCCGGTGTGCCAAAGTTGTGCAATGATGCGGCCGCCGGCCGCATGGACGGCATCCGTGACGCGTCGCCATCCGCGGACCTGCTCCTCCGTCCAGAGGCCTGGCGTATCGGCCCAGCCAAATCCTTCCGGGCTAATCGCGGTGGCCTCGGTGATGATCAGTCCAGCCGAAGCACGCTGCGCATAATACTCCGCCTGCAAGGTCGTGGGCACGTGATCATGCGGTTGCGCACGCATCCGGGTGAGCGGCGCCATGACGATGCGGTTAGGAAGATCGAGGTCTCCCATTCGATATGGTGTGAAAAGCGGCTGATTCGACATCACATGAACTCCTGTATAGATTGACTGAACGTGCTTAAGAGATCACTTCGATTGCATCGACCCGTGAGGGATAAAACGCCAGGTGCTCCTTAATGTCGGCGACTGCCTCATACGGCTTTTCGTACGTCCAAACGGCATTTTCCGATTTCGCTCCGCCGATGGGAATGCTGTAGTACGTGCAATCGCCCTTGTACGGACAATAGGTGTAATGCGTTGTCCGAACGAGCAACGACATGTCCGCATCGCTGCGCGGCAAGTAGTAGACGGGTGGATATCCCTTCTCCTCCAGCCGAAGTGCTCGCGTCGATTCAGCGACGATCCGTCCTGCGACCGTTACACGGACCTTGCCCCCAGCCGGTGAAATCGTGATGGGATGATCAGGGCCAGGAATCTTGATCTCTTTACCTTTGCTCAAAGTGTTATTCATTGCGTTCCTCACGTTGTAGTTAAGCTTCGAACCGCCATCGACGGGAATACTGGCGCCGGTGATCCAGCGCGCCCCGTCGGACCAGGACGTGTGCGCCGGCCTTGGCAAGCGCAAGCTGTCGCCGGCCAATTCCTATTGATGCACCGGTCACAAGCGCTGTTTTGTTTGCAGTGTAGTCATTGTCCTCTCCGTTGATCAGGCGTTCATTCCGCCATCTACGGTAAGGTTCGCCCCGGTGATGTACGAGGACTCCGGACCGGCAACAAACGCCACCATCGCGGCGATCTCATCCACGTGCCCATAGCGGTCGAGCGCTGTTGCGGCCTTCTGCGGTACCGCCCAATCACCCGAGGCGGGATTCAAATCCGTGTCGATCGGACCCGGCTGGACGTTGTTGACCGTAATGCCCCGGCTCCCGACCTCTCTGGATAGTGCCTGGGTAAACATCTTGACGGCTCCCTTCGTGGCCGCGTAGGGCACAAGCCCTGGCGCAACGGCACGCTCGCCCACGGCCGAACCGACCATGATGATGCGACCACCATCCTTCATGTGCTTCAGCGCCGCCTGCGTGGTAGCGAATACGCCGCGGACGTTGATGTCAATCACACGATCCATCTCCTCCAGCGTCGACTCCTCGAACGATTTCGGGATGGCCGTGCCGGCATTGTTCACAAGCACATCAAGTCGGCCGAAGGTCGAGACGGCCTTTTCGACCGCACCCTTGACTGCTTCGACGTTGGCAGCGTCCGCCTGGATCGCGATGGCCTTTCCGCCAGCGAGTTCAATCGCTTTGACTACGGCGGAGGCCGCGCTGGCGTCCTTCGCATACGTGATGGCTACGCTTGCTCCATCGGCGGCCAGACGCTTCGCAATCGCTGCGCCAATGCCCCGGGAACCGCCGGTAACGAGTGCCACTTTCTTCGCCAACTTAGACATAAAGTCTCCTTTGCTTTCTCGGAACAATTCACAAACCCGATTCGGCTAGCGATCTTGCCCGATCGTGTCGGCGGTTCTGAACCATTCAGTTCTATACGATGATGAAGATATGGCGAGGATGCAGAGATATTGAACTATTTAGTTCTTTATCGGATAATGTGTCTATGGGGCGCCCGAAGAACTTTAGCCGAGAGGAAGTGCTGGAGAAGGCGATGCCCGTCTTCTGGAAGCACGGGTTCGCGGACACGAGCCTCCAGGAACTGGAACGAGCCACAGGCGTGAACAAGTCAGGGCTGTACACCGAGTTCCGAGACAAGGAAGATCTCTTTGTAGCGTGCCTTCGGCACTACCTTGAGAGCCAGGGGAAGAGGGGACTTCTGACCAAGGAGCCTCTGGGCTGGAAGAACGTCGAGACTTTTCTCAAGAATGGTCCTCTCAGCAAGGGGGAGCAGCAGGGATGTTTTTCCGTCAATTCAATGCGGGAGTTCGCGATCC
>CAWILE010000009.1:0-728762 GCA_963836835.1 uncultured Acidobacteriaceae bacterium | reverse complement strand
TCGTTGCGGCGAGCGTATAGGCGTCGCCGTAGACGACGGTGACGGCCGGCGAGGTGATGGTGGCGATGGGCGGCGGTGGCGCGTTGCCGATCAGAGTGACGATCTGCTGCTGCACGACGGAGCTGTCGGTCAGTATGTAGTGGCCAACGAAAGAACCGGCGCTCTTCGGATTGAAGAAGAACGAAAGATTGCAGGTGGCACCGGGCGCGATGCTGTTACCGCATCCGCTGCCCGCGTTATCAAAGGAGAAGTTGATCGGGTCGTCGAGGGTTGCGTTGGCCAGCGGCTGCAACACATCGTTGCCGGCGTTCCACAGCGTGGTCGCCCAAGGCCCGGCAGTCTGTCCGATCTTTACGGTGCCGAAGTCGTGCGTCGGGTCTTTGTAGGTGATCTCGCGCAGCGCATTGTTGCCGGTATCGGCGATGTAGACATCGGCTGCGCCGTCGATTGCGATCGCCGTGGGCGAATTGAGCTGGGCCTGGTCGGCAGGACCACTGTCGCCCGTATATCCGGCCGCGCCATCGCCGGCGAGCACCGTGATCGACGGGTTCTGAGCCAGGCCGCTGAAGGCCAGGAAGATGCGGTGCGTGGCCGCATCCGCGATGTAGATGTCGCCGGCTGCGTCTGCGCTCACGCCGGCAACCCCTTCAAGCGCCGTGCCCAGCCGCGTTGTGGGATCGATGCTGGTGGTCGTGCCGGTCCCGGCGAAGAGATGAATCATACCGGTGGTAGCGATCTGATAGACGCGATACGCGCCCCGGTCCGCCACGTACATCGTGCCGTTGGGATCGAGATAGAGCGCTGAGGGATGAACGAACTTCGCGGAGGTGGCGGGTACGTTATCCGCGCTCAAGGTACTTCCGCCTCCGGCATAAACTGCCCTCTGGCCGCCGGCGTAGATCTGCAGAACATTGACGGAGGTTGCGCCATCCTGCGCGACGTACAGGTTGCCGAGCTGATCGGTCGCCAGGGCGACTGGATTGTCGAGGCCGCTGACGAAGGTGGAAAGGGTGCCGTTCACGTCAAATCGCAGCACCGAATTAGTGCCCGCATCGGCGATGTACAGATTGCCGGTGGCATCGAGTGCAAGCGCCTTGGGCGTGGTGACACCGCCGCCGGGCGCGATCAGTCGCACCGGCGATGAGGAGCCGGCGGGCAACACGGAAATCGATCCGTTGCCGCCGTCCGCTTCGGCGTAATACACGTCGCCCGCGCTATCGATGGCGATGGCCGAGGGCGTCGCCAGCGAGGTTGCAAGTGACTTGATGGTGCCCGGAATGAAGATCGCTTCCGCGCTCTGGCCAACGCCGCTCATGCCGAAGCGATAGGTGGTCGCGGGCGTGGTGGAGCTGTCGGTGATGATGAGCGGCGCGGTGCGCAAGCCGGGCAGGGTCGGCGCGAAGCGCAGCGCCATCTGGCAGGTCTTGAGCTGGCCGGGAGTGGGCGCGCTGATGAAGCCATTGCAGGTATTGCCGCCGAAGCTCTGGAAGTCCCCGCGCGGGCCGGAGGCGAGATTGACCGCGCTGGTGATCACGAACCAGAGGGTCTGCGCGGTGCTGTGGTTGCTGACAGAAGTCTCCGGAAAGAGAAGGCCCTGAGTCAGGATGCGGACGATGTTGTTGTTCGTGTCCGCGACATAGACGTTGCCGGCCTTGTCGGCTGCGAGCCCGTGCGGGTTGAGCAGCGAATAGGCGATTGCGGCTTTGCCTTCCTGAATTGGGGCATACATTCCGCTGCCGCCGGTGCCGGCCACCAGCTTGAGCTGGTTGCTGAGCAGCTCATATACCTTGCCGGCTGCATTGTCCGTGACATAGAGGTGACCGACGGCGTCGGAGGTGACGCTGACGGGCGTCTGCAGTGTGGTGCCGTTGCTGCTGCTGCCGTCGTTCGTGCATGTGCCCATTGCGGTCGAGGGCGTGCCGCCGCTGATTTCACGCACACAGGCGTTTCCGGAGTCGGCGATATAGAGATTGCCAACGGGGTCAATGGTGAGGCCCTGCGGACCGTTGAGCGTGATGCCTGCGGTGATGCCCGCGCATTGCGAAACCACGGCGGACACGCCGCTCATCAGGCAGACGGAGCTGTATCCGCTGGCCGCGGTGCTGCGGATGACCTGGTAGATGCCGTCAGCGGAATCGTTAATGGCGACGTAGAGATTGCCTGCCCGATCCAACACAAGGCCCGCCGGAGCAGGCGCCGGAGAGGTTGTGGACGGGTCAGTGCAGTTGCCTATGAGCGGCTGCAAGGCGGCGATGCCGCTGCCGCCGGAGGCCATGCGGCGCACGCAATTGTGACCAGTATCGGCCACGAATAGATCGCCCGCCGCATCAGTGGCGATGCCGGAGGGATTCAGGATTCCGGTGGTGTAGGTGCCGACTCCGGAGGCGTTCTGGCAGGTATCGGTCACGCCCGCGGGCTGGCCGACCGCCACCGTCATGGTGCCGGTGGCATCCACGCGGCGAATGCAATTGTTGCCCGCGTCCGAGATGTAAATATCCCCGCTAAGATCAGCCGTCGCATAGTTGGGCGCATTGAGCGGAATGGTGTTGGCGTTGCCGACGTCGCTGGTGGCGCCACCTGAACCGTCTCCGGCGAAGCGTGTTGTGCTGGGCACCAGCCGCACGGATTGCGCGGTAGCCCCGAGGCCAGCCGCAAAGGCGACGACCAGCAGAACCATTGCACGCAGCCACACGAGTGCACCAATGCCAGATACGCCCTGCAACCGTTTCATCATCCGCTCCGCATCTGCTGCCGGAGGAGCTGCGAGGGACTCTCAGTGGTGTCTCTCTGCGCGCAACCGGGAGACGGCCCGCCCGTATAGGGGGAGGCTGTCGAGTGACTGCCCCATTGGTCATCTGGCCGGAGTGGCGATTTGTCCCAAAATGGGCAGTCGCTTTCCGCAATGGGGAAGTTCGCCCTATTCAAGCACAGGAGGGGTTACGAGAGTATGCAACTAACGCGCCAGATTGGGTACTGAATCTTTATCGTAACTGGTTTCGGTTTACAGAGCAGTTACGCACTGACAGTGGGTTGCGATCGGATCACCGAGGCCAAATCGACTGCTTCAAGCCGGTATCCTTCGACCGCGGCAGGAACGACAACAGCTCGTCCGGGAACGAGTTCGACCGGCGGCCAGCCATCGGCGTGGAGGACAGCCTTGCCCTGGACGGCGACCAGGGATTGAGGAACACCCGCGGAGGGATCCGAGCGAAACGGCCGGCCGTTGATTTCGAGACGGTCCACCGTAAAGTACTTCTGCTGGATAAGGCGGGTCAGGGAACCCTCCGTCTTGGGAGGAACCTTGCCGGCCGCGGTGTGCAGCCGGGTGGCGGCGAGGCCGCGATCGATGTGGAGCTCGCGGGGACGGCCGTAATCGTAGAGGCGATATGTGATGTCCGAGGTCTGCTGGGTTTCGAGGAGCACCACGCCCGGCCCGATCGCGTGAACTGTGCCGGCGTCGACGAAGATCATGTCGCCTTTTTTTACCGGCACCTGTTCCAGCATGTCCTCCAAAGTATGGTCGGCGATGGCGGTTCGCATCTGCTCGACGGTGCTGCCCGGCTTGAGTCCCAGCGCCACGGCGCCGTCGGGATCAGCTTGCAGCACATACCAGCACTCGGTCTTGCCGCGCGGCTGGCCGATCTGCTGAGCCAAAGTGTCATCCGGGTGGACCTGCACAGAAAGCTTCTCGTGCGGGAAAAGAATCTTGACCAGCAAGGGATAATCGCCCACCTCATTGCGGTGTGGGCCGAGCAGCGCGTCCGGGAAAGCGGCCGCCATCTCGCTCAAGGACCGGCCCTGATGATCGCCGGTCTCCACCAGGCACTGCGGTCCGGTGAGCCAGGCTTCTCCGACCGGTTCGGCAGGGCGGTAGTCATACCAGGGCGAGAGATCGCGGGTGCCCCAGGGACGGGGACTGAAGAAAGGAGCGATGCGAAAGGGAGCGAGCGAGAGGGACATAAGCACTACCAGCATCGCCGAGCAGAGCGAATGCGGCAAGTGAGGGCTCCCCTCCGTGCGATGAGGCGATCAACCGGCCAGCCATTCCAGAAGACGCGGCTTGAAATTCAGAACTTCCTTTGCTTTCCTGTTCGACGCGCCGCGCAATTTGGTCTGGTAATAGATCGGGTCTTCGCCCACCGCGGCGCGGGCCTGCTCTTCCGTGACCCGCGGAGGCTCCGGCGCTCCCACGAATCGCGCAAAGGAGGGCAGCCACACGTGCACCGGCGACGGATTATCGTCCACGATGTTGTAGACACCGGCCGGTCCTGTAAGCGCCGCGACCGTGGCGATCGCAGCATCGTCAATATGAATCCATGACCACACACCTTCGCCCCTGCCGATGATCGGCATCTCCTGCTTGCGCACCTGATCGGCGGTTGCGCCGTCCGGGTTGTACCAGGTATTCGGGCCATAGAAAAAGCCGTAGCGCAGAGCGACGCCTTCGATGCCCTGCGCGGTCTGCAGGCGCTTCTCGAGTTGCGTATAGGTTTGTGCCGATGCAGCGATCCGCGGGCTGGCCTCGATCGCGAGAGGTTCGGCTTCATCGCCAAGTCCATTCCCTGCCCTGAGAAAGAATCCACTGGACTGCTGGATATAACGGCGCGCGCCGACGGCCTGGGCCGCGCGCAAAAGATTGCCACCGCCTTCGAGGCGCAGCTTGCGATCGCCCTCCGCAGCAGAAGCCATCTCTGACGGGTCGCGCGGAAGCGCCGTCAGTTCGTCAATCACTACCTCGGGATCGGAACGCCGAAAAGCCTCCTGGACACCAGGCTCATCCAACGCACTGATGCGCGCCACCGTTGCGCCCAATGCTTCCAGCTTTTGTGCTCCGGCGGCGGAACGCGTCATGCCGGTGACGGTGTGGCCCTGACGAATCAGCTCTGCGACGAGAGGCTGGCCGATGGCGCCGCTGGCTCCTGCAACAAAAATTCTCATGCTTGCTCCCTCCTTTTATTCGATTTTGCGACTCGCCTTGGGATTCACTCGTCGGATATTCGGAGTGCGCGCAGGCATCCCCGCGCATGCTCCGGTATCGAATGGGATGGAGGGTCCGCCCGATGAAAGAACACATGAAGAAACGGAAGCTGGGCAGATGGGGATTTGAGGTCAGCGAGCTGGGACTGGGATGTATGGGCATGTCGGAGTTCTACGGTCCGCGCGACGAACGCGAGTCAGAAGCTACCATCGATCGCGCGATCGATCTTGGCATCACGTTCTTCGACACATCGGACATTTACGGACCGTTCACCAATGAAGAGCTGGTGGGCCGGGCGCTGCTGCCGCACCGCAGCAAGGTGCAGATCGCGACCAAGTTTGGCATCGTGCGCAAGAGGGAAGACCCGAGTTATCGGGCGGTGGATGGAAGTCCCGAATATGTACGCAGTGCCTGCGAAGCCAGCCTGCGGCGGCTGGGGGTGGAGACGATCGATCTCTATTATCAGCACCGCGTTGATCCGAAGGTGCCGATTGAGGAGACGGTGGGTGCGATGGCGCGGCTGGTGACGGAAGGCAAGATCCGCTTTCTGGGACTCTCCGAAGCAAGCGCAGAAACGATCCGGCGCGCGTATGCCACTCATCCGATCTCCGCGTTGCAAACGGAATATTCGTTGTGGTCGCGCGATGCAGAGGAGGATATTCTGCCTGCGGTGCGCGAGTTGGGCATCGGCTTTGTGGCCTATTCTCCGCTGGGACGCGGCTTCCTGACCGGGCAGATTAGGCAGCAGGGCGATTTGGCGCCGGATGACTGGCGGCGCAGCTCACCGCGTTTCCAGGGAGAAAACTTCCAGCGCAACCTGGAGCTGGTGAAGAAAGTGGAAGAGCTGGCCGCGAGCAAGCACGTGAAGGCCTCGCAGCTTGCGCTCGCCTGGGTGCTGGCGCAGGGCGATGATATTGTGCCGATTCCGGGCACAAAACATACAAAATATCTGGAAGAGAATGCGCATGCCGTGGAAATCAAGCTGAGCAGGGACGATCTGGCGGCGCTGGACGCGCTGGCTCCGCGCGGTGTGGCGGCAGGTGAGCGCTACGACGCAAACGGGATGGCGGCGGTGGGCCGCTGACCCTGACCAGATTCGTAACGCGGGGAGCTCTTTTCTGCTGCGCTTCTGTTACTCCTGCGCGATGGATCCGAACCGACCTTGCTATGCTTGGCGTGACTTGACCGGGAGATTCGAACGCATGGAGCAAAAATGGATACGAGTGCTCCTTGGTATGGCGCTTACCGGCGTATACGTTGCCCAGGGACAAAATGCAGTGCACGCAGCTCAAGTCCAATCAGGAGCAATCATGCACGCGACTGGAACATTTGAGGTGAAAATAACTCCGGATGAGGTGTCGGCACTGGCCAAAGATGCGGGGCTCGGACTCTTCTCGCTCGAGAAGACCTTCTCCGGGGAGTTCGAGGGCTCCAGCAAAGGCGAGATGCTGAGCGGCAACACGGAATCGACCGGCGCTATGGTGTATGTTGCCATCGACCGCGTGACCGGGAAGCTCAAGGGCCGCAGCGGGAGCTTTCTGCTGATGCATAACGGAACGATGCTGAAGTCGGACCCGAACAGCGGCGTGTTGAGTGTGGCGATCGTGCCGCATTCCGGGACCGATCACCTTACCGGCATCTCCGGCAAGCTGATCATCACAATCGAAGGCAAGCAGCATCGCTACGACCTTGAATATGAATTGCAATGAGCAGAAAACGGGCGATGAAAATGCGAAGGTGATGAGTTAGTAGTGAGCGAAATGCGCTAACTCATCTATACTTGCCCTCCGGAGTGTGCATATGGCTTCAACCGTCTGGAAGGGATTTATTTCCTTCGGCCTGGTGTCCGTTCCTGTTCGCCTCTTCGCCGCGGCGCGGGGAGAGCATGTCAGTTTTAACCAGATCCACAGCGAATGCGGCGGCAGGATCAAGCAGCAGATCTTCTGCCCGCAATGCGACCGCGTTGTGGAACGGAGCGAGTTACAGAAGGGCTATGAGGTAGAGAAGGGCGCCTATGTGACGGTGACGCCGGAGGAGTTGAAGAACCTCGAAGCCGCATCCTCGGACGTGATGGAAATCCAGCAGTTTGTCTCGCTGGACGAAGTCGACCCGATCTATTTTGAGACTTCCTACTACTCCGCCGCGGAGGAGTCCGGCAAGCGGGCTTACAACCTGCTTTTCCGCGGGATGACGCGGGAGAAGCTGGCCGCCATCGCCCGACTGACATTCAGCGGACGCGAGCAGGTGGTGTTGATCCGCCCCTACGACCAGGGTCTGCTGCTGCACACGCTGTACTATCCGGAAGAAGTGCGCGAAGTGGGTGAATACGGGCACGACACGGCATCGGAAGTCCCGGAAGTGGAGATTCAACTCGCAGAGAAGTTCATGGAGTCGCTGCGTGCGCCATTCAATGCAGAGCAGTTCCAGGACACTTACAAGGAGAAGGTGCTGGCGCTGATCGAGACCAAGCGCGCAGGCCAGGCGCCGGGTCCTGGCGTGGAGAAGCGCCGCCTTGCTCCGGTAGTGGACCTGATGACCGCGCTAAAACAGAGCATCGCCGAGAGGGAGCGCTCCGGCCCCACGTTGGTGCCACCAAAGACCGCTTCCGCTGCACCGAAGGGCACTGCAAAAAAAGAACCGCAGCGCGCAGGCAAGGAACCGGCGGCGAAGGGCCGAAAGAAAGCCGCCTCCGAGTAGGCCGGGCGACCACACGGCTATTGGTGAGCGGTGTTTTTCGTGCCAAGCCAGAGGATGGCGTGTCGGAAGAATTGGTTCTGGGTATTGCTGGTGAAGATTTTGTCGCCGTGGCCCATGTTGCAGTAGAGCATCCGGTACGTCGTATTCGTCCACACCACGGGCAGGTCTCCGGAGACCAGCGTGTCTTTCATGCCTAAGGGATAATTCGACGGGCTCAGGCTCACGAGCACTTGATGTCTTTGCTCAGCGCGCGGGTCAGGTTTCCAGATGTACCACTCGTTCGCGGGCGACGTGAAGGTTGCCGGAAGCCCCTTCGTGACGGCGTGATCGCGGTTTTCAACTCTCAGCTCGGCCGGCAGCGGCGGCCAATTGTTCCGTAGAAGACGGCGCGGAAGAAAGTCGTTTGCGAACCAGGGCCAGTTCGTACTCTCGTCGTTGTAGCCGGCAAAATGAAACCCCAGCCATGCACCGCCCGGCTCCATGTACTCCTGAAACGCTGCGCGTTGTGCGGGCTCATGCGGCGGAATCGTTCAGCCATACGACGAGCTGATACTTCTTCGAGGTTCGAAGCGTTTAGCTCGTCCCAATTCGTAGTGGCGTGCCATTCGAAGTTGTTGCGCTTCGCTTCGTCGGAAAAGAAGTTGATAGCTTGGCGCGCGAAGTCGACGTGATCCGCTTCGGTCTTCTCCGTATAAAAGGCGAGAACGCGGAATTTCGGTTGCGTCGCCTGCGCGAGCGCATAGCAGGAGATGCGAGGACGAGCAGGACCAGCAAGAGACGCCGCGTCATTGGCGAGCCGCCCACAGGATGGAGTTATGGAATAGCTTGGTGAATGAACTGTTCTGAAAGAGCTCCGGGTGGTGGCCCATGAAGATATAGATGTTGCGGGCCTTTTTACTGCTCGTTCGTCCAGACGACCGGATGGTCGCCGCCCATCTTTATTTTGTCTGCGGCGTGTAGCTGTTTTCATCGACGGTGGCGAGCACGTGCACATTCGGTCGTGGATCTTTGTCCCAGGTGTACCACTCCTCGTTTTCGATCCGGAAGGAAGCGGGCAGACTCTGCATCGCGGGATGATGCGTGTCTTCGACATGCACGGTGCCGGTGGCGAAGGTGGCGATGTAATCCTGTGAACCGAATGCCGCCCATAAAGTCGGAGAACCATGGCCATAGGCGAAGCCATCGAAGTGTCCAAGCAGCGTGGCATGATGAAAGCCGATCCAGCCGCCGCGTCCTTCATCGATGTAGCGTTCGAAGGCCGCTGCTGCAGTGGGCGTCCAGTTATAGGGTGGAAAGTTGAGCTGGATGAAAAGCTGATAGCGGGAGAGGAAAGCATCGTCGATGGGTTTCGTGTCTTCGATGTAATCGACTGTGAAGTGATCGCGGACGGCTTCCTGCGCCAGCCAGACCTTCGCTGCATCCACGAACGGCTTGTGGATACCGCTCTTTTCAGCAAGAGCGATCACATGGAAGCGTGGCGACTCTGCGCGTAACGCGCATGCGCAGCCTGCAAGCAGAACGAAGACACATGCTCGAACAAGAAATCTTGCTGCCTGCATTATCTCTCCTGAACAAACGTTATACCTTGCCATGTGGCAAATTGGCGATGATGATGTTCTTACGAATGAACAGACCGAACAAGATGCGGCGAGTTGTAATTGCCATGCTGCTCGGTGGAGCTGTCGCAGCGGCTGCCCAGCAAGGTAGGACAGATGCCGACCCGCGCGGCAGAACGATCCATCCGCACGCCGTCGTGTTCGATCCGGCGAATCGCACCTTCTACGCGGTGGACCAGGATGCCAACTGCGTTGTTGCTGTCGATATCCCGGGGAAGAAGTCCGACATCGATGTGGGCCGGCAGCCGAACGCGATCGCAATTGACCCTTCGACCGATCGCATTTACGTCGTCAACGCCGGCAGCGGCAACGTTAACGTGATCGATGGCAGCCAGAATCGCGTCATCTCGACCGTTCCCACAGATACGCGTCCCTATGCGATCGGCATCGACGCCGGGCTGCATCGCGCATACGTGAGCAACACCTTCAGCGACAAGGTTACGGTGATCGAGGGCGCGACAAACACGGCCACGCAGTTGCCGCTTGGATCGAAGGATTTCGTCGAGACAGACACTCGCCGGCACCTTGCGTTCTTTATCAGCTACGAGGACCGCGCGCTCACCGTCCTGGATGCAACGCAGAAGTTTCGCCGAGTCGATCTCGGACTCTCGCATCCATGGGGGCTGGCCGTCGATGAGCAGCGCGGCATCGTCTATATCACAGAGATCGGCAAGGACACACTGGTTGCTTACCACGAAGACAGCGGCAAGTCAGAGACGGCGCACACCGGCGCCATGCCGGATGCCGTCGGCGTAGACGAATCCACAAATCGAATCTATGTCGCAAACTACGTCGGCGACTCTGTGACAGTGTTCGACGGCGCGACACTCAAGGCGATTGCGACCGTCGCGACCGGCCATCATCCGCAAGCACTTGCCGTGGATCACCAGCGACACCGCGTTTTCGTCGCCAATACGCACAGCGATAACGCGACGGTGATCGATGGCGCCGGCAATCGCGTGGTCGCGACGATACCGGCCGGAAAAAATCCCTATGCGGTTGCCGTCGATCCTGAGAGCGGCCAGGTATACGTTGCGAACTACGGCTCTCAGCCGCTAACGAAGCTTGACTTCTCAACGCCCCGCTAAAGCTGCATGCGCAGGCGCGCTTTCGTGAGCAGCCGCGCGATCAGCAGGATCGCAATTGTGAAACAGACAGCACGAGTAATGCCCGGCCAGCCGGCGTTCCAGTGACCCAGCAGATATTCGAGGCCGGTGAGCCCGGCGAGGAAGTAATAAAAATCCGGCACAAGATACGTGAGCAGCGTATTCGAGCCCGCGGGCCGCACCAGCCAGGCCCATCCTGTCCACTTGCGCACGTCACAGAGCCAGTAGAGCAGCGCGAAGAGCGCGCAACACGCTGCGGTCGTCCACAGCGCCCAGGTGGGTGTGGCGCGAATCTTTGAAATGCCCAGCGGCGCCAGCAGCCATCCGGCAACAAATGTCAGCACAGCCATCAGCAGCGCCAACTGAATCTTCTGCCACGGCGTGTTCCAGCGGTGATCGCCGAGGAAGATGAACGACGCTACGATGCCCGCCATGATCAGGCTGGGCAGCGCTCCGTTTCCAAACGGCCATGCGTACATCGAGACATGATCGAGCGGCAGCCATTTCGCGACGCACGCCGCGTTATAGGCAACGAGGGCGAGGAACCAGAAGATCGGCGCAAAACGCCAGCGCCGCGTCGGAATATAGAGAAGGCAAACGGCGAAATAGGTGAGGCCGATGAGCCCAAGGATCTCCGGATAGGAGAACTTGATCCACGCTTCTCCCGCGGGAGTTGCGCGGCGGAAGATGGCGAAGTCGAAGACGATCAGCGCCGCACCAATCGAACGCAGCCATAGAACGACGCGACGGCTCAGGCCGGTATACACGTTCCACAGCAGGATGCCGCCCAGCAGCCCCAGCAGCGCCCATGCGTTCGGATTCATGTGCATACGCGGGGGTCGCCGCGCTCGGCGTTGGCAAGAATCAGGCCAAGCACCAGCAGGGCCAGCGAGCGAAGCACCACGTGCAGCCACAACGCGGGCATGGAAGGATTGCGCTTCAGCCGCTGTTCACCGCGATGGGCAGCGCCATGCCGACAATGAACAGGAACGCAGGAAAGACCATGTCGACATAGGTCATCGCGTCGACGTTTGCGGGCATGTGATAGGTCCATTTGGAGAGGCCATGCACGCTGTCGAGATCGTTGACGTAGATCATCACCGCCATCGTGATGCCGCGAAAAATATCGATGGAGACGACGCGCGTGGACGTGGCCTGGCCGGCGATGCCGATTGTTTGCGCCGGAGCGGTTGTGCTCATTGGGCGCCTCCTGCCTGCGAACTGCTGCCATAGAAGGCGGTATTGATGGTGTTCAAAAGGGCGCCTGTCGGATCGCCGGTGTAGTCCCAGAACATGATGCCGGCCAATCCTTTGCGCCGTACATAGCCACACTTCAGAGCGAGCGACTCCGGATCCTCGTAGGAGACAAACTGACGCTTCTCTGCGCTGTAGAGGTAAGGAACGGATGCCGCGGCATCCCAGTAGCGCGTGTAGCCATGGCCAATCATGCTGCTGACGATATTCCCGTAATTGGCATACGCATTCGGAACCGGCACGCCAGGCTGAAAGAGGCCGTTCGCCGCCGGTCCCACATCGCCCCACGCATGCCCGTAGAAGGGCACACCCAGCACAATCTTGCTGGCCGGCACGCCGGCATTCTCAAACTCCTCGACGGAACGATCGGCGGAGATTCGTTTGGGATCGGCAGGATCGCTATAGAGTGGCGCGTGATTGCCCGAGATTTTTTCGCTGCCCGGCTCGTAGTAATCGTAGGCCATCAGGTTCACGGTATCGACATAGCCCTGCAGACGCCGGAGTTCCGTGTGCGCGATATATTCGCTCGACGATCCCGCCGCGAAGGACAGCAGAAGCGGGCGGCCGAACTTACGCTGCTCGCGGTTGAAGCGCGCACGCAGCTCCTTGAGCAGGAGGGTAAAATTGCGGCCGTCTTCCGGGCGGAAGCGGTTCCCTGCCCCGACCATTCCGGGGTATTCCCAGTCGATGTCCAGGCCGTCGAGTTTGTAGCGTTCCAGGAAATCCGCAACGCTGTCGATGAAGCGGCTGCGGCTCTCTTTTGTGAGCACCATGTCGGAAAAGTTCCCTGACCAGATCCATCCGCCGACCGAAACGAGCACCTGGAGCGAAGGGTTCTTTTGCTTCAGCCCAACCAGCGTGGCGAAGTTTGCCTCGTCCGTGGGATCGCCAGTCACGATGCGGCCATCACGGATATTTGCGAAGGCGTAATTGATGCGCGTGAGTTTGCCGGCTGCGACTTCATCCGGCTGGAGCGCGCGATTGCGCGGAAAGATGTAGGCGATGATCTGCAGCGGCTGCGGGCGGTGTTTTGCAGCCGCGAGTGGGAGTAATGCGGGAAGCATCATGGCCATGGCGCACAAAAGGAGACGAAATTGCCGCCATGGGCGTACCCAAGCAGAGCGAGCGTCGCGATCCAATGATGTTTCGCCGATATGAGGCACTGCGACCTCCACACCGCGTTGTCCGAACCAGCATTGCACATATTCAATCGATTCGGGCGGGAATTTGCGCGTTCCTATGCGCTATAGTCGCCTTCATTCATTTCAAGGAGGAATTGTGGCGCGGCTGCTTCGGCATTTTCTGCTTTTTCGCTTCGTGCGCGCTGGGGATCTCGGTCGCTTCGGCCCAGATGCGCGGACAGATGCGCGTTCTGGTGGATCAGGTGGGATATGAGACGAAAGCGCCGAAGGTAGGGCTGATCTCCGCGGCGCCTGCAGACCATCCGGCACAGTTCACACTGGTAGAGGATGGGACAGGAAAGGTCGTCTTTACCGGTACCCCGCAAGCGGAAGGCAAGGCGGATCGCTGGGGCGATCGCGTCTATTGGAAGGCTGATTTTTCATCCTTCCAGACACCGGGGCACTACATTGTGCGGGTTGCGGACGGAGATACCTCGGCCTCGTCCTGCGCGTTCCAGATCGATGACAACCTGCTGGAGCGGAAGACGTTGTCGAACGTGATTTTTTATTTCAAGGGACAGCGGGCGAGCGGCGCGCTCGATCGCGCCGACAGCCATCTGAAATTGCCGGATGAGCCGGGTACCGTAGACGTGCATGGCGGTTGGTATGACGCCACGGGCGATTACGGCATCCACTTTTCGCAGCTGAACCTGACCTCCTATTTCAACAACCAGCAGGTGCCGCTTGTCGCCTGGACGCTACTTGCCGCCTACGACACGCTCAAGGCGCGGAACGATGACAACTTCAGCGAGTATGAGCGCCGCATGCTGGACGAAGGCCTGTTCGGAGCGGATTTCCTGGTGCGTATGAAGCGGCCGCAGGGCTCGTTCTTCCAGAGCATCGATGGTCCGGGAGTCAAGAAGCTGCCGCAGGACCGCAAGATCGGCGATTTGAACTGGAAACTGACGGTGAAGACCAAAGCAGATCAGCTCAACGAAAAAGAACCGCCCGCGGAAGGCCCGCACTCGCACGAGGTAAGCTTCCGATCCGGCGGCGGCGTGGCGATTGCAGCTCTCGCGCTGGCCAGCACTATGCCGGAAGACGGAGATTTTCCGCGGGCACGGTACCTGCAAGCGGCGGAGGAGGCGTTTGCTTTCCTGCAGGCCCACAACCGCGAGCTGCTAAACGATCACACAGAAAACATCCTGGACGACTACTGCGCGCTGCTTGCCGCCAGCGAGCTTTACGGCGCTACGCACAAGCAGAGCTATCTGCTGGCTGCAGACCGGCGCGCCGACAGCCTGATGGCGCGGTTGACGACGCGAGACTCGTTCCGCGATTACTGGCGTGCGGACAATGGCACGCGGCCCTTCTTCCATCCTTCCGATGCAGGGCTACCAGTCGTCAGCCTGGTTCGTTACGCGACGATCGCATCCGCTGCGAACCGGAAGAAGACTCTAGACGCAGTGAAGCGGTCGCTCGAATTTGAGCTAACGACCACGCGCGAAGTAAACAATCCGTTTGGATATGCGCGGCAGCTTGTGCGTATGGGCAATGGCGATGTGCGCACCGCGTTTTTCTTCCCGCATGATACGGAAGCGGCGCCCTGGTGGCAGGGCGAGAATGCGCGCATCGCATCGCTGGCTGCCGCGGCACGCATGGCCGCGCCGCTCTACGCGGACGATCCCTCGTTCCAGTCGGCGTTGCAGAACTACGCCGAGGATCAGCTCCACTGGATTCTGGGACGCAATCCCTTCGACAGCAGCATGTTGATCGGCAGCGGGCACGGGAACATTCCCTATATGTTCTTTCGCTCGTACAAATACACGAGCGCGCCAGGAGCGGTGATCAACGGCATCACCGCGGGTCTGAACGATGAAGACGGCATTGCTTACAACGAAGGATTTGCGCAGACGGGTAAGGACGACGATTGGCGCTGGGCAGAAGAATGGCTGCCCCACGCTGCGTGGTACCTCTATGCTGTGAGCCTGCCCCATCGGTGAGTACAACGCGTGTCGAATCTTCGGGATCACCGGGAGATTCGACACACCTGTCCCGAATTCTTTGCGCCATTGGCAGAAATGACTGGGTTTACCGGACCGATTGGGCGCCGGTGCGCGGATATTTAGCTTCTTCCAGTCGACCAATTTGAAATCGCGAGACAACTCAGCGCATCCAAATCGACAGCACCTCCCTACGCCAGGCTAGCGGTGCGAGATCAAGACAGGAGACAGAGCATGACGATCCTGATCGCGTGGGTATCACTCTCCGTCGGCATTGTTGTGGGCGCGGCGTGGAGAGCGCTGTGTGAGAAACAGTCGAGAGTCAAACTGGACACAGCTGCTCTTGAGATGGCTCTCGCGAACCGCAGACCGGAAATGGCGGAGCGGAGACGGGCGTCCTGAGGCTGGCGACTTTTGCCGCTCGGACGTCGTATCAAATGTCCCGCCTCATGCACACAAAGGTTCTCCTTCTTCGTTTCGGTCGAAATATCCTTTCAAAATTTGGTGGCGCGATGCAGCGTGCCGCATCGCAATTTCGAGGAATCGCTACATGCGATTCGCTGTACTTTTTGCCGGTTACCGGAACATAGTTCTTCATTGTGGACGATTGTTGACGCTAAAAAGCGATCAGTGCTTAAATGCGATATCACTTCCGATTTAGCATTTTTTAAACTTCTGCGAGAGCGTGCGCGCTATACTGGGAATGCGCGTCATCGCTGTATGGAGTTCAGTCGTAGGCTGCGCTTTGCCTACTGCAACCTAGCACTCACTTCCAGGCTCCAAGAGCGGTCTGGGCTTCGAGAGCTACATGAATACAGACTCTACGATTGTGAATCTATGCTGACTCGTAACTCGTCGAATACCTTGAATTGCCATAATCTCGCTGACGACCTCCTAGTCGACAAAATGTTCGCGCGAGAAGGCTCATCGAAAACCGGCGCATCGAATCTGATCAGCGCCTATCCGATCTGCACTGTTGATATTGCCCCGCTAGAAGTAACCCCTCTGCGTTATCACTTTGTAGAACGTATGTCACGTTTACCGAGAAAGGCCTGTCTGCAGATGTCTGCATGATAGGTTTCGCGGTTATATGTGGTCCGATGAACTAGGTATCTGCCTTTAGTGCTGAATCCTGGCATTGAGAGCGCGACCTTTCCGAAAGTGAGAGGCTTCTCGCGGACCCTGAACGCGGCGAGGGATGACATTTGTCTGCCCATGGGTCATGTATGAGACTGGGTCATCTCTTCCATCGCAACTGTAACTGGCTATTTATAGCCACGACTTACGTCCGCGGAGATAGAGATGAAGGTCCTTGTACTTACGCTTCGTCCTGATTTGAAGCGACGTCTTGAGTTTGCGTTGGGCCCGGCACAATTTGTTCTGGATACTCTCGATGCGGTCGATCTTTGTCTGGACCGAGCGCGAGCGTGGGCCTACGTGGGCATTCTTATAGATGTCGAGACAGTCGGATTTCAAAATAGCGTCTCTTTAGTTTCACAGCTCAGAAGAAGCTGCCCATCGACTGCGCTGTTTGCGTTTGAGCGATATCTCGATCTGAATGAAAGATTGAGCCTCTTCGAGGCGGGTGTCGATGAATGCCTGCGCGAGCCATTTTTCACATCGGAGTTATCAGTCCGATTGAGCTTATTAATCCGGCTGCGCAAGGGCGCCACCCATGCCGTGGATCGCCTGCGCGCGGGTGATCTGGAACTGGATCTGATTCGCAGGCGCGTGCAGCGGGCGGGAAAGCCCATCGAGCTGCGGCCAAAAGAGTTTCTTCTGCTGGAGTATCTCGTCCGCAATGCCAACCGGCCGGTTACCCGGTCGATGATCCTCGAGCATGTGTGGAACTCATCGTTCGAGGGTCTTACCAACGTGGTGGATGTCTATATCAGCGCCTTGAGGAGCAAGATCGACCGCGACTTCAATGAAAAGCTGATCACCACTGCGCGGGGGGTAGGCTATCAGCTTGTATGCGCCACAAAACCGGAAACACTGCAGACCTACGAGATGTCTCAGTCGGACCTACGGCAAACAGGATAGCTTTCCTTACGATTCATCGGTATCCACTCTTGCCGGCGAATCGCGGCCAGCAGTCATGCGTGGCTGCAAGATCGCGGCGGCCAGAATAACCACTTGGAGCCACAGCTTGTTCAAAGTGCTACGGGAAGTTATCAAGGGCTGGGGCTATCTCCTGGCGTTCATTACCGGCGGAAACTTTGTACGGCGCGCCAGGCTGCGCAAAATCGGCAAGAACGTAAAAATCTCGCCAACCGCATTTCTGAAATTCCCCGAAATGATCGAGATTGGCGATGACACGTTCATCAATCATCTTTGTTCGATCTGGGCTTCTCCTCAAGGACCGATCTTCATCGGCAAGAATGTCCTGTTAGGACCCTGCGTCTCAATCATTTCGTCTAACCACGGCATCGCTGCCGACCAGCTTGTCCGCGAACAGCCTGGCCGGGACGCCCCCATCCATATTGGCAACGACGTATGGATCGGGGCAAATTGCGTGATTACCGCTGGAGTTACGTTGGCAGATGGCGTAGTAGTCGGCGCAGGAGCCGTAGTGACGCGCGACTTACCGGCAATGTCGATTTGCGGCGGCGTGCCCGCACGGGTTATTGGCTATCGCCCGTCCCATCGTGAGAGCGCTGCTTCCTGAAAAAAACTTAATATTCGACTTAGGCTGGGTTTAGATGAGTTGTCTACCTTGAGAACTATATCCAGAGGTGGACATGCTAACAAGAACGGCGGCGATGATCGCGGCTTCTCTATTTCTGCTTGGCGCCCCGAGCTATGGTCAGCGCGCGACTCAGCCCCAGGGGCAAAAGCCCGCCTCGCCGCTTCCAGCTGCGACCGACACCGGCAACAATCTTCCGCTGCAGCCACTCGGTCCTTCAGACCTGGTCCGGCTCTCCGTCTATGACTCGCCGGAGTTGAGCCGCTCCTTTCGCGTAGATCAAAAGGGAGAATTGGAGCTGCCGATGCTCAAGCAGCCGGTCAACGTCAAGGGGCTGATGCCTGAGGATGCTGCGAAACTGATTGCGGATGATCTGCGCAACCAGCACATGCTGGTCAATCCGATCGTCGATATTTCGGTGGTGGAGTATCGCAGCCGCGCGATCACGGTTTCCGGCGCGGTAAAGTCGCCTTCCACGATTCAGGAACTCAAGGAAACTCACCTGCTCGATGCCATCAACGAGGCAGGCGGCCTGTCGAATGATGCCGGGGTGGAAGTCGTGGTCGAAAAGGCCGGGCAGCCGCCGCAACACATACTGCTGAGGGACCTTCTCGATGGGTCTCATCCGGATCTGAATGTCATGGTGAATGGCGGCGACCGCATTTCCGTTCCGGAGATGCAGAGAATCTTCGTCGTTGGCCAGGTGAAGGCGCCGGGTGCATTTCCTTTTGCCGACGCCCAGGACACCACTGTGCTGAAGGCCATTGCGATGAGCGGCGGCCTCGCTTCCTTCAACAAGGACACGATCTACATCTTGCGTGAGAAGCCGGGCAGCAGCACGAAGGAACAGATTCCCGTTCCGCTGAAGGCCATCATGGACCGCAAAGCTCCAGATGTGAATTTGGCGGCGAATGACATTCTCTACATACCGACGAACCGCGGCTTGAAGAACACTGCCAACGTGCTGAGCCACCTGAGCGGGATGGGCAATACCGCCGTCTCCGCGGCCATCTGGGCCCACTAAACAGGCCACGCCGCCTCAACCGTTTTCGAATTCTCGGGGAAACTTGCAATGTCTGAAACGATTGGTACATCTCTCATTCCATCTCCCACACGCAAGCTCGCCGACCCTGCTGACTTCCAGCGGCCGATCACATACTATGCCGGCGTCGTGCGCCACAATTTGAAAAAGGTTCTGCTGATCAGCGGCGCATTGACCATCATCACCATCGTGATCTGCGCGTGCCTGCCGCAGGTGAACTCCGCCAGCGCCACCATTGCCGTCGATCGCCAGTCGCGTCCAGAGAGCGTCGGCGACGATCGAACGCTGACAACCGGCGACGATCAGTACATGGCCACGCAGCTCAATCTGGTGCAGCAGGACAACGTGCTTCGTCCCGTCGTGGAGAAGTACCACCTGCTGGATCGTGAGCACCAGTTGAGCCGGTATATCTTCTGGCGCTACTCGCCGGAGAAGGAAAGGGCGATCCGCGAGTCACCGATCAAGCTGAAGCATCTGAAGGTGCAGCGCGAGCCGAATACCTACATCCTCACGATCACCTACAAGGATCGGGATCCGAAAATCGCGGCAGCGGTGGCGAACGGAATTGCCGATTCCTACCTGAACCGCATCTTCGATAATCGCGTGAAGGAAGCCGGCCGCCTGACATCCTCAATGGAACAGCAGCTTGTGGATCTGAAGCAGAAGATGCAGACCAGCCATGAGGCTCTGCTGCGCTATCAGAAGCAGCTTGGAACCGCAGACCCCGATCAGAAGACCAGCATCCTGGTGGCCAAGCTGCAGGCGCTGAATGCAGACTACAGTGCGGCTGAAGGCGACCGCATCACCAAGGAATCGGTCTACAAGGCCGCGCAGAAGGGCCATCTTCCCTCGGCCCAGGCCACAGAGCTGGAGAAGGAAGTTGAAGCGGCAAATGCCGCGCGCGCCAATCTAGCTCTGATCGCATCGACGTATGGCGATCAACACCCTGAGTATCGTAAGGCCGAAGCGGAGGTGCACGACGCTGAGCAGACTATCGCGCTCAACGAGCAGCGCATCGCGCAGCGCACCGGAACCGATTACCGGCAGGCGCTGGCGCGCGAGCAGATGCTTTCGCAGGCAGTTACCGGCACCAAGCAGGAGGTTGACGACCTAACCGCCCGTTCGTTCGAGTACTCGCAGTTGAAGCACGAGGCGGATGCGGCAGAGCACGTCTACGAGGACCTGTTCGCGAAGATCAAGCAGGCGGGCATCAACTCCGAACTCGAGAATAACGTGATCCGCCTGGCAGACGCAGCCCGGGTTCCGGCAAAGCCGATCTTCCCGAACTGGACAATGATCGCGCCGCTGTCCCTGATTCTATTCGGCCTGGCCTGCAGCGCGTACTTCGTCTCCCGCGACATCGCGGACGCGTCCGCCAAGGACCCGTTGCAGATCCAGAAGGCATTAGGCGTCCGCGTCATCTGCACGCTGCCCGCGGTCAGCGGCAAGACGCTGCGGCTGGTCCATCCCAACTCCTCGGTGCGTTCGTTTGATGGCCTTGGGCCGAGCCTGGATGGCGGCTTCTTCTTTGAAGGAATACGGCACCTGCGCAGTTACATGGCACTCTCGCCCGGTGCGAATGGCCGCAAGAGCATTCTTATCACCAGCGCTCTCCCCGGCGAAGGCAAGTCCACCATCGCGCTATCGTTGGCGGTGGCGCAGGCGGAGCAGGGCAGGCGCACGCTCTTGATCGACGCGGACCTGCGCCAGTCTGCACTCGAGCGGATGGTCCATCTGGAGCGCCAGCCGGGCATCTCCGACTTCGTCACCGGCAAGCGCAGTCTGGATGGCCTCTTTCGGCAGGTTCCCGGCATGCCGAACCTGTATCTGCTGGGCGCAGGAACAGCGATGCCGTTGCCGCTGTCGCTTATCGGTGGCCGCATCAACGAGATCCTGAACGAAGCAGAGAAAGAATTCGACGCCATCATTGTCGATTCGCCGCCGCTGCTTGGCTGCGCGGAGACGCTCGATCTGGCGGTCGCCACCGACGCAACACTCATCGCAGCGCGCAGCGGCAAGACTTCCATGGAGTCACTGCATGCGCTCGTGGAAACACTGCGTCGGGTCGATGTGCGCGTCGCCGGCGTCATCTTGAACCAGTCGTCCATCATCCCCGATAAGACCTACAAAGCATATCGCCGGTACTACACAGCGCTTCGCAGCGCCTAAGTCCGGCAAGGAGAAACCACATTCATGAGCACCCCGACGACCACGCTCGCCGGAGTCATGCTGGATTCACCGGCTGAGGAGACCACCCCCTCCTCGGCCGGGAAGCGGCTCTTTCGCAATACTGCCTGGAGCGCCCTGGGATCGGCTGCGCCGATGCTCATCGCCATCATCGCGGTTCCCCGACTGATTCACGGACTCGGCGCGGACCGCTTTGGCGTGCTCGCGATGGCGTGGATGGGAATCGGGTATCCTTCCCTGCTTGACCTGGGACTGGGTCGCGCGATCACGCGGCTGATCGCGGACAAGCTCGCGATGGGAGAGCGCGACAACCTGCCCGCCATCTTCTGGGACGCGCATCTTCTCCTGGTCGGCGTAGGAATCGCCGGCGGAGCCGCGGTATGGGGGTTGAGCGATCTTCTGCTGAACCACGCGCTCAAGCTGCCCGCCTCACTTCACGGCGAAGCGACAAACTGCATCCGCCTCATCGCGGCCACGATCCCGGTCGTGGTGCTGGCGAATGGACTTCGCGGATTCCTCGAAGCGCATCAGCACTTTCGCGCTGTCAACGTGGTGCGCATGATCGTGGGCGTCACCGGTTTTCTTGTCCCGCTCCTGCTGCTGCACTGGACGCCACGCGTCGATGCAACCGTCGCGGCGCTCTCGCTGGTGCGCATCATCACCATTTTCGGATACGTCTTCTGCTGCATCCGCGTCTGCCCAGGCATCTGGTCGCACCGGCGCTTTGGCACGACGCCAATGGCCCCGCTGCTCCGCTTCGGCGGCTGGATTACCTTCGACAATCTCATTGGCCCGCTGATGATATCGGTCGATCGTTTCATCATCGGCACGCTCCTCTCCGTCGGCATGACGACCTACTACGTGACCCCGCAGGAGATGATGACGAAGCTTCTCATCCTGCCGATGGCGCTGCAGCAGGCCATATTTCCGGCGTTCAGCAGCGTCAGCCGTGAAGTCGGCGCGGTGCTTTATCGCAGGAGCGTCGACTCCATCCTGCTGCTGATGCTTCCTCTCACACTCATGGCGATGATGTTCGCGAACGAGATTCTCACGGTCTGGGTCGGCAGCGCATTCGCCGCACAAAGCTTCCGCGTGCTCGAGTGGCTTGCAGTCGGCATTCTCATCAACAGTGTCGCCCATGTTCCCTCGAGCATGATTCAGGCCATCGGGCGGCCCGAGGTAAACGCTCAAAATCCACACCATCGAGCTGCCGCTCTACCTCGGGTTGGTGTGGATCATGGTGAGCCATTACGGCATTCTTGGTGCGGCGATCGCCTGGGTGATACGCGTTGCCGCGGACACCGTCTGCTTCTTCGTTGCCGGCTACCGAGTGATGCCCACTATGCCGTTTTCTACGACGAATCTGACGGTCGCCATCCTGCTGATGGGCGGCGGCGCGTGGGTGGAGATGGCCACGCATCACCTGGTGCCGAAGCTGCTTTACCTGGCAGCGGCGGCCGCTGTATCGCTGATCCTGGCGCTTCCTCTGCTATCGCGCGGGCCGGTTGCGGTGGAGGCGTAACCATGAGCCTGCTGCTCGCGGTAATCCTGCTCTCCGGATGGCTGGTCCTGATGTTTCACTACGGGCGGACGATTTTGTTTCCTCCTGCGGTGCTGACCTTCGTCTGGGCTGCGACCCTGCTCGGGCTGTTCCTGTGCGGCGATATGTACTACCCGATTTTAAGCAGCACCATCTGGTATGTACTCGCCGGAGTTCTCGCTTATTCGATCGGAGGCGTCGTCGTGGTCCGCCTGCCGAAGCCACAATCGTTCCATCTGTCGCGAGTCAAGCCGCAGCGCGTCGCTTTCATTCAGCGATTAGTCCGCTGGATGCCGTTTCTCCTGCTGGCGAATTTCCCTTTCTTCCTGAGTTATCTCGGCCAGCTCAGTTCCACGATTGCTCCGCGCGAAAGTCTATGGCGCCAGATCAGAATGGCCTCCATCCACGCGAACGCGACCGGCGGTGGCCTGCATTTCGAGGCAAGCATTCTTCCATTGATCTCGTTTGCCGCGCTGCTCGCGGTGTTTGAATGGACGGAATCCGGCAAGAACGGTCCGCATACCCTCGCCACTCTTCTGCTCGCTGTCCTCTATCACCTGCTGAACGGCTCGCGCTCCGATGTGCTTCTCGTCTCGGTGAGCGCGGTCACTATTTACTGGGTAAGGTCCGGCAAGGCGCCAAAGAAGATTCTCGCGACGGTCGTCCTCGGCTTTGCTTTCATCTTTACGGTGAACCAGGTTGCAATGGGTAAGTTCGGCGCGGACTCGAACGACACTGCGGCAGAAAACTCCACCAAGGTGCTGCAGGGCGCCGCGACGTATTGGCTCGGCGGCATCGTCGCCTTCGATCAGTTCCGTCAGAATCCCAGCTTGAAATATGGCTGGGACCTGAACAGCTTTGCGATCCGGCTGGCAAACAAATTCGGCGGTGAATTTCTGCAGCATGACCGCGACCTGCAATACACCAAGGTATCGCCAACCCAGTCCACAAACGTCTATAGCATCTTCCTGCCGTACTACATGCAGACTTACACGCTGACGAGCGTCGTGCTTCTGATGTTTCTGGTCGGCGCAGTCAGCACCTATACCTATCGCTGCGCGCTCGGCGGCGCATGCTGGGCCACCTTTGTTCTCGGCACTCTGATCTTCGCCACGATGATGACCTTCTTCTCCGATGAGTTCTTCGCCCAGTTCACGTTCATGGCGAAGATGGCATTCCTCTCGACCGCTATCTACTTCACGCCTCCATTGCGGAGATCAGTACGGGCAGCGGACCGCGAGCTTGCGCAGGAAGGAGTCTCGGTATGAGGGTAGCTGCTTACACCGGCGGCCCGAATGTGCCGAGCGCCCGAGCGCGCGTCCGTCAGTACATCGCTCCGCTGCGCGAACTGGGTATTCAGGTGCAGGAGTACCCGCTTCCGTGGGGCAACGTACTGCCCCGCCGTCGTGCCCTGCGGCCGCTGTGGGCGGGCGCCACTGCGACCTCGCGAGTGCTGGATCTGGCGCGCTCGTGGGGGGCAAACCTCACGTGGGTCTCGCGCCAGCTTCTGCCGGCGTTTGCGCCAGTGCAGGCATTGGCGCGGCGGCCCATGGTGCTGGACGTGGATGATGCTGTCTGGCTGAATACCGGCGGCCGCCGTGCAAAGGAGCTCGCGCGCGCGAGTACAGCGGTCGTTTGCGGCAATGCATACCTCGCCGATTATTTCCGCCAGTGGAACTCAGCCATCCATGTGATCCCCACTGCGATCGATGCACGGAAATACTCTCCTCGCGCGCCGTCTTCGGATGGCGACGCCGCGATCATTGGATGGAGCGGCACAAGCGTCAATTTCGCATTTCTCTACGAGATCGAAGAAGCGCTCGCCCGCGTGCTGGAAGAGCGACCCGCCGTTCGCCTGCGCATCCTTGCGGACCGGCCGCCGACATTTACCACGCTGCCGGCCAGCCGGGTGGATTTCGTCCGGTGGCGACCGGAGATTGAGGCTGACTGCATCCGCGAGATGTCGATTGGCCTGATGCCGCTCGCGGAGGATCCGTGGTGCGCCGGCAAGTGCAGCTTCAAAATGCTGAGCTCCATGGCATGTGGACTGCCGGTGGTGGTCTCGCCCGTCGGGATGAACAGCGATGTCCTCGCCTGCGGCAACATCGGCTTCGGCCCGAAAAGCACACAGGAGTGGATTGACGCGCTGCTGCTGTTGATCGATAACCCGGAGCTGCGCGACCGGATGGGCGCTGCCGGCCGCTTCGTCGTCGAGCAGCATTTCAGCCTGGAGCGTCTTGTGCCGCGCTATGCCGAAGTTCTGCATGCTGTCGCACGCGCAGCGAAGAGCGCGGCGGTTGCTGAGGTCGTCTGAGGAGGACTATGCCGAATCCCACCATCTCCATTGCGATGCCATTCTTCAACGGCGCGCGCACGCTCGGCCGGGCCATTCGATCGATGCTGCAACAGAGCTTTGAGGATTTCGAGCTTCTGTTGTGCGACGACGGCTCGAGCGATAACAGCGCAGACCTGGTGCGCAGCTTCCGCGATCCGCGCATTCTCTATTGGTCCGACGGCGATCGACGCCGTCTGGCTGCCCGCCTGAACGAGTGCATCGACCGCGCGCGTGGACGCTACCTGGCCCGCATGGATGCTGACGACGTGGCTTTCCCCCAGAGGCTGGAAGCGCAGTTGCGCACGTTGGAGCAGCAGCCGGAAATCGACCTTTGCGGCGGCCCCGCGCTGGTCTTCGGCGAGGGAGGAACTCCCCTTTGGCAGTTCACGCCACCGGCGGAGCATACAGGTATCGTCGCCCATCCGGCGCGCGGCTTTCCATTGTGGCACCCCACGTGGATGGGGAGGGTGGAGTGGTTCCGCAAGTGGCGCTATGAAGAGACGGCGCTTCTTGCCCAGGACCAGGAATTGCTGCTGCGCAGCTACCGCCAGAGCCGCTTCGCAAACGTAACCGAGACGATGCTTGGCTATCGGCAGGAGCGCGTCTCGCTGAAGAAGCTTGCGCGCTATAAGGTGCTCTGGAGTCGCTACGTCTTCCACCACGAGAGCGAGACGATGTCTGCCGGCGAAAAGCTCGGCTTCCTTCTGGTGCAGGGCGCGAGGCTTGGCGCAAATTCCGTGGCTGCCATTGGTGGTCCCGCACGTGTATTGGGCCGGCAAGGCGCATCACCCCTGACTGAGGCCCAGCGCAGCGCGTGGGAGCGCGTGTGGAACAGCGTGTCCGACGTGGAAGCTACTGTTGCCGGATCTCCGCTGCTGACCGGCTCCACAACCGAGTTCCTAAAGGCTGGAGGCGACTGAGCCGCGATGAAGATCGTTCAGGTATTAACGCGAGGCGATGTCGTAGGGGGAGCGCAGAGCCATGTCTACGACCTCTGCAAAGCCCTCCGTCATGCTGGTCACGAAGTCATGGTCATTACGGGGCAGCGCGGCATTTTCAACGAGCGGCTGGCGGAGTGCGACGTTCCTCAGGAGTCGATCTCCTGCCTTGTGCGTCCAGTTGACCCGCGCCGCGATTTTCTTGCGCTCATCGCGCTGGTTCGCGCCTTCCGTCGATTAAAGCCGGATCTGGTGTGTGCCCACACGGCCAAGGCAGGATGGCTTGCGCGTGTTGCCGCACGTATCGTCGGCATTCCAAGCACCTTTACTCCGCACGGCTGGTCGGTGATCGACCGCGGCTCGCTCAAGGTGAAGAGCTTCTATCTTTGGGCGGAGCGCCTCGCGGCAGCTTTCGGCACGCGCATCATCAACGTCTGTCACTTTGAAAAAGAACTCGCCGCCGGCTTTCAAGTGGCCTCGCCCGATACGCTGGATGTGGTGCACAACGGGGTGGCGGACCTGCCGCTCGCGCGAATCGAGCCTGTGAGTCTCGACCCGCCTAGGATTGTCATGGTGGCACGTTACGAAGAGCAGAAGGACCACGTGACGCTTCTGCATGCCCTCGCCGGCCTGCAGGATTTGCCGTGGCGGCTGACTCTCGTGGGCGAGGGCGCGCTGGAGCACGTGGTCCGCAACATCATCCAGCTCCTGAACCTGAATAAACGCGTGGAACTGCTATCCGGCAATTCCGACATTGACCAGGTATTACTCGCATCGCAGATCTTTGTGCTCTCGACAAAGTTCGAGGCCTTCCCCATCAGCATTCTCGAAGCGATGCGGGCGCAAATACCGGTAGTCGCAACGAACGTAGGCGGTATCGCCGAAGCAGTCGCCGATGGGGAGACCGGATTGCTGGTTTCTGCCGGCGATATCGATTCGCTGCGCGAGGCCCTGCGCCGGCTCGTCACCGATCCTGGCCTGCGCGTCAGGATGGGCGCCTGCGGCCGGCTTCGCTTTCTCTCATCCTTTACTTCCGAGACGATGGCGGCTCATACGATTCGTGTCTATCAGCGTGCCTGCCCGGCATCCTCAACACAGGCAGCGGTTCCGGAAACTGCATGATTCGAAGAACTCCGCTTATCGCGCTCACCACGCTGGTTGCGAGCTCGTTACTATATCTCTTTGCCCAACGCCCTCCTGTCCAGCAAGGGATAGCGGATTCTCCATCCACTCCGGTCTCCCGCATGGATGAGCCGGCCTGGCGCGGACGCTTCGAACGCAAGCAGAAAATCGCGCAGAGAACGAAGCAGGTGGATCTGCTCTTCCTCGGCGACTCCATCACACACAATTACGAGCGCGCGGATCCCGTGCCGAGCCTGAACTACAAGCCCGTGTGGAATTACTATTACGGCGATCGCAACGCCTTCGATCTCGGCTTCTCCGGCGACACGACTGGCAATCTGCTGTGGCGGCTCGACCACGGCGAAACCGCCGGCATGCATCCGCGTCTGGTCGTCCTGCTGATTGGGACGAACAATACTTCGACGCGACACAAAGACTGGTCTGCCGAGGCTGACGCATCCGCCATCGAAGGAATCGTCAGCAAGGTGCACGAGCAGATGCCGGAGGCGCACGTCCTGGTCATCGGCAATCTGCCCAGCGGTCAGTCGGAATGGAAGACCGGCATGACGCACCAGATCAATTCCCTGCTTGCGGGGCGCTACGGCAACAATTCGGCACCGTGGGCGAGCTATATCGACATCAGCTCCATCTTTCTCAAAAATGGGCAGATTGATAACAGCCTCTTCGTGGAACCATCAAAAGAACCGCCACAAGGGGCCGTTCATCCGACTGCGCAAGGGCAGGCCCTGATGGCGGCTGCTCTGGAGCCCACCATCGCACGCCTGATGCATGTCGCTCCTAAGCCTCCCATGCCAACCCAGTCCCAGTAAGGACAAGGACACCATGAATCGTCGCGACTTTCTGAAGCAGAGCCTCTCCGCATCCGCCATCGCTCTCGCGCCCGCGCTTCCATCTTCGGGCATTGTGTCGGTTACGGAGCATGGCGCCGATCCCACCGGCAGGCGCGACAGCACTGCGGCACTACGCGCAGCGATCGCGCAATTGCCGAAACAGGGCGGACGTCTTCTCTTCGACAAAGGAAGCTATCGCCTGAACCAGGCAAGCGGCACTGTGCTCGCGTTCAATGGGCTCCGCCAACTCACCGTCGAAGGCAGCGGCGCACTGCTGCTTTGCTCTGATCAAGGCCAGCCGCTGTTGTTTGCCGGGTGCACTGATACAAACATCTCTGACCTGCAGATCGATTGGCCCTCGCCGCCGTTCTCGCAAGGTGTGGTCAAGACCATTACCGGAAATCAGGTGGATGTCACGCTCGATCCCGAGTTCGCGAACGCGGCAATTCAGAAAGTAGAAGCCGTCGGGCAGTATGATCCTTCCACCAAGCTGCCCTCACCCGATGGCGTCGATAGCTACCACAGCGTCACGGCCGTCAGCCGCGTTAGCCCGCAGATCGTGCGGCTCACCCTTAAGCAGCCGCTGCCGCTTTCTCCCGGGATGCACCTGGTGCTGCGCCATACCGTCTATGGCGCGAATGCGCTGGTGCTGCGAAGCTGCACTAATACACGCCTCTCTGACGTAACCATTCACGCTTCGCCCGGATTGGGCCTGCTCGCCCTTGGCTGCACAGACCTCGCTCTCGACAACTTTTCGGTGACGCCGACTCCTGGGACAGCTCGCTATCTGTCGACATGCTCGGACGGCTCCCACTTTGTCGACTGCCGTGGATCACTCACCATCGGCAATAGCCGCTTTCGAGGAATGGGCGATGATGCCGTGAACGCTTTCGCGAGCTATTGGACTGTGCAACAGAGCCAGCCAGGATCGATCACCGTCTCAGCGCGCTCCAACAGCCCGGTCGGCGACTGGCAGCTTCCGCGCAGCGGCGACACTCTGCACTTTGTGGATGCGTCCAGCTTCCAATCGCTCACGCAGGCGCAGGTCGCTCATGGTGTATTGCAAGACGGGCACGCCGTCATCTCCATCAGCGGCGTCGCGGGTAATATTCCAGAAGGCGCGCTGGTGTGCAATCTTGCCGCAGTTCCACAGCTCCAGGTCAACGAATCGCATTTCCTCGGGAATCGTGCGCGCGGCGTTGTGGCCCATGCGAATGTCACCATCGCGAATAGCGAGTTCTCCGGCTGCTCCCTGCCGGCAATCCTGCTCGCCCCTGATGCGCACTGGATGGAAGGGCCCGCTGTACAGAAGGTCGTGATCCGCGACAATCGCTTTTCCAACTGCGGCTACGGGAAGTCCCATGCGCCCCAGGGAGTCATCACGATCGATACCACGCACGATGCACGTCCTGAGCGATCCGGAGGCCCGCAGGTGAACAAAGATATCGTGATCAGCGGCAATACTTTTGAGCCTTCACCAGCACCGGCTATCTACTGTGCACACGCTTCCGGAGTTTCGCTGCTGAAGAACACCTTCGCATCGGGCACTTCGTCCACAACGGCCACGCCGCGCGTGGCGACGATGAGAACGTCAGCCGCAATGCAGGCCGCACCTTCGCTGGGCGGCGACCAGGTTGTCGTCGTAGATTCGGATGGACTGCGCGTGAAGGACAACACCGGCGCAGCCGGCGGCGCCGGTATCGTATTATCGCGCTGCACCGGCGTAGACGCATCCTCGAACGTGCGGCTTATGCTGAAGCGGCCGCCATCAATGTGAGGCTACCGCTTCCTGGTATTCGGCCTTCGCAGATGGCAGCGAACTATCGAGCAGGCTGCCGTAATAGCGGCGATACCACTTCACAAACCGGGCAACGCCGTCTTCAATGCGCACCGTGGGACTATATCCGGTCAGTGCCGCAAGATCGTCGACAGAGGCGAACGTCGTGTACACGTCGCCCTTCGCCATCGGCGCAAGATTTACCTTCGCCTTCACGCCGAGCGCTTCTTCGATCACACGCACCATGTGCAGCACTTCTACGGGACGGTTATTGCCGATGTTCAGGATTCGCACCTTGGCATCGGACAGCAGACCTTCCGCTCCAGCAACGGTGGGCGGCTTGTCGAGAACACGGACCACGCCCTCAACAATGTCATCGATATAAGTAAAGTCGCGGCTGAGTTGGCCATTGTTATAGAGCTGGATCGACTTACCCGCCAGGATGGCATCGACGAACTTGAAGATCGCCATATCCGGGCGGCCCCAGGGACCATACACTGTAAAAAAGCGAAGCCCCGTCATCGGAACGCCGTAAAGATGACTGTAAGCATGCGCAAAGAGTTCATTGCTCTTCTTCGTGGCCGCATACAGGCTCACCGGGTGGTCAGTTCGATCAGACTCACGGAAAGGCACGGAAGTATTCGCGCCGTACACAGAGCTGGAAGACGCAAATACCAGATGCTCGCAGTTATGCCGCCGAACACCTTCGAGAAGGTTGAGAAATCCCACAACGTTGCTGTCCACATAAGCGCGCGGATTCTCCAGCGAATAGCGCACGCCCGCCTGCGCAGCCAGATGAATCACTCTGCAGAATCCGCCTTCCTCAAACACACGGCGCATTTCGGCTTCATCCGCGATATCCATCTCGTGAAACGCAAAGTGCGGTGAGTCGCACAGATTTTCCAGGCGTGCACGCTTCAGCCGCGGATCGTAGTAGTCATTCAGATTGTCGATGCCCGCAACATCACAGCCCATGTCCAAAAGCCGACGCGCAACGTGAGCGCCGATGAATCCGGCAGCGCCGGTTACAAGAATCCGCTCGCGTCCATTCTGATGAGACTTCATATTTTCCTCCCGCATGGGTTAGTAAGCGCCGTCACCGGAGATGACGACTCGTGCAGTGCGCGCCAGGATGTGCAGATCGAGCCACGGCGACCAGTTCTTCACGTAATAGCAGTCCAGTTTCACGCGATCGGTCACGTTCGTACGGCTTCTGCCCGAGACCTGCCACAGCCCGGTGAGGCCCGGGGTTACGCGGCAATACATGTCGAAGCGATCGCCGTAGAGGCTTACCTCTTCATCGACGATCGGTCGCGGACCCACCAGGCTCATCTCGCCGCGCAGCACGTTCCATAGTTGCGGCAGCTCATCCAGGCTCGTGCGGCGCAGGATTTGTCCCACCCGCGTCACGCGCGGATCGCGAGACAGCTTGCGGCTGTTCTTCCACTCCGCGTTCAGAACCGGATCTTCCGCGAGCGCGCGCTGCAACACTGCATCGCCGTTCTGATACATCGTGCGGACCTTCCACACATGAATCGTGGAGTTGTTTTTGCCAATCCTGCGATGGCGGTAGAACATGCCGCCTTTGGATTCCAGCGAGACGATCAAGCCCACCAGCATCACAAGCGGCACGGCGAGGGGCGCGATCATACAAAGCAGCACAACATCCAGCAGCCGCTTGGCGATCTTGGGCAGCGGACGCAGCAGGCTTCTTCCCACTTCCATCGTCAGAATGCCCCCAACGTCCTGCGCCGCGGCGCTCAGGCTGTAATGCGAGAACGCGTCGCTGACCAGCATGAGCTTGGGAAACATGCTTTCGAAGGCTTCGAGCTCGCGCAGCCGAAGAGCCGGGCTCTCATCGGGAAGCGCAATCAACGCCTGCCGAATGCCGGCAGAGCGCAGCGCGGATGCATGACGATAATCCAGAACCGGCACCGTGTGCTTGCCGACTGCGGCGCCTGATTCAGCGAGGATCGCGACTGCCTTGATGCCGATACGCGGATCCGTCTCCAGCAGGCGCAGCACGCGATTCGATTCTTCACCCGTGTGAAATACCACCACCGGAACGCCCCACCAGGACCTGCGCGAGAAAAGAGCGCGCGCCACAGAGCGGAGGATCGGCACGGCGAAAATCGCCGTCGCCCAGGCGATCAGGAAGACGGCCCGCGAGTAATACATCTGCCCGTGATCCATGAACATGAGCGCGGCAAACATGGTGAAGCTTACCGAGATAGCTGCGGTTGTCCGCTCCAGCTCCGTAACGCCGTTGTAGACGATGCCGGGATAAAGGCGCAGCGAGGCAAAGACGGCAAAGCAGATCAGAAATCCGGGCCATAGCCGGAGATACAGACTCGCCTGCAGATTGCCGCCGAGAGATAAGGTCGTGAGATAACCGACGCAGATCGAGAACAGTAGCCCGATCGCGTCACAGAGAGCCAGAATGGCAGCGCATTTCCGGGGCCTGCACAAAACCCTGGGAACTCGAACCATTTGAAATGGCAGTTCATTCAGTGAGGCGGATGCTAGCGCCGAAGCCATAGAATTCCTGCTTTTTTGCAATTGGTATGTAAGCGAGATTAGCGAGAGAACTTAAAGTCCTCCCCGGCGCGAGGGTTAAAAAAAATTCAGAATTTCGCCGGCGCCTGCGCGCTCGGGAAGGCGCGCCACCGAGAAACCTCTCTTATAACAAGGCTTGAGGAAGATAGCCGTCAGATGTGGAAAGCAGCACCTAAATCAAGCCTTCACAATCAAGGCTTCAGCGTTGTGCCTTCCTGGGTGCGCATCACGGTCGTGCGGTTCGTAACAACACAATCGACAATGCTCGCAGCCGTTTGCCCGACCGTGTCTCCAAAGGGAGCCACGCGGTCCAACTGGGCGAATCGTTCCATGCGGCGAAACAGCAGGAACCGGTTCGTATCTCCGCCTGCCACCACCTGGTAAAGCTCCGAGCTCAACAGCCCGGCGCGATGCGCCTCCGGCAACTCCACCTTGCGGAGATACTCAAGCAGCGCGGGCAGCGTTCCGGGACGGATGGTGAAGTCGGTGACGATGACAAGGCTGCCTGGATTGGACGAAGAGTATGAGACCTCATCATGCAATGTCATCGCCGACTCGCGATTGCCGACGATGGTTGGTTCTCGCCGTTTGTCCAGCTCAATCGCCTGTTCCGATGTAAGTCCCTTGCTTGTGTAAGTGCCCTCGTCGTAATGGCGGAAGCTGCTGAAGCGAAGCAGCGTAAAGAAGAGATTGCCCGGTGAGAACGTCGTCGGGCTGAAGACCAGGCACTCTGGCGCACCCCCCCGCAGAACCGCGGCGCAGTAGTCTTTCTGGGCTCTCTCGAATGCGGCGTACTTGCCATTCGCCGCGGTGGTCTCCTCAAGCAGAAAACGCTGCTGGGCGCGTAAGAGCGGGCTCAGGCAGAACGCGGAGAAGAACATCATCAGAAAGGCCCGTGATGAGCTGGAGCGCTGACGGACCGCCCTCATCGCAACTCCGCAATAGCAACTGGGTCCATGTCATCGAAGGCCTGGTTTTCGCCACCCATGGCCCAGCAGAATCCATAACGTGTCGTACCTGCGCCGGCATGAACGCTCCATGCCGGCGAGAGAACGATCTCCTCCCTGCCGACGAGCAGGTGCCGCGTCTCCTGCGGCTCTCCCATCACATGCAGAACGCGTTGCGACGGATCGAGATCGAAGTACATGTAGATCTCACTGCGCCGGCGATGCGTATGCGGCGGCATCGTGTTCCAGCATGAACCTTCGTCGAGCAGCGTGTAGCCCATCACAAGCTGGCAGCTCGCGATGCCATCCGGATGGATGCGCTTGTAGATGGATCGGGCATTGGCTGTCGCCTGCGAGCCGAGCCGCAAACCCGTGCCGCTCTGGTGAGGGGCAAATTGCGTTGGCAGCACTGCATGGGCCGGATAGCTGACAAGATAAAAGCGGGCGGGATCGGCCGGCGCGCTGCTCACGAAGGCTACGTCTCGACTGCCGCGGCCGACATAGAGGCAGTCCAGCCGATTCATGGCATAGGATCGCCCGTCGACCACGATTGCTCCCTGACCCCCGATATTCAGCACACCGAGTTCGCGTCTTTCGCAGAAGAACTGGGCGCGCATTTCAGAATCGGCCGCCAACGGAAGAGGCGAGTCCAGCGGCACGACGCCCCCCACAATCGCGCGATCCAGGTCGGTTGATACAAGCTCCAAATGGCCGGGTGTAAACAGTCCTCCCATCAGGAAGCTGCTGCGCAACTCGGCGGTGCTCATGCGGGTTGCGCGAATTGGGTCGGGCATGATGATGTGCTGCATTCTTGGGCTGATCTCCGATCGCGAAAGTGTGTCAGGGATGTGCAGGCGCGGGCGCTGCGGACTTGATCACAAAAATCGTGATGGTCTTGCCCGGCGCCTCGATCGCCTGGTGCGGCGTGCCGGACGGGATGAAAATGATGTCGCCTTTATGTAGAGAGTATCTCTCGGCTCCTTCGAGCCGAGTCCCGCGCACCTCTCCGTCAGCGTCATCATGACGATCAACGATAGTGCCGCCGGTTAGCTCTACTCCCTCGCCATCGAGCACGACCAGATAATCGCACCAGCGTGTGTGTAGCTCAGCGCCCCCGCTGCTGTTACGTGTTGTAAGCATGGTGTACTGGTTCGGCAGCCGCGTCAGGGTCGATCCAGCGCTGCCGTTCGTGGCTGCAGCATGCGACAGGAGCGTCTTCGCCTGCTGATCCAGATCACTCGATGTCCAGAGTTTTACCGTGGGCGTGCTCGGCTGCGAGATCGCCGGGCTCTGCCCGCTGGCAGCAGGCGCCAGAGCAAGAACTCCAACAACCCCTACGAAACAGCATGCGGCAACAGTCCGGTACATGAATGTCCTTTCGCTTCGCGGTGATTCGGTGTGCTTGCCGTACACGAAACCATGCACGTAAAGTCGGTGGCATGTCCAGCCCCGCTCCAGATGTATCTTCGTATTCACTCTCGCGTCTTTTCTCCCTGGAGGATCGAGTCGCACTGGTAACGGGATCGGCCAGCGGGCTTGGCGCATCGATGGCGCGGGCGCTTGCAGCAGCCGGAGCCACGGTCGCTGTACACGGCAACCGGCGGCCGGCCGATGAGGTTGCCGCCTCTCTGGGCGAACGATCTGCCGCCTTTGCGGCCGATCTCAGCAGACCGGAAGGGGCGGCGGCGCTTTTCGAACGGGTAAAGGACCGATTTGGAAGAGTCGACGTGCTCGTCAATAACGCGGGCACGATTCATCGTGAGCAGGCGATCGACGTCTCGCTGGAAGACTGGCAGCGTGTCCTGCAGGTGAATCTCACAAGCAGCTTTCAACTCGCCCAATTGGCCGCAAAGGACATGTTGAAACGCAATAGCGGCGGCAAGATCATCAATATTGCGTCGCTACTCAGCTTTCAGGGAGGCGTTCGCGTCGCGGCCTATGCTGCCAGCAAAGGCGGCATCGCGCAGATGACCAAGGCGCTTGCGAATGAATGGGCGCCACGGAACATCCAGGTAAATGCCATCGCTCCGGGCTACTTTGCAACCAGCAATACAGAAGCCTTGAGGAAGGACCCGGTGCGGCAGCAGCAGATACTCGACAGAATTCCGGCGGGACGCTGGGGAGAACCTGAAGATCTGGCGGGTGCAGTGATCTTTCTCGCCTCTGCCGCCAGCAATTATGTGAACGGAACCGTGCTCACGGTGGATGGCGGATGGATGGGCCGCTGAGAGAACGACGCATCCTTACCTGTAACCGCGATGAAGCAAGTCAGATGGCCAAGGCCTGTGGCGGCAACTTAAAGGAGAACCAGAAATGCAACGCCCGATCGCGCTGTCCATTTTTTTCGTTATTGCTTCTCTGGGCTCCGCATCCGCTCTTGAAACACCCCGCGTGGTTCGCTTCACAAGCCCGAATTCAGTGGAAGTCTCCGCAGATGGTAAGGTAGCGAACCTCGGCCTAGGGGAAAAGGTGGGGCGCTGGACCCTGATGGCATTGATTGGCAATGCTGTAGGCCACCCTGGCAAACTCGCGGTGATGGAAGACTTCAGCACCATGAATGGTGAGCTGGTCATTGTGGATGAAGCGGGCGTTATGCTCGATCTCCCCAAAGCTTCTGAACCAACATCCCCCGATCCTTCGAAGCCTCTGTATTTCGGTCACACGATTGAAGAAGTAATGAAAAGCCCGACGGACCTCCTCGGCAACGACATGCTTTCTCGACGTGGAGATCCTGATTACGCGCAAGTAGCCTCAGCCTTGCCACCGATCCAGAAAATGCAAACGTACGGATTTGTCGGCACGGAAAAGACCTTCGACAAGGTGGGCTTTGAATACGGCGGACGCACTCCGGATTTCGATCCCGCGATTTACTTTGATTCGGTCGCTGCCAGTCGAGACAACGCGACGGTCCGCACCGGTTTAGTTGGCGGCTATTTGCCGGTGATTCGTTTTGTTTATCCGGAAGCGGACAACAGCTGGGTGGAAATGCTCGCCTTCGCTCCGCTACGAGTATCGAACCAGAACGACCGGATTCAGCCTGTGTGGTATCGCGTGGCGCGCATTGACCACGGCGCAGTGAAGTGGATCAAATATATCGACTCCTATCAGCCCTTCCCTCCCCGTACTGCATACAAATCATCCGGCTTCTACGAAGACCTCATCCTTCTTCATTCGGGATGGAATAAAGTCTTAAGTCCCGCAATGCAAATTGATGTTCCCGATCTGCGGTTCTCCAATATGGCGCGGTACTCGTTGATCGAAGAAATGTCTACGCGCATTGGCGATTACCCCAAATACGGTGTGCTTGATCGTAACTACGGCGGAAGCGAGCATGATGGGTTCCCGGATACTTTTACGGTAGATACCACTGCCATGCTCGAATGGGGACTGATCGATCAGGCAGGACGCTATATCAATAACTACTTTGAAAGGTTCGTTAAGGACGACGGTTCAATTCTTTATCGCGGGCCAGAAACCGGACAATACGGGCGCATGCTCACCGTAGCTGCGCAATATTTCAATTACGGCGGCGATCCAGCTCTCTTGCTGAAGCTCAAGCGTCGGCTCGACGGCGTCTCCACGCTGCTGCTTACTCTGCGCGATCGCGCCAAACATCTGCCTTCCTCCAGCCCAGCCTATGGGCTGATTGCCGGATGGTCCGAAGCCGACGCCTCTCTTGAGCCCCACCCGGAGCGTTACATCCAACCCTACTTCTCGAACAGTACGGAGGCAGCTCGGGGCTTTCAGGAGATTGGCAGCGTTTGGGAAGCAATCGGCAAACAGAAGAACAACGCCGAACTCATTCGCTGGGGAGCAAAGCTGGAACATGAATCATCTGAGTTGAAAAGTGACATCCAGAATTCGATTTCGCGATCCATCCTCAAGGACGGCGACAAAAGCGCGCTTCCGGCGATTGCCGGCGCCAGCGAGCTTTTTCATATTGCGGTCCAGAAAGACAAATCCGATCCGCAATATCGCTCTTATCGGGCGTTTATGGAAATGCTCTACTCGGGAATTCTCTCCGATCCTCAAGCCAGAATGATCATCGACTATCGCTCACGTCATCACGACGTCATTCTTGGGATGCCCACGGCCTACGGATATAACACTGGAGAGCTTGCCGGTTTTCTGTCTTACGGTCACGGCTTCGCACTTATCCAGCACGACATGATTCGACAAGCTCTGCTTCTTATCTATACCGATATGGCGCATCAATATACACGTGGAAACTGGACGGCTCCGGAAACACGGAGCATCCTTCCCGACAAATCGGCCGCGCCCTATTGCACGCCTGCGCAGTTGGTAGAGCCCCTCATGGCAAAGTGGCTGCTGGTTTTTGAAGATCCACAAACAAATATTCTCTGGCTTGCGAAGGGTTCCCCTCGTGATTGGCTGGCTGATGGCCAATCGATATCAGTGCGTAACGCTCCCACTCGATGGGGCAAAGTGAGCTATGCAGTTCAGTCCCATATTGCAGATGGCAAAATTGTCGCCAGAGTCACGCTGCCTTTGAAGCAACCGATGCAGACGGAACTTCGCTTTCGCGTGCCCGGCGAGCGTCCGCTGAAGTCGATAGCGATCGACGGTCGTCCATGGAACACATTCGACGCGCAAAGCGAGACAGTCACACTTCCAGCCATACCTGGCCACGAATTCAATATCGTAGCCACCTTCTAGTGCAATGGCCGATGCTTAATAACGTCCCGACGGAGCGACGTCCTTTTCGACAGGACGCAGCCGTTGATCGGATTGAGCGAGACACCGACCATCAAACGATAGTTAAATTTGCCTGACTAATCCCCGCTCAGTCGACCTGGAATTACGCACAAGCATTAAGACCAAAAGCATTCCAATGAATGGAACTATTCCTGCGGCGATTACGATGGGATCGAATGAGTGACCGGCCCTCGCTTGATGCGCGTCTGAGAAATAGCCAATGAGTTTAAATGCCACAATCGTCCCGCAGCCCGCGGCGGTTCCACTGAGGCCGCTTACAGAAGCAACGGACTCACTTTTGAAAAGATCGGAGGGCAGCACATTCGCCATCGTGGAAAAAGCAGCGAAAGAAAATGTCGCATAGCCAAACAGTACTGCTATCAGGTACAGATTCTTCGTGAAGATGGTAGGGATTAGCATCGTAACGCCTATGCCGCCGAAGACGACCAGCGCTTTACGTGCAGAACCGACTGACCAGCCTCGTTTGATCAAATAGCCGGATAGAGATCCTCCGAAGAAATTACCCAGATCAGCAGCGACGAATGGTACCCAGATGACCACCAGGCTGCTCTTAAGCTCGATTCCTTTTGCAATCAAATAAATCGGGAACCAGTCTGCGACAAAGAACCAGACGGGGTCGGTGAATAGCTTGGCCGCAATGATGCCCCAGGTTTGCGGGAATCTTAGGAGATCGCGCCAGCGCGGAGGTGGTGTGCTTCGCGATTGCGGATCGTCTCCGTACTTGTCGGCCACGATGTATTGAAGCTCGGCTGTGCTGATTCGGTTATGCTTCTCAGGCGCTTCGTATAGCGATCGCCAGCCTACCAACCAGATCAACCCAAGAAGCCCAGGTATCATGAATGCCAGATGCCAGCCCCAACGGTAGTAAATAGGCAAGATTAGGAAAGGTGCCAGCGCGGCGCCGACCGAAGAACCGCTATCGAAGAATGCCGTTGCTAGTGCGCGCTCCTTGCTCGGAAACCACTCTGCCACTGCTTTCGTCGCAGCCGGCCAGTTGGCGGATTCACCAGCGCCCAACAGAAAGCGGAATGCCGCAAAACTGCCTAAGCCACGCGCCAGTGGCGTCAACATCGAAACAATCGAATACCAGAGGACAGTGATGCTCAGGCCGCGCCGGGTCCCGATGCGATCGAGCAGTCGACCAAAAATAATCTGACCGAGCGAATATGCGATTCGGAACGCGATCACAATATTGGCGTAGTCGTTGTTTGTCCAGTGGTACTGCAGCTTCAGATACGGAGCAAGAAGTGAAAGAGTTTGACGATCGATGTAATTGATAACAGTGGACGCAAAGAGCAACCCGCCGATCCACCAACGTAACGAGCGGATTGGTCGTGGTTTAACGGAAGTAGTCTGCGCAGGAATGGCCAGAAACTCTATATTGCTGTCGAGGTGTACAGCTCGGGATTTAGCGAGGCTGCGGAGTTTTTGTCGAGATACACCGTTGCCCTAGGATGACCGCGCAGTATGGAAGCAGGCGCCATCGGACTGATCTCGCCTTCGAAACAGAGTTTCACCGCTGCCGCCTTCCGAGAACCAGGAACAATCGCAAGCAACTCCTTTGCCTTCATGATCTGCCGCACAGACATGGAGATCGCTCTTTGGGGGACCTGCGAGAGAGCGGAGAACCACGCTTCGCCTACCTGCTGTAGGCGGCAGGCCTCATCCAGATTGACGGTGAGATAAGGCTGTTCGGTCTCGAAATCTGCTGGCGGATCATTGAACGCGAGGTGCCCATTTTCACCTATCCCTAGAAATGCGACATCTATTGGGGCTGAGGCGAGGGCTGCACTGGCTCGCGCGAGGACCGAAGAGACGTCTCCATCTCCGTCAAGCAGATGATAGTTAACAATTCCCGTCTTATTGATCAATTGCTCCAGAAGCATTCTGCGAAAGCTGCCCGGATGGGTGATCGGCAGACCGATGTATTCATCGAGATGAAAGACTTCAACACGAGGCCAATCGATCCCCGGAGCACTCGTGAGCGCTTCAAGAAATTCCTTCTGTGATGCGGCGGTCGCAGCGATAAGACGCGCCGAGCCGCGGTCGAGAATCGCCTCGCGGATAAGCGTGGCTGCATGTTCCGCGGCCGCTGTTCCCAGGGACATCCTGTCGCCATACACATTGATGTTCATCGCCCTTGTCCTTCCCCGGCTGTCACGGCCAGTGCCAATATTCACAAATGTCTAAAGCTCCCGTTGAGCAGCGCCCAGCCTAACGCAGGCACCAACCGCAAACGGCTGAATTATGCCAAGGTCGTCTCGCCACAATCCCCTCGATCAATTCGATCCGGACGTCACCCCTATGCGTCCACGCAGCACCGTCATAGAAGCTGGCGGCAGCCCATAGCGTTCCGTCCCGGCTGGCAGAGTGGAGCGCGCTGGCGGCCCGTCCGGATCGGCGTAGCCATTCCTAAGGGCCGAATGCCATGTGTACTGCTCTTTGCCGAACGTGATCCTGTCAACAGGCCCGACAAAGGAACTGTCGCTATTCGCCTCAGCATCGTGAAATGTGATGCTCACCGTGTGGGAGTTGTCGTAGTCCTTGTTGATCAGCATCAGCGCCCATTGGCCATCAGGCCGCAGGACAGCATATGCCGTCACCAGACGGTGTCCTTCAGCATCCTTTATGTCGGTGGTTGCCTGAAAGAGATGGTGTTCCGCATCCTTCGGCTCGGCCCATTCCTGAGTCAACATCTGCGCAGCAAAAAACTGGGATGTACGTTGCTTGATCACATAGTTATGGTCAGTAGTGAACATGTGATACGTTCCCCAGCTGTTGTCACACGCTGGGTGAGGCGTGGAGTAAGGCAATGCAGTGTGGTAGAAGGAACCTTTCCCTCCCCCTGTAAGGAAGGCTGGAAACGTGTCGCCCACCCACAGCGCTCCAAAGACGTCGACGGCGACATCCGCGCCAGGAGCGTTGGTTTCGGAATTGATCATCGGGACATTTGCTGGCAAACCGTCGTCGCGCCAGACCTGCATGATGTGCGTAAGAATCTCCGGTTCCTTGTAGAGATTGCTCCAGGGTCCTTGGCAGGTTCCGTCGTAGTACGGATAGTGCTCATACGACATAAATGCTAAGTCGGAAAGCCGGCCGTGTGTCTTGAGATAACCCAGGAAGCGTTTGAACCACGAAGTCTCGCCGTGCGAGTCCGGCCAGAACTTGATGTCTTCGCTGACTCCCTCAAACACAGGTCCCCCGAGCTGAAGACTGGGGTCAACCTGATGTAGAGCGGTGGCCCACTGCAAGTACAGAGCCGCATAATCTTCAGGCCCCATGTACTGACCGTCGGGCTCTTCCCCCATTTCGATGTACGAGATAGGATAACCGCGCTTCTTCAAGTACGTGATCTGGGCTGCCGCATCTTCCGGCGTGCTATAAAGCATCGCAACCGGAACCATGGCCGGCAGCCCCCGGGTGATACCGCTGCTGAAGAACAGATCCAGGCCGACCTGATCTCCGGATTCCATGCGATCGGGAAATTTGTAGATATCGGAGGGTTCGTGCCAGGGGTCTATGGATGAGCTGTAGGTAAATGTCTGCTCCTGACCCGGTGCGTGATGGAGGATATCGTGGAACTCACCCTGCTTCAACGTTCCGGCATAGACTTCCTTCATGGCATATCCGACACAATTGCGACGATCAGCTTGTCCATGTGTATCGCAGGTGTTCGACGACTCCGTCATCAACACGCGGACATACTGAGTAGCCACCGGCGTGTTAGAAAGCTGCAGCGTTTCGGTTCCTCCCTTTCCGGCACTGACAACCCCGGACGCATAGTCCTTCCACTCACCGGAAGCGGGATTGTCCATGGGATCATCTTTGCCGAGCCAATGTTGGACTCTGTAGCTTTTGGCGTAGGGCTCAGCCCAGGCGAGACGAATGGCCGTCACTATCTGTTTCGCTTGCAACTGAATCACGATCCACTGCGGATGGAGACTGTCATTTTCGCCGGTGAATTCCTTTGTAAGGTATGGATTACTCTTCCAGTAAGTGTTGATATCCCCGTCGTCCAGCCTTGAATAGCCATCGAACTCTGATCCGGAGTTGCGAGTGACCCCGCGATGCGGCAGTGAATATCCGTAGGAGTGACGAATCATTTCGTTTGTTGGCGTCGCATTCCCTGTAAAGTAGCCCTTGCCTGAAGGGTCGCTCCAGGTTCCTTTCGGATTCCAATGCCAGGCTTGAACAAACAGCTCGGTGTTCTGCCGATAGCTGACCGGCCCCCACCCTGCTTCAAGAATCTGCTTTATCTGGTCCGGTCTGAAAAACGTGTCGGTTGTGTTGGTGGGAATGCGATCCACCGTCGAGCCCAAGGCGCGAAGAGGGCTGAACGTGTTTGCGACATGACTCGGAGTTGCGTCGATGCGGACCGTCTGCGCTGAGGCACACAACAGCTGCATCAGGGCGATCGACAGCAGGGGCAAGAAGTTGAATGCGACCCTTCTCGTCACCACCGCACCAGTGCTGGGGAGATTGACCCTATTCAGACGACGAATAAACAATTGCATGCAGTTTCCTCTCGCGTCATCTTCGGCTGGGAGACCCACATTGGCGAAGTGTTCAAGGTCCCCTGGACGCCAAATTGTATGCGCCATGTTGCTTAGGGCGTTCACCTGCTGTGGGTGGAAAACGTGTGACAAAGGGACAGCGCCTGGGGACCCGCTAAAGGCTCTGATCATAGCAATTCGGAGGTCCAATTTCTTCGACGTGGCCGAAGCGCGAGGCAAGCGTGGCAGAATTGAACCTCGTCCTTTTGGGCTTGACTGGCGCTACATTTTGGTGAAATAGTCGAGTCCGATTCAATCGTTTGAATAACGTGCATTCTGTGCTGGAGAATCGGCAAGAATGAAGCGGACTCCTCCACAGCGGGTCGATGAAGAGACACGATAGTGCGTGCTAGTGTCACCTTTTTTGGAGGCAGGTATGAGGAGAGCGAGCCTTTGGGGCCTGTGTCTTTTGGCGGTATCGGTGGTGGCCCCTGCATACGCGCAGAGCACTAACGCAGGCGACATCCGTGGCACGGTGACTGACCAGTCGGGGGCGTTAGTCCCCGACGTTACGGTGACTGTGTTGAATGTCGAAACCGGCGTGGCGAAGGACTATGTCACCAATCACGACGGCGTGTTTGAAACTTCCTCGATCGTAACGGGGCAGTATCAGATCACATTCACGAAGACCGGCTTCAACCGACTGGTGCGCGGTCCAATCACAGTCCAGGTTGGACTTACGGGAGTGAATGCCCAGTTGAGGATCGGTTCCACCTCGCAGCAAATTGTGGTAACGGAAAATGTTCCCCTGCTGCAGACCGAAAACGGGGGAGCAATCCACCACATTGGAAGCGAAATCGATGGCGCAGTTGCCGAACGTTGGGAACGATTGGCAAAACTTTACCATCCTGCTTCCCGGGACCTCCGGTACTCCTTCAGGACAAGCGACCGGCAGCCCTGCTTCAAATCCGGGGCAGTTTGTATCCGCGAACGGCAATCTTCCCTACAATGCGATGCTGGCCGATGGGTCCACGACCACCTTGCCGTCCAGCAGCAACTCCGATGTATCGACATTTGAGACGGTGGCGGAACTGGAAGTCAGCACGTCGAGCTTCTCGGCCCAATACGGCATCGGCGGATATATCTTCAACCAGATCAGCAAGGGCGGCACCGATCAGTTCCATGGCGCGGTGTATGAATATTTCCAGAACGATGCGCTGAACGCCAAAGGTTATGGTTTTGGCGAAGATATCACTGTTCCGTTTCTTCGCTACAACAACTTCGGCGGGTCGATTGGCGGTCCCATTCTGAAGAAGAAGATGTTCTTCTACTTCAACTTCGAAAAGCTCATCGATCACGGATCCAGTACTGGCTTTCTTACGGTTCCGACGGAGGCTGAAATCAACGGTGATTTCACCGGGCAGCCGACCATCTATGACCCGACGACGCAGGTGATTACGCAGACGCCCGATGGCCCTGTGGTGACGCGGAAATCTTTCGCCGATGAGTATGGCAAAGGGAACAAGATACCGGCGAACCTGATCGATCCGGTTGCGAAATCCATTCAATCCTACTATCCGAAACCCAACGTGAACGGCAATGTGTCTCAAGGCGCTGCCATCAACAACTACTTCTTCAACGCTCTGAACTCCAGCCCGTTCACGAAGTATTTTGGACGCCTGGATTGGGACATTACGCGCACGAACCGGCTGACCATCTCCGACACGCAGCGTGACAGTCCCGCAGTACAGAACCAATGGGATATCTGCCCTATTGGCTGCGACAATGTCGATACCGACAGCAATAACTCGCAGATCACCGACGTGTGGAATATCAGCCCCTCGGCGGTAAATGAAGCCAGGGTTGGTTTCACCGATCAGCTGAACTACTACGTCGATTCCACTTTGAACCAGGGCTTTCCGCAGAAGCTAGGATGGAAGTTCGCCAAGGTGGACCAGTTTCCGACCCTTTCTATTTCGGGAAACTGCTGCTTCAATCTCGCCCCGAACGTCAATGCCGTCCAGAAGGAAATGGTCTTTGACTTTTCCGACGTGGTCACTCTGATCCGCGGCAGACATATTCTTCACTTTGGCGGCGAATTGCTGGTCTACCGGACGGATACAACAACCTGGGGCAACTTCAATTCGGGAACGTTCGGCTTTACCGGCCAATACACACAATCCACAGTGGGCGACAGTACAACCGGCCTCGGATATGCCGACTTCCTTCTGGGGCAGGCGCAGAGCTGGAGCGCCTTGTCTGCGCCAGAATATGGACCGCGGGCCAAGAATCCGCAGGTGTTCGTTCAGGACGATTTCAAAATACGTCCGAATCTGACCCTGAATCTGGGAGTGCGCTATCAGATTCAGACAGGATGGAAGGAAGTCAAAAACAACATCAGCGCCTTCGATCCGACGGTGGTGAATCCTGCGACCGGCACCGATGGCGCGCTCTGGTACGCGGCAACGCATGCGAATGGCCGCGAGTCGCTGCAGGCGAGCGCATACAGCACCGTTCTGCCGCGCGTGGGCTTCTCCTGGCTGCCCCATCCGAATACGACGATTCGCGGCGGATTTGGCATCTTCGCCTATCGCTGGAGCCTGGATACCTATGGAACGGGAATGGGAACGGCGCTCCAGTTCCAGGGAAACTCCACGGATCAGACGAATGGCATCTCTCCCGTCGTCACTCTGGCGTCGGATGGTTCAGGCCTTCCTTACATAGGGCCGACAACCGATCCCGCAGCACTGAACGGCCAGGGCGTGGTTTACAACAAGTACCACACGCCGGTTCCTGAGATTTATCAGTGGAACTTCGCGGTGCAGCGCGAATTAGGAACCAACATGGTGGCCGAGATCGCCTACGTGGCCAGCCATGCTCACAATCTTAGTTTCCCGGTAGATATCAACCAGGTGCCGGAGGACAAGCTGGGACCGAACGATAGTCCCGCGGATTTGCCGTACCCGGTGTATCAGAGCATTAGTGGCGACACCTACAACGGCCTTTCCAACTACAACTCGCTGCAGGCTTCCATCAGCAGACGCTTCGCTTCGGGGATCAGTCTGAATCTCAACTACACCTGGGCTCACTTCCTGGACGATCAGGATTCCTCAGGATACGGAGGTGCTGCGGGAACGCAGACCGTCCAGCGGTCGTACGATCCGGCGGCAAGCTATGGCTCTTCCAATTTCGATGTGCGCAACGCCTTCAAGGGGAGAGTTGTTTATGAACTGCCCTTCGGCAAAGGCAAGATGTTCCTGAACCACAACAGTCTGGTCGATTCAGTCGTCGGCGGGTGGCAGGCTTCGGGCACATTTGTTCTTTCCTCCGGCTTCCCGTTTACCCCCACGATCGACGGCAACAATTCGTTCTCGCAGGCGGGGGATTGGTATCCGAATGTGATCGGAAATTCCAGTCCGAGTCATCGCAGCATCAATCAATGGTTCGATCCGACAGCATTCGCGCTCCCGGCAGCAGGAACCTTCGGCAATATGAGGAGGAACAGCCTGCACGGGCCGGGAATCGATGTGGTGAATCTTTCGGCCGGCAAGTCATTCGCGCTGGGCGATCGGGTCAACCTGCAGATCCGTGCCGATACGACCAACGCCTTCAACCATCCTAGCTTTGGCCTGCCTAACCTCAGTCTGGAGCCTAGTGGGGGTATCGGCGCGGATTCGTTCGTGGGCTCGGCAACGAACATTACTTCAACTACCGTGGGTGGCCGAACGATGCAGCTCAACGCGCGGATATCGTTCTAGCTCGCGACTTGCAGATAGCCGCAATTCTGCACTGGAGTACGAGGCAACGACGGCATGGCATGGTGGACGCGCTCTGGACTCGCAGGAATCTGCGTTGCAATCGGAGCGCTGTTCCCTTCTGCTACCGTTTCGGCGCAGAAGGTTGTGGTGGATGCCACGCCGTCGCACGTCGTCAACGCATTCAGCCCAATCCGTTCGCTGGGTGCGGGTGTAGACAGGTTGCGGGCGGGTGAAGGCGCTCCTGAAATGGCGCGCAGCAACATCACCAAAGAAGAAGTCGAGAGAAATACGGACCAATTGCTATCCGGTCCGGTTCTCAAGTCAATTCTTGGAGCGGGATGGCAGCCTGTAACGTATCGGCAAAATACAGAGCTGCAAATCGAGGCATGGCACTGGAACCCGCGTGGTACCTGGAGCGATCCCGAGAAAGAAGCTGGCTATTTCACCGGCAGTGCAGAGCCAGATGGCAGCATCCGTCACTCATGGGCTTATCCGCTGCCGAATCGGGGCGACACCTTGGGCGACGGCGACGGGTGGTCTCGTCTGACGGATGGGGATCTAAAGAGCTACTGGAAGAGCAATCCGTATCTGACAAGTTCCTTCACGGGTGAGGACGATGCATTGCACCCCCAGTGGATATTGATCGATCTCGGAAGGAAAGTGGAGATCGATGCAATCCGGATTGCCTGGGCCAATCCATACGCCAAGGATTATGCGGTGCAATTCTGGACCGGCGATTTGGAGCCTTTCTATCAAGGCACTACCAGGGGCACATGGCAAACTTTCCCCAAAGGTTCTGTTGTGGGTGGCAAGGGCGGGACCACAACGATGAAGCTTATCGATTGGAAAATCCCCGTCCGGTATCTCCGAATCTGGATGACAAAATCGTCCGGCACCTGCGACACACACGGTTCGGCCGACAAACGCAATTGCGTCGGCTATGCAATCGACGAGCTTTATGCAGGAACCCTCTCTGACGTTAACGAGTTCACCGATGTCATGCACCACGAACCGAGCCGGGCACAGACCGTCACATGGGCATCCTCGACGGATCCCTGGCACACTGCGTCCGATTTGGATGTGACCAAAGGAGATCAGATCGGCTTCGATTTCTTCTTTAGCAGCGGTATAACCCGTGGTCTTCCCGCCATTGTGCCGATTGCGATGCTATATGCCACGCCCGACGACGCCGCAAATGAGATCGCTTATCTCGATAAGCGGCACTATCCCGTATCACGCATTGAAATGGGAGAAGAGCCGGATGGCCAGCGTATGCTTCCGGAAGATTACGCCGCCTTATACATACAGTTTGCCACAGCGATTCATCGGCTCGTTCCTGACGCCAAACTGGGAGGACCCTCCTTCGAAGGAACGCTTGGGGATGTCGAAGTCTGGCCAGATGCAAGCGGACGGGCCTCTTTCCTGGGCCGCTTCCTGGATTATCTGAAAGCTCACGACCGATTAAGCGACTTCACATTCTTTTCGTTCGAACACTATCCCCCGAGCGCCTCGTGGAATGATCTGTATCTCGAACCGGAGTTCGTGAAGCACATTGTTCAAGTCTGGAAGGATGATGGCCTGCCGGCCGATATCCCATTCTTCATGACAGAGGGCAATATGGAGGGGTTCGGCGGAAGACCGGATATCAAGGAGGGGTTGTGGCTTGCGGATTATGTCGGCTCCATCATGACTGCAGGTGCCGGCGGCACTTTCTATTTCCACTACATACCCACACCTGGCCGCCCCGCGCCGTTTCTCACGATAGATAAGGACTATCAGGTAGTGGGATATCCCTCGCAATATCTCGTTGCGCAGATGATAACCAGCGAATGGTTGCAGCCGGTGGATGCAATGCATCAACTCTTCCGAGCGTCGAGCGATGTAACGGACGCATCGGCAAATGTGCTGGTTACCGCATATCCGGTGAAACGGCCAGACGGGATGTGGTCGGTCATGCTTGTGAATAGAGATCGTGATCACGATCACGCGGTAAAAGTAGAGTTTGCAAACGCAGATAGCCAGCGGCGCAGTTTTTTCTCCGGTCCCGTCGCCAGAGCTACTCTTGGGCCGGCCCAATATCAGTGGCATCCCGAAGGCCAAATGGGGCACACAGATCCCGATGGGCCACCCTTAAGGTCAACTGTAAACGGCGCTGCAGACACGCAATACGAATTGCCTAAGGCATCGATCACAGTGCTTTGCGGAAAACTGAGCACTGGCGAGAATGAAGATTAGCGCAAATTCCGCCCAAGATCTCTACGAGAGATTCACATGACACAACGAAAGTCCGGCCATGTCACTCTCACCGATGTTGCGCGCTCTGCTGGCTTTGCTGTCTCCACAGTCTCGATCGTCCTGAGCGAAGCCCCGCTCTCGAAGAACGTCTCGGCAGCGACGCGCGAACACATCCGGAAAACTGCCGCCCGGCTTGGCTATCACCCAGACGCATTTGCGCGCTCGCTGCGCAAACGTACCTCGCAAACCATCGGCGTGCTTGCCTTCGACCTTTCCGATCCCTTCTGTATGCCCATCTTCGGTGGAATTCAGTCGGGTTTGCAGCCCACCGGATATCTGCCACTGGTCATGGACGCCCAGACACAGCGGAAACTTTTCGACAACTATCTCAACCTTCTGCTCGAGCGCCGCGTGGAAGGCGTAATCGTCATTGCCAGTTGGGTTTTCGAAGAGGCGGGCCTGCTGGACGACGTGCGGAAGAACAAAGTTCCGATCCTGATCGTAGGCCGTGATCTGACCCGTCAGGGAATTACGTCGATCCTGCTCGACAACCGCCAAGGCGGCTATATCGCCATGCGGCACCTGATTGACTTAGGCCACCGCCGCATCGCTGTAATTCTTGGGCCGAAGGAGATGTTCGACAGCCAACCCCGCTGGGAAGGTATGCAACGAGCGGCCATGGAGAAGGGTGTAAAGCTCGATCCGAATTTGATATTCCAACTACCCGGGAGGGGCGATTCGGAGGCAGGTTTCGAGGGAGGCCGGCAGTTCGCCTGCGAGTTGCTTGCGAAGGAGGAACTGTTCAGCGCAGTGCTCGCGTTCGATGACCTGACGGCGCTTGGCGTCTTACGCGGTTTGTCCGATGCAGGCATACGTGTGCCCACCGATTGCTCGGTCATGGGTTTCGACGATGTTCTCCCCGCGCGCGTATCCACGCCGGCGATCACGACCGTGAGCCAACCGCTGCACTCAATGGGTCTGCAGGCGGCGGATGTCATTCTGAGAGCTTTGCAGCGATCGTCAAACGGGAAAGCACAGCTGATGAAATCCCCTCCCGAGTTGGTAATACGCATGTCAACGACCGAACGAAACCCTCAGCTAAATCTCTAAATTTGTCGCAGAACGCGGTCCTGACAGCACCGAGCAACTCACCAGCCTATCGTCGAAATTCAGCCCGGGACCGATAGCGCGGTCAAACACGCGTTTATTTGCCGGCAGCGGCAGCCGCCTTCTTTTTCTCTGTCTGCGCGGTCCAAGGGGGCACGATGCCATTCTGCCGCGCGTAGGCGATAAGTTGGCCCAGGTGTTCGTGAGCGTCAGCAACGAGAATGTAAACAACGTCGCCTTCGTTAGCCTGCGGGCCGAGCTTTGGCAGCGGCTTGGCGAAATCCGCGTTGCTCATGCCATTAATCGTTTTGTTTGCGAAGTCCCAGGACTCATTCAAATCCTCGACAATGCGGTCCTTCTCGGTCGTTGATTTTTCGAACTCGCGCGCTTTAAATCCTGCGGGAGGCTTCGCGCCCATCATGCTGAGGATTCCGTAGCGCTCTCCAGCAACATGCAGAAACACTTCAGAGAAGGATCGGGTGTCGGATGAAGGGCGCCAAATGAGTTTGCCGCTCGGAAGTGCTTCGGCGAGATCGACACACTTCTTATTCACGGCCTGCAGATCAAGAAGTGCCTGGGCCTTCATGTCATAGCTAGGTGCAGTGTGGTCAGTGGAGTTGTCGGCAGCTCCCGCGCGCATCGCAATACCACTAGTATTCAGGATGCATGCGAGACAAATCATAGAGAGAGTCGACTGTTTCATTGCGGTCTCACTAGGATCGAAGTTTTTGCGGTCGCCCCGAGGCTAGAGCAGCGACGGGAAAGAGGCAAGCAGTTCGTGACCAGCCGTGTGTTTCGTGGGGTGAAGCTATCCGCCGGACCTTTGGGATTCGCCGCGACCGGTGCATCTGCGGCGTCTTGTCGTAGTCGGGCCGATACCAATCGGAAGTTCTCACTAGTGGAGCCGAAAAGGTAATTCAGTGCTCCAGCCGGCACTTAATTGGCATAGAATGCCGGCACTATAGGAGACTGCTATGCCGACTTACATCGTTATATCCAAATGGACTTCGCAGGGTCTTCAAAACATTAAACAGAGTCCCAACCGGCTGGATGCGGCGCGGAAGGCTTATGAGTCTGCAGGCATCAAGTTATCGCATTTCTGGATGGTCACCGGTCAGTACGACATGATCGCGATTTTGGAAGCCCCCGACGATGTTGCGGTTGCAAAAGCGATTCTGACCTCTACATCTCAGGGAAGTTTCACTACTGAGACCTGCCGTGCCTTCACAGAAGACGAGTACAGGAAGATTATTGGTGGGCTGCCTTGATTGCTCACTGCGCCGGCAGGCGACAGTCGCATCGATTCAATAAGCTGAGGAGAGCAGTCCCCCAGATAACATGAGTAAGAATGGATCTCGAGATGTCAAGTCGCTGAAAGGATTGGAGGCGCGGGTCGGAATCGAACCGACGCATAAAGGTTTTGCAGACCTCTCCCTTACCACTTGGGTACCGCGCCGTCTTGCGGAGGGAATCTTTGTGGCGGTGTGGCCAGGTCGTCACCCCGGCACGATAGCAGATTTGCTTGCTATCTGGAGCGGGAGACGGGACTTGAACCCGCGACCCTCGCCTTGGCAAGGCGATGCTCTACCACTGAGCTACTCCCGCTGAAGTACTTTGTGAGTATATCGGGGGCGGGAAAACGGGTCAATTCGCCGTCCGATCGTCTCTCGTCCAGGAGAACGCCGGCAGGCGCTTCAGCGAATGCCGGTAGCAGCGTCGGTGTCCTGCTCCAGCAGATGCCCGTCCCGGATGTGCAGGATGCGATCGCCGATCTCCGCCGCCTCCGGATTGTGCGTGATCATCAGCACCGTCTGGCGCAGGTCCTGGTTCGAGCGCCGCAGCATATTCAGGACGGCATCTGAGTTGGCGGTGTCCAGATTGCCGGTCGGCTCATCGGCCAGCACCAGCGCCGGGCGCGTGATAAGCGCGCGCGCAATGGCAACGCGCTGTTGCTCGCCGCCGGAAAGCTCAGAGGGACGATGCTCCAGCCGTCCCGCAATACCCAGCAGCTCCGCGAGATGGGACAGGTACTCCTCATCGAGTGGCGGCTGTTTTTCTATGGCATCACGCTGGCTGATCTCGTAGGCGATCTCAATGTTTGCCCGCGCGCTCAGCGTCGGCAGCAGGTTGAACTTCTGAAAGACAAATCCAATCTTGCGGCCGCGGACCGCAGTGCGCTCACCGTCCGGCAGCTTCGAAAAATCCACGCCGTCGATCAAAACACTGCCGGTGGTCGCGCGGGTGAGCCCTCCAAGCAGGTAGAACAGTGTCGATTTGCCACTGCCGGACGGTCCCACGATGGAAACGAACTCACCGCGTTCCACGCTGAAGGAAACGTCCTTCAGGGCCGGGACCGCAATGCGGCCCGAACGATAGGTCTTGCTTAGGCCCTGCGCGACGATGATGGGAGAGGCTCCGTTGGATGACACTCGGCGATTGTATCGTCCCCGGAGGTTACATTCGGGTCTTAGCCGGCAGCGGTCATCGCGTCGGGAGCCATAGAGGGCATCATGGCGCTATCGTGCTCGCGGTGCTGCGCCTTGCGTGGCCCGCGTTTGCGAGCAATCATCATGCGAATCCGCTCCAGCACCTCCAGCGGCGTGCAGGCGCCCTTGGGCAGGAATGCATCGGCGCTGCTGGCGCGTTCAAAGTTCTTCACGCTGCCGCTCAAGATGATGGTCGGCACCTCGGGCGACATGGATTTCATCCGCCGCACCAGTTCGTTGCCATCCATCTGCGGCATGATCAGATCGCTCAGCACCAGATCCACATTGCCGGAAGCGAAAAGCTCCAGCGCCTCCGCGGCGGTATGCGCAGTCAACACCCGATAGCCCCGCGTCTCCAGCATGAACTTGCGAACCGAAAGCGCCTGCTCGTTGTCGTCGACGCAGAGAATCGTTTTACGTGGCCTCATGAAATATTCCCTTCTTCCCCGCGGCGCGGGACCAGGTTGCTCCGGCTGGGCACACTTCGAGCGTGCGGCTTCCGGAGGGGTTTGCCGTTGCCGCAGACGGGGCCCGGGCTGCCGGAAGACAAAGAGGCTCCATCCGCGTACAGAACAGGCTTGCGAGGTAGCCCGCTCCGCTGTTCGCGTTGCCGCTGTCATCCGGGCGCGCAGGCCCAGCTTGCGGAGAGCAGGAGACAGGCCGGACATGGTTGCCAGCGCTCCTCGTCTGGGCCTGGGTCCGGGCCTACCGGCAACTACATGCCGGAAATGCCGGACTGCGACCAGCCACGACGAGCCTTCCCCGTATGCCCTGCTTCATAGAACTCGTAACTTCCGGTCTACACCTGCAGGAACAAGGGGTGCGCACATGCCAGATGTGCCCTGCTCTAATTCAAGTTGTCAGTCAAAAAAGGCGAAAGCTTTGTTTGTCGATTCCTCGACAACGTTCCCGAGACTAAGCAGGGTCGGAAAAGTACGCAACAGCGAATAAGCGGCGAATCTGCGGACACTTTTCTGATTGCGTTCTGAAGAAAATCGCGCCGGGTGCGCCCTGCATGAGGTTTCGCGTCACATCGATTGTTGAAAGGATGTGAATCTCTTTTGAAAAAGCCGTCCGCTTGCACGTCCTGCGGTGCGCCGCTGCTGATTTTTCGGAGGGGTGCTGCCGGTTGCACTTGCGCTCAGGAAATTTTTCGGTCTGGGTCGATGGGGGTCTGCCCGGTAAGGATCGCGGGGGAGTGATCGAGCGATCGCTAGGCGGAGGGTCTCCGAAAGCACGCTACGATTCCAAGGGGAGTGAGCAAGAGAAGAGTAACCAGGAATGAGACGAGAATGCTATGCATCGCGGCCTCTCCTTGCAGGCTCTACAAGCTTGCCCTCGCGGACCGCATCTCTCCATGCCACTCACGTGCAAACCGCTACAACGGACGGGTCAAAAAGGAGCTTCTACGATTCCTTTTCGGAACTCTCCGGCGTCACAGCACTCGCGAGCGGCTTGCGGGCAAAGTAGTAGAGCGAAAACGCCAGCAAACAGAACATCACGACCGAGACCCAGTCGTGATGCAGCGGGTTAGTCGCCGGAAACAGCAGCACGTCCTGCTTATCCGTGGCGGCTTCGTAAAGTTTGAGCACCACGCCCAGCAGGCCCACGATACCGCCCGCCGCGATCAGTCCCGAGGCATACAGCGAGCCGGGGCTCACCTCGCTCTCCGTCTCCACGGTGCGCCCGCTCGCCTGCGTGACAGCCCGGTCGACCATCCAGCGCACCACGCCGCCGCAGAAGATCGCCAGCGTAGTCGCGATCGACAAATAGGCTCCCACCGCAAACGAGAGCGAGCGGATACCAAGCAGCTCAACGGCGATCACCAGAAAGACACCCAGCATCACCAGCCCCCACGGCAGTTTGCGGCTCAGGATGCCGCTGATCACCGTGGCCATCAGCCGGGCCTGCGGCGCGGCAGCTTTTTCGCTGCCGATCCCCTGAATCCACTGCACCTCGATCTTGTGCGTCGCCGAGTTGTAGAGGTACTTGCCGTCCGCCAGCTCATGCGAGCCCAGTGCGTTCAGCAGGACATACTGGCCGGCGTCGCGCTCGTCCGTCGTCTTGTCGGCATGGATGACGTGAATCCGCGCATGCTGAAAATGCTCCTGCTGCACCTGTACGCCATCGTGAGGAGCCGAAATGTTCCACGGACGCGAGGTATCGCGGAACTCCTCCAGGCCCTTGTTCATCACCTTCAGCGTCGCGCCAATCACAAACGTCGAGACCACCACGCCGATCATCAACGCGACCTGCTGCTTCCACGGAGTCGATCCGATCAGAAAGCCCGTTTTCAGGTCCTGCGAGGTGTCACCCGCATTCGACGCCGCCACACATACGACACCGCCGATGGTGATAGCCAGGGCGCCGAAGGCCGGGGCCGTCCAGCCCTTCACCAGGAAGATCGCTGCGGTCGCCATCAGGGTCGCAATCGTCATGCCTGACACCGGGCTGGCCGAGCTGCCGATCAGCCCCACAATCCGCGAAGCAACAGTGACAAATAGAAATCCGAAAATCACCACCAGGATTGCCGCAGCAAAATTCGACGTCAGCGTCGTCTGCGCGCCCGGGACAGGCCGGAAGGTAAGAAAGAAGAACATCAACAGCACCAGCCCTGCCGAACCCAGGATCACGACGGACATGGGCAGATCGCGGTCCGTCCTCAGCGCCGCTGCCTTGCTGGCGCCCTTGCCGAACTCCTTTGCGCCGGAGCGCAGCGCGCTCACGATCGTCGGCATGGTCCTGAGCAGCGTGATCAGGCCCGAGGCTGCTACGGCGCCTGCGCCCATCGGCCGTATGTAACTGGCCCACAGGTCTGACGGCGACATCTGCGCCACCGGTTTCGTTCCCGGATAGATCGCGTCCGGCATGTGTGAGCCGAAGAAATAAATCAGCGGCATCACCACCAGCCACGAGAAGACGCCGCCCGCAAAGATCACGCCCGCAACGCGCGGCCCGATGATGTAACCGACACCGAGATACTCCGGTGTGACATCGGCGCGGATGGCCGCGCCCTTCAGCCACTTCGGCTGATAGTCCGGCGTGCCCGGCCATGCCCCAAAGAGGTTGTCATTCTGGAAGAGCGTGTACAGCCCGCCCAGCCCCAGTCCGTAGAAAACGCGGCTTGCGAACGATCCTCCGTGCTCCCCGGCAAGCAGCACATCGGCGCAGGCCGTGCCCTCGGGATATGTCAGAGTGCCATGCTCTTCCACGATCAACTGCCGGCGCAGCGGAATCATGAACAGCACGCCTAGCCAGCCGCCGATCAACGCGAGGAAGAAGATGCGCGCGTATTCCAGATCGAAGCCGAGAAAGACCAGCGCCGGCAGCGTGAAGATCACACCCGACGCAATCGACTGGCCCGCATTGCCAGTGGTCTGCACGATATTGTTCTCGAGGATCGACGCGCGTCCCAGCCCGCGCAGCACGCTGATCGAGAGCACCGAGATCGGGATAGATGCCGCCACCGTCAGCCCGGCACGCAGCCCGACATACACCGTCACTGCGCCGAACAGAATGCCGAAGATCGAGCCCAGCAGGAGCGCCCGGAAGGTAAGTTCAGGCCGGCTCTCAGTGGCCGGCACAAACGGCTGGAATTGCTGCGGAGTCTGGATCTGCTGCGTCATCTCAGGCACGGTCGGTATCCACCTTCTCTGGTTGCTCGCGTGCGGGAACCAGCGAGTGTAACAGTCAGGCGCAACCATCCGGCAGTCTGCAGGCGCATTCCGGTGAAGGGCCGTCCAGGTCCGTGGTTGCCGCCGGAGCCTGAACTATGCTGAGAGCCATGGCGCTCTCGCGAAAGACGATCCGGCTGCTCGCGTACGGGGCCATCTACATCTTCTGGGGCGGCTCTTTCCTGGCCATCCGCGACATGGTTGCCGTCACCCCGCCCTTCTTCTCCGCAGCCATCCGCTTCTTCCTCGCAGGAGCAGTCCTCTATCTCTTCAGTCGCTCGCGCGGCGCCCGGCCGGTGAACAGCCGCCAGGTCTGGAATTCCGTGTTGATTGGCGTGCTGCTGTTCACCGTCAGCTACGGCTGTCTCTTCTGGGCGGAGACGCGCATCGCCTCCGGCGCCGCCGCCGTGCTCGCCGCCATGATTCCCATCTGGATCCTTCTGGGCGAGGCGCTCGTGCTCAAGACCCAGCGCCTCACGCTCGCCATCGCGATCGCTACGGTGGTCGGGATCGCCGGCGTCTGTCTGGTCACCCGCTCCATCGGTTTTGAGCGCGCCATGGTTAGCGGCGTTCTCGTCGAGGTCGTCGGCTCTATCGTCTTCTCGGTAGCTACGCTGTGGAGCCGCGCTCTGATACTGCCCGACGATCAGGCACTCCGCGCCGGTCTGCAGATGGCGCTCGGCAGTCTTGGGCTCTTTGTCCTCTCCGGCGTGGCGGGTGAATTTCCCCGCATCCCCTCCGCTTTTGCCGCCTGGCATTGGCACACGGTCATCTCGTTCGTCTACCTCGCCACCTGTGCGTCCATCCTTGCCTTCACCTCCTACACCTGGCTAATCCACCATGAGCCGGCAACGCGCGTCGCCAGCTATGCCTACGTCAACCCGCTGATCGCCCTGCTAGTGGGCGTCACGCTCGGCGGAGAGCACGTCTCACCTCTGCAGGCCCTGGGCGCGGCCATGATCATTCTCGGCGTCCTCGGGACCATGCTCACCAAAATGCAGGCGCGAAGCACCAGCCCCTCACGCGAGCGAGCGGCCGCACGCTGACGCGCGCCTTTTCCGATGGCGCGAAACGTAGAAGCTGCTCTATACTCGGTGCATCGGTGGCCTGGAGCCTGGGTGGCGTGGTGCCTCCCGCGGCGGCCCGCCGGGTCTGGAGAGGTGGGTCTTCCGCAGTCAGACGGCTCCGACATCGGACGTTCCGGCAGCAGTGACCTTGTCATGGCGGGCGGCTGCACGCTTTCTGCGAAGTCCTCTCCGCCCCATTGTCGATGCATTGAGCGCCACGCTTTACCCCGCCTCCTGCGCGCTCTGCGAGCAGTCCCTCCTGCGCTTTTCTTCCCTTCCCATCTGTGAGTCCTGCTGGTCGGCCGTTACGCCGCAAACGGAGCTGCTGTGCGAGCACTGCGGTGAAGACCTGGGCCTGCCCCAGTCGTCGCTCGCGCATCTCGCCGCCAGCGGTCCGCAGCTATGCGATGCATGCCGCGAGAAAGCGCCCGCATTCTCCAAAGCCGTGGCTTATGGCCGCTATGAGCACGAGTTGCGCGGCCTGATCCACCTGATGAAATACGCCGGCATGAAGAAGATCGCGCGCAAACTCGGTCAGCGGCTGGCCACCGCGGTAGCCGAACTGCCCATCGAGCCGGACACGGAAGTGCTCGTCATCCCCGTACCGCTCTATCGCACCAAGCGGCGCCAACGCGGGTTCAATCACGCGGAGCGCATCGCCACCGGGCTCGCCGACGAACTCCGCCGCAGCGACCGGCGTCACCGCTGGCTGATGACGCGCGCCGTGTTGCGCCGGCGGCGCGCCACCGACACGCAATCGCGCCTGAGCCCGCAGGGACGCCGCCGCAATCTCCGAGGCGCCTTCGCCGTCCGCGATGCAGACCGCATCCGCGACCGTGTCGTGCTGCTGGTGGACGACATCTACACCACTGGAGCGACCGCCTCCGCCTGCAGCCGCGTGCTGCTTCGCGCCGGAGCGAAGACCGTCTGGGTGGCCACCGTGGCCCGCACGCAGCGTGAGGGCGTGGCCATGTGGGACGCCGGGGCCTTGCAGACACACAAAGAAACGCAGAACGAAATGCAGCAACACTTGTGAGCAGCCAGTTGACGAAAGGGAAGGCAGCAATGTCGCCAGTGAAGGCACGGAAAACCAGACTGACGCACACGCCTCCGGTCGAAATCCGGGTGGCGCAACCGATCACCATGCAGCGGCCGGTGCTGGTGCTGAACGCCTCCTATGAGCCGATCAACATCTGCGGCGCACGCCGGGCGCTGGTGCTGGTGCTCAAGGGCGTCGCGCGCACCGAAGAGGAGCAGGGCGCCATCCTGCACGCCGCCCGCGTCCGCATCCCCATGCCCTCGGTGATCCGGCTGCTCGAATACCGCCGCATCCCCCACCAGACGCGCGCCCTCTCGCGTAAGAACATCCTGCTGCGCGACCGCAACACGTGCCAGTATTGCGGTCTCGTGATGACCTCCGGCGAACTCACGCTGGACCACGTGCAGCCGCGTTCGCGCGGCGGACTCTCGACCTGGGAAAACCTCGTCGCCTGCTGCCACGGCTGCAACCGCCGCAAGGGGAACCATCTGCTGAGCGAATTGACCGAGATGACGCTGCTGCGCGAGCCGCGGCCCTTCTCGCTCCACACCAGCCGCCACATCATGCGCATGATCGGCCACTCCGACCCCAAATGGCGGCGGTATCTTTACTACGAGTCTTGACCAGGCCCCCGTTAGGCGGCCCTAGTCTCGGCGCGAAGCGGGACTGCTTCCTGCCTCGGACGTTGCCAATTCTGCTGCGAAATTTATATCCGCGCCTTCTCTGCGTTCCATGGTCACGCCCAGATTGACCAGGTGGAGCAGCGCCGAACGGCGGACTTCGTCCGCGCTCTGATCTCCGAGCAATCCGTGATCCAGATCGCGGGCGCCAGTCCCGTCCGGATCGACTATCACATCGAAACCGCGCACCAGGGCTTCACGAGCCGTGGTCGAAAGGCACATGTGCGTGTAAAACCCGACGAGCAGTAGCCTGGTAGCACCAATTTCGCGGAGCCACTCCTCCAGGTTGGTACCCGTAAATGCACCGAACACATCCTTCTCGAATAACTTTTCGACGCGAAGACTGGGATGCGGGCCAAGGCCGCTCGAAAGCTCCGCGCCCCACGTTCCGGGTACGAAGGCTCGCGATTCGTTCGGCTTATTGTGATGGCGCACCCAGGCGATAGGCAGGCCACTCTGCCGAGCCTCGCGAACCCTTTGGCGGATACGCTGCAAGGCTTGCGCGTGATTGGGAACAGCACGCAACCCCGCTGCGGAAAATTCATTCTGTGCATCGATGACAACAAGAACCTGCATTTTCAACTCTCCCTTAGTCGTATGAGATTAGAAGAATTGGCGAGAGATGCTACTATGAATCGCATAATCTTCCACATGGCCGAATTTTTTTCGGTACACCCTTTGCTCTGGTGATTCTGATGGGCCTGGACAGAAAAGATTTCGTGCTGCTGGAAGCGCTACAGCAAAATGCCTCGCAACGCCTTGAGGAACTGGCAGCCCTTGTGAAACTCGCGCCGTCTTCCGTCCACGAACGTTTACGACGACTGGAACGCGACGGGATCATCAGAAGGTGGACAGTAGATGTGGATACGGCAGCCCTGGGGCTGGACGTCCTTGCGTTCATCGGAATCCGCGCAACGCGGCCTTGCGCGGAGTTAATGGGCTCGATGAGAAAGATTCCTGCCATCGAGGAGTGCCATTCGGTGGCCGGTGAACTGAGCATGATCCTGAAGGTCCGCGTCGCCAATACCGCTGCGCTGCTCAGTTTGTCAGAACGCTTGCGCCTTATCCCCGGTATCGAGCAAACGGAGACCACCATCGTGCTGAAGACCCAGATCGAGCGGCCGGTCGCGCTCCAGACAGCGTAGCCCCAAAAGCGGCTCGGCAAACGTCGAACCCTCCGTCACGCTTCGCTCGGAATGAACCTCACAGGCGCTTCAGCCTATCCAGCGAAATCGGCTGCAGATAGACCCCCAGCAGCTCACGTGTCCACCACGCGCCCGTCTCGCATTTTATGTGCGGGTCGCTGTAACGATATCGATAAAACAGCGCGCGAATGAATCCCGGCGGCGCATCGGCAAACGGGTTCTTGCCCATCAGGCGCAGCATCGCGCGATCCCCTGTCAGCAGCCGCTGCACAAACCGGAGGAACCACACATCGTAGCGCCACACCCGAATGCCCTGGTCCGTCACTTTCACCGCAAACGGCAGAAACCAGATCAGCCAGTCCAGTCGCAGATGATACGGAGCAACCTGCGGAGGCATCCGCCTCGGATCACCCGGCTTCGCGCTGAAAGCCGTACTCCCTCCACTCGGTCGCCGGCGTCAGCACGCGGTCAACAGTTCCCTCCATCACGATCTCGTAGCGCTCCCTCCCCACACTCCCGAAAGCGCCGTAAGTATTCACCAGGTGGAAGCGGTTGTAGCTGTAATTCATGATCTGGTTTCGCGAGAACAGATTCTTTACGGGTTGGACACTGAACACCACCGTGCCTACGGCGATGAAGTAAATCACCATATCGAATGCAAGTGGCCGAGGCAGCAGTGAAGGCACATGCAGCGGCAGCGCCGGCCGCAGGATGCTACCGCTGAAGCCCGCCGCGCCCAGCACCGCCGTCAGCCAGTTCAGCCACGAATAGTTCCCGCTGACGATCAGCCAGAGCTGATGAAACACGATCAGCCCCGCCGCAATCGAAGCCACCGGCTGCGGCGCAAACAGCCAAACGGAACAATCACCTGCACAAAATGGCTGACCAGCACCGAGAAGCGCTGCAGCACCCGCGGCAGCCGGTGAAAATACCAGCTCAGCGGATTGGGCAGAGGCTGCGTTTCGTAGTGGTAGTAGAGGCAGGTCAGGTCGCGCCAGCAGGGATCGTGCCGCAGCTTGATCAGGCCCGCGCCCAGTTCCGTGCGGAAGAGCATCCAGCGCAGGATCAGGATCGGCAGCAGCGAAGGCTTCACTTGCGCCGGCCCGAGAAAAGCCGTGAAGAACCCCGCCTCCAGCAGCATCGATTCCCAGCCGAAGCCGAAGAAAGTCTGCCCCACATTCACGATTGAGAGATAGAGCACATACAGCAGCAGCCACGCCGTCACAGAAAGCCACACCGGCCCCGCCTCGGTCAGACCACACACTGCGCACGCGGAAACTGCGGCGCCAGTCCACGCCACAGTATCCAGCACGCGATCGGAATACCGCCACCAGAAGACGCTGGGCGCGTCGCGAAAACGGGCGCGCTCGAGAAATGCCGGAACCGGCAGCAGTCCACGCTCGCCCAGCAGCGGTTTGAACTGCCGCAGCACCGCGATAAAAGCGATGAGATAGATCGCCGCAATCCCGCGCTGCAGCAGCAATCGCGCGATCCACATTTCCCCGAAATAAGACTCTCCGGCGGCCACACTTCACTCCATCGGTCTTGGATGTCTATGAATGGAACGGCGCAACCTTCCCGCTCTTCACGATAGTTGGAACCCGCCAAAATCGAAGCGTCCGGAATCATGGATCTCTAAAGCGGCCGGCTCTCGTATCCAGGTGAATTACGCATCCGGATAGAGCGCCGCTTTCAGGTCCTCCAGGCAGGCGTCAGGAATGAGCTGGTAGTGGACCTTCTTCCTGCCGCGCACCAGCGACATCGCAACCGAATCACAGAAGACAACATCCGCCCCATCTGCGTTCACCGGACTGCTGGCCGGCACAGCAATCTCCCGAAAGACGTGCTTCCTGCCTAAGGCAGGAGCGAACAGGCTGCGCGCTGTCTTTCGCAGGCTCTCGCTGACCGAGGCCACCGCGACAATCGAGGGCTGCTTCAGGCGGCGAATCATTTCCAGATGCGGGTCCACTGGCGAGTACGTGATTGGAATCACCGGACGTTGCGCCGGCGCGACGGCCTTCACGTCATCGGCAATATGGCGCGGCGCCATCACCTGCGCTCCGATCGCGAGTGCGGGCTCCCCGCGAAGCTGCTGCCACGAGCACCCCTCCACCTGCCACGCGATTGTTGTCGTGATCTCTTTCCGGAAAATCTCGCGCAGCCCTGCCTCGTCCTCCACCACCAGCACATGGTCCGGCGCTTCGGCCAGCAAGCGCTCCCGCACCCGCCGCTGCAGCGCCTGCAGCGAGTAGCCCATCTCTTTCGCGCGGCGGATGCTCTCGTTGATCAGTTCATCCAGGCTGGAAGGCGCGGGGCGGTCCTTCGCGGGCGCTCCCACGAGAAGGCGGCTGCCGTGTCGCCCAGTCAACCAGCCGCGCCGCACCAGCTCCTGGTACGCCTCACTCACCGTGTTGTGGTGGACATGAACTCGACGCGCCAGCGCGCGCACGCTCGGCATCTCCTCGCCTGCGCGAAGCTTGCCGGTCGTGATCAGGAATACGATCTGCTCCGCAAGCTGCTGCCGCAACGGAATGTCGCTGTCCTTCGTGAGCGAGATCAGCATTGAAGTATCGCGATTCTAACCCCGTGGAAAGTTCGCGCTGGATAAACCCAGTTGGCAGTGTGACAGCCCGAGATAGTGTCACTTCTCTCGTTGAGCCCGGATTCGCGACCGCCCTAATCTCGGGTCGTTGCTGATTCCATTCGGAGGTGATCTCTCGTGATTCCCATCACCATCATCGTCACGGCCACCGTGTTGTTCTTCTTCGCAGAGCGGCTCCTGCCCGGGCGCGAGTTGCCCGAAGCCGCGGGATGGTACGCCCGCTCCGCTTTTCTGAACCTCTGTCAGCTCGGCATTGTGCTCGTGGCCGGCATTGCCTGGAACCGCTGGCTACAGGCATGGTCGCTGTTCCATATCTCCACCGCCATGCCGGCATTCGTGCAAGGACTGCTCGGATGGTTCGTCGGCACCTTCGTCTTCTATTGGTGGCATCGCGCGCGGCATGAATCGGACTTCCTCTGGCGTGTCTGTCACCAGATTCATCACAGTCCAGCCCGCATCGAACTGCTCACTGCCTTCTATAAGCATCCGCTCGAGATTGCGGCGGATTCCATCCTCTCCAGCATCCTGCTGTTTACCGTGCTCGGAGCGTCGCCGGAAGCCGGCGCATGGTTCAACGTCTTCGCCGTCCTCGGCGAGTACTTCTACCACAGCAACCTGCGCACGCCGCGCTGGATGGGCTACTTCCTCCAGAGGCCGGAACATCACTCCATCCATCACCAGCTCGATGTGCACCGCTTCAACTACGGCGATATCACTTGGTGGGACCGACTTTTGGGGACCTTCCGCGAAGCCGAGGACTTCGCTCCGGCGTGCGGCTTCCCGGATGGTCACGAGAAGGACCTGGGCCGCATGTTGGCCTTCCGCGATAACTACTGATCCCGAACGGTACTAAGGAGTAGGAATCGGGCGAAATCTTGCCGGTTAATTCCCATCAATTTGCTACTCTGGAAATAGGTACACAAAGATCTCGAAAGCCATGGTGAAAGCCGTGGCTTTTCCGTTCCATAAGCCCTTTCTTTGGATATCTTTAGGGTCTAAGTCCTTTAGGCACCGCACTTAGCACTCGGCAGACCCGTTTAGTGCTTGGTTCCAAAGGAGTTATGCGCCAACCTGCCGAGGGGGTGGGGGAGGGGGTACCCCGGGTGGGAAGCCTCACAGCTCGCCGCATACCTTCGATACATCGAACGCCGGCTTCGGATACTTCAGGTCCATTCCCTCCAGGGCCGCGACGATCACGCGCGAGATCGCCAGGTTGCGGTACCACTTGTGGTCGGAGGGGATCACGAACCAGGGGGCGTGCTTGCGGCTGGTGGCGCCGATCGCGTCCTCATACGCCTCCTGATACTTGTCCCAGTGGCGCCGCTCGCGAAAGTCGGTCTCGCTGATCTTGTAGCGCTTGTCCTTCTCGGCGCATCGCGCCTTCAGCCGCGCCGTTTGCTCCTTGTGGCTGATGTGCAGGAAGAACTTCAGGATCGTCACCTTGTTGCGGAAGAGCATCTCCTCAAAGGCATGGATCTCCCGAAAGCGCCGCTTCGCCACCTTGTCCGTGATCAGCTTGTGCACCCGCGTGATCAGGACGTCCTCGTATTGCGAGCGGTTGAAGATGCCGATCGTGCCCAGCCGCGGCACTGCGGCGTGGATGCGCCATAAATAATCGTGCGCCGCCTCTTCGGGCGTCGGAACCTTGAAGGCGGTCACGTTCACGCCCTGCGGGTTCACCCCGGTGAAGATATGGCGGATGGTGCCGTCCTTCCCGCCGGTATCCATCGCCTGCAGCACGATCAGCAGGGCATGCCGGCACTCCGCGGAGAGCATGTCCTGCAGCGCATCCAGCCTGCGGCGATGCTGCTCAAGCTCGTCGGCGACTTCATCTTCGCCCTTGAAGTCGCCCGTATCGTCAGTCGGCCAATCCTGCAGGCGGAAACGGGCGCCGGGCTTCACCAGGTACGGACTCTTGGTCTTCATCCCCAAGAATCTACGGGGGTGCCCGGGGCCGGCAACCCGAAAGCTGCCGGGGCTGGGTTCAGGCTTACCTAAATTTAATTTAAGGCTAGCCTAAATCTCGCCTATACTCCAATCATGGCCACCGTGACGACACAGGCTGAACGCCTCTCCGGCACCGGCCAGCGCAAGTTCTGGTATTACTTCGGGCCGGCATTCGTCGCCAGCATCGCCTACATCGACCCCGGCAACTTCGCCACCAACTTCGAGGGTGGCACCCGCTTCGGCTACCAGCTTCTCTGGGTCCTCCTCTGGTCGAATGCGATGGCCATCCTCATCCAGTACCTCTCCGCCAAGCTGGGCATCGCCACCGGACACACGCTGCCGGAGAACTGCCGCCTTCACTTCTCGCGCGGTATGACAATTTTTCTCTGGGTCGCAGCAGAGATCTCCGCCCTGGCCACCGACCTGGCCGAGTTCCTGGGCGCCGCGCTCGGCTTCTATTTGCTCTTCGGGCCGCGCCTGCTTGCCGCAGGCATGCTCCGCACGCACGTCCTGCTGCTGGCCGCAGTGGCAACCGCGATCTGCGTGTTCCTCATCCTGGCGCTGCAGCAATGGGGTTTTCGCCAGCTTGAGCTGGTGATCATGATATTCGTGGTCGTGATCGGCGGCTGCTATGCGGCGGAGATGTTCTTCATCCACCCGCACTGGGATCAGATCGCGTATCACACGCTCGTCCCGATGGTGGACCGGCAGAGCCTGTACCTCGCGGTCGCCATGCTGGGGGCCACCGTGATGCCGCACGTTGTCTACCTGCACTCCGGGCTGGTACAGCCGCGCGTTCAGATGGAACGCCTGGAGCACCACGATATGGGCTTCGCTGCGCGCGCCCGCTTGCTGCGCATGGAGCTTTTCGACGTCATCCTGGCGATGAACGGCGCATGGCTGGTGAATTCGGCAATGATCATCGTAGCCGCCGCCGCTTTCGCCGGCCGGGGCATGACGAGCATGTCGATCGAGGCGGCGCACGCCACACTTGGACCGCTCCTCGGGCCCGCTCTCCGCCACCATCTTTGCGGTAGCGCTCCTCTGTTCGGGGCTCTCATCATCCACCGTCGGCACCATGGCCGGCCAGATGATCCTTGAGGGCTTCCTCGATGTGCGGTTCTCGATTTTTCTGCGGCGGCTGCTTACGTTACTGCCGGCGGTCATCGTGATCGCCATCGGGCTCGATCCGCTGCGTATCCTGCTGCTGTCGCAGGCGGCCCTCAGCTTCACGCTTCCCTTCGCCCTGATACCGCTGCTGATCCTGACCCGCCGCGCAGCGGTGATGCGCCGCTTCGCCAATGGAGCGCTGATCCAGTCGCTGGGCTGGCTCAGCACCGCGATCATCCTCTCCCTGAACGGCGTGTTGCTGTGGCAGTCCCTGGGCGGCAGCTAAACCCCTTCACATGGTCGGGGATGAGGCAACTTGTTCCGTCGCCGGCGTGGGCGGAGCAGCAGGAAGCCGCTGCAAAGTCAGTAGATTTTTCTCCAGGCTCTTCCATTGAGATTTCTTGAGCTGAAGCACTCCGCCGTGTCGCCGGCTGTTTTGGAAGTAGTGCTCGATGTCGGCGCGGATAGCTGGATCGATGGACTGGAGCTTGGGCTGAGCTGCGGCCTCTGTCGCCTGGGGCTGTTGATATGCCTTCGCCGGCTGTGAGGCCGGATTGGATGTCGGACGCAATTCAGCCAGCACCGCCAAATAATTGGCGTAGGTCTGGTCGGCCAGCGGGTAGTTGCCGGGCGCGGTCCGACGGCCAGTATCGAGATTCACGGCGGCGAGATTGAGCGAGGGATGGACAGCGGGCTCGGAACGCAGGTGCTCGATCGCTTGCTCATAGTGGTCGACGACCGTGTCCATGCCGGAAAGGAATTGCCGCTGGGCATCTGCGTTGGGGACCCGGAGCTCCAGGTCGCGGACCGGGCCGACCTTGGGGACGAGCTTGATGAGGAAAGCGAGGATCCGCGTTCCGAGGCCGGGTCGGCGATAGCTGTCGCCGAAACTCTTCTGATAGTCGGCGTTGCTCATGCGATAGATGAGCTTCTCGGGCACGAAGGTGGGTTCGGCCTGCTGCATCTGCTTGCCGTAATTAGCGACGGCTACCTGAGTCATCTTAGGCAGGAGCGTGCTGACGGTTTTGCGATAGGTGCCGATCGCAAGGTCTTCCTTCGTAAGAATCAGGTTCAATGGAATTCCGTAGGTGTCCTGAAAGGCGCGCTCGAACACTGGCTTCGATACCTGGAACCCAATGAAGCCATGGAAGGCCTCCGGTGCAAAGCGCTGCTGCACGACCTCGAGAACGTCAAATCCGAACTCCGTCTGCAGATGCGCCTTGGGGTCCTGGTCGTACAAAACTTCGGGACCATAGCGGCGCTTAAGATTTGGATATTCGGACGCGGTTGCGCGATTGACCGCGGGATGGCCATAGGCGTCGGACGTGTAGTGCGCCAGCGCGCCCAGGGCGAAGGCGAACTCGTCAGGGTTCTGAGCCTCGCGAATGAGATTGTCGACGAATTCGCCGGAACGGACGTAGTGGAGCATGTCGGACAGCAGCTTGTCCCCAAATGGGTAGTAGCCGATGTCCTGGATGATGGCGCCACCGTAGGCATAGGCGTGCGCCTCCTTGATCTGTTCGGGCGTGATGTCGGGCCAGCGGTAACGGAGCAAGGGCACGATGCGGCTTTTCCATGCCAGATCGACGACCTGCTCGTGGGACAGGACCGAGTAGGCGCGGACAGGTTGCGCGGGCAGAAGAAGCAGCAGAACAAGCGCGAACGCGGTAACGGCGCGTTGGCGCGCCCTGGATTTGTGCATACCCGTGATTTCGATGCGGAGCGCGGCCCTGAGCAGGAGCCAGTTGTGAAGAATCATTCGTAACTGGCTGCACCGAAGCTGCTGCAGTTGGCCCAGACCAGCGCGGCAAAAGCATTTGGGCAGCGCGGCAACTGCATTTATGCTGATGGCAAAGATATTTGCCTGGAGTACAGGCTGTCCGGCGAGAGTGGTTTGTGGCCCAGTGCAAGCCACACCGTGAAAACTACCGCCGGCCAGAGCCTTGAAGAATACGATCAGCGCCCACGTCGCCGCTGCCCAGACACACATTGTCAGAGGAGAGGAATGTCCAACGAACAGCGGAATTTTCTTGCCCTTCCCTACGCAGAGCTGGAAGAGCTGAATCTGAAGGCCAAAGAACAGCGGAAGACCCGGGTCCCGGCAGACAAGATTCGCGAAGAGCGACTGAAGTATCTGACCGACGAGAAGCGCATCAAGGCAGTGACGGTGATGTTCAGCGACCTGGAAGGCCGCCTTCACATGCTGGACTACGACAAGAAGTTCCTGCTCAAGAGCTGGGACAATCTGACTTTCGATGGGTCTTCGATCCGCGGCTTTACCGCGCAGCGCGAGAGCGACCTGCGGCTGTGTCATGGACTGGGGCTCGTTCTACTGGGTGCCGGAAGACTTCTTTGGCGGCGGCAAAGTGGTTGTATTCGGCGACGTCATCGACAAGGGCGGCACACCGTACGCGGCCGATGTGCGCGGCGTGCTGAAGAACTTTGCCCAGGATCAGTACAACAAGAACGGCTACACGCTGAACGCAGCGAACGAGATTGAGGGTTTCCTCTTCCAGGGCGTGGATGCCGAGCAGCACTTTCATCAGTCGCAGCGCTTTGAATACGTGAACACTGGCGGCTACTATCACTCGCTGCCGGGTGATCCGCTGCGCCAGTTCATCGACACCGCGGCCGAGGTGCAGCGCGCGCTGGGTTTCGAAAACGAGAAGGACCATCCCGAAGTTGCGCCGTCGCAGTTTGAGATCAATTACAGCTACGGCGAGGTGGTGGCGGCGGCCGACCAGATCCAGCTCTACAAGCTGGTCTGCCGGCAAGTGGCGACCAAGATGGGGCTGACCGCAAGCTTCCTGCCGAAGCCGGTTGTGGGCGTGAACGGCAGCGGCATGCACACCAACGTCTCCGTCACCAAAGGCAAGAAGAACCTGATGTGGGATCCGAAGGGCCAGGAGAAGCTGAGCGCCTTCGGATGGGGCTTCGTCGACAAGATCCTGAGCCACGGCAACGATCTGTGCCTGCTGTTGAACGCGAGCGTGAATGCATACCGCCGGCTCGATCCGCACTTTGAGGCGCCGAACCAGATCAAAGCCTCGGCAACGGATCGCGGCTCGATGGTGCGGGTTCCGATCGGCAACGAGAAGAGCATGCGGGTGGAAGTGCGCTCGGTGAGCCCGGACGCGAATCCGTACCTGGTGCTGTACTCGATCTTCAAGACCGGGCTCGACGGAACGACGGCGAAGATCGCGAACCTGCGCCAGGCCGAGCGCTATCTGCCGGACAACATCTACACGGCGCTCGACGACTTCCGCAACGCGACCTGGACGACCAAACTGCTGGGCGAGGACGTAAAGGCACGTTACGCAGACCTGAAACAAGCCGCTGCAGATCGTTGTCCGCGGCTGCTGGGAACGTTCGTGAAGGTGCCGGAGGTGCAGTACCACCACGATGTGTACAACCAGTTCCTGTGGAACCACTTCTAGGAGCTGGCTCTTTGCCGGGGCGGCGCCTGCGCACTGCTCGGGTCCGTACCGAAGGGGGTACCCCTCCCCCCACCCCCTCCGGCAGCTCGTCCTATAAGGCTCCTGTTTTCTGCGGGTTAGGTCGTGTACCGATAGCTAAGTGCGGTGCCTAAAGGACTTAGGCCCTAAAGATGTCCAAATAAAGGGCTTAAGCAGGTCAGCGAAAGAGCAGTGGGCCCAAGAAGTGGTCAGCGCAAAAGCCGGTCAGCCGGCTTGTTCCCGGCTTGTTCTCCTTCCATCAAACTAAAAAAGCCACCGCGCAGGTGGCTTTTTGTTCTTTGATGTCTATTTCTATTGTAACGAATTGAGTGGAATTAACCGGCAAGTTTCTGGTGGAGAATTCGTGCTGCGTTTCGTTATGGGAAAAACTCCCCACTGGAAATATGTGCCTCGGATCTCAAACAAAGTCGCTATACTCGTCAGCGCTATATACTCGCCAGTCGCGACCTGGCGGACATTTGAGGGCCTATGCGTCTGCTCACCTCCCGCTTTGCCGCTATCCTGCCGATTCTCGTTGTGTTCTCTTCCATAGTTCATGGTCAGGGGACGAATCCTTCTCAAACCACCTTATTGCCTGCGGCGAATCCCGCGGGCCAGACAGGCTTCAGCGTGAACGTGCGTCCGGGGGCGGGTGTTGAGCCGCCATTTGCTGCCCCTGGCGGCACCGTTACGCTCTACAACGGATCAACGGCGGTGGGTTCTGCTGCGACATTGGCGGCGGAGAGTGGGATTACAAGCGCGACCTTCGCCCAAGTCTTCGGGACGCCGGATGCTTCAGTCGCGAAGGTTGCGGCCGGAGCAGTATGGGGCGATTTCAACGAAGATGGACTGCCGGACCTGCTGGTGTATGGAGTTGTTTTGGGTAGCCAGCCAGATTTGGCGGTGCAGGATTTTGCGGGCAGCGCGACCAGTCTCCAGGATTTGACGACGCCGGCATTCACGCCATTGAGTGCACAGCAATTGGCGCTCGTCCTTCAACCGCAAGCTGGAGAAGTGCTTGCCGTGCTGGATGTGGACGGCGATGGGCATCTGGATTTACTGGCCGGGAATACAGTCGCGTATGGCAAGGGTGATGGGACATTCGGACGCGTCGCAGTTCTGCCTGCGCTGGCAACCGGCTACAACCAGACCTATGCCGTGGACATCGATGGAGACGGCAAGACGGATATTGTGGCAGTGGACACGCCCCCGAGCCCGCTCGATCCGGGCACGGTGCAGTATGCGTTCACCGTTTTTCATAACGGAGGCGGCGGCAATTTCACGGCATCGGGACCGTTTCCGCTGGCTCCTTCGTTCGCGGCGGGCTCGAGCGTGCTTTACAACATCTTTGGGCTGAGCTTTGCGGACCTGAATGGCGACGGGCGCATGGATGTGCTGTCGCAGAGCAATGCGGTTTTTCTAGGGAACGCCGAGGCGCCGGTGAGGCTGAACGCAATGCTGAACCTGGGAACGGGATTCGGCGCGCCGCAGAGGATCGATACCAGCGGCATCTTTGATGAGGGGATAGTGTCGGTTGCGTTTGCCGATCTGAATGGCGATCGCAAACAGGATTTGGTCTTCAGCTATCAGGCGAACACGACGAATAATGGCGTCGCCACGCTGCTGGGCAATGGCGACGGAACGTTCGCTGTGCCTGTCGATTTCACGATTGGCAGCACTCTTTCGATCGGCAACCCGCTGTTGCCGCTGGCGATTGAGGACTTCAATGCAGACGGCAAGGCCGATGTGGCGCTGGGTAGCGGTGTCTTGTTGCTGGGGAATGGCGATGGCACGCTGACCACAGGAACGCCTTTGTTCCCGAGCCCGCCTGCATTCCCGAACCCGCCTCCGGCGTACGCCGTGCTGACCGCCCCGCCTACCGGAAGCATTCCTGGTGGAGCAACCGCCGCTCCGACATACGCGCTGTTCTACATCAACCTACAGGCTGGAGCGAATGCTGTATTCTTTCCGAACCTGGGAAGCAGCGCGACCGCGACCGCGATGCTGGCGCCCGGGACCTATTCGCTGACGGCGCATTATTCAGGTGACGCGAACTATGCCGCTTCAGTTTCGAACACGGTCAAGGTGACGATTGCGCCAGTTGCGCCTGTCGTTGTGGTGGCATCTTCGGCGAACCCCAGCTACGCCGCGGAGAATGTCGCGATTACAGCGACGATGAGCGGCCTGTTCGGCACCCCCACCGGATCGGTGGTCTTCTCCGATGGGGCAACGGTGCTCGGCACCGAGCAGGTGAGCAATGGCGTAGCGACGTACAAGGGGAGTTTCTCAACCGCGGGCACCCATTCTCTTACCGCGGCCTACAGCGGCGACGCGAACCATCTTGCGGCGAGCGTGACCTTCACGCAGACAGTGGATGCGCCTCTAGCGGTGGGAGGCGGAAGCGGCGGTTCGACATCGCTGACGGTGTCCTCCGGCCAGTCGGTGACCACGGAATTGAAGGTGAGCGGAGCCGCAGGCTTCAGTGGCAACGTGACCTTCTCCTGCACCGGACTGCCTATGAATGCGGCCTGCAACTTCAGCCCGGCGTCGGTGACGATCTCTGGAACGGCAGCTTCGACCACAACGCTGACTGTTTCCACGCTTGCCGCTACGACTGCAGAGATGCGAGACGAGCCCCTGCGGACAGCTGCTGTCCTGGCGTGCGGGCTGCCATTCTTGGGCTTGTTGATGCTCGTTCCTGTAACTCGCGGCCGCGGGCTACTACTGTGTGCCGGCTTCGTGCTGCTTGTTTCCGCGGTGGGTATCACAGGCTGCGGCGGCGACAGTTCCTCAAATAAAACGCCTCCAGGCAACTACACCTTCCAGGTGGTTGCCAATTCGGGCAGTGCGTCTTCCACAGCTAACTATAGGTTGACGGTGAAGTAATCCGCTTCCCGGTACGAGAACGCGCGAGGCTGTCTTGTCGCGCGTTCGGGCTTTTCATGGCGGGTGCGGTTGGACCGCCGGGCCGTCCCTGATACAACAAAAGCACGGCACAGGTGAAGGGTCACCTACTTCTGTCGTGCGAGTGAAGATGGCTGCGAACGAAAAAGAGATGAATCGGCGGTTGCGCGTGGCGATCGCGGGTTTTGGCACTGTCGGGTCGGCTGTGGCGCGCATCCTGGTGGAGCAGGCCGGGACCGCACCGTTCGACCTGGCTTACATTCTGAATCGGCGCATCGACAAGAAGCGCGTGGCCTGGGTCCCCGACCCGGTTCGCTGGACGGAGAATGTCGACGAGGTTCTGGACTCGGACATCGACATATTCGTGGAACTGGTGGGCGGACTCGATCCGGCCGGGACATGGGTTCGCCGGGCGCTGGCCAGCGGCAAGTCTGTGGTCACAGCGAATAAAGCTCTGATTGCCGCGCAGGGCGTAGAGCTGAGCGAACTGGCATGCCGCCACCGTCAGCACCTGGCTTACGGCGCCTCGGTAGCGGGCGGCGTGCCGGTGCTTTCCGGCCTGCAGGAGGGGCTTGCCGGCGACCAACTCCTCAGCGTGAGCGGCATCCTGAACGGGACCTGCAACTACATCCTGACGCGTATGGAAGCGGCCGGACTGTCGTTTGCCGATGGCCTGCTCGAGGCGCAGCGTGCCGGCTTTGCGGAGGCAGATCCGAGTGCGGACGTGGACGGCTACGATGCGCGGGCAAAGATCACGATCCTGAGCCGCGTAGCCCTGGGCGCGGACGTCGATCTGGAGACGGTCATGTGCCGGTCCATCCGGCCGATCACCGCCGTGGACCTGCATTATGCCGCGGAGCTGGGCTGTACGATCCGGCAGATTTCGCATGCCGAGGTGAAGGACGATGGCCTGCATATTGCTGTACAGCCGATGCTGGTGGAGCGAGCGCTGCCGCACGCGCGCGTCGTGGGACCGCAGAACATCGTGGTGAGCACCGGGCGCTACGGCGGGGAGACGACCTTTTCCGGGAATGGCGCCGGCGGCGGACCAACAGCGGTGGCGGTAGTGAGCGACCTGGTGGCACTTGCCCGGCTGGGCTCGACCTCCGCGGAATCGATGGGGCCGCCGTTGCGCAAGATGGTGGCGTCGCACCAATTCGTGATGCCGCATTACACGCGATACCTGGTACGGGACCGCCCGGGAATCCTGGCGGCCATCTCGCAGGTACTGGCGACCTATGCCATCAACGTAGATGCAGTGTTGCAGTTGCCGGGGCATTCGCGGGAGGCGCTGCCGTTTGCCATCACGCTGGAGCCGTGCAGCCAGGAGGCGCTGGATGCCGCGCTGGCCGAGATCGGCAAGCTGCACTTCCTCGCGCAGGCGCCGCTGTGCCTGCCGATCCTGAGGAAACACGCGTGAGCCATCTGCATTGCATTGGCGCCGACTGCGGCGCAACGTTCGAGCTCCATACCCCGGTGGTGGCCTGCCCCAGATGCGGCGAACTGCTGGAGGTGGTGGTCGACGCGCCAAAGATGGATGTGGCGCAGCTCAAGTCGCTCTGGTCGGATCGGCGGCGTTCGTTCGCACCTGTCGACGCGAGCGGTGTCTGGCGCTTTCGTGAAGCGCTGCCGCAGTATGCCGATGAGCATGTCGTCACACTGCGGGAGGGCAATGTGCCGATGGTACGGGCGCAGCGAGCGGCGGAGTTTGCCGGCGTCACGCAGCTGCACTTCAAGCACCTGGGGTGGAACCCGACCGGCTGCTTCAAGGATCTGGGCATGACGACCGGCATGACCGAGGCACGCTATCTGGGCGCAAAGGTGGTGGCCTGCGCCTCTACCGGAAATACCGCGGCGTCTTTGGCGGCATATGCGGCTCGCGCCGGTATGGTGGGCCGGGTGTATCTGCCGGCGGGGCAAGTCTCGATGAACAAATTGGCGCAGGCGCTGGATTTCGGGGCCGAAATTGTCGAGGTCGACGGAAGCTTTGACGACGCCCTGAATACGCTGCTGGCGCTGCCACCCGAGGAAGTCTACTTTCTCAATTCGGTGAACCCGTTCCGTATCGAGGGTCAGAAGACCTGCATGTACGAGGTGATGGAAGAACGCGGGTGGCGCGCGCCGGACTTCCTGATCGCTCCGGGCGGGAATCTTGGGAACAGCGCCTCGTTCGGGAAGGCATTCGATGAGCTGCTGGCCTGGGGCCTGATCGAACGGGCGCCAAGGCTGATCGTCGTGCAGGCCGCGGGGGCGAATCCGTTTGCGCGGTTATGGCGGGAGCGCGAGAAGAACCCGGATGCCGGGCTCAAGGCCATGGATCCGGAAACGCGCGCGACAGCGATACGGATCGGTAATCCACGCTCATGGCGCAAAGCTCTTCACGGTGTAGAAGCGACGGGCGGCATGGTCATCGACGTGACGGATGAGGAGATCGGCGAGGCCAAGGCTGCCATTGGCCGCGATGGAATAGGCTGCGAGCCCGCTTCGGCGACAACGCTGGCCGGATTGAAAAAGCTGCGTGCCTCCGGCGCGATCGAGCGCGATGCGGAGATCGTGGCGATGTTGACCGGCCATGGACTGAAGGACACGGCATACATTCTGGAGCAGCACGGCGCGGGACGAAACGGCCAGGGCCAGCAAGAGGGGCACTGATGCAGGAAGAGACGCTGCCGATCGAAACGATGCCGCTCGGTGTGGAGGCGGTGGAGATCCATATTCCGGGATCGATCGCGAACCTGGGTCCCGGCTTCGACACGCTTGCGGTGGCCGTCAATCTGTATCTGAGCCTGCTGGTGCAGCGGCGCGAGGGCATGGACGATGTCACGTTCCAGTTCGTGGGCTGCGAACCGATGGGCGAAAACCTGATTCACGCAGCGTATGCACAGCTTCGACAGGAATACGCGCGGCCTCTTCCTTCTATCCATGTGGAAGTGCGGAGTCAGATTCCGCCGCGCTCCGGTCTTGGCTCGAGCGCCGCGGCGACAGTCGCCGGACTGAGGCTGTTCGAGGTAGTGAGCGGCGTCTCACTGGGCCCTACGCCGCTGCTGGCTGTTGCCGCCGCGCTCGAAGGTCACGCAGACAACGTGGCTGCGGCGTTATTGGGCGGCCTCACGGTGAGCTGTCAAACAGACGATGGCACGGTCACAGCGGTCAGTTTGCCGTGGCCACCTGCAATCCGTCTTCTGGTGCTGACGCCGGATTATGCTTTGACCACCGTACGCGCACGCGAAGTGCTACCGGCACAGGTACCTTTCCGCGATGCGGTGAGCAACATGCAACGGGTGGCCCTGCTGCTTTGCTCGCTCGAGAGCGAGCACCCAAACAGCCTGCGCGAAGCGATGGTGGACAGACTCCATCAGCCCTACCGCAAGGACATTGTGCCGGGGCTTGCGGAGCTTCTGGAACTGCAACACCCGAAGCTGCTCGGTGTTTGCCTCAGCGGGGCGGGCCCTTCCCTGCTGGCGTTGACGCTAGGGGAATCGCCGGAGGTGAAGGATCTGATCGAGCGGACCTATCGCAGGACCGGCAACAGCTTTACCACGCGCTGGCTCAAGGGTGAGCAGCCGTTCCCATAACCGCTTCCGATTTGGTGCAGCAACCCCTTTGTTTCTGGGGTTGGCTTGATGAATTGGCCGAGATTCCTTACTGTACGGATAACGCAACCGGAAAAGAAGGCTGGCTCCGCGTGCAGGCACTTTCTTCCCGTCTTCAACCAGCACCCTCCATGAGCGGGCGGCTGGAACCTGAGAGGAGACGCAGAAATCTATGAACGCACCGCAGGAAGCATCGACCTGGCAATACGCTGAAGATCCGCATCTTGACTTCCTGCATGAGCTCGGAAGCCGCATTGCCGCGGCCGATCCGCTGCACGATGTGCTGAACAGGGTGGTGGAATTTGCCACTTCGATTGTGCGATGCGATGCGTGCCTGATCTATGTGCTTCAGGCGGACAAGCTGGTGCTTCGCGCTTCAAAAATTCCGCATGCCGAACTGGTCGACAACATCGACATGCAACTCGGACAGGGTATTACCGGGTGGGTGGCGGAGCACCGGGAGCCGGTTGCGATTGCGAGAAACGCGGCCGGTGACCCGCGCTTCAAGGCGTTCCGAGACCTGCCTGAAGACCGGTTCGAAGCATTTCTTTCCGTTCCTCTGCTGAGCCGCGGCAAGCTGGTGGGTGTGATTAACGTACAGCACAAGAAGTCGCATGAGCATACGCAGCGTGAAATGCAATTGCTCTCGACGATTGGCTTCCTGGTGGGAGCGGAGATTGAGATGGCCCGTCTCGAGATGGAGAGCGCGGAGTTGAGCGACCGGCTGGAGACGCGCAAGGTGGTGGATCGGGCAAAGGGCATTCTGCAGCGCGATCTGAAAATCGACGAAGAGAGCGCCTATGCCACGCTGCGCAAACAGAGCAGGCAGAAGCGACGTTCCATGCGGGAGCTGGCCGAAGCCATTGTGCTCAGCGATGAGCTGCGCCGGCTGAGCCGCACCGGTTCCCCTGGATATCCGGCCACAAAATAGTAACTGACCCAACCATTAAAAACGGAGCCGGCTGCTACACTCCGTTGCATGCGCCACAGCCTGCTTTTCCCTGCTGTCTTGTTGCTAGGGGTGTCTTCGCTGCTCGGAGAGGGTCCCAAGCCTGGATTGAAGATTGACGATCTGAACCAACTGGTTCGCGTGGGCGATCCCATGGTTTCTCCGGAGGGCAAGCAGATCGTCTATACCGTCTCGCGCGTCGACACAGAGGACGACAAAAACGTCACTGAATTGTGGATGGTGGACTGGGACGGCAAGAACAATCTGCAACTCACGTACGGCACCGAATCCGCGAGCTCCCCCCGGTGGAGTCCGGATGGACGATTCCTCGCGTTTTCATCTTCGCGTCCGGGCAAGGCCAAGGGCGCACAGGTCTGGGTGCTGGACCGGCGCGGCGGCGAAGCGCGGCAGGTGACCGACGTAAAGCAGGACCTAAGCGAGTTTCGCTGGTCGCCCGATTCAAAGCAACTGCTGCTGACTCTGCGGGAAAAGGCGGAGCCGGAGAACGACGACAAGAATGCGAAGCCGAAGCCGCCCAAGCCGATCGTGATCGATCGTTACCACTTCAAGCAGGATGTCGAAGGCTATCTTACCGACAAGCATGCGCAGCTCTATCTCTTCGACATCGCGACGAAGAAGCTGAGCAAACTGACTTCCGACCCAGGCAAATACGAGGAGCACGAAGCGGAGTGGTCGCCTGACGGAACCATGATTGCGTTTGTAAGCAATCAGTCGCAACCGGACCCGGACCGCGTCGAGAACGATGACATTTTTGTCGTCGATGCGAAGGCCGGTTCGGCGGCGCGCAAGCTGACGACGTTTCCCGGCATGGACGATGCTCCGCTGGCCTGGAGCCCGGACAGCAAGCTGATTGCATATCGCCAGGGACTCTCTGAACGCTACACGGCTTATGGCAGCAGACGCGTGGCTGTGGTACCGGCGCGCGGTGGACCAGCGGAGTTGAAGGCAGCATCCATCGACAACAACGTCGGCCCACCAGTCTTCACGGCGGATGGCAAATCGTTACTGACAACGGTTACAGATGATCGCGTGGTGTACGTGGAAGAAACGCCGCTGGACGGAAGCGCGCCGAAGCGGCTGGCTGGCGAAGCCGGCACGGCGAGCGGGTTATCTCAGGCGGGTGGGCATGTTGCATTGCTATGGTCGACGGACACGAGCGATTCGGAAGTCTATAGCCTGGACGGAAACACACTGCATAAGCTGACCTCGCACAATGACGCGCTACTTGGGCAGCGCACGTTGATGCCTGCCGAAGACATCTCCGCAAAGAGCAAAGACGGCACAGATGTACATGGGTTGCTGACGATGCCGGCCGGATATCAGGCCGGAACCAAAGTGCCGATGCTGCTGTTTATTCATGGCGGTCCGGCGGCGCAAGACGAGCATCGCTTCGCTGTAGAGCGGCAGTTGTTTGCCGCGCATGGATACGCCGTTCTGAACGTGAACTACCGGGGCAGCGCCGGGCGAGGGCGTGCATACAGCGAAACGATCAGCGCAGACTGGGGCGACAAGGAGGTTGCCGATCTGCTCGCCACAGTCGATGCCGCGGTGGCGACCGGCAAGGTGGATCCCGACCGCATGGTGGTGGGGGGCTGGAGCTATGGCGGGATTTCCACCGATTATCTGATCGCGACGACGACTCGTTTTAAGGCGGCATCGAGCGGCGCCGGCATGGGGAATGTGTTCGGCATGTACGGAGTGGATGAATACATCCTGCAGTACGACAACGAACTGGGCCAGCCGTGGAAGCACCTGGACACGTATGTCAAGCTCTCCTATCCGTTCTTTCACGTCGAGCGAATCAAGACTCCGACGCTCTTCATGGGCGGAGACAAGGACTTCAATGTGCCGCTGGTGGGCGGAGAGCAAATGTATCAGGCGTTGAAGAGTGAGGGAGTGCCCGCGGAACTGATCGTCTATCCGGGACAGTTTCACGGCTTTACCAGGCCCAGCTTTATACGCGATCGCTATGAGCGCTGGTTTGGGTGGTATGACAAGTATCTGGGTATCAAGCCGGGTCCAACGAAATAATCGTGAAGAGGCGATGATCCATCAGCCGGATTTACCGGGCGGGCGGACCGCTATTTCTTTCCGGAGGTAGATGCGGTACGCATGATGTGTCTGCTGCAAGCGGTAAGCGGAATTTACGTGTTCTGAGACGTTTCGTTCGATTACCAGATTGTAGTGATCGCTCAGGTATTGGGAGAAGCGTGGCCATTGCTCGAGTTTTTTGAAACTGGGGTAGTGTTCGAACCATTCGTTCGTCACGACGATCGCGACAGGTGGATTGCTTGTGAGCTGGTTCCAATACCAATCACGGAGGCCATCCACTGCAGGCGACTTCCTTGGGCTAAAGAGGAGAATGTCACCGATCATTCCGCTGCTCTGAACAAGCCTTAGATGGTAAAGAGCCGCATAACATCCCTGGACCACATCCATGCATTGGACTTTGCGCTGAAGCCGGTCTGTGCCGAGCGATACAAGATCCTGCTGCAGAGACACGAAGTCACTGTCCGCACGGAACTCGGCGACGTGATGAAGATACGGTGGAGCCCCCACGAGAAGTCCTGCGGTAAAACCAGCGGCACCAACCCACCTGCGCCATCCTGCTTCGCGCATGGCAAGGGCCAGCTCTATGGACATCCACAGGAGAACGAAGGCGGTTACCGGATATCGGTGATAATCGTAGCCCTTTGCCTGCTGCAGGTAAGAAAAAAAGCCGAAGAGAACTCCGAACAACAAAGCGGCGCGCTCCCAGCCGTTCCACCCCTTTTGGCGCAGCGCAACAGCCAAGGCAAACGGGAGCATTGCCAGTTCCACTTTTTTCGGCATGAACCGGAGCAATGTTCCTATATCAGCCTGGTCGAGCGTCGCATAGAAGGACGTATATGTTTCTATGTTGTGAATGCATGCCTGAAGCGCATGGTGGCGCACGAGGAACTCAAGCGATATGAGGACCGCGATCAGCGCGCCGGAGAGACCATACCAGAGAGATGACCCTACAGGACGTCCCTCCTTTCTCACTCTCCATGCCGCCATGATCAGCAGCAAAATTCCAAGCGGCGCGACGGTGGGTTTGATGGTGGTGGCAATACCAAGGCTCAGACCAAAGCCCAGGAGATACCAGGATTTTCGGCGGCGAAGTGACGCGAAGAAGAAGGCATAACCGATAAGGACCAGAACCGTCATGATCTCGTCCCGTTCGACAGAGTTCCAGGGACCGTCATTGACGTGCACCAGCGCAAATGTGACACCGGCGAAGAGACCAGCCAGCCAATCGTACGGGCGGCTGATGGCGATCATGGCCAAGGTAAGCGAGGCGAGGAGGGCGAAATCATAGATGCGCCAGCCCAGATCGCTCCCGCCAAAGAGGTGCATCGCCCAGCCCTCGAGGACATAGACCCCGGGCATGTTGATATCAGGAATATCGCGATATGGGGCAAACCCGTGTTCGATCAGGAAATGCGTGTAGTGGAAGACCTGCGCGTCCCATACCAGCGGCCAGCGAATGGTGAGGACAATGCACGCAAGTGCAATCCCAGCGAGAGCGGTAATCAGAAGAAAGCGAAAGACGTCCAGGGCAGATCGGGCTGACAAAAAGGACATCCGGACTCCGCGGTCAGCCCATTCTATCGTGCGATTCGCCGCATCATCTGCTGGAGAGCTCATCGAGACTACCAACATGGAAGATGGATACCGAGCGTCGCGCCGCGGAGTAGGCGAGGGCCGCAACACATCCAGGCGCGATCGGCAGATCGTGTAACGTCCACTTCTCAGCGGCGGCTGAATCATTGTTGATGTGAATCAAGCGCGCATCAGAATCGGGAAGAAGACTGACGCGGAAACTATTCAAGGGGCAGGACAGGCCGTCACCGATCGCCTTTATGAATGCCTCTTTGCGCGTCCAGCAGGAGAAGAAAGCGCGCTGCTGCAAATGTGGAGTCAGGGCGAGCAGCTCAAGAGCCTCTTCGGGACAAAAATAGCGTCCCGCAATCTGCTCCATGTCTGCGAGGGGGCGAAGGCATTCGAGATCAATGCCGACCGGGCATTCCGAAGCGACGGCGACCACTGCGATTCCATTGGAATGCGAGAGATTGAAATGCAGGGTTGCCGGCGGGCAAAGTTCGGGTTTTCCCTTGTCTCCATAGCGAAAGCAAATTCCCGATGGGTCGCAGTCCAGATATCTGCCGAGCAGGTGCCGCAATGCACCGCGGGTCAAAACGTAAGCGTCACGAAGATAATCGAAACGGAACCGCGAGGCGCGCTCTGTCTCATCCTTCGCCAGAACCTTCTCGAATTTCTGGATTTGGCTTGACGGGGCGGCAACGGGCAATACCCAGACGTGGATTAGTTCAGGGGAGAGGCAAAATCGTGCCTCCTCGGAGGTCTTGTCACTCATGGTGTCCGGCGGAATCTGCACCAACCCTCTCCTCCTATTGTTCACAGAAGAGTAATTCTTCTCCGCCGAGAGTGCTTCGGAAGGGTGTTACTTTCGCTCGCTGGACCGGGAAGAGCTCTAGTTCTAAGCCGGCATTGTCGCGACGCAAGAAGACGGCTGCGCTTCTTCTGATCAGACCGATGCGGATGTCATCTCAGCCGCTCTTTCGTCAGCCACTCTTTCGGCGGTGGCGGGATCATAAACCCTGGCTATCGACTTCGAAATTACCTGAGCGACTTCCCTGGCGTGATCGTGCATAACGTTGTGATGATTTCCCGGAACGACGTGAATCTCGATGCCGCCTCCGGCCGCTCCGGTCCACCCCAGATCTTTATCAATGAGAGCCTGCTCTTCATTCACGATCAGCGTTATGCGTCCTGGATAGTGCTCCGGACTGTGGCTGTAGAGCATCCTGCGATAGCCAACCTTCGATTCATAAAACTGATCCGGTCCTTTCAGTTTGCGATGGATCAGTCTGCTTACCATGGCACGCCTTTCGGACCGGCTTGCGAGCACGATACCGGCGAGCACTCCGGTGATGTGCTTTGCTCGCCGTTGAATAAAGTACAAATCGGTCCGGAGACGGCGCCATCGAGTCGGCCTCTCCGTATCAAGAAGTGTCATCAAGATTACTTCCTCGCCCTCCTTGATAAGCAACTGCGCGATTTCCAAGGCGGCAATGCCACCCACGCAATGACCGCCTAACATATAAGGCCCCTTCGGACGAACAGCGCGTATTTCCGCCAGGAACTCCTGCGCCATTTCTTCCACCGTTGCATAGCTGGCGTCGCCCTCAATCCAGCGTGGACGAAAGCCGAACAGCGGCTGCTCCATTCCCAGGTGGGGAATCAATTGCGACATCTCAAGCAGGGTCTCATCCGGATTCTGATATCCGGCGATAAAGAAAAATGGAATTCGGCTGCCACGGGGCTGCACCGGCACCAGGCAGCTCCACTTGGGCAGCTCGTTGGTATAGCAGTATCGATGCAGTGTCGCGTCATACGAAATATGCTGGGAAAGGCTCGCAATCGTCGGATGGACAAAGATGCAGCGCAGCGGAAGATCCATGTCCATAGCCGATCGGATTCGCGAGATCAGACGCACCGCAGAGAGTGAATGGCCTCCCAATTCGAAGAAGTTATCGAGTACTCCCACCTTCTCCAGAGCCAGCACTTCGCGCCATATCTCACACATGAGCAGCTCGACATTCGTGACCGGACCGCGGCATTCATTACTATTCACGGATACAGCAGGCTCAGGAAATGACGAGCGATCCAGCTTTCCGTTGGGAAGCCTGGGAAACTCATTCAGAAAGACGTACGCGGCAGGAACCATGTACTCGGGAAGCCTTTCGCGTACATGGTCCTGCACGGCGAATTGGGAGGGAGGCTCCTCGCCGCGATATTTGAGATATGCTACGAGCTTTTTTTCTCCGTTGTCCTCGCGCAGAAGTGTGAGCGCATCGAGAATACCGGGGCAGGTACGTAGCGTGGTCTCGATCTCTCCAAGCTCGATGCGAAAACCTCGGAGCTTTACCTGGTCGTCGAGGCGGCCATAAAAATCAAGGTTTCCGTCGCGCCGGTACCGTACCAGATCGCCGGTACGGTACATCCGGGCCTCCGGATCGGACGACCAGGGACATGGGAAAAATCTCTCCGCCGTGAGATCAGAGCGGTTGAAATATCCGCGGGCGACACCTTCTCCGCCAATCCACAGCTCGCCGGGCACGCCGACCGGAACGGGCCTGCGACTGCGATCCAGAACAAAGAACGTCGTGTTGTCTATCGGTCTCCCGATAGGAATCATGTCCTCGTGCGCGCTCTCTATGCAGAGCACAGCAGACCAAATTGTGGTCTCGGTCGGACCATACATGTTCCAGACAGATTCAGATCGCTCGAGCAGGGAACGCGCAAGCGCCGGCTCCAAAGCCTCTCCTCCGCAGAGAATCCTCAGGTGATCATCGCCGTGCCATCCAGCCGCGATCAGCAGTTTCCATGTAGCAGGTGTCGCCTGCATCACAGTGGGCCGATAGCGATCGAGATCGCGGAGCAGGACCTCCGGATGATTTGGTTCGAGGCAAATGCAAACAGTAGCGCCGGAATAGATAGGGAGGAGCAATTCAAGGGCAGCAATGTCGAATGAGACCGTCGTGACGGCAAGAAGCACATCGTTCTCTGAGAATCCAGGGGTTCGCTGCATTGAATTCAGAAAATTGAGCAAAGACCTATGCGTGATCTGCACTCCCTTTGGTCTTCCGGTCGATCCTGACGTGAAGATGACATAGGCCAGATTGTTCTGGCTAACCGGCTCAACGCTGTGGTGCCGGTCTTGTTGGACCGCCTCTGCCGCATCAAGGCAGAGGGTGTTGTTCGCGGACGCGGGCAGGAGATGCAGGAGATTGCTGTTCGTAATGATCGAGACCGGTTGGGCGTCCTGAACGATATCGTCAATTCTGCGCTGAGGATATGCCGGGTCGAGCGGGACATAGGCCGCGCCGGCTTTCGCAACTCCCAGGATCGCGGTGACCAATTCGATGCCGCGCTCCAGGAAGATAGCGACCAGCGATTCCGGTTTTGCGCCTCGGGTGCGAAGCATCGCGGCAATCCGGTTGGCGCTCGTGTTCAGCTCACCATACGTGATCGCAACATTGCCTGCATTCAAGGCGATCCGATCCGGTGATTGCAATGCAATCTTTTCGAATTGCTGATGGAAGCAAAGCTCTGGAGGAATTTCCCGTTCCGTGTTGTTCCTCGTGAATAACACGTCTTCCCGTTCCGACGATGAAAGCAGCGGGATCTCCGATATCTTCTGTTCCGCATCCGAAGCGACGGCGCTTAACACGGCGAGATAGTGCTTCTGCAGCCGGGTTATGGTGGCTTCTTCGTATAAGTCGTTGTTGTAGTCAAAATAAATGTGCAGTTCACCGTCCCGCGGGAATGCCTCGATCGTCAGGTCATAACGGGCGGTATCTACATCGAGATCGATCTGCTTCGCTTCCATCCCGGCTAACTGAAGCGGCTCCAGTGGGAAATTCTGAAAGATAAACATCGTCTGGAATAGAGGGGAGTGGTCTGGCGCGCGCTCCGGCCGCAGCGCATGCACCAACTGATCGAACGGAACGTCCTGATGGTCGTAAGCGCCACGGGTGACAGCCCGGACTCGCGCCAACGCTTCACTGAAGCTGGGATCGCCGCTCAGATCAGTACGCAATACCAGATTGTTCACGAAGAAACCCATCATCTGATATAGCTCGGTCCGTGTCCGACCCGCCGAAGGAGACCCCACCACAATGTCTTCCTGAGAGGTGTAACGCGACAGAAGAACCTTAAACGCGGCCAGCAGGACCATGAACAAAGTGACGGTGTGTCGCTGGCTCATCGCCTCCAGTGACGCCGTCAGCTCTCGCGGTACGGTAAGTCTCGATCTGCTGCCTCGGAATAAGTCTGACTGCGGCCGCCTGCCATCCGCTGGAAATGAGGTGACTGGCGGAGCGCCCGATAACTGCGTCTTCCAATATGAGAGCTGCCGATCTAACTCACCGGCCTCGAGCCACTTCCGCTGCCATGATGCGTAATCTACATACTGCCAAAGCAATTGTGGCAGTTCAGGCTTGCTATTCGACGAGTATGCCCGATAGAGCTCCGAAACCTCCCGCCCCAGAATTCCAATCGACCAACCATCAAAGATGATGTGGTGCAAGACAAAGACCAGGATGTTGTGCTCAGCGCCAAGCTCGAGGAGATGTGCGCGAAAAAGCGGGGCATGCGTGAGATCCAGGTGTTGCTGTACCAGGCTGGAAGCAAGCCGCACCAGCTGCGGCCTTGCATCGTGCGCGGAAAGATGCCGGGCATCGATGATATTCAACGACCATTTCACCTGTTCGCAAATCTTCGTTTGCGGTATCCCGTTCACGCGCAGGAAGCAGGTCCGCAGAGTTTCATGACGCTGGATGACTTCCTGAAATGATCGCTCAAGTGCCGCCACGTTCAGCGGGCCAGACAGTTCCAGCCCCATGCCGATGTTGTAGACCGTACTCTCTTGGTCCAGTTGCTCAAGGAACCAAAGCCGCTGCTGCCCATAGGACAGAGGCAATGGGCTCGTTCGATCGATCTGCGGAAAAAGTGAATGGTTCGGGCGCGATGCCTCTGAGGCGCGAAGAAATGTCAACAATGCCGGCTTCTGGTCGCGCAGTTCACTTTTCAGCGCAGGAGTAAGCACGCCCGGCGGCGCCGCGACCTTCAATGACTCACCTTCGAGCGATAGCGTGACACCTTTCGCACGAAGGTCCGCCAATAGATCGATCAAGGGCCTCATATGCGAACCTCATCATGCGGACCTTTGGCATCACTGAAGGCCTGTCCCTCCGTAACCCAGATCATGGATTCCAGGATGGCACTCAAGCCAGATATCGTGGGGTAGTCAAAGACAATAGTGGAAGGCAATTCCCGTCTGAATTCCGTCTGTAAGCGATTGCGGAGATCGACCGCCATCAGCGAATCCAATCCAAGGTCTGTGAGCGGGATATCTATGGGTGGTGTATCGCCGTTGCGAAAACCCAATACGCTAGCTGCCGCGGAAGTTACAGACTCGGTGATCGATATCTCGCGATCCTGGACCTGTGCCGGCGATTCGCTCACCGGGATGAATGCCGGCCTGGCAGTTGTAGCTGAGTTGTCCACCTCGGACAGCATAGGCCGCACTCGACGCGCCTCATACACAGACTTGAGCATTTTCCAGTCCACATTCGCGATCATGATGTTTGAGTGCGACGAATGTAACATTCTCGATAGCCATTGAAGCGCCATGAAGGGCGCCATGGGCAACAGGCCCATCTTCTCGAGCAGTGCGGAGGCTGGGTCAGCCTTATCCTGGTCCTGCTCCCATGCTCCCCAATTTATGGAGAGCATCGGTAGATTCTGACTGCGACGCACCTGCGCGAAGGAATCCAGAAACTGGTTGGCTGCAGCATAATGCGCCATGTTGCTCGAGCCGAGTATGGACGTAGTGGAAGAAAACGCGACAAAGAAATCCAGATCGCAATTCTTAGTCCATTCGTGAAGCATGTAAGTCCCGATAACTTTGGGGTGGAGCATCTCCAAGAGCTGCTGCTCTGAGAGTTCCGTAATGAGAGCAAGACTCCGCACTGTTGCCGCGTGGAAAACTCCGCGGAGCGGGTGGCATTCCGATCCAAATAGCGCGAACGTTTCTTCCAGGGCTGTCGACGACGCTGCGTCGCCTTCGACGATCGTCAGGCGACTGCCGAGCGCATCGACGTCAGCCACAAGACGAGCAGATTCAGGATGTTTCTTTAAACCACCTCGGCTCAGCACGACGATGTGCCCTGCGCCTGATTCCGCCAATCCTCGGACGAGGCGCCGGCCCACCGCACCGAGCCCGCCAGTAACCAGGTAAGACCCGTTCGCACGCAGAGCGACGGGAGAGGACGTGCGCTGAACAGATTCGGAGCGGCGTACGCGCGGAACCAGACGTTCTTCCGCCCGGTAGGCAACCTGGTCCTCCCCATCATCGTGCAAAAGTTCATGGAACAGCAGCGCTGCATTCTCTTGCGGGCTGATATCGGGATCTAAATCGATCAGCCCTTTGTATTGGCGTGGATTCTCGAGTCCAAAGACTCGACCTGATCCCCAGGTGATCGCTTGAAATGCCCCTGAGACCCGGCAGGATTCGCGAGCCTGAGCTCCGCAGGTGACCAGCCAAAGATTCGCTGTTTCCACCTGATGCACCGCCTTCATCCACTGAAGCGGTGCTCGTGCGCACAAATTCAAGTTCTGATCCGTATCCTCGAAACCTCCGGCATCGGTCCCACAGAGGTATACGACTTGCAACATTTCTGCCGGCCAGCGATCTCGCAACGATTGAAGCAGCGACCCGGGAGCATCGGGCAGATCCGCGGATGTAACAAACTCGTAGTTCTCGCCAGCGCGCTGCAACAAGGGGGTCAGTGCCTTCCCGATGCCTCCGTTATCGGAGAGGATGACCCATCGGCGATTCGACTTCGGCTCGGGCTGTACATTTTCCACGCGGTCAGCGCAAGCTAAGAGCAGCACCTGCTGCGATGGCCCTCCGGCCGTCTCGTAGCGTACGGTTCGAGTGGTGCTCATTCCCTGCCGGCGGAACAGGTCATTCCATTTTTCGACGGAGATCAGCGGATGCTCGGGGCGCAAATCGTAATCGGCAAAGCGCCACCACCCCTCCGTCAGCCCGAAGGTGAGGTCGAGCCATCGATCCGGCCATGCGCCCTCAATGAGCATAAGCAGGCCGCCCGGCCGCAGCAGCTCTCGTGCATGCGCCACTGTCTCTCGCAGGTCCGAGGTCGCATGCAATACATTTGCCGCAAGCACGATGTCGTAACCAGCGGCGGAAAAGCCCTGCTCCACCGGGGTGTGTTCGATGTTGAGCAGCTTGTAAGTGACACCGGGGAAATCACTAAATTTGACGCGCGCCTTGGCCAGAAAAACCGGTGAGATATCCGTGAAAGTGTAGTCGACATTCTGGTGCGCGATCGCAGCGAGGACAGAAGCTGTGGTTGCGCCAGTGCCTGCGCCTATTTCGAGAATCCGGATCTTGCGCCCCGGACTCGCGGCAATGACGCGATTCACAACATCGCATGCGGCGCTGTTGAAATAGCGGCACACTGGAGAGTTCTGATAAATCTGCTCGGCCTCTTCGATGGACCCGTCCGCAAAAACCAGTTGCATGGGATCATAAGCGCCTTGAAGAACCGCTGCCATTTTGCTCGCGCAGCGCTTCAAGATATCCAGCTCAATGCGAATTTCGGGATACAAGGGTTGGAGCGCAGCATGTTCGGATGCGACATCCACCGGCACTGCGATTTCGCGAAAGCGATAGAAGTCGCCTTCACGTCCAAGGATCCCGTCTTCTGCAAGAAGACGAAGCAGCCTGGCGAAAATGCGGCGTCGCGACGGAGCTACACCGAGCTCCTGGCCGGCTTGATCGGCTGAGAGTTTCTGTCCTGCCAGACGCTCTGCTCCGAGGCGCTGCAGTACTTCAGCTACGTAACTCGCGCAGAGACGATTGACACGCGGTCCGGCTTCGGACAAATGGAGCAGCGCCTGGTTCGGTTCGGCAGCCGGGATCTCGCCGATGACTTGCGAAAAGCTTTCAGAGGCATTCGGGCTCTCCTCTAGCGAGCGTGGCACCCAGGACAACTCATAAATCCAATCACTGGCAAGTTCTGAGTCAAGGGGTCTCTTGTCGGGGACGCAATCGTGCGCGACCGTTTCTGCCTGAATCCAATAGCGCTCGCGCTCAAATGGATAGGAAGGCAGACTTACGATCGGCGCCGGAGTTTCCTGATAGATGCGGGTCAAGTCCAGATCGCAGCCAATCTCATAAAGCTCGGCAGCCGCATGCAGGAAGGCCGAAAGATCGCCGAGCCGCTCCTTGCTGCTGCTCCCTAATTGCTTACCGAAGAAACGCGGCTCGGGCATGGCCGGCAGATGACTTTCAGGAAAAGGCGTCGTCATCGAAAGGGCAGCGAGGCATCTCTGCAACGGCGGGGGAAAAGCATCCGTCAGTTCACGGGGCGGTAGCGATGGCCTGACTGCAGCCGCAGCGGCGAGCCACGGAATCTTCGGAATAGCCCAGGAAATCCTGCTCACCCCTTGTGTGGTGCCGTTCTGCTCGCCGAGCTTCCATGCGGCAGTGAGAGCATCCTCCAGACTTATCGCCCCACTCACACATGCTGCGAGAAATTCACCGCCACCCTCGCCAATGACCAGTGCCGGCTCTATCCCGCAGACTCTCCATAACTCTGCCATTGCATACTGCATTGCAAAGGAAGCAATCGGTTTGAGCGAGGCCGGCAAGCCTTCGCTTCCATCGCCGGCTGGATAGAGCATCGACGTCAGCGAGCTTCCTATTGCCTGCTGGAGGACCGATTCGCACCTGCGGATCGCAACCTGGAACGGCAGGACCGTCTCGTACAACTCGCGCCCGAGATTCTTCGCGATGCATTCATGATCCGCAAACAGGAATGCAATCTGCGGGGAGCGCGAAGACGCGCGCTTCGCCGTCGGCGGCTCCCCGGCGAAGCGACGCAGTTCACTGCGCAGCTCTTCGCGCGAGGCGGCCACGAATCCCGCGCGGCACTCGAATTGCGAACGGCCGGTATTCAGAGTTCGGGCGATAGATGCCAGCGAGGTACGAGAATGCCCGGAAAGAGAATGGTCGAGTCTGGCTGCTACCTGTTGCAGAGCCCGTGGTGTTTTCGCGGATACCGGAAAAAACAGAGGCCGGTTATCTTCTTCACTCTGGCCGGTTACATCAGAATTTTCGCCATGCTCTTCCACGATTACGTGAACATTTGTGCCACTGAAGCCAAATGAACTGACGCCGCCGATGCGCCTGCCTGTTCCGGACTGCCAGGCCTCCTTCCCCTGCGCCAAGCGGATGGGCAGGCTATTCCAGTCAATACGGTGATTTGGCCGGCCGCAATGAAGAGTCGCGGGGATTTCACGATGCCGCAGAGACAAAACCAGCTTGATCAGCCCCGCTATACCGGCAGCGGATTCCAGATGACCGAAGTTGCTTTTCACCGAACCGATTCGCAGCGGTCCAGCGGCAGACGAGCGCCCCGCAAACACATTCCCAAGTGCGCCCACTTCGATCGGATCACCGAGAGAGGTGCCGGTACCATGTGTCTCGACATACTGAATGTCGTCTGCTTCCAGTCCAGCGTCTGCAAGAGCGGCAGCAAGGACAGCTTCCTGCGAGCGGCCGTTCGGGGCGGTCAGCCCGCTGCTGCGGCCATCCTGATTGGCGGCGGTCCCGCGAATGACAGCGAGAATGCGATTGCCGTCGCGCATAGCGTCCCGCAACCGCTTCAGGACCAGAATTCCGCTACCCTCGGCGCGTACAAACCCGTCGGCCTGGTCGGAAAAAGCTTTGCATCGACCGTCGGGCGCCATCATGTGGCTTTGTGACAGCGCGATCGTGATTTCTGGAGTCAGGATAAGATTCGCGCCCCCCGCCAATGCCAGTTCCGACTCTTTCTGGCGCAGACTCTGGCATGCGAGATGAACCGCCATCAGGGAAGCGGAGCAGGACGTATCCACTGCGAGGCTTGGCCCCTCCAGCCCCAACAGGTAAGAAATGCGCCCGGCGGCGATCGCATGGGAAAGACCGGATGCGAAGTACGGAGTGATCGTTTCCCGGCGTGCACGGAGCGCGAGATACCCGTAATCGAGGTTGCATAATCCTACGAAGACTCCGGATCGGCTTCCCGAGAGAGAGCCAGGAGGGATTCCCGCGTCTTCCAGTGCTTCCCACGTTGTCTCAAGCAGCAGGCGCTGCTGGGGATCCATGGAATTCGCTTCCGCAGGGGCGATGCCGAAGAACCTGGGATCGAATTGATCCGGGCCGTCGATGAAGCCGCCCCAACGAGTATTCATCTTGCCCGGCGTATCCGCATTGGAATCGTAATAGTCGTCGATGTTCCAGCGATCCGATGGTACTTCGCGAATTGCATCGACTCCATCGCTCAGTAACTTCCAGAACGATTCGGCGTTGTGAACCCCGCCCGGCAGGCGACATCCCATACCGATGATCGCAATCGGCCCTGAGCGATCCTCTTCCATAGCCTCGAGGCGGTCGTTCAACTCATTTGCAAGGAGCGCGAGGCGTTGCGGTGAAAGCCTTGCGATCCGCGAGAGAAAATCGCTCATACTGCACCTCGCATCGCACTCTCGTCCAGTAAGCGGTCTACTTCCTCATCAGAAAGAGCTTCGATATCTTCGAGGAGACTCTTCCGATCCGATTTTGGCGCAATCCGTACTGTTGAGCCCGGCGCCGTCTCTTCGCCGAGCTCACGCATGAGGAATGTAGTCAGCGCATCGAGAGTTGGGTAGTTAAAGAGCAAGGTTGCAGGCAAGATGCGATCCATCGCAAGGCCAAGCGCATTGCGCAGCTCAATCGAAAGCAGCGAGTCGAGGCCCAGCTCCTGTAGCGGCTGCTCGGACGGTACAGGATTTGTGCGGTCAAGTTGCAGCGTCTGTTGAATCCGCTCCTCGAGGAGGGTTGCAAGCAGGTCCTTCCGGCGGGAATGCGCAACGGCGCGAAGCCTGGGCAGCCATGATTCCTGCTTCGCAGGAACACTCCCGGACGAGTGCGTAGCGGAAGAATCCTGCAGTCCGCTGAGCATGGCACGGTGGCCGCCTGGCAGCTCATTGGCGAGATAACGCGACCAGTTCACCGGCGCAACCATGACTTGTCCACCGGTACCGCGGCTCAAGAGAGTATGCAACGCATCCAGTCCATCCTGCGTCGGAATGCCGATAAGACCGCTTGCGGAGCCACGGTCAACGACATCGTGCCGCGCCGCCATGCCAGTTTCTATCCAGGCGCCCCAGTCGATACTGAGAGCCGGCATATTGTGTGCGTAACGGTATCGTGCCAGCGCATCGAGAAATGCATTTGCCGAAGCATAGTTGCTCTGACCCGGCGAGCCGAACATGCCGGCGACCGAAGAGAAGAGCACAAACGAATCAAGCGGGCTGTTCCGGCTTAGACGATGCAGGTGCCATGCGCCCTGTACTTTCGGCGCGAGTACATCCTCAAATCGATCCCACGTCTGTTGCAGGAGGGCGCCGTCATCCAGAATTCCGGCGCAGTGAAAGATGCCGCGAAGCGGAAGACTCGACTCAATCGCCGACGCAGCATCCTGCTCTTTAGCAATATCTCCCTGTCGCACAGTGACGATGGCGCCGGCTGCGCGAATTGCGTCAAAGATGCCGGCTGCTTCTTCCGATGGCGGTCGACGCCCCACGACAATGATTTCTCCCGCGCCATGCGCGCCGAGCGAGCCGGCGATCTTCAATCCAAGGCCCGACATACCGCCGGTGACCAAATACGCTCCATCCCGGCGAATCTTTACGGGGCCAGAGGCCTCCGGAGTTAACACAACCCTTCCGATATGCCGCGCCTGCGCCATGTAACGGAAGGCGTCGTGTGCCTGCTGCAACATAAAAATCTCACGCGGCAGGGGCTGCAGTTCGCCCTGTTCGAACTGTCGAATCAGCATTGCGATTGTCTTGTGGATCAGGTCGCTCCCGGCCTCGATCTCCGTCGCGAGATCGACGGCGAAGTATGAGATGTCGGAACGCATCGCATGAATCGATTCGGGGGAGCGGAGATCGGCAACGCCAAGCTCGACGAATCTGCCATTCGGTGCAAGAGACCGTATGCCGGCATCAACGAACGGACCGGTGAGTGAATTCAAAACCACATCGACACCGCGGCCCGCTGTCATCGCTTGAAGCTGCTTCTCAAATTCCTGGGAACGCGAGTCCATGACGCCCCGGATGCCCAGTGATTGCAGATAGTAGCGCTTCTCTTCGCTACCGGCAGTTGCGAAGACAACGGCTCCGGCCTGTTGCGCGATCTGTATCGCCGCGAGGCCAACACCGCCTGCTCCGGCGTGAATCAATACGCTCTCGCCCTTCCGCAGCTGGGCAACCTGCCGCAGACTGTACTCGGAGGTTAGAAATGCTACCGGGATGGTAACCGCGGCGGCAAAGCTGAGTTGCCGCGGCTTACGCCACACCAGCCTGGCGCGCGTGGTCACAAATTGTCCAAAGCATCCCCGACCCAGCGCAATCACTTCGTCACCCGGGCGGAAATTGTCTACGTCCGGGCCAACCCGCGTGACAACGCCGGCGCATTCACCGCCGATCGGACCCGGCTTGCCTTTGTACATGCCGAGAACGTTCAACACATCCCGAAAATTTAACCCGGCCGCACGTATCTCGATTTCCACCTCTCCCCGCAACGGCTCTCTTCGGCTGGCGGGAAGTAGCTGCAGGCCATCGATTGTGCCGGGCTGGGTGATGGCAAGCTGCACACTCGCGGATGCCGGATCCCCATCTTGTTTCCTATGGGCTTTCCGCAGACGCGGGGCAATGAGATTGCCGTCGCGCAGCACAAGTTCATCTTCACCGGCGGCCGAGCGCATCATCCTTAGCAACTGTTCGGCTTCAGGCTTGCGCGTTGGGTCAAGATCCAGCCGAATCGTACGCATCTCAGGGTGCTCGAGAGATACCGCGCGCCCGAAACCCCACAACATTGCGTGTGAAAGATTCGTCAGCGTGGGACCCTGGGCTCCTCTCGTTGCAATCCAAAATCGAGCTGGCGCTACTCCCTCGCCGGAAAGGGATGCTTGCAAAAGATTGAGGCACTCCCGTAGAGCCCGGGAATCAGTGTCCGCCGGATCGCGTGCCGGATCGGCGCACGGAGCCGGCGCGATATAGAGGACATCCGTGAACGGGCGAGCCATCCCCTTGTGTGGAAGCGCCGCTTTGTAAGCATCCGGAATCGCTGCGGTTTCGTTCAGGCACACAACGCTGGTGGAGATCCCCTGTGCCTGCAGGACCGCGGCGAAATCGGATGCCAGCGGCTCTGCCCCAACGACTGCCCAGTTGCCTTCAGGCTCCAGCGGCTCCGCATGGAAGGGCAGATTGCACCAATCGATCTCGTACGAAGATGTGTCCAGCAGGCTCCTCTGCGCAAGTTGCAATGAGCGGAGCGTGAGACCCCTGGCGCAAAGCAGGAGCTTTCCTTCGCGATCGAATCCGTGAAAGTCTGCCTTGATCTGCCCGTCCTCACTATCGCTGAGAACAGCGTGAGCCATGCTCATAGAGCTGCAATCACCACTCACGGTGAGATCTTCGATCCCGGATGGTAGCTGCAGGCCTCCTTTACTGTCCGCAATTGTCATAACAGCCGCAGCGACAGCCTGCACACAGGCGTCGAGAGCGACTGGATGGACAGCATACTGGCCGGATTGATCCATTGCGATGGAAGGAACGGCGAATTCGACCAGCGCTTCCCGGCTTCCCTGAAGGATCTGGACGAGCGGACGGAACGCTGGACCAAAATTCAAACCGTGTTGCTCGAACACCTGATAGAACGCCGCAGTATCAAGTTTGTGCGCGCATCGGTGACGTAGCTCCGCCAGATCGACATGGCCTCTGTTCTCACTGGAGGGGGCCGTCGCAATCTCTCCGGCCGCATGCAGAAGCCATTCGGGATGCGCCGCCGTATCGGTCCCGCGGCTATATATGGCAAAGGTCCGGCCGCTTGCATTCTTCTTCACGATGCACTGCAAACGCCGTGGCACATCGAAGACGCACGGCTGGAGGAATGCAGCCGCGTGAATCGCAGGGTGTTCCACATCGAGCTCACCGGCAGCACTCAGTGCTACCTCCAGATAGGCGGCGGCTGGGACCACCGGCCTGCCCTGTACCGAATGATGGGCCAGATACGCCGGATGCCCTGGATCGATCCGCGCCTCAAATTGCACTTCCTCAAGCGGAGAGTTCAATCGGACGCCCAGCAATGGATGCTGTGCAATCTGTTGTTCATCGATACGGCTATGGTCAGCGATCGCCGCTGCCGGCTTTGGCACAGGATATCGATGCCGGTCGAACGGATATGTGGGTAGCGAGATCTTGCGTCCGGCTCTTCCATGTATGGCGGCCCAATCGAGTTCGACGCCATCCTCATAAAGGGCGCGCACTGTTCCAAGAAGATCCATCCATGGATTGCGTCCTTTGCGAATCGACGGCAACCAGAGAAGCTCGGGACGCTGATCGCTGAGCTTTCCGAGAGTCAGCAGGTGAGGTTGTGGTCCGATTTCGAGGAAGGTGGTGCAGCCGGAGGCGATCGCCGCCTGCATGCCGGGGTGAAATTGCACAGCGCTGCGCATGTGTTGCCGCCAGTAGCCGGCATGGCTCATCTCTCCGCCCACCGCAATGCGCCCCGTCACATTCGACACCACGCGAATTCGCGGCTCGCCGTACTCCACCCCCCGCGCGCGACCCTCAAACTCCTCCAATATCGGATCCAGCAGCGGTGAGTGGAAGCCATGCGTCACCTCCAGTCCGCGGCTCCGCAGACCGGCGCCCTCCAATCGCCGGCTCAACTCCTCCAGACGGTCCTGCGCTCCGGAAATCACCACGCTCTCCGGTCCGTTGATCGCCGCGATCCCTACTTCCCGCTCCACACCCTCCAGCAGGGGCCGCACTCGATCCGCGCTCCCCTGCACCGCACGCATCCCTCCCGGCTTCACTCCACGCCCCGACAGACTATCCATCAGCTCCGCCCGCGCGCGCACCAGACGCAAGCCATCTTCCAGGCTGAACACGCCCGCCACCACCGCCGCTACGTATTCTCCCAGGCTGTGCCCCAGCAACAGCGCCGGTTCCACGCCCCACGATCGCCACAGCTCCGACAGTCCGTACTCCAGGGCAAACAGCGCCGGCTGCGCGCTCTGCGCCCGCTTCAGGCCCTCGCCCGATCCATGCAGCACCGCCAGCAGCGACTCACCGGTCTCCCGCTCCCACGCCTCAGCACAGCGATCCAGCGCTGACCGATACACCGGCGATCCCCGGTACAGCTCCTCACCCATCCCCGCATACTGGCTTCCCTGACCCGTATACAAAAAACACAGACGATGATTGCGATTGCCGCGGCCCCTGGCAGGACCAGCAAATGCCGCGAGAGCCTCCTGCATGCCGTTTGCATCGGAAGCGGAGAAGCTGGCGCGTATGGGAAATTGCGACCGCCCGGTGTTGGCGGTAAAACAGACATCGCGCAGGCCGATATCACGGTGCGTTTCGAGATACTCGCGATATTGCGACACAATGTTTTTCAATGCGCCTTCGCTCTTCGCGGATGCAGTAAGCACCTGAATGGGCCAATTTGTATCTTCAACCGGCGCGTTTTGCGCCGGAGGCTCCTGCACAATTACATGAGCGTTGGTTCCGCTGTAGCCAAATGAGCTGACTGCGGCGATGCGAGGTGTGTCATCGCTCTTCCACTCGGTCAAAGACTGCGGAACGGCGATACCAAGCGCGTTCCAATTTACATGGGGCGTGGGCCGATGCATATGCAGATGAGGCGGGATCTGCCGATGCTGCAGCGCAAGGATGGTTTTGATCAATCCAGCGATGCCCGCAGCCGATTCCAGATGGCCCATGTTGGTCTTCAACGAGCCGGTCATTACAGGGCTCGTCCGCCCAATTCCATAGACCGCGCCGATCGCCTGCAATTCAATCGGATCACCCAACGGCGTTCCGGTCCCGTGCGCCTCGATATAAGAAACCTGCTGCGGCGAGAGACCGGCATTTGCCAGCGCCTGCCGCATCAGCGTCGACTGCGATGGACCGTTCGGCGCGGTCAGGCTGCTGCTTGCTCCATCCTGATTGACGGCGGAGCCGCGGATGATCGCGAGAATGCGGTCGCCATCGGCTTCTGCCTGAGAGAGGCGCTTCAGCGCCACAAAACCGCAGCCCTCGCCGCGCACAAAACCGTCCGCGCCTTCATCGAAGGTCCTGCATTTGCCTTCGGGAGAAAGCATGCGCAGGCGCGACAAAAGCGATGTTGTTTCCGGAGAGAGCATCAGATTCACGCCGCCGGCCAGCGCAAGATTGCACTCTCCGCTGCGCAGGCTCTGACACGCAGTGTGAACCGCAACAAGCGAAGAAGAGCACGCAGTGTCGAGTGCGATGCTAGGGCCCTGGAGCCCGAGCACGTACGATATTCGTCCTGCGGCGACACTGCGGGAGATGCCAAGGACGAAATGCGCGTTCAGCAGCTCGGGTCTGCCCGCCTGGAGCACGAGCTGGCTGAAATCCCCGCTGGCAATTCCCAGAAAGACCCCGGTCTTTGTCCCGTTCAAACTACGAGGCGCATAGCCGGCATTCTCGAGCGTTTCCCATGCCAGCGTGAGCGCGAGCCGTTGTTGTGGATCGAGTGCGACGGCTTCTCTCGGCGCAATCTCAAATAGCGTCTCATCGAATTCATCGACGCGATCGATGAATCCTCCGTGACGAGATACCATCTTGCCTGGTTGGTCGGGATCCGGATCGAAGTAGGCGTCCACATCCCATCGATCAGACGGCACGACGGATATCGCATCACGTCCGCTGCGCAGCAGGTCCCAGAATGTTCCGCTGTCCCGCGCGCCGCCGGGAAAACGGCAGCCGATGCCGATCACCGCAATCGGTTCTTTCCACGCGCGCTGGCTCTTTTCCAGCTTGACCTCGAGGTCCTGGATAGCAAGAAAGGCCTGCTTCAACAGCGAGGATTGATTCGTCATGCCCGTTTTCTGTTCCCCATTCATTGCGACAACCTGCTCCGTAAGAGCTCTGCGACATCTTCGTCGCTCAGATTCTCAACTTCGCCGGAGCTGTAGATCTTTTCGTGCAGCGCAGGGACCGCTTCGCAAGCCTGCACTTCTTCCGCTTGCACCTGCCCCAGGAGATATTCCGCGATCGCCTGCGGTGTCGGGTAATCGAAGATCAAGGTCGCGGGAAGATCGCTCAGTCCGAGAGTGGCCGCCAGCTTGTTCCGCAGTTCCACTGCCATCAAAGAATCCAGTCCCAGGTCCATCAGCCGGTCCCGCTTCTGAATTGCATCCGGCGGCAATCGCAGAACATTCGAAATGTGCTCGATTACGATCTGAAGAGCCACGTCACCGCGTTGGGCCGCCGGAACTTCAAAGAGCCGAACCTGGGCGACGTGCGGTGAAAGGCCTTCCACCGCTCCATCGTGGGCTGCCGGCGATAACCAGGCCGTTTGGTGTGTGGTACTGTTCGCCTGCAGAGGTAGCTCTGTTCCATTCGCCGGCGTCTTGGCAAGCAACACATGAAGTCCAATCGATTCGGCGACGGAACCATCCTCGGGAGCCTGAACGGCGAATTCGAATCCTGCATCCCTGAGCGCCGCGATCCATGCTGCGGCGCCCAACAGGGGAGATCCCGACCGAAGATCGTCTTCCGGCTTCTGCCAGCCTTCAACGAGCGCAATCGTAATGTCATGCCATGCGAGGTTGCGCGTGCTCTCGAGCAGAATGACTGTTCCGCCGGGAACCAGAAGGTTCTTTACGCGGGTGAGAGTGGCGCGGAGATCGCGTGTCGCATGGAGGACATTGGCGGCAATCACCAGATCGTATTCCTGGCGATGATCGCTGCACCCCGGATCGCTCTCTATGTCGAGCAGACCATAGCGAACAAACGGATATTTAGCGAAACGTTCGCGCGCCTTCTGCAGAATGGCTTCGGATATATCGGTAAAGTCGTACAACACTCCCTCTGCCGGAAGAATGGGCAGCACGGCGCCGGTCGTCGCGCCCGTGCCTCCGCCCAGTTCGAGAATCCTCAGCCTGGAATGCGCGGGCTTCGCTGCGCAACCGCCCTGCACCGCCGCGGCCACAATTGCGTTCGCATACGCTGTGCCGCCTGCGTGTTCATAGAGGTTTTTAGCCAGCTCCGGAGATTCGGCTGGAAATAGTGTCTCCAACGGACTGGTTTTGCCGGTCAGGACCCCTTCGAGATGTTTGCCGCAGTTGTGCAGGTAGGTAAGCAGGTATGGATCGTCCTGCAGCGCCGATTCTGCCTCACGCCACACGGCGGCCAGGTCGATCGCAGGGGCGGCCGCCGGCGCCGCAAACCCCGAGCCAAACCGCTCAAGATATCCCCGGCTGCATAGGCTGTCGAGCCACCGGTGCATCAACTTCGCATGGGCCGGCACAATCCCGCAGCGTTTCATGATCTGTTCCACTTCAGGGATTGGCGCGGTGAAGGCTCCGAGGCGGCGGAATGTGTCGAGGATCAGCGCCACCGTGAGCCGTTCGAGAGTCTCCCACTTCGCCGGAAAACTTTCCGGGCGAACACCGAAAGGCGCGGACTGCGACTGTATTCGAGCCCGCTCCGTTACCCGATGCCAGATATCCCGGGAGACGTCGCGCGCCTGTGCACCTTGCCAGTAACGCTGGCGTTCGAACGGGTAGGTGGGCAAAGCCACGCGAGATCGCTGGTACCCTCGGTCAAACCCAGCCCAGTTGATCCGCCTTCCTTCCACATATAAATGTGCCAGCGTCTGGCACATTTCAGTAAATGCTGAGCCGTTGCGACGCATCGAGACGTGAATCGATCTCTCAAGGTCCGGATTGCTCCTCGAGATCAGTGCACGCAGGTGAGGTTGTGGTCCGATTTCGAGGAAGGTGGTGCAGCCGGAGGCGATCGCCGCCTGCATGCCGGGGTGAAATTGCACAGCGCTGCGCATGTGTTGCCGCCAGTAGCCGGCATGGCTCATCTCTCCGCCCACCGCAATGCGCCCCGTCACATTCGACACCACGCGAATGCGCGGCTCGCCGTACTCCACCCCCCCCGCGCGACCCTCAAACTCCTCCAATATCGGATCCAGCAGCGGTGAGTGGAAGCCATGCGTCACCTCCAGTCCGCGGCTCCGCAGACCGGCGCCCTCCAATCGCCGGCTCAACTCCTCCAGACGGTCCTGCGCTCCGGAAATCACCACGCTCTCCGGTCCGTTGATCGCCGCGATCCCTACTTCCCGCTCCACACCCTCCAGCAGGGGCCGCACTCGATCCGCGCTCCCCTGCACCGCACGCATCCCTCCCGGCTTCACTCCACGCCCCGACAGACTATCCATCAGCTCCGCCCGCGCGCGCACCAGACGCAAGCCATCTTCCAGGCTGAACACGCCCGCCACCACCGCCGCTACGTATTCTCCCAGGCTGTGCCCCAGCAACAGCGCCGGTTCCACGCCCCACGATCGCCACAGCTCCGACAGTCCGTACTCCAGGGCAAACAGCGCCGGCTGCGCGCTCTGCGCCCGCTTCAGGCCCTCGCCCGATCCATGCAGCACCGCCAGCAGCGACTCACCGGTCTCCCGCTCCCACGCCTCAGCACAGCGATCCAGCGCTGACCGATACACCGGCGATCCCCGGTACAGCTCCTCACCCATCCCCGCATACTGGCTCCCCTGACCCGTATACAAAAAACACAAGCCCGCTTCGGAATCACCCCTGGCTGCTTCCGGAGCGCGCGCGTTTCCGGTTCCGGATTCCAACGCAGCCGCAATTTGTTCGGCAGTCTCACCGACGGCAGCGAAGCGGCAATCAAAGTGATTGCGGCCGGTATTAGCGGTGAAACAGACGTCGGCAATGTCTGCCGATGTGTTGCGCAACAAAGAGGAGTATTGATTGCGGAGCGAATCGACGCCCGCTTCCGTTCGCGCTGAGAGTGCAAGGATATGCGGCTTGCGGGCGCAGGAGTTGACAGGTTGCTGCCGTCCGGGAGCCTCCTCGAGAACTACATGCGCATTCGTGCCGCTGAATCCGAACGAGCTGACCGATGCACACAGCGGGCGCTCGCGCGAAGGCAGGGACATGTTCTTCGTGGGAATTGAAACCGGAATGCGATCCCAATCGATATGCGGGCTTCTGTGAGTGAGATGGATGTGCGGCGGTACCGTGCGATGCTGTAACACCTGAACTGCTTTCATCAGGCCAGCGATGCCGCTGGCAGCTTCAGCATGCCCGATGTTGGTCTTGATGGAGCCCAGCATGAGAGGACGCTCCGCCGGCCTTCCGTTCCCCGTCACGGCTGCCAGCGTATCTACTTCGATCGGATCGCCAAGAGAGGTGCCGGTGCCGTGGGCCTCGACGTAGTCGACATCAGCGGGATCCATTCCGGCCATCTCGAATGCTTTGCGGATCACTGCCGCCTGCGCCGGCCCGCTCGGCGCCGTCAGTCCACCGCTGCGTCCGTCGTGATTGACTGCCGAGCCGCGAATCACAGCAAGAATGCGGTCTCTGCCGGCAAGTGCGTCCGAGAGTTTTTTCAGGACGAGGATGCAGCAGCCCTCGCTGCGCACATACCCATCCGCCGCTTCATCGAAGGTCTTGCAGCGACCATCCGGAGCCATCATGTGCGCCTTGGAGAGTGCGACGTTCACCTCGGGAGAGAGAATGAGATTCACGCCTCCGGCAAGCGCCACATCACATTCGCCAGCCCGCAGGCTTCCGCATGCAGCATGCACCGATACGAGTGACGATGAGCACGATGTATCAATCGCGAATGACGGCCCATGCAGTCCGAGCACGTAGGAGAGACGGCCGGCGACCATGGCAGGAGAATTGCCGGAGCCGGTATACGCATCGATGCGGTCGAGGTCGGCGAGCGCACGACGCCCATAATCGCTGTTACCAATACCGAGAAAGACTCCTACAGCGCTCCCGAGCAGGCCTGCGGGGCTGTACCCGGCGTTCTCAAGCGCTTCCCATCCAACTTCCAAAACAAGCCGGTGCTGCGGGTCCATCCCTATGGCTTCGCGGGGAGATATGCCGAAGAGAGCCGCATCGAACCGGTCCACGTCTTCGAGAAACCCGCCACGCTGCGTATACATGGCGCCCTGGATCTCCGGATTGCGATCGTAATAGGCGCGCCAATCCCAGCGGTCGCGAGGAATCTCCTGAATTGCATCCTTTCCCGAAGACAGCAGCTTCCATAGCGAGTCCTCATCCACAACTCCGCCGGGAAACCGCATCCCGGCTCCAATGATCGCAATCGGGTGACGAGCGGCCTGCTCCAGATCGTGGACACGCGTGCGCAGGTTGCGGATTTCGTAGAGTGCGCGCTTGACTGGCGACAGCTCCTGCCCGATGTGGGGAGTCTCAGGCATGGGTCACCTTTTCCCGGCCGTCGAGCTGCGGGCTGTCGAGCTCCGGGCTGCCGAGCTCTTTGAGCAGCAGCAGCTCTGCATCTTCGTCCGACATTGCCTCCAGAGCGATCAGTTCTGCAGTGGCGGCGCCGGCCTCTGGCGCAGCTTCCACGGTTGCGGGGGAGAGTAATGACAGCAGATGCTCTGAAAGTTCCGCGACAGTCGGATAGTTGAAGAGCAGTCCTGCTGACAGGGTCAATCCCAACGATTGCGTCAGTTCATTGCGCAGTTCGAGCGCCATCAGCGAATCGAGTCCGATGTCCTGCAAAGGAACGTCGTCAGCAATGGAAAAACCCGGATCCATGGCCAGCACCTTGCGGGCACGCTCGCGGATGTGATGGGCGAGCAGAGCCTTACGGTCACTAGCCGGCGCTTTGAGAACGCCAGCCAGCGCATTGGAATCTGTTGTGGAGGCTGAGGGCTCGGAGTTCCTGGAACGGACGATCTCTTCGATAAGAGCCGTGTCGCTCGATTTGCGGTTTGCGACGAAGCGCTCCCAGTCCATGTCCATTACGGCGATCTGGGACGGTCCCGACTCCAGAGCGATCTTGAGGGCCCTGAGTGCGGCTGAAGGATCCATCGGACGAACACCCTGCCGTTGCCAGCGGGCAGAATGCTCGGAAGAAAGGCGAGCGGCCATGCCCGCAGAAGCCCATGCTCCCCAATTGACGCTGCACGTGATCATGCCGCGGCTGGACCGGAAATGCGCGAGAGCATCGAGAAACGCATTTCCCGCCGCATAGCTGCCCTGCCCAGCCGATCCCAGTACAGACGCCGCAGATGAAAACAAGACCATAAGCTCTATCGGATCTTGCTTCGTCAGCCGATGCAGGTTCCATGCCCCTTCGATTTTTGCAGCGGTTGCTGCGACATAGGAGGGCCAATCTTCGCTGCCAAGCATGGCGTCCTGGACGATGCCTGCGGCATGAAATACAGCGGTCAAAGGAGGACATTCCCTGCGAATGTCGTTGAGCAACTTTTCCAACTGCTCGACGCAGGCAACATCGGCACGTGCAACGGTTACCGCGACTCCCCGCGCTCTTAGTTCCGCAACAACCGATTCGTCCGCGGCATTGCGGCTGCACAGAACAAGATGGCCTGCTCCCATTTCCGCGAGCCAGCCGGCAACAGCGGTGCCTAAAGCGCCCAATCCGCCAGTGATGAGCACCGTCCCACCAGAAACAATGTTGCCGATGGCGTGCTGCTTCGGCGGGCGGTGCGTCAGAACGATCTTTCCCACGTGGCCCGCTTGCGCCATCGTCCTGAATGCCAGTGAGGCATCTTCGATGGGATAGATCGTGGTCTTCAGGGGCTGGAGCCGCGTCGCCGCAAACTGCGGCATCAGTTCGCGCAACATCTCTGCAATGCGATCGGGATCCTGAATTGCGATATCTCCGAGATCGAAGGAAAAATAGCGGATATCGTCACGGAATGCGCTGACCTGCTCCTGGGTCCAGATACCCCGCTTTCCCACTTCAAGGAAGCAGCCATCGCGAGCCACCGTTTCAAGACTCGCCTGAATGAAGTCGTCGGCCAGAGAATTGAGCACGACATCGACACCTGCCCCATCGGTCGCCTTCAGCACATCGGAGCGGAAGGACAGCGAGCGGGAGTCGAAGACATGCTGAACGCCCTGGGACCTGAGAAATTCGCGCTTTTGCTCATTTCCTGCGGTGGCGTAAATGACAGCCCCGATGTCTTTGGCCAACTGCAGCGCCGCCTGTCCCAAGCCGCCCGCGGCAGCGTGGATCAGAATCCTTTGTCCGGCCGACAGGCCAGCAAGCGGGCGAAGGCCATACCAGGCTGTAAGAAATGCGACGGGTATTCCGGCAGCCTTCGCAAAGCTCATACCCGGCGGCAGCGCCACGAGATATTTGCGGTGCACATTCACATGGCTTTGGAAGCTGAACGGTGCGAACGCCATGACATGCTGGCCAACCATCACGTCATGTACGTCGTCGCCGACGCGGGTCACTGTTCCTGCGCACTCCGCTCCGAATCTGGGATCGTGCACACCGAACATGCCCAGCGCATTCAGCACATCGCGGAAATTGAGCCCGGTGGCCCGGACCTCGATCTCCACCTCGTGGGCTGCCGGCGCGCTGCGCACTATAGGCTCGAGCCTGAGGTCATCCAGCCGCCCTGGGGTCCCGATGGCCAGCCGGTGTGGATGCGGCGATTGCGGAGCATGCAGCGCCATGCGCGCTACGTAGCGCAAGCCGCCACGAATGGCAACGACCGGGTCGCCAGCGCTCGCGTCGATTTCTCTGAGGATTGACTCATGGTCATCGAGCGCATAGGAGGATGCCGTGTCGATGAGAACCGGCGCTGCCGGCGATTGCTCGACGCCGAGAGTGCGCAGCATTCCGACCAGCGGAGCCTGGGCAAGCGAGACATCTTCCTCCGGCATGACTGCAACGGCGGATGATGCAAGAACCCATAATCCGGGGACGTCATGAGCGCTCGCTGCGGTGAAACGCTTCGCGAACGCAAGTATCAGCTCAATCGATCGCCGCTCCGGGTGACTCCACGCTGCATCGGATGCACCAGGGGCGATACTGCGCGCGTCATATAGAACCGCGCTCCATTGCGCTTTATGTAGAACCTGGGGAACATCCAGGACGCTGACAATCGTGCAAGCCGCACCTCGCATCGAAAGCGCATCGGCCAGCCTTGCACACGTTCCAGGTTCAGACTCGACGAGCAGCCACTGCTCGCCTTGCAGCGATCTCCCATCCTGCTTCGGCAATGGCCGGACGCGCCAGACAATCTCATAAACAGGAGCCGCTCTCTTTGTGTCCTGCAGGATGGTTTCTTTGGACGTTCGCTTTGCCTGGAAGCCATTGAAGGAAGCAATCTGCGCTCCTGACGTATCCATAACGACAATGCGAGCCGTGATGAGCTCAGGGCCGGATTTGAGAATCTGTGAGTGGACCCAGACCTCGATTGGGCCGGCGCCGCTGATTTGCAACTCATCCAGTGCGATGGGCAGATAGAGATCCCGATCGCATGTCCTGCACGCTGCAATCACGGTCTGCAAACATCCATCCAGCAGAACAGGATGAATACCGTATTCACCGGCCTCCGCATGCAATTCCTGCGGCAAACGCAGCAAAGCCAGCGATTCCCCGGGTGCGCGCCATGCCTTCTGGATGACCCGGAAGCGTGGCCCGTACGTCAGCCCCGTGCTTTCAAGCCGGCGGTAAATCTCGCCTGGATCGATCTCTTCCGGAAACCGCGTTTGCAGGGCGGCGAGATCAGTTCCTGAAGAAACTGTTTCGGACTCGTGCACGGATGCGCCTCCGTGCCGCAGCCATCCGGACTCACTCTCGCTGGCAATTTCAATCTGGTTCTCGCCCGTCAACACCTGGAGCTTGCGAGGCTCGCTCGAAAGAAACAACGGATCCCGCAGCGTGAAATCGCGGATGAGGAATTTGGTGTTCTCCCTTGTCTTGGCAACTGCTGCACGCGCGATCTCGAGGAATGCCGCAAACGGGAGGATCACCTGATCGGCAAGCCGGTGGTCGGCCAAATAGCGTGTCGACCCAACCGCAAGTTCACTCTGGAAAAGGCGCCCCTTTACAAATGCGCTGTCGAAAGGCCTGCCAAGTAAGGGGTGGATATATCCCTCGCGCCCGATGACTGGAGTGGCGTCGGCAAGCCAGTACCGCTGTCTAGACCATTCCCGGCGCGGCAGGGGGATGGCGCGGCCGTTGGGGTGGGAATGGTTCCTGGGCAGGGTCGGCGCCTCTTCCACGAGCACGTGTGCATTTGTCCCGCCGAGCCCAAAGCTGCTGACCGCGCCGACGCGGGCCTTCTCACCGCGTGGCCATGCTGCCGGCTGTGTCAAAAGAACAAGACGCGATCCGTCAAGCTGAATCTGCGGATTCAACTTCTCGAAATGAAGATTCTTCGGAAGGGCTTCGTTCTCCAGGCAGAGGACTGTCTTGATGATTCCTGCAATTCCGGCAGCCGCCTCCATGTGACCGAAATTTGTTTTGACGGCGCCTAGACTGCAGGGCTGCAGGTCCCGACACTGCGCTCCATAGACTGCATGCAGCGCTTCCACTTCGATCGGGTCGCCCAGGGACGTACCAGTGCCGTGCGTTTCCACAAAGCTGACTTCGTCCGCTCCCAATCGCGCATTGGCCAATGCTGTGCGCATTACAGCCTGCTGCGACAACCCATTCGGGGCAGTGAGCACTGTGCTGCGCCCATCCTGGTTGACGGCGCTTCCGCGAATGACCGCTCGAATTCGATCGCCGCGCTGCAACGCATCGGAAAGCCGCCTCAGCACGATTACCCCGCATCCTTCACCGGGAATAAATCCATCAGCGGCAGCATCGAAGGTCTTGCATCTCCCGTCATGGGCCAGCATGCCCCACTTCGTGAATACGAGTACTTCATCCGGCAGAACCTTCAGGCTGCTCGCACCAACGATGGCTGTGCTGCACTCATGCGCGCGCAGGCTCTGCACCGCCATGTGCGTCGCCACCAGCGACGACGAACATGCACTATCGACTGCCACGTTCGGGCCTTTGATATCGAGCAGGAACGCGAGTCGCCCGGCTGCGATGCTGTGAGCCGTGCCAATCCCGGCGTGGGCAGTAAGCGCGGAACGATTTTGAAACAGCATCCGAGCGTAATCGCTGTTGTAGATCGCGGCAAAAACGCCCGTGTCTGAGCCCCCCAGGCTCGCGGGCTCCAGGCCGGCATCCCACAAAGCTTCCCAGGCGACTTCGAGCAGAAGCCGTTGTTGAGGATCCATCTGCGCCGCTTCGCGCGGCGAGATGCCGAAATACTCCGCGTCGAACTCGTCAACGCGATCGAAATAACTGCCGATGCACTGCTCGGGCCGCAGCCCCGCTTTGTCCGTCCAACGGCGGTCGGACATCTCGATAAATCCGCATCGCCCTTCGACGAGCGCAGACCAGAATGCTTCCGGTGAGTTTGCTTGCGCCGGGAACCGGCACCCCATTCCGATGACCGCAATGGGATCGGACGCGATGAGATCAATTTCGTCCCGTTCGGCGCGCAGCTTCTTGACCGCAAGCGCAAGCCGGGCGGGAGAGATTCGCGTATCGCCCGACATCACGCGTTCCCCTTCCCGCCCATGAGAGCCTGGAGCGCATCCTCTTCCGACACATCGTTCGGAAGTGCAACCACCGATTGTTTTCTGGAAAGCTCAGCCGTACCATTCGAGGCGGCGTTCTCGATTGGCTGCAACTGCATCCGCTGTAACAGATGCGAGGCAAGCACTCGCACGGTGGGATAGTTAAAGACCACTGTTGCCGGTACCGCGATCTGCAATGCGCTGCCCAGCCGCCGCACGAATTCCAGACCCATCAGCGAGTCCAGACCCATGGTTCCAAGTGCACGGTCCCGATCGATCTTGCTCTTCGATAGCTTGAGAACATGGCTGAGCGTGTCCTGCAGATACGCTTCGAAAAGCTCCCTGCGCGCCTCTTCGGACTCTGCTCCGGCGAGAAGGCTGCCTATTTCCGGAGCACTGGATTTGCCCCGAAGCTCTGTAGCGATGCCGGATACGCAATTCTTAAAGATCGGGGATATCTGATCTGCGCCGTGAAACTCGGCGAATGTCTTCCATGCAAACGGAACTGCGATTGTCTGCACTGGATTGCGCCGGATGGCGCGGCCCAACGCACGCAAGGCCTCGTCGCCGGAGAGGTTGGGCATCCCCTGGAGAACATATCCCTGAATACTGCGCTCCGTGCCTGCCTTTCTCGCCAGCCCGATCTCGTTCCACCCACCCCAATTGATGGAAGTCGCCGGAAGACCGCGGGAGCGCCGGTAGTGTGCAAAGGCATCCAGAAATGCGTTCGCAGCTGCGTAACTTCCCATGCCCGGCTGCGGATGGATCGCTGCGATGGAGGAGAAAAGCACAAAGAAGTCCAGTTTCTCGTGCAATGTGGCGGCGTGAAGCTTCCAGGTTCCTTCGATCTTCGGCGCCATCACCGGAGCAAAACGCTCGGCTGTGAGGTCCACAGCCAGAGCGTCATCGACAACGGCTGCCGTATGCATGACACCGCGCAGAGCCCGTCCTGTGGAGCGTATTTCGCCAAGTACCCGCTCGAGATCTCTCTCGCTCGTAACGTCTGCGCGAAGGCATTCGACGCTCGATCCGGCAGCTTCGATTCTGCGAATCGCCTGCTTCGCTTCCTCAGTTATGGCTCGCCGGGAAACCAGAGCGAGATTTCCTGCGCCATTCGCTGCCATCCACTCGGCAACCCGCAGGGCGATGCCTCCCAGTCCTCCGGTGATCAGATAGGTTGCATCCCGGAAGAAGAGCGGCTTCTCTGAAGCCGGCATCACTTGCACTTCGCGATCCATGCGAATCGCAATCTTTCCGATCTGGCGCGCCTGCGCCATAAACCGGAACGGCTCGCTGGGCTCGGCTGATGAAAACGTAGTCACCGGCAGCGCGTCCCAATCGCCCCGCTCGATATGGCCCATGATTCGCTCAAGCAGCGAGACGACATACTTCGGTCGTTCCACGAGTGCCGCGGCGAGATCTACAGCGTAAAACGAAATGTTCCTGCGAAAAACAAACATCCCGATCTGTCGATCCTCATAGATGTCACGCTTGCCGAGCTCTATGAACCTGCCGTACGGAGCGAGCACCTTGAGACCGGAATCGATGAAGTCTCCAGTCAGCGAATTCAGCACGATATCGACTCCGCGGCCCGCGGTGACTTCCATGACACCTGCAGCGAAATCGAGAGACCGAGAATGGAAGACGTGCGCGACGCCGAGAGAACGCACGAAGTCCTCCTTCTCCTTCGACCCTACGGTCGCAATCACCTTCGCGCCGGCCCACTGTGCGATTTCCATCGCGGCGATACCTACGCCGCCCGCCGCAGCATGAATCAGCACCCACTCTCCACGCTGCATGCGCCCTATCTCGATCAGCGAGTAATAGGCCGTCAGAAAGGCAATGGGCGTGGTCGCAGCCTGCTCCAAGGTCAGCGAAGCGGGTCTTCGCATCGCAAATTCGGAGGGCAATACCACGCGCGACGCCAGCAGCGAAGCTTCCGAACACGGCGCGATCGCGACCACCTCATCACCCGGAGCGAAGTCCGATACCGAAGTTCCAACCGAAACGACTCTTCCTGCGCACTCGAGTCCAAGTCCCAGTTCGCGCGCAGGATCGAGGCCGGGATAGATACCCATCGTCTTCGCAACGTCGATGAAGTTCAGACCGGTGGCAGCAACGTCGATTTCGATTTCACCCGCAGCGACCGGCTGCGCGCCCATGACACGCAATTCGAGGTGATCGAGAATTCCAGGCTTATCAATGGCAAACTTATACGTCTCGCCATCCGCGAGCAGCCTGCTTCGACGATCGGGAGCGGTCAGGCGCGCGAGCCGGGCAACATAGGCTTTCCCCCCTCGTAAAGCAACCCGATCCTCATCTCCGGCAGAGCCGATGCGGCGCGCCAATTCACGTGCTTCCCGCGCGTCCGGCGCGGTGCTCAGGTCGACCAGCGCCGTCCGCAACTCCGGGTGTTCTCGCGCCACAGCGCGGCCGATGCCCCACATCGGAGCGCCCTCGAGACGCGTCAATGGCTGTTCTTCGGCCGCGACTGCGCCTGCCGTTACCAGCCAAAGGCGGGGAGGCGTTGCCCAGTTGCATGCCGCGAGGCTCTGCACCAGCAATGGAATGTGCTGGCTTCCGATCGCCTGCGAATCCATGAGGCCAGACGCCTGCTCTTTGTGTTCGGGTCCTGTCTGGTCCAGAGACCACAAATGAACCACCGAGCTTGGAACTCCCGACGCCGCTATCTCACTGAAAAGCTGATCGAGATCGGCGCGTGAATCGGAACGCACCACGTAGTCCGTATCAGAATTTCTGACAAACTTCGGCCCTCGCCGTACCGTGATGCAGCGGCCTCTTCCGAACTCCAGCGATTCCCTGAGCGTGGTGCCGGTGCCGAGCGCGTCGGCGAAAACCACCCAGCGCTGTCCGGAGAGGTTCGGAAGATCACGATGTTCCGGCGCTGCGAGCTCCGGAATCCACTGGATGGTGTACAGGCAATCGGATCGATCTTCTGAGTCCTCGCGGGCTACCCTCTTTACTTCCATTCCGGATACTTCTGCAAATATCGAGCCATCCGCACCGAGCAATCGCAAATCGACACGGAAGGTCCCCTTCTGCAGATCGCTGCCTGCCAATCTGGCTTGCGCCAGAATTTCGGCCGCCTGTGGTATCGCCCCATAGATGCGAGCCCTTTCGATCGAGATCGGCAGGAATGTGTGCTCGGCAGAGAATCCCTCCGGCAGCACGTGCGTCATCGCCTGAAAGCTGGCATCCAGAATGGCGGGATGAATTCCATAGCGGTCTTGATCGCTTAGAGCAGCGCGAACACGGCAAAGCGCCTGGCCTTCGCCCACCCATACCTCTTCGACACCCTGGAATGCGGGACCATAATTCAGTCCACTACTCGCCAGCGTTTCGTAGTGATATTTCGAGTCGCGGACCGTGCGGCAGGACATGAAGCTCTCCGCGAGAGAAACAGCAGCGTTTTGTCCTTCCTGCGGACGTAACGACAAGCGCCCTTTCGCGTGGAGCGTCCAGTTCTCTTCTTCGTGCGATCTGCCCCTTATTTCGAACGAATGGGATGCGGTGCTGTCCTGCGTGATTGCAATCTGGAGGATCCTGTCTCCGTCCTCGGAAAGGTAAGCGGCATTCAGGAATGCGGCATCCGCTAACTCAAATGACTGGCCGGGATACATCGTTCCAATCGCCGACAATGCCATTTCGACATATGCCGAGGCAGGAAATACGGCAGAGCGAAGCACGCGATGATCGCTCAGATAAGGGAGAGTCTCGAGGCTAATCCTGCTCTCCCACAGCGTCGTGTTCGGCTGGCGCGAAGATGTGAAGCGCCTGCCCAGTAATGGATGTACATACTGGCTTCTGTCATCCGCGTGCTTTGCCGCAGCCGGATCAGGCCAGCAGCGTTCCCGCTGAAAGGGATATTGCGGCAGGCTCACGCATCTGCCCCCATCCGGAAACAGCCGTTCCCACTCGACGGGATAGCCTTCGGCGTACAGGGTCCCCAGGCTCGACAGCATCGTTGCCAGCGCCGGCTTTTCGCGCCGGAGCGATGCCACGGCTGTCACTTCAGGGCGGATGTCTTTCGCTGCCGCTTCAATCGACGGCAGCAATATCGGATGCGGGCTAAGTTCAATAAAGACATTGTGGCCGGATTCGCACAGGCGCTTGACCGCCGGCGCAAGCAGAACGCACTCGCGCAGATTGCGTACCCAGTACCCTGAATCCATGTGAGTGCCAGGCTCAGCCTGCTGAATGGCAAATTCGCCGCTCACCGTGGAGAGCATTGGAACCCGCGCAGGCTCCGGGTGGATGTCGGACAGTTCTGCCGCGAGCTGCTCGAGAATCGGGTCGACCTGTGCGCTATGTGAGGCGACATCCACCTTCACGAGGCGGCAGTAGACCTCCCGGGCTTCGAGCTTGCGCAGCAATGCCTCAAGCGCTTTCAGGTCGCCTGAGATCACAGTTGTGCGCGGCCCGTTGCTGGCTGCAACAGAGAGCTCCGCGGTTCCTGCAAGCAGAGCCTCCGCCTCCTGGAGCGGCAGGTCTACTGTAGCCATGCCGCCGCTGCTGCGCAGCGTCTTCATCAGGCGGCTCCGGCGGCAAATAACGGCCGCCGCATCCCGCAAAGAGAGAACTCCCGCAAGGTGAGCAGCGGCGACTTCTCCCATGCTGTGTCCAACCACAGCGTCTGGCTGGATACCCCATGCACGCCACACCGCAGCCAGAGCTACGCTCATGGAAAAAAGCGCAGGCTGGATGACATCGATGCGGGATAAAAATTCCTCAGCCTTCGGCCCAAGCAAACGGTCGGTCAGTGACCAACCCGTCTCGGCCATGATGGCGGCGTCGCATTCGTCGAAAGCCTTTCTGAACGTGGGCTCACTGCCGTACAGCTCGCGCGCCATTCCCAGCCATTGCGAGCCCTGTCCCGGCGCGACGAAAACGACCCGCTTCTTATCGGATAGGGCGCGTCCGGAAACAACTCCTTCTGCCGGCTCGTTCTCAACCGCCGCAGTCAGTCGCTCTTCCAGTTCCGTGAAGTCTGTGCAGACGACTGCATTGCGATACTCGTGATGCGTACGGCGAACGCTCGCGGTATAGCAGAGGTCATGGAGAGAGAGGCCGCCGGTCCGGTTTTTCACCGCGTGCAGATGGGCCTTTCGCAAATCCTCAAGCGCCTCTCGCGTCCGGGCTGAAACCGTGAAAACCAGCGGGCGGACGGGAGTTGCAATCTCTACTGCTTGCGCCTTCGCTTCCTCCAGCACAAGGTGCGCATTGGTTCCGGTAATCCCAAAGGAACTCACACCCGCCAGCAGCGGGCCTGGTTCGGCGGCGAGGTCAATACATTTTGTTGCGATGCGAACAGGCGCCTTGTCCCAGGCAATCTTTGGGTTTGGTGTCTGGCAATGCAGGCTTGGTGGAATCATCCGATGATGGATCACCAGCGCTGATTTGATCAGTCCAGCCACTCCGGAAGCGGATTCGGTGTGGCCGAAGTTGCTCTTGATCGAGCCGATCGCACACGATTGCTTCACGCCGGCTTCAGAAAGGGCATCCGCAATGGCTCCGATCTCCACCGGATCGCCAACCCCGGTACCCGTTCCGTGGGCTTCGATATAACGCAGACGCGCTGGATCGATCCTCGCGGCTTCCCATGCCCGCAGCAGCATCTGCCGCTGCCCATGCCGGCTCGGCGTGATCAGCAGACCGCTCGAACGGCCATCGTTGTTGGTTGCACCGCCGCGGATTACCGCATAAACCCGGTCCTGATCAGCCCTGGCCCGGGAAAGCCGCTTCAGTACGACAACGCCGGCCCCTTCGCTGCGAACAAAGCCATTCGCCCCGGCATCTCCAAATTTGCATCGGCCATCCGGCGAAAGCATTCCGGCCTTGGTAAACAGCTCAGGAATTTCGGAACCAAGGATCATGTTGGCTCCGCCTGCGAGCGCCAGTTCGCATTCATCGGTCCAAAGGCTTTGACAGGCGAGATGTATTGCCACCAGCGATGACGAACAGGCGCTGTCCACCGTAACGCTGGGACCTTCAAATCCGAAGGTGAACGAGATTCGGCCGGATGCAGACGCGCGTCCGCATCCCGTTATGGAATAGAAATCGGGCTCGCTGCCGGATTCGTAGAGCCGGGTTTCGTATTCGCTCGTCCAGAGACCGACAAACACGCCGGTTTGCGAGCCTTGATACTTCCTCCGCACCTGCCCGCCATCTTCCAATGCCTCCCAGGCGACTTCGAGAAGAAGACGATGCTGGGGATCGATGTAGATGGATTCCCTTGGCGACACTTCGAAGAACTGCGAATCGAAACCGTCGATATCACGCAGAAACCCGCCAGCATCGGTCAGAAGTCGACCGGGCCGAGCTCGCGACGATTCGTATGCCTCGTCAACTTCAGGGAAACGACCCGATGGATATGGCCCAATTGCGTCTTTGCCGGAAACCAGGTTCTCCCATAGCTCCTGCACGTTGGAGGAGCCTGGATACCGGCACCCAATGCCGACGATGGCGATTGGATCGTCGATTTCTGCAGCGGCGGAATGATTCATGCGCGTCAAGGCCCACCTGGACTATCCGTAAAGATTTCCCTCTTCGTGTGGCGTTGCACACGGAATTGCCGGCGGCACGAGGAGCCGATCGCGGATTGCCCCATGCAACACCGGAAGACCAGACGAGGAGAAGAAATGCCCACCCGGGAGAACTTTCAACTCGAACTCGTGGTTTGTATGCAGCGCCCATTCCTTCATGCTGGCGGGCGTTACAACGATGTCGTCCTCGCCGGCAAAGGCGGTGATGGCGATCGGAAGCCGGGGCTCCGGTTCCATCCGATAAAGCTCGTAGGCGGTAAAGTCGGCACGCATCGCAGAGAGGAACATCCGGAGCATGTCGCGCTCCTCGAGAATGGCTGCCGGGATCCCTCCATAGCGTGCCTGAACGGTCTCGATAAATTCGCTTTCAGGAAGCCGATGGATCGGGGCGAGCGCCAGCGGCAAATGCGGAGGTCGGCTGGCAGCGACCAGGAGCCGCTGGGGTACCTGCATGCCGATCTGGCGCAGGCGCCGGGCCACTTCGAATGCCAACAGTCCCCCGAAGCTGTGGCCATAGAAGGCGAATGGCTTGTCGCAAAAGACGTCCAAACGGGCGGCAATGGCCTGGACCAGATCCGCGACCATGGTCAGGGGTTGCTCTCGGAGGCGTTGCCCCCGGCCCGGGCACTGGATGAAGACGCATTCGATTTCCGGACCGAGCCTGGAGGGCCAGGAGAAGAAGGCACTGGGGCCGCCTCCGGCGTGCGGGAAACAAACAAGCCGCAGCGCGGCATAAGGCCGGGGTTGCAACACCAGGAAATCTGCGCTGGTATTCATCTCCTACCGCATCCTTCGGATCAAAGGCGGACGAGCTCATCCGCCCCCAACGTAGCCCCGGCGCTCGACGGCACCGGGTTGAAAACCAAAGCAAACAGATAGGGCGCGGGGGAGGATAGTTCGTATCGCCCAAAGCACGGACGCCGCAAGGCTTCCGATCGCCGTATCTGGGAAATTGAAAACTGCCGCAAGTACTTCTAGGAACAACTTGTTGTGAAACGCGCGGAGACACCACTACCCTGTAAACTCCCCGCGTGCAAGACCAAAGATTTCATGATGACGCTTTGCCTGCCCATACCAATTTCGGGGGATCAAGTAACCTGCCAGCGTTCATTTCTGTATGCACGGAGTAACCCCTTATGCGTTCGATTTGGTCAAATCGAAGGAAGCCCGGCTGGCTTCAATGGAGAAGGGAAACGGCAAGGTGAGCGGACCAGAAGCCTCGAAACAGGAAGTTTCATGCCGCCAGCCATAGTGACTACATTGATACACGCCTTCGCATGGCCCTCGAACGAATTGCTCCACATCCTAGCAGCATCTCGACCCATTGAAGCCACGAACTTCTGAAAACAACACTCATCCATTCTCCCCAGGAAAACCTGGCAGTTTCTTGCCTCTGGAGAGGAGTCTTCGGGGGTTCGTTCCCGTCATGGCCGATTAGAATTAGAGAGAAGAAAACGCTCAGTTTCGCCCGCTAATGCGCGACTGTGCGTCTGCTGAGAAAAGGCAGAACCAGACCGGGCCATTTTGGCATCCTCTAATAAGAAGCACATGACGCCGACCGCCACTCCATCCCGGAGTTCCACTGCGACTTCAGCTCGGGGGTCTACCGCCACCCGGGCCGCCATTGCCAGCCGGGCCATGAGCCGCGCGGCCTTTGAACACACGTTAGCCAGCGCCAAGCGGACGATCCTGCTGCGCGAGATTGCGATGCTGGCCATCGACAGCTTCCGCGTCAACAAGGTGCGCTTTGCGTTGACCGCCCTGGGCATGGTGATCGGCTCGGCTTCGCTGATCCTGGTGGCCACCATCGGGCTTACGGGCAAGCAATATGCGATGAAGCTGCTTGAGAATATCGGCCCAAACATGGTGGAGGTAGAGTACTCCGGCGGGTCCTCCGGCAGTGTGGGTGAGTACCGGAACGATCTGCTCACCATTGACGATGAGCATGCCGTCGACACACAGGTGCCGGCAGTTGCGGCCTCTTCTCCCATGCTGGAGATGCACGACCGCGTGAGCTTTGGCGGCGGCATTGCCAAGGACGTGCTGGTGCTTGGCGTTTCTCCGCAATACCGCGTGATCCGACACCTGATCGTGACCGCGGGCCGTTTCTTCGACGATACCGACGAAGCTACACACACAAAGGCCGCCGTGGTCACCATCCCGTTTGCCACACAGTTGTTCGGCAGTCCGGAAGCTGCCATCAACCAGACATTCCAGCTGAGCGGGATGCCAATCACCATCGTTGGCACATTCAAGGAGAGTGTCACCACCTTCGGGATGTCGGAGGTAGCGGACCAAACAATCCTGATTCCCTATTCCGTTGCCCGCTACTTCACTGGAACGGACAAGGTGAAGCAGATCTTCTTCTCCATTCGCGATAAGAACGACATTCCGATTGCCAGAAAGGAGATCCTGCGCGTTATCCAAGGCAGGCACCAGCCGAACTCGGTCTACACCGCGAACACGCTGGTGGAAATTCTTCGGGTAGCCGGCCAGATTGCCGATGCACTCACCGTCATGCTGCTCCTGCTTGCCACCGTCACGCTGGCGGTTGGCGGGGTCGGCATCATGAACATCATGCTGGCAAATGTGCGCTCACGGATCCGCGAGATCGGCATCCGCAAGGCACTTGGAGCGACGGCGCGCGAGGTCAAGCTTCAATTCCTGATGGAGGCGATTTTCATTTCGCTTGCAGGGGGCATCGTAGGAGCGCTGCTCGGAATGGCGCCACCGGTCGCGGTCCGCTTCTTCACGGACTACAAGCTTCCAATATCTCCCTGGTCGGTAGTGATCGCGCTTGCCACCTCGGTCGTGGTGGGCGTCGTCTTCGGAACACTACCGGCCACTCGAGCCGCACAGCTCGATCCGGTGGAAAGCCTGAAGTACGAATAGACAGTGACGTGCCGCGCCGCCTACTGGATGTAAGCCACGCCTTCCAGTGCGCTCTGCAGACAATCCAGGGAGCAGCGTGAGACTTCAAGGCCGCCGATTGCCTCCCGCAAATTCTCCGTATTCGCGCCATAACCGTGGCCGGCAAGGAAATTTGCCGCCAGGTCAGCCGCCTGCCAGCTATCCAACTGCCCACGGAACAATTCATTGCGCAAGTTGGAAAGCTCTGCCGCACTGAACTTCTCGATCTGCGGGGCAGCTAGCGGAAAATCGTTGGCCGCTATGCGGTCATCCGTTCTCACCTGATCTTTCATGGCCTGCCCCCTTCCTCGTGAAGCTCTTCCTCTATCAACCCCGTACGCAGAAAATGTTGTGCAGGTTTCAAAGCTCTTTCAATACTCCCGTACATAAAGACGCTGGCTTAGCCTGTAAGGTATGTATCGAAGCGTTGAATCTTTGTTTGCCGCTGTGAATACCGGGGCGACCAGATGAACAAATCACAATTAGATGACAATCGGAACGATGCCGCGAAGGATTTTCTCGAAAAGCGCGGCTTCACATGGGGAGTGCTGATGGTTGTGCTTGTGCTGACCCTGGTTGCTGTCCTGGTAATCGCCTATTTCATGACCACGCGCAACATTCCGTCGCATTAGATTGTTGCCGGGGCTAAGACCCCGCATTCGCACAGAAGACGAGCAGCCCGTCGCGCACGGGATAGTGGCGCCCGCAGGCGAGGCACCGCACAGTTTGGGCATCGATCTGTTCCAGCGAGGCATGACAACCGGGGCACGCCAACAACCGGAGATCCCTGTCCTTAAACACTGGCTCCCGCATACTTCGAGTGTATGCCGAGCAATTACCATAGATACAGGCTGCGATACTCAAATCGAGAGCGCACTTACGGAGGGACATGGAAGAGGCACGCAGGCTTGATGGCGCAGCGATAGCGTCAGCAATCAAGGAAGATGTGGTGCGATATGTGCAGGCGCTCGCAGCGAAGGGCATTCGACCTGGGCTCGCCGCGGTCTTGGTCGGCCATGTGCCTGCCTCGGAAATTTATGTTCGGAACAAGGTGCGCACCTGTCAGGAACTGGGCCTGCGCAGCGATCTGATCACGCCGCCCGAAACCGTGACGACGGAAGAGATGCTGGCGCTCGTAGCCGAGCTGAATGCGCGCGATGACGTCGACGGCATCCTGATCCAGCTCCCGCTGCCGCCGCAGATAAATGCAAAGCGGCTGCTGGAAGCGGTCGCTCCCGAAAAGGATGTCGATGGATTTCATCCCGTAAACGTGGGACGGCTGCAGACCGGACAACCGGCTCTCGCGCCGTGTACGCCCGCTGGGTTGATTGAGATACTCAAACGCAGCAACCTGCCGATCGCAGGACAGAATGCAGTGGTCATCGGACGCAGCGATATCGTCGGAAAACCGGCTGCGATCCTGCTGCTGGCGGAAAATGCGACAGTGACAATCTGCCATTCGAAGACGCGCGACCTGCCGGGGGTTTGCCGCGGCGCGGATATCGTGGTGGCGGCGATTGGCCGACCCGGCTATGTAACCGCCGAGATGGTAAAGCCTGGCGCTACGCTGCTGGATGTCGGCATCAATCGCTTGAACACACAGGAGGAGTTCGATCGTTTCTTTCGCGGCAACGCCCGGCGCGAAGAACAGTTCCGCATTAAAGGATCAACGCTGATCGGCGATGTGCATCCTGCGGCGTATCGCGTGGCCGGAGCCTACACTCCCGTGCCGGGCGGTGTTGGCCCGCTCACAATCGCAATGCTGATGTCGAATACAGTCCGCGCGGCGAAACTGCGCCGCGGTCTTCTCTAGGCCAGCCCCATGCTGCGCGTGGCGTTGACCGGCGGACTAGGCAGCGGCAAGAGCACCGTGGCGGAGATTTTCCGCAGCCTGGGCGCCGAAGTAATGGAAGCGGACGCGGTGGCCCGGGCCATGATGGAGCCCGGACAAGCCGTGTATGCCCAGATCGTGCACGCGTTTGGCCCGGACATCGTACGCGCCGACGGAACACTGGATCGGCCAAAGCTCGCCCGCGTTGCGTTTGCGGAAGGCCGCAGCGGAGAGCTGAATGCTATCGTGCATCCGCCGGTGATCGCCGAGCAGAAGCGATGGATGGAGACGCTGGAGAAGGAAAAACCGGGCGCGGTCGCGATTTATGAAACAGCGCTGTTGTTTGAGGTCGGGCGCGCAGCCGGAACTCCCGATTGGGAGCGACGATTCGATCGTCGCATTTTGGTGACCGCGAGGGAGCCATTGCGCATCGCACGGTATGTAGCGCGTCTCGCCGGCCCGAATCCGAATACCGCAACGCGTGCGGCGCTGGAGCAGGAGGCACGGCAGCGAATTGCCGCGCAATTACCCGAGGAAGAAAAAATGCGCCTGAGCGATACCATCATTCGAAATGACGCGTCATTGGATGATGTGAAACGGCAGACAGAATCTGTTTACCGCGAGTTGTGCGCGCTCGCCGCCGCGCCGAAATGAAAGTAAGGAGAGAACGTTCATACTATGAATCTGCGTCGCCTGGCCGTCCTTGTTGTCCTGATCGTTGCTGCGTTCTGGTATATCACCACATTTGGTATTCCCGGCGCGCGGATGTTGCCGAAGCTCGCACGCCATGAGCTGCCGCTACTGGGGCACACGATTCACCTGGAGCGCTCGCTCGATCTGACCGAAGCAGACGCGCAAAGTAGCTATGATACTCAGGAACAAAACAACATCGCCGTATACAAGCGCGTGTTGCCGGCAGTGGTGAACATCACCTCTACAACAGTCGCTTACGACTGGTTCTGGGGTGCGGTGCCGCAGCAGGGGCAGGGCTCAGGTTTCATCGTCGATTCGCACGGGCACATCCTGACCAACTATCACGTAATCGAAGGGCCGGACAGGCGCCCCGGCCGCCAGGTGGAAGTGACCCTTTCGAATAAGCGCAAGTACAAGGCGAAGGTCGTGCTCACTGACACGCCGCATGACCTGGCGCTGTTGCAGATCGACGCGCCGGATCTTAAGCCGGTTGTGTTATCCGACTCCCAAAACCTGCAGGTCGGTCAGAAGGTATATGCCATCGGCAATCCCTTTGGATTAAGTGGCACGATGACCACGGGCATTATCAGCGCGCTGCGCTCGGTTCGCGGGCCGGAGGGCAATCTGATTGAGAATGCCATCCAGACCGACGCTGCCATCAATCCCGGCAACTCCGGCGGCCCGCTGCTGAATTCGCGGGGCGAGGTGATCGGCATCAATTCGCTGATCGCGACCAATCCCAACGAACAGGTGGAGCAGAGTGCCGGCATCGGGTTTGCGATTCCCATCAACACGGCAAAGGCGGTACTCGAGGACTTTGCGCACTATGGACGCATTCGCCGGCCGTCACTCGGAATCACTTCTCTGCCCATCGGGCCGGATCTGGCGCAGCAGATGGGTCTCGCCGCAGATTATGGCGTGCTCATCCAGCGCGTACTGCCAGGGGGCGCCGCGGAGCGAGCCGGACTGCATGGCGGCACACAGCAGGCCTACCTTGGCAACACGCCAATTTATTTAGGCGGCGACCTGATTATTGCGATTGACGACAGGCAGGTGACCACGGGCCAGGATATCTCGCAGGTCATGGACGAACATAAAACCGGCGATACTGTGACGATTACATTCCTCCGCGGACAACACAAAATGACTGCAAAGCTCATTTTGCAGGAAGCAGGAACACGGTCGGCATAGACGGCCGTACAAAGGGAGGCAGGCGATGAACAGGTGGACTCCGAGACAGATACCGCCCCAGCAGGGACGGCTTGCCATTGTTACCGGCGCGAACAGCGGCATCGGCTACCAAGCCGCACGTTACCTCTCGCGCGTCGGAGCAAGCGTGATCCTCGCCTGCCGGAACGCGGAAAAAGGCCACGCCGCGCGGGCAAAAATCGTCTCGGAACATCCCTCCGCAAAGATAGAGGTGCGCGTTCTTGATGTCGCCGACCTGGAGTCAGTGCGGCGTTTTGCCGCGCAGTTCCTGAATGAGCGTACCCCTCTTGATCTGCTGATCAATAATGCGGGCGTGATGGCAATTCCGGAGCGCCGTTCGACGCCGCAGGGTTTCGAGATGCAATTCGGTACCAATCATCTCGGCCACTTCGCATTGACCGGCCTGCTGCTGCCGGCGCTGCTGCAACAGGCAAACAGCCGTGTCGTGACGGTCGCTTCGATCGCGCACAAGGGGGGCCGGTTGAACTTCGACGATCTGAACGCAGAGCGCGGCTACGACCCGCGGCGAGCCTATCAGCAATCGAAGTTGGCAAACCTGGTTTTTGGCCTGGAGCTTGACCGGCGCCTGCAGGGGCGCTCTGCCAAAACCATGAGCGTCATTGCGCATCCCGGCGTCGCGGTCACCAATATCGTCAGCAACGGAATGGGCAGCGGTTTGCGTGGGCGCCTGATCGGGCTTGTGTTCCCATTCGTCGGACAATCGGATGATCGCGGCTCCTGGCCGATTCTCTATGCCGCAACATCTCCTGATGTGCATGGCGGTGGCTATTATGGGCCGAATGGAATTGCGGAGATCAAGGGGGCGCCAGTTGAGGTCAGACCGAAGCCGCATGCGCTCGAACCGGAAGCCGGCAAGCGCCTATGGGAAGCCTCCGAGGCACTGACCGGCGTGCATTACGATTTCTAACCCTGTAGCGGCAATTGCACATAGCGACGGCCGCGGACAACGTACTCACCCGACAGCACGCGAACAATCGCTTCTGTATAAGCGATATGCTCCTGCGCAAGAATGCGCGCGCTCAATGTGCCCGCATCATCCGTCTCGAGGACAGGGACAGTACGTTGCAGAACGATGACACCGTGATCGAGCTGCTCGTCGACAAAATGCACGGTGCAACCTGCGATTTTCACGCCATATTCAAAGGCCTGATGCTGGGCGTCCAATCCCGGAAACGCAGGCAGCAGAGATGGGTGGATGTTGAGAATGCGCTGCGGAAACGCCTGGATGAACTCAGGCGAAAGCAGCCGCATATAGCCGGCGAGGCAGACCAGACCGACTTGATGTTCGCGCAGCGCTCCGACAATGGCTGCATCATGCTCGGCGCGCTTGCGGCCGTTCGCTTCAATGGCGATCGCTTCGAGGCCGCGCTCCCGCGCTGCGGCCAGACCGGGTGCATCGGCTCTGTTCGAGATGACTACGGCGATTTCTGCATTCGGGATGCGTCCGGCGGCCAGGCTATTAGCAATGGCGAGAAAGTTCGAACCTCGACCGGAGAGCAGGATGCCAAGACGGTGTTGTGTGCTCATGCGCGATAACGGACGGTGCGATCACCTTTGATCGTCTGACCAATAACGTGGAAGCGTTCACTGGCCCGGCCGAGTATGGATTGCGCGCGCTTCCACTTTGCCTGCGGCACCACTGCTATGAGCCCGATGCCCATATTGAAGGTGCGCAGCATTTCATCCTGCGGCACATTGCCTAGCTTTTGCAAATAGCGAAACAACGCCGGAACCGGCCACGCGGCGAGGTCGATCTCCGCAGAAATATGCTTCGGCAGGATACGAGGCAGATTCTCCGTGATGCCTCCACCGGTGATATGAGCCATACCGGCGACCACTCCCGCACGCGTAAGCTGCCGGATGACGGGGAGATAGCTGCGGTGAATTTTCATCAGGGCAGCGCCCGCTTTCTCCTTCAGAGCAGGAACTCGGTCGCCCGGCCTGTGACCGGCGGTCTCAAAGATCAGCTTTCGCGCCAGGGAATACCCGTTTGTGTGCAGGCCCGTAGAAGGGAGCCCGACAAGAACGTCTCCGGCGTGAATATCTTTGCCAGTTATCAGCCGGTCGCGATCCACAACGCCGACGATGAATCCCGCTAAATCGTATTCGCCATCTGCGTAGAATCCCGGCATCTGGGCGGTCTCGCCGCCAATCAGAGCACAGCCGTTCTCCTTGCAGCCTTTTGCCAACCCGCTCACGATCTTTTCAATGATCTTGTTCTCAAGTCGTCCTGTCGCGAGATAGTCGAGAAAGAACAGCGGCTCTGCGCCCTGCACGGCTATGTCGTTCACGCAGTGGTTTACCAGGTCCTGGCCGACCGTGTCATGAACCCCCAATTCAAACGCCACCTTGAGCTTGGTGCCAACGCCGTCGGCGCTCGAGACCAGCACAGGATGCTTGAATCGCCGGAGATCTGGCGCGAATAGTGCGCCGAAGCCCCCGATACCGCCAAGTACACTTCGATTGAAGGTCTGCCGCGCGATCGTCTTGATGCGCTCTTTCGCCTCGTCGCCGCGAGCGATGTCGACACCGGCATCTGCGTATGTGATTTGCTTATTCTTTCCTGCGGGCAACGTCGTTCTCGGTGCGGGAAGTAGCTACGAAGGCTCAGTGTATCAGCGCCGCTGCAGATGGCGGCTATCCTGCTGGTGTTGCGCGGCTTCGAAGTTGCGGAATCGCTCCTCCAACTCCCACGCTTGATCGGCCTTTGGGTTGGCGTCCAGGAATGCCCTGCATCCGCCGCCGCTCTCATGATGACGAATCGCAGCCGCGCATGCTGTCCCCGCCCGGCTGTAGTCATGATCCAGCCAAAGGCTCTGTCCCGGCAGGAAACTGTATTCGATGGAGTTGCGCGCCATTTCCTTCAGATCCGCGTAGGTCAGATCAAAAGTCTCAACTGCCTGCTCGTATTCGTGTGTCAAATCGATGCGCGAGACCCCTTCGTCATCTGTCGAAAGCGTGACCGGCACGTCGTATTTCCGGTACAGCATCAAAGGATGGTTCTTACCGCGGACTCCAAGAATCACATCATTGCTTGTCAAATTGACTTCGACCAGGATGTGGCGACTTGCCATTGTCTTCAGCAGATCGTAGGGCCGGTCTTCATACATCACGTCCACACCGTGCCCGATCCGCTGTGCGCCGGCAATTTCGACTGCCTGCCGGATGTGAAACCGCAACCCCTCCGGCGGCACAAGGCCCGGCGCAAGCTCGCCGGCATGGAGCGTTACCTGCACATGCGGGTAATAGGGGCGCAGGGCCGCAATCATTTGCATTTGCAGCGTGTAGTCGGCCATGGAATATTCGGCGTCTTCCGGCTGAACAAGATTCAATCCAATGAAATGAGGGTGGGGCGACGCCAAATCAGCCGCGGCCACCTCGAAGCCCAGCACAAGCTGCGCAAACACAGCCTGCGCGGGCATGTTGCGAAGCACCTGGTAGAGATACCGCACTTCAACTGTGCAGGCGGGCGCTGGTTGCGATGCGCCGCAGTGCTCAAGCTGCCGACGTGTCTCCTCAAAGCGCTCCATCTGCTGGCGTACGGCAAGCGCCTGCTGTGTGAGTCCGGAGTCCAGCAACTGCTGACGCCATGCTGCATAACCGGTGCCGGGCGGCACGGCCTTCGCTTCCGCGATGACTTTGAAGGCCTCGGCGGGCGTCTCCATCAGCTCAAGATACTGCTCGTTCTGCGCCGCGGCTCGTGCGGCAACTTCGTCCACCCACTCCGGCTTGTGGCTGGCGGCCAGACCTCCAAAATGATCGAAGGCGGCAAAAAAGTGATCGTGAGCACTCTCTCCCGTCGTGGGCTGAAAGGTCTGCATGGAAAAGGCGTCCACCAGCTTGTCATAGAGCCCCTGGTTCCGCGGCAGGGTGGATGCCGCCACTGTGCCGGTAGGGCAAGGCTCGGTGGCAAGCGCATTCCCGCGTCGGGAAAAATCCAATCCTTCGGGATCGATGCAAGCCCGATCCGTTTCGGCATCGCTGAGCAAGGTTTCCGCGTATACAGCACCGCCAAGATGACTGTGGAGATCGCCGCCTTTCGGCATCGCTGCCAGAAAGGTATGCAGCGCAAGTGGGCCATCGCGGCGCGCCTGCTCCATTGCAGCGCCGGCTGCTTGTTCCGCGCTGACGCCCTGCGCGCTCGCTGAAAGAATCTGGAACAGAAATGCAAACAGCAGAGTAAGCTGCGTGAGGCGGGGTCGCGAACATGGCATGAGTGACACGGCTCGGAATGGAGATAGAAAGTTGCGTCGAACGGCTTCCAGTGTAGGACAAGTGCTGACAATCCTGATCGCAACCTGCAGCACGGCGCACGCGCAGAACTGGCTCGCCCCGCTCGAAAACTTCGCCCCAGTACAGAGCGCGCTGCGGCTCCAGCAGCATACAGATCCGGAGAAGCCATTCACGGTTACCGGCGAATGCGGAACGTTCGTCGGTCAGCAGGATGGGCGGTTTGAAGCATGGCTGTTTCCAGTCAAAATCCTGAGTCATATGCAAATTGAGGCGCGGGTCGAAGGCTACGACGTCCCGATCGACGTCAATGCACATGCAGCGGAAATTGAGGTGCAGCCCGATCAAACAACCATTACCTATTCCCACATTGCTTTCACGCTCCGCGAAACTTTTTTTGCTGAGCAATGCGGCCCGCAGGATCCAAACAAGAGCAGCACGGGCGCGATGGTTGTTTTCTCTTTGGATAGTATTCGCCCGACAACTCTGACCTTCAGCTTCACGCCGGAGGTGAAACCGATGTGGCCAGCCCCGCAGCCAGGCAACGCGAATCCCGAATGGGTGCCGCTCAACCCGCACACGTCAAATGGACTGACACAGCCAGGCTGGTACATGCTGCACACCGACTGGCCTGAATTGTCGGCCGCGGTAGCGATGCCCGGAACGCTGCCTGGCATTCTGGCGCCTTATCAGGAGCGACCAAAGTTCTATCAGACCCAGTTCATCCTTCATTACAACCCAAAAACAGATCGAGGCAAGGCGTATCCGCTGCTGATGGCCCTGGGTCGCACGCACGAGGCGGCAAGCAAAGCAAGCCTGGAAGCTGCTCTGCGCGAGGAGAACGCTCAGGCCCTTGCGCGGTACCGGCAGACAGCCGACTACTATGCGCATTTCTTCGACACGCGGACGACAATCGACACACCCGACACCGCGTTCAATGACGATTTCCGCTGGGCAGCCGCCTCTATCGATCAATTGCGGGTGCGCCACGGGAAGGAAACCGGATTGGTGGCAGGCTTCTACTCCTCGGGCGATTCCGCGCGACCGGGTTTCGGCTGGTTCTTCGGGCGCGATTCGCTGTATACGATCTACGCGATCGACAGCTATGGCGACTTTGATCTGACCCGTACGGAGCTGGAGTTCCTGATCGCCCGCCAGCGCGCCGACGGCAAGATGCCGCACGAATATTCGCAGACAGCCGATGTAGTCGACTGGGCCTCCACTCCGTATGAATACGCGGCGGCCGATTCAACCCCGCTGTTCCTGATGGCGATGGAAGACTACGTAAACTCAAGCGGCGATACAGCCTTCCTTCAGAAGCACTGGCCTGCGGTGGTGAAGGCGTGGGAGTTCGAGCGAGATCACGATACGGACGGCGACGGCATATACGACAACTCGCAGGGCACAGGTTGGGTGGAGAGCTGGATTCCCAAGATGCCTCACCAAGAGATTTATCTGGCATTGCTGGATCAACAGGCCAGCGGCGCAATTGCTGACCTCGCACAGCGCATGCAGATGGGCGATATAGCGGGCCAGGCAGCGGACCGCGAGAAGAAGATCGCGGCAAGGATTCCCCAGGAGTACGCACAACAAAAAGGCATGTATGCCTTCAGCTATAACGCGGCAGAAGGGGTGGACAACACCGCAACCATCTACCCCAGCGTGGCCTGGTGGGATGGCCACAGCGGCCTGCCGCAATCCGATACGATGTTCGCGCGATGGGCCTCCGACGAATTTTCGACCGACTGGGGAACCCGCGATGTGGGCGACCATGAAGCGATTTACGATCCCATCAGCTATCACCAGGGCTCGGTCTGGCCGCTGTTCACGGGCTGGACCTCAATCGCCGAATACCGCACCGGCCATACTCTGAGCGGCTATGCCCACCTGATGCAGACGGCAAACCTGACCACCGCGCAGGACCTGGGCGCCGTGACCGAACTGCTGAGCGGCGACTTCTTTACGCCATTCGGGCGCAGCACCTCGCACCAGCTTTGGTCTTCGGCGATGGTGCTGATCCCGGCGATGCGCGGCATGTTCGGGCTGTCCCTGGATGCGGCTGCCCACACCATCACGATTGACCCTCACCTGCCGGCGCAGTGGGAACACGCCGACTTGCACAACCTCCACGTCGGCGATCGACTGGTCGACCTGCAATTCCGGCGCGCCCAGGATGGGTGGGAGATTCGGTCCCAGTCGCGCGGCGGTCAATCTGTAACGTTGAAGAGCTCGGTTGCTGGAGCCCGCCTGACCAGGGACGGGGCGCTATGGATTCCAACACCGGCCGTGGAAATTGGCATGGACTACGGCGCGGATGGCGCCCTGCCGCTGCCGGGCGCGCGCACCACCATGCTGAAAGTGCTGCGACAGCAGGAAGTGCCGCGCACGCTAACCTTATTACTCGAGGCTCAGGGCGGAAGCACCCAGACGCTGTATCTTCGCCGGCGCGACCCGCACATTCGGCTCAAGCTGGAGGGCGGTAGCGTCAGCAACGATGGGCGGCTCATCGTGCGCTTTCCGGCCGGCGAAGGCTATGTGCGCCAACAGATAACGCTGCGCTGGTAATCCGTTGGCGGCAGTGGTAGATGCTATACTGACGCAGTTGTCTCGCTCGCTGCTTTGCCCCGAGACGAGTCTCGCTCCGGCCTGGAGAGAGCGCGGAAGGCGAACCAGCATCCCGAACGGAAGAGTGAACAGCACTTCCAGCGCACGCCCTGTGCAAGAGCTGGCCAGGTAGCTCAGTGGTAGAGCGCGGCCCTGAAAAGGCCGGCGTCGGCGGTTCGATCCCGTCCCTGGCCACCACTTAGAATCAACAACCGAGATGAACTTTCAGCGAATATCCGATGCGTTCTATTTGTCTGAATAACCGTACGAGTAAGACTCAAGCTTCGAGATTTTCCAGGTTGAGTGCAATGCTCAAGACGTCGACACTACGCGGGAAGCAGAGCTTCCCGCGTAATGCCTTCTAATAACCCAAAGTTCAATCCGATACCGTTCTCTGAAAATATCGGACACTCACCTATGCGGCCATATTCTGGCCCAGGAATTCTTTGGCTTTCCCGACCTCTGCGTCCCACTTCTTCAATTGTTCCGGGGTCAGGAAGTTCACCACACGTTGGCGGATCTGATCACGATTGGCGGCAACGTGTTTGGCGATGTCGGCTCTCGTGACGCCCGGATTGCTCTTGAGGTATTCGGCGACCTTGACACGACCGTCCGCCAAGGCGTCTTGGAGCTTTTCTTTCTGATCGTCACTGAGTTGAAGGTCCGAGCCAAACCTCTTCAGCTCAGCGGCCACTTGCTCACGTTGTTCGGATGTCAGATTCATAACAACACTCCATTGTGACTATTAGATGTGAGGATCCCACTCGAAACTCGTGCTCATGACTAGAGTCGATTCAGGGACAGTTGAGTTTGTGAAATTTGTGGATTAGGACGTCTTGTCCGGCCCGGGCCGCCGCGGGGTAATCGCGCGATACCCTTGATACTGTGCAATGCCCGCCTATTCGACCTCTTCGAACATGGCATTACACGACAGGACCGTCTCGTGATTTATGGCTTCGGGAAATATACGCCCGCACGTCCTTTTTCAGCAACTGGATGAGTAGTTTATATAGATCAGCTTTTGTGACATCCAACGCGATATCGCTTCCGTGTTCCGCCGGCTATCACTTCAAGCGTACGCTCTATGGTAAAGCTCTAGAATCTTCGTCTTGGTTTACCGTTCGACGTGACGTCAAATAGAGCGCGGTTGGGAACATCCAATGCATCGCATGCACGGATAGACTCCCGCACCGTGATCCCCTTACCAGGCGGCCCAGAAAAGGCCGGCGTGAATCCAGACCACTCAGTTGGCTTGCCAGGCGACCCTTTGGCTACCGTCCACTCTGACTAACTCTTCTCGTTTTGCCAGAGCATGAATGCTCCTTTGAAGGCGTTGTCGTTTGAGCCCAGATATACGTCGGGCGGAAGCTTTCTGATAAGTTTTGCATTTCCGCCGCCGAGAACGACGTAGTCGGCTTCCATAGCATGCGACATCAGCGCGATCACTTTCATGACATTCTTCTCCCATGCTTTTCGGCCGTACTGCTTCAATCCCGTCTTGCCGAGGAAGTCCTCATAAGATTGCCTTTTCTTCCACGGTAGATGTGCCAGCTCCATTGCCTGGACGGAGCCATCCACAACCATGGCGGAGCCGAGACCGGTGCCCAATCCCAGGTAAAGCATGCGCCCGCCCTTGTAACTCCCCATCGCCTGCATTGCGGCATCGTTGAGAAACTTCAGCGGTTTGTTGCCAAATGCTTTCTTGAAGTCGAAATGCACCCATCCCTTGCCGAGATTGTGTGGCTCCAGCAGTGGCTTGTCATGGATCACCGGCCCGGGGAAGCCGACGGAGACATGGTCGTACTTCCAACCCGCGGTGTGCTTGTGGATCGCCGCCATCATGACTTCGGGAGTCATCTTCGGTCCGGACGGCACCTTCGTGACCTCGTCCTGTTTCTGAGTGCGGAACTTCAGATTGGTTCCACCGATGTCGACACCCAGTATGATCATGCTGCCTCTCTTTCTGCAGATACCCGATGCGGCCATCTATGTATACATGGATCAGAAAAATCGCGCGAGCCTACGGTCCGGCGGCTGCCGGAGAGAACGGATTAGGCACCTCTGTCGAGGAGTGAGCACCATTCAGCCGGGCACAGACGGCGAACTCCTGCTGCGCGCGCTGGCTCAGACCGCGCTGATGATAGATCTGCCCCAGCCGGAAATGGAGCGCAGCCGCGTTGGGAGCCAGCCGGACTGCACTTTCAAGCTGAGCCTGCGCGCCTTCCAGATCACCCTTGGCCTGCAGAGCCCGCCCAAGTTGCTCGCGTGCTTTCGGATTGTTCGGCGCGATCTGCACAGCCGTCTCTAGCTGCTGCACGCCCGCTGCTGCGTCGCCATGGTCGGTGAGCAGCGCCCCAAGATTGAGAAAGGGCTGAGCGTCTGCTGATGCTCCCTTTTGCCACTCAATGGCTGTCTGGAATGCGGCTTTTGCCAAATCCGTATGACCTAGTCCCTGCTCGGCAAGTCCAAGATTATCCTCTGCCTGCACGTCCTTCGGGCGAAGCGCCAGCACGCGCTCAAAGCTCGCGATTGCTTCCTCGAAACGGTTCTCGTTGTACTTCGTGCGCCCCAGCAGATACCAGGCCTCCGCATCGCTTGGTGTGTCCGTGGTCACCTCCGTGAACCACCTGTCGGCATCCGCAAAGTCTCCCAGCAACACGTAATCGGAGGCGACGATCCGCAACTCCTTTGCTCCCGGGCGCCTGAACTTTGCGCCGGCCGTATATTCCGCGAGAGACTCTCGTGGCTTCTTCTCGAGGAAGAGCAGATCCCCGAGCAGGAAGTGGGCATCGGCGGACGATGGATTCTGCGCCAGGTATTGATGGGCAGCAGCCTCTGCCTGAGTCAGCTTTCCGTCATTCATCAGCGTGCGCGCCTGATCGAGAGGTGATGCCGCCGACTGGCAAACGGCAGCAACTGTGCTCAGAAGAATAATAGAGACAAGTGTGCGATTACACCGAGCAGCGATCATTGCTCCGCTCCTGCGTGTTGCCGAGTGCCGCACTCTGACATCTGATCGCGCATTTCTTGCAACTTGTGCATGCCAGGTGCATAGACAAGCGCCGCCTCAACTGTTGCGCGGGCGCCCGCGCCATCGCCTGTCATGCACTGTACGCGGGCCAGATTCATCGCCAAGCCTGTTACGTCCTGGTTTGCTTCGAACGCCGGACGCAACAATGCAATGGACTCCTGCATCCTGCCCTGTTTCGCACGCAGTATCCCGACATTCGAAATTGCAGTGAGGTCGCGCGGATCGAGCTTGAGGACCCGTTCAAACGCTTGCTCCGCCTCCTGGCTGTCACCGCGCTCTGCGCTGATATTGCCAAATGCATCCAAGGCGTCTTTGTCGTCTGCGATCGAATCGCGCTGTTGCTTCAGCAGCGTCCACGCCTTCGCTTCTGCTCCCTGGTTTCCCGACCCCAGCCATTCCTTGTAATAGGCCATGGCGAGATCGCGCTGGGTAGCGCCGGAGGAAAACACCGGACTCAGTTCATCCGGCATCCGGTGCACGGTGCTGGTTTGCGATGAGAATGGCTCTCGGAGAATGCGATGGTCGGTCCACGCGACGTGCGGGATATTCTCTGCCCCGGTATGGCGCATGTGGCAACTTGTGCAATCCGGATTCTCCGTGTGGTGCGACGCGGCAAACTGCGGCTGGTTATGGCAGGCGAGGCACTTCGACCGGAAGAACGCGGCGCGTTGCTCCGGAGTTGGGGTGAAATGAGGATCGTGGCAACTCGTGCAGGACATCTTCGCGCCGCTCACGCGCTTGCAGGTGCTCTGCGCAAGTTGCTCCACCTCACTCACACCGCGCGCTGTCAGACTATTTCCGGAATAGACATAAAAAGCGAGATAGTCCGAGATGGATTCGCCCGGCACATAATCCAGAACGGAGTGTCCTGCCCGCGCTACGGAAACATCGCCTTCCAGGTGGCAACTGATGCACACCGAATCCCGCCGTTCCGGATCCAACCGAGCGGGGTCCACGACCGGGCTTTTACCTGCTGTCTGCACATGACGCTGCGCGTCACCGTGGCATGCTTCGCAGGTGATGCCGGTATGGAGAAACGGCAGTCCGCTATAGCGATTGATCGTGCCTGCATCGCTAGGCTGCACAGCACTCATGTGACAGCGCAGGCAGCCGCTTTCCATGGGTAGCGCCGGGGGCATCTCCTTCATCTCGCCGAGCCCGGGTTTCATATCGTATCCATGGGATGACGCATACCATGCGACAGGTGACTCGAAGAGGTACCTATCGATGCTGTAAAGATAGGTCGTGCCAAGGTGGCCTGACCCCAGGAAATAGCTCAGCCTGTGGCGTTCTGCAATTGCATCGGTTGCCTTGTTCCGGATCGTGAGCTCGGCATTCGTATCCGCTTTCGCAACTGTGTATTCCACACCGACCGCTGCCAGGCGAAATGATCCCGGAATCAGGTTCTCCGCCGCGGCGCCGCTCGCCTGTGCCATGGGAGTGGCGAGATACGAGCGGAATATCTTCTGGTGGCACTTCTCACAGGCAGCGTCGGCAACCCGGATGTATGTGGCCTGCTGTGCGCATATCGGCCAGCACACTAACAAACATAGCGCGAACAGAAATCCAGCGCTGGCGCTCCTCACAGTCACTTCGGTTTCCCGGCGGGACACTTCGGGCAATACTCCCCTGTAACACCGCGGCCTTCTTCTATCGTGAGGATGCGATCGACACCATGAACATTGATCGTTTCCGCCGGCCCGCCGCCCGGCCAATGAATTTCGACTGAGTCGATCGCGGTTGCGTCTCCCGAGTCCGAAGTGGACTCGCGGATCGTTGGAAGAGGCGAAACTGCCGCCGCTCAACACGTCGCCACGTTGCGTGATTTTTCCCGTCTTCAGATAGATAGACGCGCCAACCGCATCGCGTGGCTTGCCCGTTCCGCCGATGAGCCGGAACTCGATCCAATGATGATGATCCGCATTTACGTTGCGCAAGAGCGTCGGCGACGCGTCGATATTGTTCAGCACCGACGTCGATGTTACCGTCATTGAACAGATCGCCGAACGCCGCGCCACGGGCAGACACGACAACAGCAAGCCCGGTCCCTTCCACCGCAGGCACAAGCTCGAATTTTTCCCATTGCAGCTGTTCCGAAGAAGCAGCGGACGCTGCGCGAAGCTGGTGCCCCAGTCCTGCTTGATCGACCTGCTGGATAGACGTGCCCGCTGGCAATGAAGATATCCTTCCAGCCATCGTTGTCGTAGTCGATGAATCCATCGCCCCAGCTGAGAAACGGAATGGTCGTCGTTCGCGATGCCGGACTCGTAACTCACATCGGTGAACTCCAGGTCGCCGTTGTTCCGGTAGAGCACTTTGTAGTCGTCTGAGAAAGTCGGTGTTCAGAATGTCGAGCCGGCCATTGTTTTGATAGTCGCCCACCGCAATTCCCATGCTGGCTGTTTCACGACCATCACGATTCACGGCATAGCCCGACTCAAAGCTCAGATCCTCAAACGTGCCATCGCCTTTGTTGCGATAGAGATAGTTTGGCGTCGAATCGTTGGCCACCAGCAGTTCCGGCTTGCCGTCGCCGTTCAGATCCACGAACAGTGACACCAGCCCGTAATACCCAGGAGCATCGGCTACTCCCGCCTTCACGCTGACATCCGTAAATGTCCCGTCTCCGTTGTTATGGAAGAGATGGTCGTGTTCACCCTTCAATCCTCGCGGCCCACAAAAGACGCTTACACCACGATACTGACAAATAGTTCGAAACAACCGCATTTTGAACCCACTGCCGGAGGATCGTTGAAATCGTATGGCCGTGTATCCCGGGACGAAGAGATCGAGGCTTCCGTCGCCGTCATAATCGCCGAATGTCGGCCCCGTGGACCACGTGCCCAGCGCGACGCCGGCCTTCTCGGCCACGTCGGTGAAGGTACCATCGTGGTTGTTGTGGTAGAGCCGGTTCTTGCCAACGTTTGTTACATACATGTCCGGCCAGCCATCGTTGTCGTAGTCGCCCACTGCCACGCCCACACCCCACCGGTCGTTCGTCACGCCGGCCTTTTCGGCGACGTTGGTGAATGTTCCATCGTGATTGTTATGGAACAAAGCCGCATGTGGCGCCTGGCGCTTTCCCATCCATCGCATCGTAGGTCATGCCGTTGACGAGATAAATGTCGAGCCAGCCATCATTGTCGTAGTCAAGCAACGCCACTCCGCTGCCCAGCGATTCGACGATGTAGGTCTTCGCCGGGGTCCCGCCCGAGTAGCGCCATGCAGTGAGGCCGGCCTGCCGCGAAACATCCTTGAAGACGACCGGGCCGCTGTCGACAAATCCGCCTGCTGTGATAGGGTGATGTTCCGCATCATGCACGGGCGCGTAGACACCGCCGGTGCTCGCGCCACCCTGCTGACTGGTTTGCTCTGCTGGGCCAATGCGCAATCTGCGCGAGCAACGCCGATGCCAATAAACAAAAGACAGGAGCCAGCGGATCTGCGAGCCGCGCTCGCTGCCCCAGTCAGAGACTCGAACTGCGTAGCTCTAGTGAGACGTGCTTTTGATTGAGATGGCATCGCTTGCTTGTCCTGCACAGCTTCACTTGCTTCCGCGTTGCAGGCGTCCGTAGGTGCGCAGTTCCTGCTGCGCCTCGGCGGTTTGCCCTGTGTGCCTTATAAACGGAGGACAAAAGAAAATGGATCGAAGGCTCATCCGGACTCTCCTTCTCCGCCATCAGCAGATCCGGCAACGCCTCATCGTGCTTGCCCAGTCTTGATCAGCGCGCGGGCGCGATCCACTCGCGCCTGCATCAGCTCAGGGCAATGATCGACAGCCTGGTTCAGTCGGTCAGCGCATCCTGAGCCGGACCATTAGCTTCGAGCATCGCGTTGGCCAAGCTTCCAGCGCGCCGTGCAGTTGTTTGGATCATTCGCCAGCTCCGCCTTGAATTCGGTTTGCGCCGAATCCCACTTGCCCAGCTGACCCAGAACGTATTACCCATGTGCTCGATGCGTGCCGGGCTGCTGCGGGCGCCAGGTCGATGGCCTTCTTATACTCAACCAGCGCTCCATCGTAGTTGTGCATGCTCTCGTCGATTTCGCCGGCGACTTCATGGGCCAGTCACGGAGTTCGGATCGATCTGATTGATCTTGCCCGAGGGCGTCTTCTGATAGCTGCAGATAGGTCTTGCCGAGCAGATACCATGCCTGCTGATCCTTTGGATTTGCGCTCAGTATAACTTCTCAGCTAGGGCGTCGCTTCGTCATACTTGTCCAGGCTGAATCGAAGCGTCTTGCGCCAGCGCCATCTGTACGTCGTCGTCATTTGGATTCGCGCGCAACGCCGCTTCGAGCAGCGGCTCTGCTTTTTCGTTCTCGCCCATTTCGATATAGCTGAGGCCGAGCATCGCGGATGCAGTCGGCATATCCGGATTCAGCTTCAATCCCTGTTCAAGCACCTTTGCCGCGTGCGCATAGTCATGCTGATTGAAATAGAGGCATGCCGAGATTGTTGTAGGCGGGAGCAAGATGCGGCGCCAGCTTGAACATGTCGCGGTATTTCTGGATGGCAGTCGCGGTGTCATCTCCACGCTGCTGGGCAGCTTTGGCCTCGCGTAAAGCTCCTGCACCTGCGGTGTGACTTCATCATTCGCAGATTGCGCGAGGCCGCCAGCGGCATGATGACAGCGCAGAACGATAAACGAATGCGACACATTCCACTTATACTCGAAGAGCACACGATAGCAAGCAATGGATTCACAGAGTCATGTATTTCGACAGAATAAAATTGCAACGAAAACAAAGACCGGACCACGCTAAGCAGTCCGGCGTAAAGATAATTACTGAAGAATTCACGGGCCCACCGGATTACTGGCAGGCCCGTGAGGTTTCAGGCTAGAACTCTAATTCGGAAGCTGACCTGTCCCTGTCGGTTACTGGGTCCCCTCGAATTTTGCGAACCTTAGATTTGTGACCTGTCCGAAAGTGCCGTTGCTGCGATTAGTGTCGGGACCGTTGAGTACTGCGTGCGGTTGAAGAGGTTGAAGTAATCGACCTGCAGGATACCCTGGAAGCGCTCGCCGAAGTAGAAATGCTTTCTGACGTTGGCGTTTTCGTTGTACGTGCGCAGGATCTCGCAGCTCTCGGATAGTTTCTCATGCGCATTACCCAGGACATACTGCGAAGGTGTGGCGACAAATGCATCCTGGTCGAACATCTGCGCTGAGCTAGCACTTGCCTGCGAAGTAATCTCTTGGCACGGCTATACGATCGCTGTGCTGAGCTTGACACTGCGGAATTGCGGTCTCGGGCGCAATGTTACATTCGGTCCCGATGTGGATTTTCCCGGATATGGATTGCCGTTTTGCTGATTTCGCCTGAACCGCACAGCGGCTGCCAGCTTCATAGTCAAGGATCCAGCCAATCTGCCAGCCGCCCAGAAGCTGACCGGTCACTCCGTGGTTGTTGAAGTACTTCTTTGCCGGGACCGATGGGCAACTCATATGTACCACTCACCTTGAAGTGTTGGTCTCGTCGGCACCGGAAACTGCCCATTCCGGTTTCTGGTTGTATTTGTTCAGAGCAGCCGCGGTGAAGCTGGTGAATCCGCTGCTGGTGTTGTCCCACAGCCTGGAGAGTGTGTATCCAGCCAGGAAAGACAAGACCGTTGGTGAAACGTTTCTCGACCTGCATCTGCAGCGCCTTGGTAGTAGGTTGTTCCGGATCCTTCAAAGTTGTTGAAGATGTACGAGTACTGCGGATACGGCTGAGTGACTGCCCAACCGTCGCCGATCCGCCAAAGTCGTTGACGAAATTTGGTATATGGCAGCTGTATAGCCTTTCGCCTGTGCTGACCATCGGCAGAAGCTCAGATCCTGCAGATCGTTGACCCGAGAGAAAAATACTTGGGATTCAGCTGGTTGAGTGCATTCAACTGGCTGGGCAGATGGATGACGCGATTTCCCACCCATGCCGCTGTGACGAACATGTTGTAGGGCAGCTCACGCTGCACATTGATGTTCCATTGCTCGGCTATAGGGAGCATATCCGTCATTTCTTGCTGAAGGCGTTGATCTGCGTTCCTCGACCAAGGGTCGGACTGAAGGGTGTCGGCTGACGGGTTAGGCAAGATGTTGGTGTCCCAGCTTCCGTAGGACGGAAGTTGTACCCCGGTGCTGCCGCGAGTAAAGGAACCGACCAGCAGGTTGCCGTAATTGACTGCAACCTTGTTGGTGCCGTATTCATAGGCGCCACCGTTCAGGAACGCAACGTTAAAGCCGCCTTGAACCACAGTTTTGTTGTTCATCTGATAGGCAAAGCCGAGCCGCGGCCCGAAGTGGCCCCAGTGAATGTCGGCCCGATTCCTATCCGGCGCATCCAGTGCAACTGCCGAATTTTGTAGCTGCTCCCGGGAGATCTCTCCGGCAGCCGGATCGCGAGCTGTTGGGATCGAAGAAACGACCAGTTGTTGTTCTTCCGTGAACGGCACCTGTATGTCCCAGCGGAGTGCCGACATTGACCGTGAGTCTTGGGGTGAGCTTGATGTCGTCCTGAATGTAGGGCGATAAATCCACAGTTGCGCAGTCGCAGTTCCTGCGAGTTGCTGCGATTTGCGGAATCCGGAAGACCAAGCAGGAAGCTGGCAAATGCGCTGCCGTACGTGCCGAGATTGGGTCGTTGGGATCGCGACAGTCGGTGCGTCTGGCTGAAGCTGAAGTGGCCGCCAGCGGTCTGCTCTTCGTTGTCATCCTGGTAGGCTCGACGATATTCGCCAGCCCATATTGAAGGTATGACGTCCCCTTCGTCCACAGCCAGTTGTTCACAATCGCGATGCCAAGCTTGCGATTGATGGACTGGAACCACGCGCCGCTGGTGCCCCAGTTCGTCGGCGCATGCTTGACCGTCAACAGAGTAATATTTGGCGGAATTATGCCTTCCGCGACGGCCGGGAAGCTGTACTTGGTCAGGTTGAACTGGTTGTTGATTTCGCCGATCCAGCCAAAGCCCGCCGTCATCACCAGGTTGTGGCGAGATTGCGTTGTCATAGTTCAGCAGGAAATCCGCTGCCCAGCGCCGGCTCATATTTCTGGCTGTTCAGCGGATTGGGCGCGACCACGAACGGGGTGATTGTCAAAACTGTAGTTGCTGAAGCTGTTCCGCCATTGGCTGTAGTGGATGCTTTGCTTCGGCGTCAGATACCTGATCGACCGTGAAGCCCCAGACGTGCTGGATTGCGGATTGATGAAGGGCGCAAAGCTCTTGTTGCTGATCAAGCCTCCGATACCGCTCCCGGGCCGATCCGGATCGGGAATGTATTGCAACAGGCTTGCCGAATTCGGGCTGATGCGACTCGGCGGGATCACGTTGCCGTTGGGAACGGCTGCCCAGTCGTCGGATCGTAGATCGGAATGACAGTTGCCGTGCTGCCGTCCACAAAATCACTGAAGTCGCCTGTCTTTTCCAGCTGCCGTCGGCACCGTGGAGACGTCCGTATCCTCGTTGTTCTGCTTGTACCATTCCTGGCTGTAGTGACCGAATGTCCGGTTGCGGCCGTTGTAGACTTTGGGAATCCAGATCGGACCGCCGACGGTGAACCCATAGTTGTTTTCGTGATCCGTCGGAGACTGTTTTGAATATTCGACGCATCCCATTCAGGGCCATTGAAGAACCCGACCGAATCGAAAAAGCTGTTGCGATTAATCTCGAACAGATCGCCGTGGTAGTTGTTCGTGCCGGACGCCATCTGGTAAGTCAGCGCGCCCTGACCCAAGCCCGAATTGCGCCGAGAATGTAGAGCGCTCTACGCGGAACTCCTGCACCAGCTCAAACGGCGGATTGAAGTTTGTCGTGTAGCCTTCGGTCTCTGGTTGCGGAGCTGGGAACGCCGTTGTAGACAATCTCCTGCTCGAAGTCCACGCCGCCGCTCGACGCGATGTGAGAAGGTATCTGCCTGTGGTGCCCGGCGCCAGGAATTGCAACTGATCGACCTGGCTTCCGCGACCAGAGACCTCAGTCGGGCAGCGCCGCAACGACGGCCGGCTCGATGGTGGAGCCCAGTTGGGGAGCGGTTGTGTTCAGCGCGATCGAGCTCGCCTCGACTTCAACCGTTTCTGTGGCCGCACCGCTCGTCATGGTGACGTTGATAGTGGACGTCAAGCTGACTTCCACGTTCACATGGTTTTGAACGGCCTTCTTGAATCCGCCCTTATCCACTGTGATCGTATAGGTGCCGGGAGTTAGGCCGGTAACCGAGTAGGTTCCCACGCTGCTGGTGGTGGTCTTGTTCGCGACGGATGTCCCCTCGTTCGTGATCGTCACGTTCGCATCGGGGATCACGGCGCCGGAGGGGTCCGTAACAGTACCGGTGATGCGGCGTTCGCTTGGCCCCATGCCCCTCGCGCGAGAAAGAGGAAGAGGCATAGTGTCAAAAACTGAACTGCAAAATGCTTGGAAAGACGTGGCTTCGCAGCGTCCTGGTATATGAATTTCACAACCGCCTCCTGAAACTAAGTCGTTCAATCAGTTCTTACGTATGAGCCGTCCTGAGGACGGTCCCGGGGTCCCGGGATAATTCCTTGTGATAACGATCCCACTGGAAATCACAACGAACAGTAGCCTATCGACGCAGTTCCCGAGTGTCAAGCGGAAATGTCCGCAATCCGATTTGCCCCGGGGTTTCTATCGAATTTGTGGGGTAGACTTCAACTCTTTCCACCGCCCTGGCCTTCACGCGACCACCCTCGTAGGATGGCTGGCTGTATCTTCTTCTTCTCGATGGCTATCTTCTGAACGCCGTGTATTTGTTCCGGAGGTCGTCGCCAACCTTCTCTCGGGGTTTCTAAGGTTGCTCACCCGCAAGCCGCTGTCCTGCCTGCGCCTTATCGTCTGCGTCGCTCTGTGCTCTATCGGAGTCATTGCGCACTCCGAAACATCACCGAAGCGCTGGTCCGCCATTTGGATTTCGCATCCGTCCGCGCCGCTGCGCGAGCCGATCGTCCTTCACTTCCGTAAGTCCATTCAACTCGCGGCCCGGCCGCAGCACTACGTCGTTCATGTAAGTGGAGACCGGCGGTTTCTGCTGTACGTAAACGGCCAACGCATCGGCGCCGGCCCCGCCGCCAGCGACCTGCCCCACTGGCGTTTTGAGACCTTCGATCTGGCGCCTGCTCTGCATGCAGGAACAAATCTGCTGAACGCGACGGTGTGGAACTTCGGCATTTATGCAGCGGTCTCGCAAATGTCTGACCGCACTGCGTTTCTGGTGCAGGGAGACACCTCCGCGGAATCAGCGGCCGATACGAACGATAGCTGGTTCGTGACAGAAGAGCATGGACTCACCGTCATCCCCCGTCAGGACGACGGGCGTGGCGATTACATGGCTGCGAGCCCCGGCGAGACCCTCGATGCCTCACGCTATGGATGGAACTGGCAACAGCCCAAAGATACATCGCTGAACTGGGTGCCGGCTCGCACAGCGATACGCGAAGACTACAGTTCGGATTCAGGAAGAGTTGCGTCGGAATACGATGTCGCGAACATACCTTGGCGCCTCGTGCCCGATCCCCTGCCCCAGATGACCTATAAAGGCGAGAGCGCAGGCGCAATCGTCCGCGCCGGGCTTGCGGATGCAGCCTCCTCCGGGTTCCCAGAGCACGCGCTGACGATTCCGGCGCACACCACGACTCAGGTGCTGCTCGACCGTAAGACTCTGACCACCGCGTATCCGGAGCTGACGTTCAGCGGTGGCCACGGTGCGCGCATCACGCTCACTTACGCAGAAGCTTTGTACGACCAGCATTTAAAGAAGGGCAATCGCGATGAAATCGTCGGCCGGCACGCCATTGGCTTCCATGACGTAGTCCTCCCCGACGGCAGTCCCAACCGCGCCTTTGAGCCGCTGTGGTGGCGCACATGGCGCTACTTGCAGATCGATATCGAAACGGCAGACAGCCCACTGACTCTGAACCATCTTGCCGCGCATGAGAGCACCTATCCATTCCGGCAGCGCGCCGGCTTCGATTCCGGCGACCCGGACCTTCAGCGCATCTGGGAGATTGGTTGGCGCACGGCACGGCTGGACGCGCACGAAACCTACATGGACACGCCGTACTATGAACAGTTGCAATACGTGGGCGATACGCGCATCCAGGCGCTCATCTCCTACGCAGTCGCCGGCGACGACCGCCTCGCGCGACAGGCAATCACGGCGTTTGCGAATTCAAAGATTCCGGAGGGGCTGACTCAAAGCCGGTATCCCAGCAGTCTCGAGCAGATCATTCCGCCGTTCTCTCTGTACTGGATCGGGATGCTTCATGATCTCTATTGGTATCGACCGGATGCACAGGTCGTCAGGGACAATCTTCAGGGCGCCCGCGATGTGCTGGCGTGGTTCTTCAACTACCTGCAGCCTGATGGCCTTCTCCGTGAGCCGCGCTACTGGAATTTCGTCGACTGGGTGCCCGAAGGTCAGAGGATTCCCACTTACGACCGGCAGGGGGAATCCTGTGTGCTCTCCCTGGAACTCGCCGGCGCTCTACTCGATGCATCGGAGCTTGAACGCGCTCTTGGCGACTCTACGGTTGCCGCTGCCTATGATTCACGCCTCGCGGGTTTGCGCGACGCGATTCATCAGCGCTGCTGGTCGCCCAAGCGAAAGCTGCTTGCGGATTCACCAGACAAGACCGTCTTCAGCGAGCACGCAAACATTCTCGGAGTTCTCTACGACGTCATTCCCAAACCCGAGCAACAGGAGATCCTGCAACGCATTGTGAACGACCGGGAGCATCTGATTCCGGCCAGTTATTATTTCCGCTTCTACCTGGCGCGCGCTCTCGAACACGCCGGCCTCGGAGACCTCTATCTGTCCTCACTCGGTCCATGGCGCGAGCTGCTGCCCATGGGATTTAGCACCTGGCCCGAAATGCCCGGCGACTCACGCTCCGATTCGCACGCATGGAGCGCGCATCCAACTTACGATCTGCTGACCATCGTTGGCGGCATTCATCCCGGAAGCCCTGGGTTCCGCACCGTGCGGATCGCGCCGAAACTCGGCGGTCTCAAGAAGCTTGCTATTCGGTATCCTCATCCACTCGGAGAGATCGACGCTCACTATGAGGTCAGCAGCGTTGGCCTTCATGTGCAAATCACGCTACCGGCAGGTCTAAGCGGCACGTTTGAGTGGCATGGAAAATCCCGTCCCCTCGGCGCCGGAACAACGACTTTTGATGTTCCATAAAACACCTGCGACCTAGGCGCCGGGGAGCCCGGCGACCAGCGCGACCAGCACAGCTCCGCCCAGCAGGCAGACCATCTGCAGGGCCACGCCCAGGCGACTGTGCTGGTGCCGAAGTTCCGGCAACAGGTTCACACACGCGATATACAGGAAGCTGGCGGCGCTGATCGGCAGCAGCCAGTAGACCGCCGTGCCGCCGCTCGCTCCAAAGCCGGCCACCAGCGCCACGCCAAGCAAAGCGCCCAGCGACGGCAGCACCGCCATGCGAAATGCGCTGGCGGCGGAGTAGCCGGCATGCAGCAGCACGGCAAAATCTCCGACGCGGTGCGGAACCTCATGAAGACTGATGGCGAGCGCGGTGATCCAGCCGACGCGCGGGCCAGCAGCAAAGGCCGCAGCCACCGACACGCCATCCAGAAAACTATGCAGGCTGCTGGCGACAATCAGATTCGCCGGGCGTAGTGAATGATGCGCATGCCCATGACTGTGCACATGAACCACCGCGGCTTCGGCATCTCCGGAGTGCACGATCGCCGCAACCACCTGCTCCACGAAGAAGAGTCCCAAAATCCCGCCGGCCAGCAGATACCAGACGCGAGGTGTGTTGCCAAGACTGGCAATCGCTTCCGGCAACAGATGAAGAAGCGCAGTCGCTAGCAGCAGTCCCGTGGCAACACTGACCAGATACGGCAGAAAAGCCGTGAGCGCATATTCTCTCTGTCGGAGGAGCCAGGCAGCGAGCATCGCGACCGCCTCAAGGGCAAAGACCGCCAGCAACGCGTGGATCACGATCAGGAGATGCATAAGAAAACCGACTTTCGCGCAAGAGAGATTCTCGTTAATGATAACAAATAATCGTTATCGACCATCCCGTCGTCGGCTGGCCGAGGATGACCCAGCGCACCGCGCGCAATTGCCGTAGAGCATCAATTCATGGCCGGCCACCTGAAATCCACGCGGCGGCTTCGGCATAACCGTCCTCGCGCAGCCGCCCAGCTCAAACATCCGGCCGCACTTGCGGCAGTGGAAGTGATGGTGGTGCGCCTTGCCCGCCAGCTCGTAACGTGTCGACTGGCCGGGCAAAGAGACTGGATCGAGCCATCCCTCGACCAGCAGCGTTTTGATATTCCGGTACACGGTGGCGATGCCCAGCGTTTCATAGTGGCGCTGCGCGGCGCTCAACGCCTCCTCGGGCGAAAGCGGGCGGTTTGCCTCAATGAAGGCATCGCGGATGGCCTGCTTCTGGCGCGTGTTGCGCGGGATTGGATGCGGCATAGCTTCTAATGATAGCGATCTGTCAGTTGCATCTCCAGTCCGCGTGAACCTCCCTGTTGATGTACAAGGGATTCGCCATGCGAATTGTCCGGGCCGTGCTATCCATTCTGCTTCTTGTTGCAACCTTCTTTCCCCTGCGCGCTCAACCGGCGAGTGTGGCTGCACGTCGCGCGCAATTGCTGCATCGCGGTGTCAACGCCAGCATGTGGTTTGCCCAGGCAGAAGACTATTCACCCGCACGGCTCCGTAGCTACATCACAGCGGATGACATCGCGCTGATGCACTCTGTGGGCTTCGATCACGTGCGGCTCAGCATTGACGGCGATGAGCTCGTGCGCGGCGCGGCGCCCGGAGAACTGAACACTGTCTTTGTCGCAGAGCTCGACCGCGCGATCCACACCATGCTCCAGGATGGTTTGCGGGTCATCGTCGATGTCCACCCCTCAGACGAGTTCAAGCGCCGGCTCCGCACGGACGATGCGGCCGTCACTCGCTTCTGCGCGCTGTGGAAGGCACTCGCCGCTCATTACGCGGGCACCGATCCGGAGCGCGTCTTCTTCGAGGTGCTGAACGAGCCGGAGTTCGATGACGCCCCGCAGTGGAGCTCAGTGCAGACACGGATCATCGCCGCGATCCGGCAATCCGCGCCGAACCACACCATCATCGCCACTGCCCTGCACTGGTCCGGTCTTCCGGACCTGCTCACCCTCGAGCCTCTCTCCGATCCCAATCTGATCTATACCTTTCACGACTACGAGCCCTTCCCCTTCACGCACCAGGGAGCGACCTGGACGATGGCACAGGTCCGGCCGCTGCGCCGCGTGCCCTATCCTTCGTCGCCGGATGCGATCGCGTCGAACATCTCCCAGGAGCAGAGTCTCATCGCTCAGCATTGGATCAACACCTACGGCCTGGACCGCTGGGATGCCGCACGCATACGTTCGGAGCTGAGCTTTGCCGGCAAATGGGCAACACTGCACCACGTCCCGGTCTATTGCGGCGAGTTCGGTGTCTATCAGCCCTACGCAGATCCTGGGATGCGCGCTGCATGGCTGCGCGACACGCGCACAGCGCTCGAGGAGCAAGGCATCGGCTGGGCGGTGTGGGACTATCAGGGCAGCTTTGCCGTGGTCACGAAGGAGAATGGAAAGGCAACACCGATTCCCGCGATTGCCGAAGCTCTCGGCCTGCATCCACAATGATGGAAGATCAAGTTGAATGCCAAGGAGAAGCAACCAGATGCCGAAGCCGGAATCGATTGAGAGCCTGAAGCATGCCCCCGGAGTGGCCGGCATGGTGGAACCGATCCTTCATCGCTGGAGCCCGCGCGCTTACGCCGACAAGCCCGTCCCTGCCGAGGACCTGAAACGGGGCTTCGAAGCGGCGCGATGGGCCGCTTCGTCCTTCAACGAGCAGCCGTGGCGCTTCATCGTGGGCCGCCGCGGCGATGCGACATTCCAGAAGATCGTCGACGCTCTCGTCCCGTTCAACCAGGACTGGGCGAAGCATGCTCCAGTGCTCATCTTGTCGATCGCCCGCAAGCACTTTGCGCATAACGGGCAGATCAACCGGCACTCCTGGCACGATACCGGCGCGGCCATGGCGAACTTCGCTGTGCAGATCACTGCGCTTGGCCTGCACTCGCACTCGATGGCCGGCTTCGACCACGAGAAGGCAAAGGCCGCCTTCAACATCCCGGACGACTTCGAGACGGTTGCCGTTACCGCGGTCGGCTATCAGGGCGATCCCGATTCGCTTCCCGAGGGACCGCGTAAATCGGAGATCACACCGCGCCAGCGCAACGACCTGAAGGAGTTTGTCTTCTCCGAGTGGGAGAAGCCGCTCCAGTTCTAGTGCGCGGGCTGTGCTTCGTGCAGCGCAGTGACAGCCTGCTTCGCTGCGTCGAGCGTCACGTCGATCACCTGACGTGTGTGCGCTGTGCCGAGGAAGATGGCTTCGAACTGGATGGCGGCAGCCAGACACCTGCTTCCATCATGGCGCGATGAAAGACGCGCCGAAGGCGGCGGTGTCCGATGTTGCTGCGGTAGCGAAATCGACGACCGGCTGCCCGGTGAAAAACCAGGTCCACATCGCGCCGACGCGGTTGGTCGTGAGCGGGACCGCGGCATCGGCGAGCGACCTTCGCTACGCCTTCGGCAACCAGCCGGCTTGCCTCCTCCATATCGCGGTAGACTCTTTCGCTGTTCTCGCGAGGTGCCGGAGTGTGACGCAACGCCCGCGGCCATGGCCAGCGGGTTGCCGCTGAGCGTGCCGGCCTGGTAGACGGGGCCGAGCGGGGCGAGCAGGTCCATCACTCGGCGCGTGCCGCCGAAGGCGCCGCAGGGCAGGCCGCCGCCGATGATCTTGCCGAGGCAGGTAGGTCGGGCGTGATGCCGTAAAGTCTGCTGCGCTCCGCCGAGCGCGACGCGGAAGCCGGTCATCACCTCGTCGAAGATCAGAAGCGCGCCTTCGCGGTGGGTGAGCGCGCAGGCCTGCGAGATAGCCCGGCGCAGGCGGGACGCAGCCCATATTGCCGACCACCGGCTCGACGATGACGCAGGCGATCTCGTCCGGGCGCGCGGCGAAGGCGGCCTCCACGGCGGCGAGGTCGTTGTACGGCAGCGCCAGGGTGAAGTGGGCGATCTCCTCCGGCACACCGGCGGAGCCGGGGATGCCGAAGGTGGCGACGCCGGAGCCGGCCTTTACCAGCAGGCCATCAGCGTGGCCGTGGTAGCAGCCTTCGAACTTGATCGATGACTTGCGGCGGGTGAAGGCGCGGGCCAGGCGGATGGCGGACATGCGTGGCCTCGGTGCCGGAGCTGACGAAGCGCAGCTTCTCGATCGGAGGGAAGGCCTGCGTGACCAGCTCGGCGAGGTCGGCTTCGGCTGCGGTCGATGCGCCGAAGCTGGCGAGCTGCGCGGCGGCCTGCTGGATCGCTTCGACGACCGGCGGAAAGGCGTGGCCGAGGATCATCGGTCCCCAGGAGCCGAAGTAGTCGATGTAGCGGTTGCCGTCCGCGTCCCAGAGTAGGCGCCTTCAGCGCGGGTGACGAAGGGCGGATCGCCGCCGACGGCGCGAAAGGCGCGGACGGGCGAGTCGACACCGCCGGGAAGAAGCTGTTCAGCACGCTGCTGGAGGAGACGGGAGCGATCTGTTTTCCGCATCGTCTTCAGTATCCCACCGGGGGTACCCCCCTCCCCCCTCCCTCGGCAGGGTGGCGCATAAATCCTTTGGAACGAGGCACTCAACGGGTGTGCCGAGTGCTAAGTGCGGTGTTTAAAGGACTTAAATCCTAAAGATGTCCAAACAAAGGACTTATGAAACGGAAAAAGCCACGGCTTTGGCCGTGGCTTTAATTCCTTCTGACTCTCTATTTCTATTGTAGTGAGCTGCGTGAATTCACCGGCAACTTTGCTGAGGAAAGCGCGATTGGCTTCCTGAAATGGGATCAGTGCTGAAGCCCCGCTTGCGCTGCGTGTAGCGATACGTTACGCTACACGCGAATGATCAAGGCGTTTCGGCATAAGGGGCTTGAGAAGTTTTTCCTAAGCGGCTCGAAGGCGGGCATCCAGCCCGAAACATGCGGCAATTCTTGAGGACCAACTCACGCTGTTAAACATTGCGACCAGGCCGGAGCAGATGAATGTCCCTGGTTGGGGCTTTCATCCTCTGAAGGGCGATCTGGCTGGGCATTATGCGGTATGGGTCAGCAAGAACTGGCGAGTGACGTTCACGTTTGAAGGCGAAGATGCGGTCCTGGTCGATTACCAGGACTACCACTGATTCACCATGCTTCGCTCGAAGGAGCTTGACCATGGCAATGATGCATAACCCATCTCATCCCGGACGGATTCTGGCGTACTACCTGACCGGTCACACGGTGAAGGATGTGGCGGCGCACCTGGGTGTAACACGCACTGCATTGTCCCGCATATTGAACGGGCACGCGGCAATTTCCGCCGAGATGGCGCTGCGGCTTGGAAAGACTTTCAACACCGACCCGCAGATGTGGCTCAGCCTGCAGATGCAGCGCGATCTTTGGGAGGCGAGCCGGAAGAAAATTTCAGCTAAACCGATCGCGAAGAGTGCTGCGTAGTGATTGCGTGATGAGACTCACGCGCTTCGCGTGATATCCCAGGTCCCAGAATCAGGGACCTGGGGCACACGCAGGCGGCGTAGCGGGAGCGGGAGGCTTCCTGGGGATTTTGAGGTCGAGATGAAAATGCAGCTTCAGGCCCTCGGGTCCGTGCCAATTCAAATTGCCCCCTTTGTCGATGTTTCCCGTGAAAGCCACGTTGCGCGTCTTCGTGGCGGCGTTCACCTCTTCGGCCACGCGGTAGTCGTTGTAGAGAACGCGCCAGCTCGCGCCCAACGACTTCGCGGTTGCATCCATCTGCAACAGAAACTGCACGGCATCGTTGTGCCGCCAAAAGCCTCGCTGGTCGCGGGGGACGTCGGTCAGTTTGAGATCGACTGAAAAACCGGCCGATTCCCACGCGCCCAACCCATGTGGTGAATAGTTTTCCGCCTGAAAAGGCGGGGTAGCCGGTTTTGCCTTCATCGCATTGAGAAAATCCACCATTTCGGGAGCCAATCCGGGCATCGCGCCCTTCGTGTCCCCGGGGACAGGCACCAGATCGCCGGCACTTGCCTTGTAGGTGGGGGCGAAGTCTTTCAGGTATGGATTCTTCTCGCGGGTGTCGAAGTCGACTTGTTCCCGCCGGCCTACGCCCCAGGCGTGCGTCACGTCCTCCATCGTCTGGAGAACCTCTCGCTGCTGCTCGCAGCGGAACTCCGTCATCTCCTCTTCGATGGCTGCGGAGATCTCCGGCGGGGACATCGGCGGCGGCGCCTGCTGGCCTTTGCGAACTTTGGGCTTGGCGTTCTTTTCCTTTGTGACCTGCGCGCGTTTTGCTTTGCGTGCCGCCTTTTGCGCTTTCACCCACTTCGGACCAAACTCCTTCAATTTGGCATCGATGGTCGCGGCGTAATCGTCGGTCAATTGCTTTTTGAAGGTCTTCGCCAATTCGGCGGTGACGACAGCGAGGTCTTCGCGCCTGACGGCAGCCTGCGCGTCCGCGATTTTCTTTGCCGCGGCCTTCTTTGCCGTGGCCGCCGCATCCGCTCTTGCTTTGGCGATCGCGCGTTTGTCCTTGGGGTCGATGCCTTCTGTGGCGGTTTTGAGGGCTGTCTCGGTGTCCTGCTTTGACTCCGATGTGGCCTGGGTCTTCGCCGCGCCGACGGCCTTCTGAAAGCGGCTTTCGATGGTCTCCTTAGCCACGCGGGCAGCGTGGCATTGCGACAGATCCTCTGCGAATTTTTGCCGTTCGGGATCGCCGCCCAAGGGGGCGGTATCGCGTTTTGGCACGTCGACCACGTCGTCGTCTGCAGGCGAGGCGGACGCAGGCGCCGGCTTGCAACCGACGACCATGATGCTTTTCGACGGCGCATCCGGACATTGCGCCATGCCGGCGGGCGCAGCGGAATGGGCGCCGGGAGTGACGCCGCCCGGAGCGGGTGCCGGAGCGGGGGCCGGAGCAGCCGGTGGCGGCACCGGAGTTTTCTCCGCAGGCGCCGGCGTGCCCTCAGCTTGTTTTGGCTGGTCGGCTGCGGGCTGGGCGCCGGGCGTGGGGGCCGGAGCTTCGGGAGTTGCCGATGTGCCGGCGCCGGCATCGGGTGTGGCGATGCCCTCCGCAGTGCCTGCGTCGGACGGAGTTGCGCTTCCCGACTCCGCGCCCGCATCAGCCTGCGGCTCCTGCTTCTTGCGCTCCTCCTCTTCCGCAGCTCGCTTCCTGCGTTCTTCTTCCTCGTCCTCGGGACTCGCCTGGCGGAAGATGCGCTCGCCGGAGGCCGGCCGGCCATTTCGCTGCTGCTCGACGTGAGCCAGTTCATGTGCCAGGAGACGACGGCCGGTCGAAGTGCCGGGCTTGTATTGCCCGCGGCCAAAGACAATGTTGCGCCCTACGGTATAGGCAAGCGCGCCAACGGAGCGGGCCGATTCGCCGGCGCGAGTGCCGGCGTGGATCCTGACGTCCCGGAAGTCACGACGAAAACGGGACTCGAAGAACTTTCGATCCGCGGGGCCAATCTGCTCGCCGGGAGAGCGCAGGACATCATCGACAATTTCGGGAGCGGCGGTGAGATCGAAATCGGCGCCGGGCACGGATTCTTTGCGCGCCAGCAGCGTGGGCTCGTCGTTGTCCTGCCCGGCGCGGCACGCCTCGCAGCGGCAGGCGGCGCCGCATTTGCGCTGGAGCTTCTGATCCGTTTGGGACTGATTCGTTTGGGGCTGATCCGTTTGGGAGGAAGGCACGCTGATCGCATCGCTCGCATGCATGACCCGGTCAGCGACGGCATCTGCCTCCCGCTCCAGGGGATCGCTGACCGATCCAACGATCGGCTTTCGCTGGAGAGACTTCGGCCGTTTTGGCGGCGCGGGCGGCGACTGGTCCGCGGGGGCCGCCGGGAAGATGGAAATCCTGCTGAAGTTCCAGGAGAGATTGGCTTCGCGTTCCCTGACGCGGGTTTCCGGTTGCTCCGTTTCGGAATCGTGTTCCGGGCCGGCCTTGCTGAGTTTGCTGAGAGCTCTCCCGGCTCCGGACTTTGCTTCGGCTTCCTTCGGAGCAAACATAGGAGACACCTTCGCGCCGAGGCGTGGTGGGTCAGCCCGGAAATTCCCGGGAATTGTACTCCGCGCGCGGCCCGTCTTGTAACGCGAACATTGAATCCGTCTCCGCTAAGCTGCTTGCATCGGCAATGCGGATCGTACTGACAACCTTCGGCACGCTGGGCGATGTGCACCCGCTGATTGCCGTGGCGCTGGAGATGCGCCGCCGCGGCCACACGCCTGTGATGGCAGTACCGGAGATCTTCCGGCGAACGATTGAGCCGCTGGGGCTGGCGTTCCGGAAGGTGGGACCTACGCTCAATCCGGACGATCCGCGCCAGATGGCGGAGCTGATGGACATCCGCAAGGGCACGGAGCGGACGCTGCGCGAGGTGCTGTTTCCCGCGATCCGCGAGAGCTATGAGGAGTTGAAGGCGGCAGTGGAGGCGGATGGCGGCGCGGACCTGATGCTGGCGGGCGAGCTGACCTACCAGGCGCCGGTGGTGGCGGAGGTGACGGGCGTTCGCTGGGCGAGCTATGTGCTGGCGCCGCTCTCGTTCTTTTCGTCGCATGATCCGCCGGTGCTGCCGCCGTACCCGAAGCTGGCCACGCTGCAGAGCGCGGTGCCTGCCGCGGGATACGCAGTGACGCGGTTTGCGCGCTGGGTGACGCGCGACTGGGCAGAGCCGGTGTATCGACTGCGGGACGAGCTGGAGCTTAGCCGCGGCGAGAACGTGATCTTCGACGCGAAGCATGCGCCCGCGCTGGTGCTGGCGATGTTTTCGCCGCTGCTGGGCGAAGCGCAGCCGGACTGGCCGGAGAATACGGAGATCACGGGCTTTGTGTTTTACGACGGCGACTCTACAAGCCAGGAGCTGCCGGAGAACGTCGAGCGCTTTCTGGCGGCGGGGGCGCCGCCGGTGGTGTTTACGCTGGGCTCGGCCGCGGTGCTGAACGCGGGGTCGTTTTTTGCCGAGAGCTCACAGGCAGCACGCATGGCTGGAGTGCGGGCGGTGCTGGTGGCGGGTCCGGGCGCCGAGACGATACAGGAAACACCGGAGCTGTGCGCGGCGCCGTACGCGCCGTATTCAAAGCTGTTTCCGCGCGCGGCGCTCATCGTGCATCAGGGCGGCGTGGGGACGACGGCACAGGCAATGCGGGCGGGCAAGCCGATGCTGGTGATGCCCTATAGTCATGATCAGCCGGACAATGCCCGGCGCGTGCGGCGGCTGGGGATTGCGAGCGTGATCCGGCGGCAGGATTACACGGCGGAGCGCGCGGCGCGTCGCATCCGGCGGATGCTGGACGAGCCGCGCTATGCAGAGCGGGCGGCGGAAGTGGGCGTGGCGCTCGCGCAGGAGAATGGACTGAAGCAGGCCTGCGACGCGCTCGAGGCGCTGGGCAAGCAATAGAGGAGTACAGGATGCAGAAAGCCGGATTGGGCGAGCGGACGCAAGCGCAGAGCGAGCAGACCATGGAGTGTCCGCAGTGCGGCTACGTGATGAAGGTGACGGAGTCGCTCGCAGCGCCGCTGATCGCCGCCGTGGAACGGAAGTATCAGCAGCAGATGCGCGAGCAGCAGACGGCGCTGGCGGGCCGCGAGCAGGAAGTGGCCACACGCACCGCGGAGCTGGAAAAGCAGACGATGGATGCCGAGCGGCGGGTGGCGGAGCAGGTGCGATCGCGTCTGGAATCGGAACGCAAGCAGCTTGCCGCCGAGGAAGGGGAGCGCGCACGGCAGCGGGTTTCCGGCGAGCTGGAACGGCAGGCGCTGGAGCTGAAGGAGCGCGACACGCGGCTCGATGCCATGAACTGCAAGCTGAAAGCGGCGCAGGAGCAGGAGGCGGAGTTTCTTCGTTTGAAGCGCGCTGTCGAAGATGAGCGGCGCGAGCTGAGGCTGCAGGTGGAGCGCCAGGTGCGGCAGGAGCTGGAGGCAGTTCGCAATCAGGCGCAGAAGCAGGCGGAAGAGCAGATGCTGCTGCAGGTGCGCGACCGCGACGAGGCGATTCAGGGGCTGCGACGGCAGATCGATGACCTGAAGCGGAGGGCGGAGCAAGGCTCGCAACAGGCGCAGGGCGAAGTTCTGGAGGCGCAGGCAGAGCAGCAACTGCGCACGCGCTTTCCCATGGACGACATTCAGCCGGTGGCAAAGGGGCAGTTCGGCGGCGACCTGGTGCATGTAGTGCGCGACGCATCGGGCCAGCCGTGCGGCACGATCCTGTGGGAGTTCAAGCGGACGCAGAACTGGTCGCAGGGATGGCTGGCGAAGCTGCGCAACGATCAGCGGACGGCAGGGGCGGAGATCGCGGTGCTGGCATCGCAGACACTGCCGCGCGATCTTTCTCTGTTCGATCAGCTCGAAGGCGTATGGGTGACGAGCCTGTCATGCACGATTCCGGTGGCCGTGGCGTTGCGGCAGGCTTTGATCGAGCTGGCGCGGGTGCGGCGCGCGGGCCAGGGCGAACAGACGAAAGCGCAAGAGGTGTACAGCTACCTGACCGGCCCGCAGTTCCGCCATCGCGTGGAGACGATCGCGGAGAAGTTCACCGACATGCGCGCGGACCTGGATGCTGAGCGCAAATTCATGGAAAAGCAGTGGGCGAAGCGGGAAAAGCAACTTGAGCTGGTGCTGAAAGCCAGCGCAGGCATCAATGGCGACCTGCAGGCGATTGCCGGCCGGAGCGTGGACGCGATCGATGCGCTCCAGCCACAGATGAAGCTGCTGCCGGACGAAAAGTGAGCCGTGACACGGGGCGGATGCATTCCTTATTTCCACAGCAGAAGAGCCAGGCGGGGAGGGTTTGCATCGTAGTGGATGCGGGCGGTATGCCGCGCGAATTTTCTGTGCGGCCGGAATGTAACCCGCTTGACAACAGCATTTGCCACGGAAGTCGCAGACGTAAACGATTTCCTTCACGGCGCTGCGATTGTTAAAATACGCCATTCCACCGCAATCCGGGTGGGCTTTGGCGAAGTCGAAGACTCGCCGGGAATTGGGCCGAGCGCAGAGCATTGCGCATCACAAGACGGATACGAGGCTTGCACCCTGGCTGCGTCCCGGACGCGGCTGCGACTGAGGTCTGGAGGAGTTTTTCGCGCGAATGGATGAGAGGTTGAGGACGGGAAATCTGAATGCCATCCGCTTTGCCGCCAGCGAAGGCATGGTCGGCTATTTTTCGATGGAAATTGCGATTGAGCCCAGCATGCCGACGTACAGTGGCGGGCTGGGGGTGCTGGCGGGCGACACGCTCCGCTCCGCAGCCGACGTTGGACTTCCATTGGCAGCAGTCACGCTGGTGCACCGCAAGGGCTACTTCCGGCAGATGCTGGATGCGCAAGGCATCCAGTCCGAGGAGGCGCAGCCATGGGACCCGGAGAGCCGGCTGCCGCAGGAAAAGCCTCGGATTGTGGTGACGATCGAAGGCCGTTCGGTGCACGTCCGCGCCTGGCGCTATGACATGGAAGGCGTGACCGGCCATATTATCCCGATCTACATGCTGGATACGGATCTGGAGGAGAACGAGCCGCAGGACCGCACGCTTACCGATCGCCTCTACGGCGGCGATACAAATTACCGGCTGGCGCAGGAGATTGTGCTGGGCATGGCCGGGGTGCGCATGCTGGATGCGCTGGGCTACGAGGCCAGCGTGTACCACATGAACGAGGGGCACGCCGCGCTGCTGACCGTGGCGCTGCTGGAAAAAACGCTGGGCGGCCGCGCGCTGGAGACCGCGCAGGAGAGCGATCTGGAGTCTGTACGCCAGCGCTGCGTGTTTACCACGCACACGCCGGTGCCGGCGGGGCACGACCGCTTCTCCATGGAGCAGTCGAACCGTATCCTGGGCACGGAATCGACGCAGGCGATTGAGCGCATCGGCGGCTGCCATGACGGCATGGTGAACATGACGTACATCGCGCTGCGGCTTTCGCGATTCGTGAACGGCGTGGCCATGCAGCACGGCAAGGTGAGCCGCGCGATGTTCCCGGAATACGATATCGCCGCGATTACAAATGGCGTGCATGCCGGCACCTGGACGGCCCCGGCCATGCAGGCGCTGTTCGATAAGTACATGCCGCGCTGGCGCGAGGACAACATGCACCTGCGCTACGCCATCGATATTCCGCGCGAAGAGATTGCGAATGCGCATGCCGACGGCAAGCGGCTGCTGCTGGCGGAAGTCGAGAAGCGCACCGGCATGCAGTTGCGCGAGGACGTCTTCACCGTCGGGTTTGCGCGGCGCGTGGCAACCTACAAGCGCGGCGACCTGCTCTTTATCGATCCCGAGCAGCTGGCGCGCATCGCGCAGAACGTGGGCGGCATGCAGATTCTGTATGCGGGCAAGGCGCACCCCGCGGACGAGCCGGGCAAGCAGATCATCCGGCACATCTTCGAGGAGGCGCACAAGCTCGCGTCCGGCGCGCTGCACATTATCTATCTGCCGGATTACGAGTGGCGCCTGGCCGCGCAGCTCACCGGCGGTGTGGACCTGTGGCTGAACAATCCGCTGCGTCCGTATGAGGCCTCCGGCACCAGCGGCATGAAGGCGGCGCTGAATGGCGTGCCCAGCCTGAGCGTGCTGGACGGCTGGTGGATCGAGGGCTGCATCGAAGGCGTGACCGGCTGGGCCATTGACGACCATGACCGCGCCGAGGACGAAGCGGCAAGCATGTACAGCAAGCTCGAGTCGAGGATCCTGCCGCTGTATTACCAGGACAAGGCGGGCTGGCGGAAGGTGATGCAGACCACAATTGCGATGAACGGCTCGTTCTTCAATACCCAGCGCATGCTCGAGCAGTACATCTCGAACGCGTACTATCCGGAACGGAAAGAGAACTACTCGGCGCAGATGCTGGAGCAGTCGTTCGCGCGGTAGAGCAGACTCATCACCACTACAGGGCGGCGCTTCGGCGCTGCCCTTTCATTTGACCGGCGCGTGGGCCTGGGCTTCGTATTTCTCTGCGAATACCTTCCTTGTAAGAAGCAGCCATCCAGCCACAGCGAGAACATCAAAGATCACCAGGCCTGTTACATCGATCTTCGGCCAACTCGCAATCGTCACGTATGGAGCTGCCATGCAGGCGAGGGTTGCGCCCAGAGACGATGCGAACCGGTGAGCCTGCCCCCACGCCGGACGCGATGACCACCAGAAGAAAAGCGCGAAAGCGATGAGGGCCCATGCGATTCCAATCCAAATCGCCATCCAGAAGGGTCGAAGCGGATTCGGGGAGAAAATCTGCCCGATAAGGTTGAACCAGGCTGCACCCATCACGAAGGCCGTGAGGCCTGCCAGCCACGCGGGCGCTGTGCGACGGCGATCATCAGTCGACGGGAATCCAACGCGACGAACCAGATATGCGGCAACAACCAGGATTGCAATCGAGAGCACACCCAGCGCGGTCAGAGTGACGGGTGGATGATACGGAGCGGCGTGCAGCCTGGGTCGAGCCTGCTGCGTCCAGCCATACCAGGCGATGCGGCAGCCAATAAGAAAGAGAATGCAAGAGGCCACGATCCCTCTGGTGCGCAACCAGGGCTGTGATGACTTTTGGGGAAAGAACAATTCAGTGACTTGCACCGGGACCACAACCACCCAGACGCTTTCGTAGCCCAGCATGAAGAGGAGATAGACGAGGTTGATGCCCCATTCCCGGGCGTATTCCGCGTGTGAAACGGGAAACGGCAATGGAGCCAGCGAGGTCTGCTGGATAAGAAATTCTTCAGCGATCGCAAGTGCCATGCCCAGAAGCAGGAGACTCGCGCCGCGCCCCTGCCAGCGGCGAACGAGTTCGCGGCAAAGGAGCGCGCCAATGCCCCATACCATGACCTCCGGTATGAAGACAAAGAGGATGCTGGTGCGGGTCGAGCCGCTAAGCACCTCTGCGATGAATGGCGCGAGAAGTAAAAGAGCCCAGATGGGCGCCGCGAAGCGCGGGCGGCTCACACTCGATGGCGTTCGGTTCATCGTCTTCGTCTCCTTTTACCGGCTGCATCGGACTCTGCCTGTACCTGCCGCAAGATCGCTTTCAGGCTCCAGGTAAGTTTCCCTTTCCGGATTTCCTCTTCGAGCGCCAGCACCCAGGCGAGCTCCGCCTTGAGCATTGCCAGCAGGTACTCGCTTTCGATCAGGTTGATTCGCAGCACGTGCATCGAGGCGGCGGCGAGACCCTCGGCGCGCTGAGCAATCTCCCTCTCCAGCTTTTCCGTACGGAGTTTGAGGCGGCGGGCCGCCTCCTTCGGATCCAGGTGGACCAGGAAGCTTATAGCGGCCATGAACCCGGAGGACTCGCGGTGCGGAGTGGCCACGATTTCGCGAAGGGTGTTCAGGAATGCATCGACACCGGCCGGAGTAATGCGATAGGTCGTGCGCTCCGGACGCTTGCCTTCACGGCTGGTTGTCTCCACATCAATCAAGCCTGCACGCATCAGGCGGCCGATGGCGTGGTACAGCGATCCGCGTTTGAGAACGAGGATCTCGTCCTTATGCCGGAGACGAAGGAGACGCTGCATCTGGTAAGGGTGCATCGGTGCTTCCCTGAGCATGGCGAGCACGGAGATTTCCCAGATTCCAAGTTCGGTGGATGGCATATAGCTCATCTGAGCTATATCAGACGAGCTATATGGATGGCAAAGAAATTTCTGCTCTCAGGCGGAAGGCATTTGCGCCCGGCCCTAGAAGCTGATCTTCAGAATCTGGCCGCTGTTTCCGACGAACCATCCGGCTTTCGGATTCGCAAACGCGACCGCCCAGTAGCCGCTGACCTGCGGCAGTTGGAACCAGGTGTGTCCTTCATCGGGAGTCCAGGCGGCGGCGCCGGAACTGAAGTTCGGCTGCGTCTCGGTCGTGATCACGACGGTCCGATCGTGTTCATGGCCGAAGCGGCCTTGATGGCTCCAGGGATCGTGGTGTTCTGTTCCACTCGCATAGGCGAGACAGAAGATCGCTCCTGGAATCGGAGGCTTGCGGGTAAGCGTCCATGTCTGGCCGCCATTCTCCGAGGTTGCGGCCTGGGCTGAGCTGTTGGATGTCAAATCGCCGCCACCCACTATGCCATGCCATGGATCGCGGAAGGCCACCGACAAGCCGCCGGCACTCGCATTGCTCACCAGCGGAGTATCGTAAGCATCCCAGGTGTCGCCGCCATCGCGAGTCGCCAGGACACGTGCGACGCTCGAGCCGCCGGTAGCAATCCAGGCGTTTTGCCATCCTTGTGTCGTGATGCAGGTTCCGCTGGAGGCGAAAGAGGCTTCCCCTGCCATGGCCGGCGGCATATTTCCGGCGATCGAATGCCAGCTCCTGCCATTCTGGGTGCGGATGTCTGGAAAGACTCCGCTGACGGAATCGCTGTGCGCAATGCCACGGTCCGGCGTCCAGAAGGCGAAGCAGTCATAGAATGCGTTCGCCGTTTTGTTCTGAAACTGAATCCGCCAATGCGCGCCACCGTCTTCTGTCTTGTAGATGCGGAAGTCTCCGGTGTTGTTCCCGATGGACAGCAGATAGGCGACGCGTTCGCTGACGCCCTGCACATCGCGAAATTGCAGGCTTTCGGCTCCCGGCACGACGCCGGATCTCCAATGCGAACCGCCATCGGTGGTAACGACGTACGTCCCTCCGGTTCCCGCTGCCCAGACCACTCTGGAGTTCACCGGGCTGACGGCAATCAGCAGTTGAGTGGTGCCACTATGCTGCGGAATGAGGGCGGGGCGGTGTTTTTTCCATGCGTCTTCTGCATGCGCGGCAGTGGCGATCAGGACGACGAACAGCAGTGAACGCTTGAGCATAGAGTTCCTCCCATGGACCGCGATTTGAGCATGGTGAAGAATAGTAATCCCGCAGAGCAGCGCTCGCCAAAATCAGGAATTCATGAGGCGAAATCATGATCCGAAGCTCACGAGCATGATGTGTTCGCGAGTCCGTGCCCGGAGGGCGGCGGCGCGGCCCTGTTGTATTTGCCCTGTTGTATTTGTTAGTGGAGTTCGATCACCGTCCGACGACGACCACCATGAATGTCCCCGGCTTGGGTTTGGGCCGTCCGGTTGTTGCAGGCTCGAGTTCCGCAGTCGGCAGGTAGACGAGGTGCGAGGTTTCATCGACCCCCATGGTCCGTGCACCGTCAGGTGTTTTGACCACCTGCTCTACATCGACTTTGCCGGCTTTCTCTGACGCAACGGTGAGCGATCCGTCGCGGCAACTTGCGAATGCTCTCCCATCCATGATCTTTGTGGCGTCGACACCGGCTCCGATGGGCAAGGATGCTTCTACTTTGCCATTCTCAGCATTCATCACGACCAGCTTTTGCGGATTACGGCAGCCGATGAACAGGCGATGTGTCTTCTGATCCAATGCCATGCCGACGGGGTGTCCGCCGGGAGCGACGGGCCAGCGTGCCGTCACCTTTCGCGAATGCAGATCGACAACGGCAACGAGATCCTTATCTTCCAGGTTGATGTAGACCTTGCCGGCGCCATCGGCGGCAAGGAACTCGGGCTTCCCGCCAAGTTCTACCGGCGGGTCTATCTTGCCGGATTTAGGATCGATGTCCGGCTTGAAGGTCATCAACGTTCCGCCGTCACCGGAAACAGCGAGGATCTGGTTCGAACCTTTGTCATAGATAATGCCGTCGGAGTCCGGCATGGTGGAGATTCTGCCCAGTACTGCATACGTCTTCAGATCGAAGACGATGATGGCTCCGTTACCGCCGCCATCCGTGATGAAGCCGCGGCCGGCGCTGGGAACGATGGCTACACCGTGCGCGATGGTCTGGCCTGGAATGTCGCCGAGAACCTTGCCCGAATCGGCGTCGATGACCATGGTATGAGTGGAGCGGGGAACAAAGAGCCTGTGGTTTGCGGCATCCACCGTGAGATAGTCCCAGCCGCCGTCGCCGCCGATCTTCCATGTGTGCTGCACCTTGTATGGTCCCTCGGCCTGCGCTATGCCGCTCATGGTCAAGACCAGCGCGGCCACGACTCCTGCCAAACACCACTTCGCCTGCTTAGGCATTTTCATTTCCTTTCCCAACAGACACGATGCCAGCCACCCACTCTATTTCGGCGTGCTTAAATCAGGCTGAATGTGCGTGAATCGCAGATCGATGTTGATCCGAGCACTGCTGCCGTTGCCGGTCTCGCATGTCGCGCGCCAGGGGCATGAGCCAGTTACACCGCGGATGCAGAGGGCGGCGCCGAGTCGGCTATCGAAGCGTAGATCAGTACACGACCCGCGCAGCCGGCTCCTCATCGGACCATTGGCCGACCGGGACCATAAAAATCGTCACCCGTTCTTCAGGGTCGTCCGCTGCGATGAGGGGCGAGCCAGGCAGATTGGCTCCCCAGCTTTTTGCCGCGTCGCCCGCAACAAAGAACATGAGGTGGGGGTGCCAGCTCTTACCACGGTCGTTCAGATACTGCTGCTTCGACAACATGTAGCACATCGCACCGGGTTCCAGCGGCGGTAACTCTTTGCTGTCCAGCGCCGATCCAGTCGCGGCGAGCACTTCGGTCTTCGATTTCCCTGCCAGGACGAGCCTGGTCTTCATCAGAAAGATGGGAGTAAACGTCTTTGCGGCGGCTGAGTTGAAGCAGATCGGAGAGCGTATTTTGGGATTCCAGAAGTCCGGATCATCGGTGGGGGAGCCCCATGAGCGCTCTACGAGACAAAGAAAGCCATTGCTCCCCTTCACGGCACTCGTATAGCCATTGCGCCCCAACACCATCACATCTGCTGCTTCAGAAACCGATTTTGGAGCAGCAGTGCGCGCAAGCGCGATCTCAGCGTTGCTGTCCGGGATCAGGTACTGATCGAGAGGCGCCATCGCGGGATAGGGAGACGTCTCGGCATGGGCTCGCGGCTGGCGGGTCCACCTGGACGAAACAAAGATCGCGAGAATTGCTAAAGTGCAAATCGTAATGGCTTTCATTCCATTTGCCCTCCATGCGCAAACTGGTACTCAGCCTGGAGCCCAAACTACGAAAGCGCGAGCAAACTACTCCGGAGCCGATCAGGATCACCGTCCTCGAGCTGGGACTCGACATCGCGATGCGTCTCTTCCCAGATAGGCACTGCCGCGGCCAACAAAGTTTGTCCCTGCGATGTCAGGAGGAGGCGCCTGCTGCGGCGATCGAGACGATCTGGCGCGACTTTGACCAGGCCGCGACGCTCCAGCGGCTTGAGTGCCGCGGTCAGCGTGGTGCGATCCATGGCAAGGAGATTGGCCACTGCCGTGATCGCCGGAGGCTCAGGCCGGTTCAGCGACATCATGAGCGAGAATTGGCCGTTCGTCAGCTCGAGCGGCCGCAGGGCCTCATCGAAGCGGCGGGCCAGGGCGCGCGCCGCCCGCTGCACGTGAAGACATAAGCAGCAGTCACGAACATGCAGTGTGATTTCAAACGGGACCGTTGCTTCACTTGACATCTCCTCTAATATGTTGATATCAACGTAAATTGTCAAATGATTTGTTGCACCCGACCCAACAGCAAGCAAAGCGGAAATTCTTGCAGAAGCAGATTCGCGAATTGAATAAAAATAGGGTGACTGTCGATTTTTCGGTCTCCCGAACGACTACCAGTTAACAGGCACTGGCGACTTGGAAGCCTGGAAAGGTGCAAGGGACGATATGACTTTCCTTCGCGAACTGAAATATGCGGTGCGGTCCCTGTGGCGTGTTCGCGCGCTCTGGGCCACTGTAGCCTTCACCCTGGCGCTCGGCATTGGAGCGAACGCCGCAATCTTCAGCGTGATCCGCACCGTGCTGCTGCGCCCGCTCGCCAACCGGGACGAAAACCGCCTGCTCTATGTCCAGCAAAGCGCGCCGGGCATCGGCGACTCGGATGTGAAGTTCTCCGTTCCGGAGATCGATGACCTGAGCAAGAACCTGAAGACCATCACGGAGGTCGGCACCTTTTCCAGCATCGACTTTACGATTGTCGGTCTGGGCACGCCGCGGGAGGTCCCGGGCGGCGTAGTGGACGGCCACTACTTCGACGTGATCGGACTCCGCCCGGTGCTGGGACGGCTGCTGACAACCTCCGACGATGGACCGAATGCAGCGGGCGCCATGGTGCTGATGTATCGCTTCTGGAAGGAGTCACTGCACTCCGATCCGAGCGTGATCGGCAAGACAGTACGGCTGGATAGCGCGATGGGCGCCCGCAATGCGACGATCGTGGGCGTGCTGGAGCCCTCGGTGCCGTATCCCGTGGCGACCGAGTTCATTTCAAATATCGTGACCAGCCCGCACCATCTGTCGGCCACCATGGTGACCGGTCGCGAGCATCGCATGACGGATATTTTCGCGCGGCTTGCGCCGGGAGCCACGCTGGATGGCGCGCGGGCAGAACTGCGCACACGCTACGCGGTTATGACTGCCGCACATCCGGCGGAATACAAGCCCGCGGAGCACTTCCAGATCAGCACGCGGCGCATGCATGACCAGATCAATTCGCGCGCCAACACGATCCTGTGGGTGCTGTTTGCGGCCTCGGGGCTGCTGTTTATCATCGCGTGCTCGAACGTCGCCAACCTGGTGCTGGCGCGCACGGTGCGCCGCGAATCGGAGCTCGCGGTGCGCTCCGCGCTGGGAGCCAACACCGCGGCGCTGCGGCGCGCACTGCTGGCGGAGAGCCTGGTGCTGTGCGGCAGCGGAGTGCTGGCGGCGCTGCTTCTGGCATGGCCCATGGTGGCTATCCTGGGGCGCTATGCGGCGCGGTTTTCCGTGCGCGCGGACGGCCTCGCGCTCGACGCCACGCTGGTGTGGTTCGGCATCGCGCTCGCGCTCATCGCGGCTGTCTTTCTGGCATACGTGCCGCGGCTGCCATCGGAGCGCGCCGAGCTGAGTTCCAGCCTGATCAGCGGCGGAACGCGCAGCAGCACCGGAAGCAGCAGCAAGCGGCTGCGCGTCTTCGCGGTATTGCAGATTGCAGCTTCGTTTGTGCTGCTTACCGGCGCGGCGATGCTGATGCGCACGCTCTACACGCTGGAGAACACACCCCCGCCGTTCGATCCTTCGCAAGTCCTCGCCGCGAATCTGCCGGTCCTTAGTTATGGGAGGACACCGCAGCAGGTGCAGGAGTTTTATCGCGAGGCGAAGCGGCGCGTGAGCGCATTGCCGGGAGTCACAAGCGTGGCCACAGGCTTCAGCGTTCCCTGGCGTGATGCTGAGGGACTGGGCATCAGCTTCACGTTTGCGGCGCCGGGCAGCGCCGTGCGTAAGAACGGCATCGACGACTGGCGCGCGAAATTCCGCTCCATCTCGCCCGATTATTTCAAGACACTGGGTCTGCCGATGCTTGAGGGCCGCGATTTCCGCGACTCGGACAAAGATGGCAGCGAACGCGTTGTCATCGTCAGCCAGAAGCTGGCGCAGACGCTCTATCCGGGACAGAGCGCGCTCAATCGCGAGGTGCGATGGACAGATGGTGTCTTGAAGTTCATCGGCATCATGACGGAGCCGCGCCGGATCATCGGGGTCGTGCCCGACTTCGATGACGAGAACATCATTCCATCGCCGGAGATGATGATCTACGAGCCCGCCGATCAGGAGGGCTGGTACGGACGCATGATGGTGCGGGCCAGCAGCGGCGACGTGCACGCGCTTGCGCCGGCGATCACGCGGACGATTCACGATATCTCCGCCGAGCAGCCGATTGAGAAAATCGGCACACTGCAGGACATTCGGGCCGAGGTGATGACACCGGACAAATTGAATGCCGTGGTCTTCGGCGGATTTGCCGCCGTGGCGCTACTGATCTCGGTCGTCGGCGTGGCCGGCGTGCTCGCATTTTCCGTCAGCAGCCGCACGCGCGAGTTTGGTATTCGCATGGCGCTTGGCGCAAAGCCGCGGGACATCCTTACAGATGTGCTCCGCCAGGGTGTGGGGATAGCGGGCATAGGCGTGACCGCGGGGGTGATCTTCGGGATCGTCTTCGCGCGCGGAATCGCCCGCTACGTTGCCGAGGTACATCAGCCCGGAATGACGGCCATCGTAGTCTCAGCTTTCATCATCCTGGCCGCCGCGGTCATCGCCTCGGCTGTTCCAGCGGCACGCGCTGCGCGGGTCAACGCTGTGGAAGCGCTGCGGGCGGAGTGACTTAAGCTACGCCCAGCGTTTCAGCTCCGGGTAGCGCGCGTAGATGCGTCGCTGATCTTCGGGACTGAGCTGACCGAGGCGTTTCGGCTTGTCCTGCGGGCGCGTGCCCTTCTGGTTGAGCACGTTCATCAGGCTCCACTCGCGCTGCAGTTTCCCGGGCTCGCGCGCGGGCAGATCGTAGCGCGTGAAGTCGATGACCATGCGCGGCGTGTCCTTCACCCAGTTGTGCAGCAAGGCCAGGCGAAACTCCTGGTTCATGATACCACTGGATCTCCAGGTCTCGTTCTGAGCCGGGCGCGCCGGTGCCTTTCGCGTCGAAGCGGTAGTTCAGCGAGGCGTTGTTCGGCATGTGGCGGCGCCACTCCATGCCGAACTCGCCTTCAGGGATGACCTTTGTATCCGGCCATCTCTCTTTGACGGCTTGCAGCCACCAGGTCGAGATCGGCGTCGTGGCCGATCGAGATTTCCCAGATCGCCGTCACGAAGCCGAAGCCGTTGAGTGCATGGCCGGTGTCGAAGTGCATGGCAGTGGTATCCATCATTTCTTTACGGCCAGCTTGTCTCGCCAAGGTTTCCTGCACTGTTTCGATGGGGCCGACGCCCATGCGGCTGTTGAAGCCGCCCTGAAATCCTTCGCGGCGGGCGGAGAGAAAATCGCAGGTCCAGCCGTCGAGGCAGACGCAGTCGATGAAGTCGGCCGGGCCCTGGGCGGGTTTCAGATAGTGCTCGCGGCTGGGGTAGTAGGGATAGCAGATGCCGCCGTCGCCATCGCCATTGTCGATGCCGTGCTGGCTCCAGATCTGTGCCCTGGCATACGTGGATGCCTTCGTCATTCGCGAGATCCGCTGGTTCTGCGCGTCCATGAAGCCGGCGATCAACGACTGGGGACGGTAGCCGCCGCCCACCATGGTGGAAACCATCTGGAGCGCTTTGCGATTCGTCGCGCGATTCTGCTCGCGCGTGATTGTACATGGGCGCGAAGTATCCGCCGGGGATGAAGGTGATCTCGTCGCCATAGCGATCGTGATAGGAGGCGAGCAGGCGGCGGGCCTCTATGTATTCTTTCCGAGTCATCGTGAAGCGCGAGCCAACTGATGGCCCATGTCATACGGCCTTCGGGGCAACCGCGGGCAAAGGCGTCGCGCCGCGAGCGGATGTGCTGCGGGCTATTGTGCGGGGCCTCGTCTTCGCCGATGGATCGAGTGGGAGTGACCTCGATCTGATTCACGCGGACGATGGAGACATGAGTGAGAAAGCGTCCGCGCAATGGCGATGAAGATGCATCGGAGGCCGGCGCATTCCTGTTGGCAAAGGCAAGGGCTCCGGCGGAAGCCACGGCGGCGCCCAGGAACTTGCGCCTGCTCCAGAAATTGTCCATGGCTTCCCTTTGTATAGATCTTCCGGGCGCACTGCAATTTGAGTCATCGCGATATGGACTCGGGACGAGAACGCGTTCAGTCGCCGTGCTGTTCCACGCTGACCCAACGGTCGCGATGCCCGGGGATGAAGGCGAGGCGGATGCGGTCGAACATGAGATAGACGACCGGCGTGGTATAGAGCGTGAGCATCTGCTCAACGATGAGGCCGCCGACGATGGTGATGCCGAGCGGGCGGCGGAACTCCGAGCCGGTACCGGTGCCGAGCGCGAGCGGCAGGCCGCCGAGCAGCGCGGCGATGGTGGTCATCATGATGGGCCGGAAGCGCAGCAGGCACGCCTCGTAGATGGCCGCCTCGGGCGACTTCCCTTCCTCGCGCTCAGCGGCGAGCGCGAAGTCAATCATGAGGATGGCGTTCTTCTTTACGATTCCGATCAGCAGAATGATGCCGATGAGCGCGATCACGCTGAGCTCGGTATGAGTAAGCAGCAGCGCGAGAATGGCGCCTACGCCCGCTGACGGCAGCGTGGAAAGAATCGTGATGGGATGAACGTACTTTCATAGAGGATGCCGAGCACGATGTAGACGGTGACCCAGGGCGGCGAGGATGAGCAGGGGTTCGGTGGCGAGCGACGACTGAAAGGCCTGTGCGGTGCCGGAGAAGCGGCCTGCACGCTGCTGGGCATGCCCATCTGCTGCTTCACGCGTTCGATGCGCCGTGACCGCCTCGCCGAGTGCGACGTCCGGGCGCGAGATTGAATGAGAGCGTGATGGATGGGAACTGGCCCGATGATTGACGGCGAGCGCTGTGCGGCGGTCTCAAAATGCGAGATGGCTGAAAGCGGCACTTGCGTGCCGTTCGGATGACTTGACGTAGATGTTGTTGAGCGCATCGGGATTCTCGCTGGTATTTCGGATCTACTTCCATGACCACGTGGTACTGGTTCAGCGCGGTGTACATGGTGGAGACCTGACGCTGGCCGAAGGCGTCGTACAGCGCTTGTCGATATCCTGCGGGGTGAGGCCGAGGCGCGACGCGGTGTCGCGGTCGATGACCAGGCGCGCCTCGAGTCCGTTGTTCTGCTGGTCGTGTCGACGTCGCGGAGCTCGGGCATCTTGCTTCATGCGATCGAGCAGCTTGGGCGCCCACTCATGTCAGCTCGTCCAGGTTGTCGCCCTGCAGAGTGTACTGATACTGGGCGTCGCTGCCGCGGCCGCCGATGCGGATGTCCTGCGACGACTGCAGGAAGAGCTGGCGCCGGGAATCTTCGACAGCTTGCCGCGCAGCCGATTGATGACCTGCTCGGCGCCGGCTTTGCGCTTACTCAGCGGCTTGAGCGTGATGAACATCCGTCCGACGTTGGTTGTTGCGCCGCCGCCGCCGCTGCCGGCGAAGGCAAGCACGTAGTCTACTGCGGGGTCCTGCTGCACGATGCTGAGCAAGCTGCGCCAGCTTCACCGTCATCGCATCGAAGGAAATGTCCTGCGAGGCGCGCGCTGCGCCACCGAGACGGCCAGTGTCCTGCTGCGGGAAGAAGCCCTTGGGCACGATGATGTAGAGATAGATATTCAGCGCCAGCGTGCCGACCGCGATGAGCAGCACAAGGTTCTGATGCCGCAGGACCCAGCGCAGGCCCGTGTCGTAAGCTGCGAGCAATTCGTTGAAGAGCCGCTCGCCGAAACGATAGGCGCGGCTGCGTGCGCTGGGGTTGTGCTGGCGCAGGAACCGGGCGCACATCATCGGCGTGGTGGTAAGCGATACGACCAGCGAAATGGCGATGGCTACTGACAGGGTGACGGCGAACTCGCGGAAGAGGCGGCCAACGATGCCGCCCATCAGCAGGATCGGAATGAAGACGGCGATGAGCGATGTGCTCATGGAGAGCACCGTGAAGCCGATTTCCCGTGAGCCCCTGATCGCTGCATCGAACGGCGTCATGCCCTGCTCGAGATAGCGCGTGATGTTTTCGAGCACAACGATCGCGTCATCCACAACGAAACCGGTCGCGACGGTGAGGGCCATCAGCGACAGGTTGTCCATGGTGTAACCAAGCAGGTACATAACGCCGAAGGTGGCGACCAGCGAGAGGGGCACGGCAACGCTGGGAATGATGGTGGCCCAGACATCACGCAGGAAGACGAAGACGACGGCATCACCAGCACGATGGAGATGAGCAGCGTGATCTCGACATCGTGAATGGCGGCGCGGATCGTCACGGTGCGATCCATAACGATGCTGGTATGGATCAGCGGTGAGATGGAAGCCTCGAGCGAGGGCAGCGCGGCCTTGATGGCATCGACCGTATCGATGACGTTTGCGCCCGCGATTTTGAAGATGATGATCGAGGACGGCGGGTTTGCCGTTTTCGAGGCCGGAAGTATACAGATTCGACGGGAGTCGATAACGCTGGCGACATCCTGCAGGCGCACGGCCGCGCCGGTGGCGGGGTTATAGCCGACCACGAGCGGCGCGTAGTGGCTCGCCTGGAAGAGCTGGTCGTTGGTGACGATGTTGCTGATGGAGTGGTCATTCCGGAAATAGCCTTTGGGCCATGTTCTGGTTGACCGAGCTGAGGGTGGTACGCAGCGACTCCAGACCGATGCCGTAGGAGCTGAGCTGCATGGGATTGGCCTCGACACGTACCGCAGGACTCGCGCCTCCGCCGACAAAGCCCTGGCCCACACCCGGGATCTGCGAGATCTTCTGCTGCAGCACCGAATCCGCGGCGTCATAAATCTCCGGGCGGCTGATCTGGTCCGAGGTGAGCGCCAGGATCATGATGGGCGCGTCGGCGGGATTGGATTTCCAGAACTCCGGATTTTGCGGCATGTTTGCAGGAAGCTGCGAGCGCGCTGCATTGATCGCCGCCTGCACATCGCGCGCCGCGCCGTTGATGTCCCGATTGAGATCGAATTGCAACGTGATGTTCGAGCCGCCAAGCGTGCTCGATGAAGTCATCTCGGTGATGCCCGCGATGCGCCCGAATTGCCGCTCGAGCGGCGTAGCGATGGCGGAAGCCGCGGTCTCCGGGCTGGCGCCGGGGAGACGGGCGTTCACGTTGATGGTCGGAAACTCGACTTCCGGCAGGGACGACACCGGAAGCAAAAAGTAGCCCACTCCACCGCCCAGCAGAAGCGCAAGGCTGAGCAGCGAGGTGCCAACCGGTCGGCGAATGAATGGTGCGGAGATATGCATGTCTGCCGGGTGTCCTCAGTCTGCCGAGACGATGTGCTCCGCCGGACGCCGCCCGGAGATGCGGGCGCGACGACGGCTGAGCCGCTGCGCGAAGCGATCGAAGTACAGGTAAACGACCGGAGTGGTGTAGAGGGTGAGCGCCTGGGAGACGATGAGTCCGCCCACGATCGTGATGCCCAGCGGCTTGCGCAGCTCCGATCCCATGCCGGTGCCGAGCGCGAGCGGCAGCCCGCCCAGCAGCGCAGCCATCGTGGTCATCATAATGGGACGGAAACGCAGGAGGCAGGCTTCGTAGATAGCATCCTCGGGGCTCTTGCCCTGCTGCCGCTCGGCTTCGAGCGCGAAGTCGATCATCATGATCGCGTTCTTCTTCACGATACCGATCAGCAGGATGATGCCGATGATGCCGATGACGTTCAGGTCCATGTGAAAGAGCAGCAGCGCGAGGATGGCGCCGACTCCGGCCGAGGGCAGCGTTGAGAGAATCGTGACCGGATGGATGTAGCTCTCATAGAGCACGCCGAGAACGATGTAGACGGTGATGAGGGCCGCTAGGATGAGGATGGGCTCGTTGGTGAGCGAGGCCTCAAACGATTTTGCCGTGCCCTGGAAGCTGGCGCTGACGGTGGCCGGCATCTCGAGATTGGCTTCAACCTGGTTGATGATCTTGACGGCATCGCCGAGCGATGCGCCGGGGCCGAGATTGAAGGAGATCGTGCTCGCCGGGAACTGGCCGAGGTGATCGATCGAGAGCGGCGTGTTGGTGCGGGCAATCTTGACGAACGTGCTCAGCGGCACTTCGACTCCATTCGAGCCGGCGACGTAGAGGCTGCTGAGCGAGCTGGGATCGAGCTGGAAGTTCGGCTGCACCTCCAGGATCACGTGGTACTGGTTGAGCTGCGTGTACATCGTGGAGACCTGGCGCTGGCCGAATGCGTCATAGAGCACGTTGTCGATGGCGGACATCTGCACGCCCATCCGCGACGCCGTATCGCGGTCGATGGTGAGGTCCGTTTCGAGGCCCCGGTCCTGCAGATCGCTGGCAACATCGGTGAGCTCAGGATGCTTCCGCAGCTCAGTCACCACCTTGCGGGTCCAGGTCCGAAGTTCATTGGCGTCGGCGCTTTCCAGCGAATACTGATACTGCGTGCGGCTCACCGCATCGGCAACGGTGAGGTCCTGCAGCGGCTGCATGTAGAGCGTGATGCCTTCGACGCTCTTCAGTGAAGACTGCAGCCGCTGGATGATGGCGGGAACGCGATCGTGCCGCTGCGAGAGCGGCTTCAGGTTGATCTGGACACGGCCGCTGTTCATCGTCGTGTTGACACCATCGATGCCGATGAAGGAGGAGAGGCTCTCGACGTCGGGATCCTTCAGGATCACATCCGCAAGCTTCTGCTGGCGCTGCTCCATGCTCTGGAAGGAGACGGCCTGCGGCGCTTCGGAGATACCGAGGATCATGCCGGTATCTTCGACGGGGAAAAAGCCCTTGGGCACGATGACGTAGAGGACCAGCGTGAGCACCAGCGTGCCGATGGTGACCAGCAACGTAGTGAAGCGATAGCGCAGAACAAACTGCAGGGTGCGGCCGTAGAACCCGATGACGGAATTGAAGAAGTGCTCGGAGTGACGATAGAGGGCGTTCTGCTGCGACTCCGGCTTGTGCTTGAGCAGCCTGGCGCACATCATCGGCGTCAGGGTAAGCGAGACGATCGCGGAAACCAGAATGGTGACGGCGAGCGTGATCGCGAACTCGCGGAAGAGGCGGCCTACAACATCGCCCATGAACAGCAGCGGGATGAGCACGGCGATGAGCGAAACGGTGAGCGACACGATGGTGAAGCCGATCTGCTCCGATCCCTTGAGCGCGGCGGCCAGCGGGTCTTCCCCCATCTCGATGTATCGCGATATGTTCTCGATCATCACAATGGCGTCGTCGACGACGAAGCCGGTTGAGATGGTAAGGGCCATCAGCGTCAGGTTGTTCAGGCTGTAGCCCAGCAGGTACATGACGCCGAAGGTGCCGACCAGCGAGAGCGGCACCGCGACGCTGGGAATGATGGTGGCCGCGAGGCTGCGCAGAAAAAGGAAGATCACCATCACGACCAGCGCGACGGTAAGCATCAGCTCAAATTGGACGTCTTCGACGGAGGCGCGGATCGTCTGCGTACGGTCGGTGAGAATCTGAAGCTTGATCGAGGCGGGAAGAGTGACCTGCAACTGCGGCAGCAGCGCCTTGATGCGATCGACCACGGCAATAATGTTCGCGCCGGGCTGGCGCTGAATGTTCACGATAACCGCGGGCGTGCTGTTCATCCACGCGGCCTGCATTGTGTTCTCCGAGCCGTCGATGATATCGGCCACGTCGGACATGCGGACAGGCGCGCCGTTGCGGTAGGCAATCACGATCGGCTTGTAATCAGCCGACGTCAGAAGCTGGTCGTTTGCGCCAATGGTGTAGGACTGCCGCGTGCCATTCAGATTGCCCTTGGCGGTGTTGACGTTCGCCGCGCCGACCGCGGTGCGCAGGTCTTCCATGCTGATGCCGTAGGAGGCAAGCTGCGCCGGGTTGGCCTGGATGCGCACTGCCGGCTTTTGCCCTCCGGCGATCGAAACCAGACCCACGCCGGAGACCTGCGAGATCTTCTGCGCCATATTGGTGTCGGCCAGGTCTTCGACCTTCTGCAGCGGCATGGTGTCGGAGGTCAGCGCGAGTGTCATCACGGGCTGATCGGCCGGATTCACCTTGCTGTAGATGGGCGGATTCGGCAGACCCTGCGGCAGAAAACTTTGCGCGGCGTTGATGCCGGCCTGCACTTCCTGCTCGGCAACGTCGATGTCCTCAGTGAGATTGAACTGGAGCACAATGACCGAACCACCCTGTGAGCTGGTGGAAGTCATCTGGTTGAGGCCCGGCATCTGGCCGAACTGCCGCTCCAGCGGCGCCGTGACAGCGGAGGACATCACGTCCGGGCTTGCGCCGGGGTAGAACGTCACCACCTGAATGATGGGGTAATCCACCTCAGGCAGCGCGGAGACGGGCAATTGCCGGTATGCGACAAAGCCCGCCAGCAGAATGGCCACCATCAGAAGTGAGGTGGCCACGGGCCGCAGGATGAAAAGACGAGACGGGCTCACGACGGACCCATTTCCTGCTGCTGCTTGGAGTGGCCGTGCGAGAACGTGGTGGAGACCTTCGCACCATCCTGAAGCTTGTCGGCGCCATCGACCACCACCTGCTGATTCGCCTGGAGGCCGCTTTTCAGCACGATCATGGAGCCTTGCGTGGTGTCGATCTGGATGGGCTGCATGTCAACGGTGCCGCTGCCGGGCGAAACCTTGGCGGAGGGATCGGATCCGGGCGCGCTCGGATCGGAGGTCGATTTCACCAGCCAGACGTAATCGCCCTCTGAGCTGTGCTGTACTGCCGCGGCCGGAATCACAATCGAATTGTTGCGCTGCTCCAGCACCAGGTGGACATTGACGAACTGGTTGGGAAAGAGTTTCTCGTCCGTATTGGCAAAGACGGCCTTCAGCTTGTCTGTGCCCGTCGTGATATCGATCTGGTTGTCGGCCGCGGTAAGCTGACCGCTTTCGAGCTGGATGGTATCGGAGCGATCAAAGGCAATCGCGTCCAGCTTGTGGTCGCGGCGCAGCTTATCAAGGACCCGCTGCAATTGATCTTCCGGCAGCGTGAAGTTCACCGCGATGGGCCGGAACTGATTGACGATCAGGGTTTGCGTAGTGTTCGCGGTGACCAGGTTGCCGGGGTCCACCTGGCGCAGGCCCACCTTGCCGTCGATCGGCGACTTGATGTGGCAATAGATAACGTTGAGCTCCGCCGCCTCAATCGAGGCCTGGTCGCCCTTGATGGCGCCCTCGAACTGACCGAGGTTCGACTCGTATGTATCGAGCTGCTCTTTCGAAGTAACTCCCTGGTCATAAAGCGCCTTGTAGCGGTTGAACTCCGCCTGATTGTTCTTCAACTGCGCTTCGTCGCGAGCGAGCTGGCCCTTGGCCTGATCGAGCGCTGCCTGGTATGGCCGCGGATCGATGGTCATCAGCTCCTGGCCCTTGTGCACATCCTGTCCTTCATGGAAGTAGACGTTGGTGAGTTCGCCGGTGACACGGGGAATGATCTTGACACTGTAGTACGGCGTGATGGTGCCCAGGCCCGTGAGATAAATCGGCACCGTCTCCTGGCGGACCCTCGCAACCTGCACCGGCATAGCCTGATTTGCCATGGCGCGCTGCCGGCGTACAGCCAAAGCTTTCTCCTGCTGCTTCGCGGTGATGGTGCGCCAGGTGATGAGCCCGGCAAGCGCCAGCAGCACGACGAGGACCAGCCAGCGCACCCAACCCCGCCGGCGGGGCTCCTCCGGACTTTCGCCGGGACCTTCGGCGCCGGGAACGCGGTAGGCGTAAGTGGAAGTCGGGACCTGTTCTATAGGCGCGGCAGGTGACATGAAAATCGTCTCTTTCCAGTTTCTCAGTCTGAGTGTGCTTCGCTCCCAGGGATCGTTCTCAAAGAGCCCGTGTGGAGTCCTGGTCCAGGTATGTGATTAGGGACGATATGACCCCGAGAATGGTTTCTCCGCTGCTCAAATCTTTTCACATCATTCGATTGCAGCGCTAGACCGGTCCCAATGCGGTCTGTCCCCCAGGATGCCGGAAATGGTTTGCAATTCCATGAATCGATTGGACAACTCAGAACATCTTCTGTCTCTTAGGCAGAGTGCAAACCCACCCAATTATTGGCTGAAGCGGCATCGACAGGCCGCCGGCCGGGCCGATTGCAGCGGCACCGGCAGCAATGACAAACAAACCAGCGGCACGGCAAACGGCGCAAAATCGCGACGATGTTGCCGCTCCATTGTTGCAGGGCCGCTTTGTACACTGAAGGGGCTCGCCCGACGCGAGACCGAGAAGCGAGGAGACAATCACCGCTGCGAATGGCGGCGCTCCCAAACTGCACGGTTACTGATCCGTGTAACAGAGGTAGTGTTTAAAGCCTATGTGGATCGTTCGACTCGCGCTCAGACGGCCTTATACCTTCGCCGTACTTGCGCTCCTTCTCCTGATCATCGGGCCGCTCTCGATCCTGAATACGCCGGTCGATATCTTTCCCAATATCGACATTCCGGTGGTGAGCATTGTTTGGCAGTACCAGGGCTTCTCCGCCGAGCAGATGGCGGACCGCATCATCACGATTACCGAACGGGCCCTGACCACCACGGTCGACAACATCGACCACATCGAATCGAACTCGCTGTACGGCGTTGCCGTAGTGAAAATTTATTTTCAGCCGCAGGTGAACCTGTCGGCGGCCATCGCGCAGGTGACGGCGATCTCGCAGGCGCAGCTTAAGCAATTGCCGCCGGGCACCACGCCGCCGTTCATCATCGACTACAACGCATCCAGCGTGCCGATCCTGCAGCTCGGCGTCTCCGGCAAGGGATTGAGCGAGCAGCAACTCAACGACTACAGCCTGAACTTTATCCGCACGCAACTGGTCACGGTGCGCGGTGCCGCGATTCCATACCCCTACGGCGGCAAGCAGCGCGAGATCATGGTGGACCTGAACCTGCATGCGCTGCAGGCCAAGGGACTCTCGCCCAGCGATGTGACCAACACCATCGCGAATCAGAACCTGATTCTGCCTTCGGGCACGATGAAGGTGGGCAGCTATGAATACCAGGTGGAGACCAACAGCGCGCCGAGCACGATCGAAGGGCTGAACGATCTGCCGATCAAGCAGGTAAATGGCGCGATGGTCTATGTGCACGACGTGGCGCACGTGCGCGACGGATTTCCGCCGCAGACAAACATCGTTCGCGTCGATGGACAGCGAGCCGCGCTCATCACGATCCTCAAGAACGGCAACGCTTCGACGCTCGACATCATCAAGGGCATTTTCAACAAGCTGCCTTCGGTCAAAGCGTCGATCGACGATCCGCGGCTGAAGATCACGCCCTTATCCGACCAGTCAATCTTCGTCCGCGGCGCAATCTCCGGGGTTGTGCACGAGGCCATCATTGCCGCCTGCCTCACCGGCTTCATGATCCTGGTCTTTCTGGGAAGCTGGCGCTCGACACTGATCATCGCGGTTTCGATTCCGCTGTCGATCCTTGTTTCGCTCATCCTGCTGGGCGCGCTCGGCGAGACGATCAACATCATGACACTGGGCGGCCTCGCGCTCGCCGTCGGCATCCTGGTCGACGATGCGACGGTGGAGATCGAGAACATCAACCGCAACCTGGAAGAAGGAAAAGAGATCGAGCAGGCGATTCTGGATGGTGCGGCGCAGATCGCCATTCCCGCCTTTGTCTCCACGATCTCCATCTGCATCGTGTTCGTGCCGATGTTCTTCCTCGGCGGCGTGGCGAAATATCTGTTTGTGCCGCTGGCCGAGGCTGTGGTCTTCGCCATGCTGGCGTCTTATTTCCTCTCGCGCACAGTCGTACCGACCATGGCGAAGTACCTGCTGGTGGAGCACGACCCGGAAGCACACAAGCAGAAGGAGCGCAGCCGCAATCCGTTCATCCGCTTTCAGCTTGCGTTCGAGCGGCGCTTCGAACAATTCCGCAGCTTCTATCACGGGCTGCTGGCACTGGCAGTCACGCATAGCACCGTCTTTCTCATCTTCTTCGCGGTCTTCTGCGTGGGCTCGTCTGCGCTGCTGTATGGCTGGCTGGGGCAGGACTTCTTTCCCTCAGTCGACGCGGGACAGTTCAAGTTGCATGTCCGCGCGCGCACCGGAACGCGCATTGAAGAAACCGCGCGGCTCTGCGACGAGATCGACAATGCAATACGGCGCGAGATTCCGCAGCGGGAGCTCGTCACCATCATCGACAACATCGGGATTCCCTACTCCGGCCTGAACCTCTCCTACACCAACACGGGGGTTGTCGGCTCAGCGGATGCGGACGTCACGGTTTCGCTCAGCAGGGATCACCGGCCCACGAACGACTATGTCGAGAGCCTTCGAGCGAAGCTGGGCCGGGAGTTTCCCGGAGTCACGTTTTATTCCCTGCCGGTGGACATGACGACGCAGATTCTCAACTTCGGTCTGCCGGCGCCCATCGATATTCAGATCATCGGCCACAATGCAGTGGCGAACCATGAATTCGCCGAGAAGCTGATGCAGGAGATCAAGTACGTTCCGGGCACCGCCGACCTGCACATCCAGCAGCCGTTCAATGAACCGCACCTCGCTATCGATGTGGACCGCTCACGAGCGCAGGACATCGGGCTGACGCAGCGGGACGTGGCGGGCTCGCTGCTTGTGGCACTGAGCGGCTCATTTCAGACCGCTCCGACGTTCTGGCTCAATCCGAAGAACGGCGTCAGCTACAACGTTTCCACGCAGACGCCGCAGTATCTGCTCGATTCGTTCGACGATCTGGAGAGCGTACCGATCACGGCGAGCGCCGCCAAGAGCCCTGATGCCAGCTTCAACATGCTGACGCCCGCGGCGCAAATGGGCGGCAAGCCGATCCAGATCCTCGGCAATCTTGCATCCATCAACCGCGGCGAAGAGCTGGCCACGGTGACGCACTACGATATTCAGCCCGCGGTTGATATTTACGGCAGCATCGACCGCACCGATCTGCGCAGCGTTGCGGATAAGATCCGGGCGATTATCGCCAGGCACGAGAAGGAGCTTCCGTCCGGTTCACGGCTCGTCGTCCGCGGGCAGGTTCAGACGATGCGGACCTCCTTTGTCGGGCTGGTGAGCGGACTGTTCTTCTCCATCCTGCTCGTCTATCTGCTGATCGTGGTGAACTTCCAGTCGTGGCTCGACCCCTTCATCATCGTGTCGGCGCTGCCTGCGGCGCTGTCCGGCATCGTGTGGATGCTCTTCCTGACCGGCACACACATCAGCGTGCCCGCGCTCACCGGCTCCATTATGTGCATGGGTGTAGCGACGGCGAACTCGATCCTGGTCGTCTCCTTTGCCAAGGAACAGCTCGAGATCAACGACGGCGACGCTGTTGCGGCTTCGCTGGCCGCGGGGTATACGCGCTTCCGGCCCGTGCTGATGACGGCGCTGGCGATGATCATCGGCATGGTGCCGATGTCGCTGGGGCTGGGCGACGGCGGCGAACAGAACGCGCCGCTGGGCCGCGCCGTCATCGGCGGCCTCATCTTTGCCACCGTGGCCACTCTTTTCTTCGTGCCGACCTTCTTCAGCGTGGTGCATGGCGCGTTGGAACGCCGCCGCCGCGCCCGGGCGGAGCGGAACGGACGCGCTGCGAGAGACAACAATCCCGGGGATTTCGAGGACCATGAGCGAGCCTAATCAGAATCCGCACACCGCCCGCCCGCACAACGAGCATGGCGGCATGCCGACACCGCAGGTATCCGCGAGAACGGCGGTCTTCGTGATCGTGTTTCTGCTCGTTGTCGGTGCTGTCATCGCCGTTGTCGGCATTCTGCATCGCGAAAGCCAGCGACGCGTTCTTGCAGACCAGACCAACGAGCTGGCCGCGCCCGACGTGTTGCTTTCCAAGCCGAAGGCGGGCGCACCCAACTCCGAGATCGTGCTTCCGGGCAACGTCCTCGCCTACCAGGATGCGCCTATCTACGCGCGCACCAACGGCTACCTGAGCCACTGGTATTTCGACATCGGCGCTCATGTTCACAAGGGGCAGTTGCTGGCGGTGATCAGTTCGCCGGAAGTGGATCAGCAACTGTTGCAGGCACGTGCGGACCTGGCGACCGCCGAATCGAACGCCGGATATGCCAAGAGCACAGCGCAGCGCTACCGGGACCTGCTGGGCCAGGACGCAGTGTCACGCCAGGACACGGAGAACTTCGCCACGCAGGCGCAGTCGTCCAATACCGCGGTGAAATCGCAACTCGCCAATGTGCAGCGGCTGCAGGAGCTGCAATCGTTCGAGAAGATCTATGCACCGTTCAACGGCGTGGTCACGTCGCGCAGTATCGACATCGGCCAGCTCATTGACCAGGGCGCGGCGAAAGAACTCTTCCACATGGCATCGACCGACGTGCTGCGCGTGTACGTGAACGTGCCGCAGATTTACTCGCGCGACGCGGTGCCGGGAACCAAGGCGCAGCTCACCTTCGCGGAGTATCCGGGCCGGAGCTTTGAAGGAACATTGGTGCGTACCGCAAAATCCATCGACATCAACTCGCGCACGCTTTTGGTGGAAGTGGATGTGGACAATCGCAAAGGCGATCTGACGCCGGGCGCGTACACCGAGGTCCACATGAAAGTGAAGTCGCCGGTCTCCTCCGTCTCGATTCCGGTCTCCACGCTGCTCTTCCGCAGCGAAGGACTGCAGGTGGCCGCGGTCGAACACTCGGGCGACAGCGACGTGGTCAAGCTGCTGCCGATCACCATCGGACATGACGACGGCAACACTGTGCAGGTAGTCAGCGGACTGGATGCGAATACCGCGATCATCTCCAACCCGCCGGATTCGATCATCGACGGAGAGAAGGTGCACGTGCTGCAAGGCGCGGCGCCCAAAGAGGAGCAGGAACAGTGAGCGTGCAGCGGAACGCCGCGGCAGGCGCATGTCTGCTGCTCCTGGTGCTGGCCGGTGGATGCAAGGTGGGGCCGAACTATCACACTCCTGCCGCTGCGATCGCTCCCTCATTCAAGGAGCCGGCAGCGGAGGCGCCTCCGCCGAGTGCACCGGGCGTAGGGTGGAAACGCGCACAGCCAGGCGACGACAGCATCCGCGGCAAGTGGTGGGAATCCTACAGCGATCCGCAACTGAACTCGCTGGAAGACCGAATCGCCGTCTCGAACCAGACACTGAAAGCATCAGCGGCGCAGTACGAACAGGCGCTGGCGGCGGTGCGGCAGTACCGGTCTCTTTACTTCCCTACTCTGTCCATCACGCCGGGATATGCGCGCACGCGCGTCTCGCAGAATCGGCCGGTAGGCGTCCCTCTCAACGGAAATCCGTACAACGATCTGACAGTGACAGGGCAGGCGACATGGGAGCCTGACCTGTGGGGCAGCATCCGCCGCACCGTGCAGCAGGCGCGCGCCAACGCGCAGGCTTCCGCTGCCGATCTCGCCAACGTCGAGCTCAGCCTCCGTTCCGAGCTGGCCATGGACTATTTCGAGCTGCGCGGGCTGGATACGCAAAAGCAACTGCTCGAGGACACCATCCAGCAGTATCAGCGATATTTGCAGCTCACGATATCGCGCTACCATGGCGGGCTTGCGACCGATGCCGATGTCGCGCAGGCGCAGACGCAGCTGGATCAGACCAAGGCGCAGTCGATCGACGTGGAGGTGGCGCGCGCGCAGTTCGAACATGCCATCGCGACACTCACCGGGCAGCCGGCCTCCACGTTCTCGCTGGCGCATGCGCCGCTCTTGCTGGCGCTGCCGCCGGTCCCGATAGGCGTGCCCTCCGAAATGCTGGAGCGGCGGCCTGACGTGGCGGCTGCAGAGCGCCGGGCGGCGGCGGCCAACGAACAAATCGGCATCCAGATGGCGGCCTACTACCCGCAGATCAGCATTACGGGCGTCGGTGGTTTTGAATCATCCCGGCCCGGAAATCTCTTTCAGGGGCCGAGTGCGCTGTGGTCCCTGGGCGCTTCGGCCAGCGAGCTTCTGTTCGATGCGGGGCGGCGTCGTGCTCTGACGGCTGAAGCGCGGGCCGCCTACGATGCCGAGACTGCCAACTATCGCGAGACAGTGCTGCAGTCGTTTCAGGATGTGGAAGATCAGCTTGCCGCGCTGAGCATTCTGAATCGCGAAGCGGCCGCGCAGCAGCAAACCGTCGCCGACGCGGAGCGCTCGCTGCAGATCTCCGCGAACCAGTACAAGGGCGGGCTTACGACCTATCTGCAAGTCATCACTGCGCAAACAGTCGAGCTGAGCAATCGCCGAACAGCGGCGGACATCACAACGCGGCAGTTCGCTGCGAGCGTGCAGTTAGTGAAGGCGCTCGGCGGCGGCTGGAATACGACGCAGTTGCCGCATCCATGAAGCCGGCTCACTCACCGTGCGGCGCGGCCGCGGGATGCAGCGGCAGAGAATCGGTGGCGAAGACCTGCTCTGCGTTGTCCGCTCCCACGACGTAAAGCGCAAATCGGCGGTCGGTATCATTGCGCTCCTCAAAGAGCAGATTCGCGCGACCATCGCCACGCGGATCGACTGCGTCAATCAGCTTCATCCGCGGCGTGATGTCAAGGTGCTGTTCGTCCGTGGCGGAGTGCCACAGCACGCGTATCTTGCCATAGATGTCCTGCAGCGCAATCACGGCGATGGAGCGATTGCCGGAGGCTTCGTTTGCCGTGAGCACCAGCGTGGCCCCGCTTCCATAGGTGAGCGCAAAGGCGTGGAACTGCACATCGGCCAGCAGCGCTTCCGGATCGGCGGCCGCCGCCTTTGCGTGAGGCGTGGTTCGCCGCGTGGTGCTCGGACGTTTCGCTGCCGTACCAGCGGCGGCTGAGGCATCCTTCGTATGCGCCGACGCAGCGAGCAATTGCACCGCCTGCGCTTCCAGCTCCTTCTTTGCGCTTGCCGCATCTTCAGGACTGGCCCAGTCGTAGGCGAACGACTGCGTGCCCGTTCTGTCAGCGTCAGAGACGGCAACCGTCTGACCCATGGCAATGGGCGTGAGTTCCAGCTGCTTGGCCTCGTTCTTCAGATCGGCGGGCACACCGTGCGAGATATGCGGACGATCCGCATCCGGCGCGGCGCTCGGCGATTCCGGCGCGGGCATGGGCGCCTGCTGCTGGGGTGTGTCGCCCTCCGCCCTGCGGCGCAATTTGGGACGGTCCGGATCGTCAGGCGTGGAGGAAGCCTGCTCATTGCCCGAAGACTTGGCCGCCGGAGCCGAACCCGCGGCAGGCGTGCCCGTTGTGCTTTCCGATTGCGGGCTCTCGTCGCGGCGCACAAACTGAGGCTTGTCCGGATTGTCGTTCTTGTCATGCACGACTGTGGGTGGATTGTGCGAAGGGTGCAGCTTCTTGGGCGGCGGCGGGAGATAGGGCTTCCAGTTGCCGAATCCAAACCAGCCATCGCCGACTTGCCGCGCGCCGTCAATATCGAACCAACCCTGCGGCAGCCCGGTGCTCTCTACCTCGTACTCGGTGCCGCTATCGAGCGCCAATGGCACAGGCCTCGCCAGATAGAGCGCGGCGTCCTGCAGATGCGTGCCGTCGAATAAAGAAATCGGCACCAGCCGTGTTGCGGTAGGGCGAGTGCGGTCGCCCGTCCACTCAAGCACGGCGACGGAGCGGAGCGTGGAAGTGGCGGCCGCCTTCTGCTGCGTCTCGATGTGGCCCGGATACTGTGCGCGCAACGCGAGGCAACCCAGCGCCGCCAGGGCTACCTCCGCTCGCAATGCACGGAACGCTTTCATGGTCTACTCCGCGGCCACACCGGTCCAGCTACCATGGTAGCGTTCCTGAAGCAGAAAGGGATGGGCGGAGGCGGTATGCAGGTCGGCGATACGATCCAGGACTTCACCTTACAGAACGAGAATGACGAAACAGTTCATTTGAGCGACTACAGCGGCAAGCCGGTGGTGCTCTTTTTCTATCCACGCGCCGATACCCCCGGCTGCACCATTGAGGCCTGCGGCTTTCGAGACACCTTCAAGAAGCTTCAGAAGGCCGGCGTGGCGGTGCTTGGCATCTCGCGCGACACGCCGAAGGCGCAGAAGAAGTTCCAGGAAAAATACGACCTGCCCTACACGCTCCTTGCAGATGTAGACGAAAAAGTCTGCAATCAGTTTGGCGTGATGAAGGACAAAAATATGTACGGCAAGAAGGTCAGAGGGATTGAGCGCACCACCTTTCTGATCGGGCCGGACCGCCGGCTGACCCGCATCTTCGCGAAAGTAAAGCCCGAAGGCCACGCCGAAGAGGTGCTGGCGGCCGTCAAGGGCGAAGCGAAGAAGTAGGGATGCCGCGCCGGTCCGCCGACACGTCCCGCCTGCCCCTGCTGCCCCGGTCGTTCTTTGAGCGGTCACCGGACCTGGTGGCGCGGGAGGTGCTGGGAAAGCTCCTGGTGCGGCGACTGGAGGACGCGCTGCTGGTGGCGCGCATCGTCGAAGTAGAAGCCTACATCGGCGAAGGCGATCCGGCGGCCCATGCCGTCGCAGGACGCACCGCGCGCAATGCGGTGCTCTTCGGCCCGGCCGGCCATGCGTATGTCTATTTCATTTACGGCATGCACAGTTGCCTGAATATCTCCTGTGAGCCGGTGGGGCGCGCGGGAAGCCTGCTGGTTCGCGCGCTGGACCCGGTCGAAGGCATGGCACGGATGGCCGCTCTGCGCGGCCTTGGACCGCATGCCGCGCCTCGCCTGCTCACTGCGGGGCCGGGACGGCTGTGCCAGGCATTCGGCATCACCCGCGCAACACACAACGGGATGGATCTGCTGAGCGAGAGCTCCAACCTGCAACTGCGTGATGACGGCTACGAAGCACGGGCGATCGTGATCACCCCCCGCATTGGCATCACGAAAGCCGCGGAGCGGCCGTTGCGTTTTCTGCTCGCCGGGAATCCGTGTGTCTCCGGTCCCGCGCGGCTGAATGCCGGGCAGCTACAGAAGTAAGTTGTCAATCAGGCGCGTCGATCCGAGGTGCGCAGCGACGGCCACCAAGGCTCCCGCGCCGGCCTGCTTCAATGGCAGCAGCGTCTCCGGATCAACGATCTCCAGATAGTCGATCCGCGCTTCGGGATGGGACTGCATGACGGCGCGTCCCGTCTCCAGCAGCTTTGCCGTGTTCCGCTGCCCGGCGCGGAATGCATCGGCAATTGCCTGCAGCGTGCGACTGAGCACCAGGGCGCGCTCACGTTCCGAGGCGGAGAGGTACTGGTTGCGGGAGGAGAGCGCCAGCCCATCCGGCTCGCGCACCGTGGGGCAGACGATCAGTTCCAGGTCAAAGTCGAGGTCGCGCACCATGCGGCGCAGCACCGCTACCTGGGCCGCGTCCTTCTGCCCAAAGAAAGCCTTGTCCGGAGCGACGATGTGAAACAGCTTGGCGACCACCGTGGCGACACCGCGGAAGTGCCCGGGGCGCGAGGCGCCATCCAGCCGGCTGCCGACGTCTTCTACATCTACGAAGGTGCTTGCACCGGGGCGATACATCTCCTCCGGCTGCGGGGCGAAGACCAGCGCCACGCCTTCATCTTCGAGCAGCCGGCAATCCTGCTCGAAGGTGCGGGGATATTTCGCGAAGTCTTCGTGGGGGCCAAACTGCGTCGGGTTCACGAAGATGGACGCCGCGACAACGTCACACTCGGCACGCGCGGCACGCGCCAGCGAGAGATGTCCCGCATGCAGCGCGCCCATGGTCGGCACCAGGCCAAGCGACTTTCCGGCACTGCGTGCGGCACGGCAGGCGGCGCGCATCTGCTGAATCGTGCTCAGGACCTGCATCCGTTTACGCCTTGCGGCGCAGGTGTGAAGAGTCAAACTCCGCGGCGGTCCGGGTGCCCTTCGCGAGATGGTAGCTTTCCTCTTCCGACGGATAGCGGCGTTCCACCACATCATCGCGATATGCCGAGATGGCGCTGCGGAAGAGCTCCGCGGCATCCGCATAGCGCCGCACGAAGCGAGCCGCAGGCGCGAAGGTGAGATTCACCAGGTCGTGGAAGACAAGTATCTGCCCGTCGCAGTCCACGCCGGCGCCGATGCCGATGGTAGGAATCGCCAGCTCCGCCGTGATTTCTGCGGCAAGCTCGCGCGGCATGCCTTCGAGCACGATGGCGCATGCGCCGGCTTCCTGCAGCTCGCGCGCTTCCTTGCGCAGGCGCGCGTAGCCGGCAGCGGTCTTGCCCTGCACCTTGTAGCCGCCCATGCGATGCACGGACTGCGGCGTGAGTCCGATGTGGCCCACAACCGGGATCTCCGCGCCGACCAGGCGTTCCACCAGCTCCGGTCGCGCGCCTTCAATCTTCACCGCCTCTGCGCCGCCTTCCTTCAGGAATCGTGCCGCGTTCGCGACCCCGTCCTGCACCGACACGTGATAGGACCCATACGGCATATCCACAACGAGCATGGCGAGTCGCGTGCCGCGGCGGACGGCGCGTGTGTGATGGAGCATCTCGTCCACCGTGACAGGCAGCGTGCTCTCGAGGCCCATCACCACCATCGCCAGCGAGTCGCCGACCAGCAGCACATCGATGCCGGCCTCGTCGGCCAAACGCGCGGTGGCGTAGTCATAGGCGGTCAACGAAGTAATCGGCTGATGCGCCTGCTTGCGTTCCAGAAGTGTAAGGGGGGTGACCTTGGCGAAAGCCGCCGAACCGGTGGCGACGGGGGTAAGACTCATGATCTCCTCCAGTGCAACTCCCTGCGGGATGCTGCCTGTTTTCGCTGTTCAGTATACGCCTGCCCCTGGGCCGGGTTGCTACACTCGGCCTTGTGAGCCCCCACATCATTTCTGGCGCCGGAGTGCGGTCGGCCTGGATTGCCGCCTCCGCGGTGGGCGCTGCCGGCCTGGCAATCGGCGGGTTTCACTATGCGGCTCTGTGGCCGGCCTCGCGGCTCTTCGGGCAATCACTGATTGCCGGGCCCGATCGGTCGGAAATTGCCCTGACCTACGATGATGGCCCCAACGATCCCTACACCTGGCAGTTGATGGATGTGCTGGCGCGGCGCCAGGTGCGGGCCACCTTCTTCCTGATCGGGCGCTATGTCCGGCAGAAGCCGCGTATCGTTCGCGCCCTTTGCGCGGCGGGACACCAGATCGGCGCCCACACCATGACACACCCAAAGCTGATGTACATGGGCGAGAAGCGCATCCGCGCGGAAATCACAGATGCAGTCGCGCTGATCGAGGACACGACCGGTGGAAGCCTGCGTTTGTTCCGCCCGCCCTTTGGCGGGCGCAACCCCCTGCTCTTTCGCGTGACCCGGGATCTCGGCCTGACGCCAGCGCTCTGGAATGTGAACACGCGAGACTGGAAGGCAAAATCAGCCGGTGAGATTGAAGCGCGCATACGCGCCGGGGTGCAGCACAACCAGCAGCGGCGCCGCGGCAGCAACATCCTGATGCATGACGGCAGCCATCTGGAGATGGGCACCGACCGCCGCCGCACCGTGAACGCCACCGCGAATTTGCTGGGCACCGCGCGCGATGGTCTGCGCTTTGTCACACTCGATCAGTGGTGCGCGCCTTAGTGGTGCGCGCCTTAGACCGAGGGTTATGCGTTCGTGTCGTATGGGCCGGCAACGGGTTTGCGACGCCACCAAAGCCACATCGCTAAAGCCATGATGATCAGCAGCGGGACAATGTAGAGGCTGCCTTCCGGGCCGGTTGGGCCGCCGCTCCAGAGGAGTGGCCCGACGGGGTGTTCGGTCATCATATGGCCGCGCGCCACCATGCCGCTGTCGGGCGTGCCGTAGAAGAATGTCTGCGCCCAGTCCCACGCCGCGTGGAAGCCGATGGCCCACCACAGCGATCCCGTGTACCAGAGGCTGATGCAGAAGACGAGACCGACCGCCCCGGCTGAGAAGAGCCCCACCGGGGACTCGCCCTGGTTGTGCCCGTGCAGCAGACCGAAGAGCACCGACATCAACAGCGCGCCCCACCAGAAGCCGATCCCGCGCGTGAGCGTGTATTGCAGATAGCCGCGTAGCAGCGACTCCTCAAAGATGGCGGTGAAGACAAACATGAGCAACCATATGAGTCCGTACTTCCAGACCGCGAAACCATGGAGACGGCCAGAATCAAAGGCGAGCAGATGCACCCTCCAAAGCACGCCGACCAGCGCGGAGAGCGCGATGAAGCCCCACACGCCGCCGGAAAGGAACCGCACCAATCTGGCGCGGCCTGCATAGCCATAGACGGCGAAGCGACGGCCTTCGATGCGCGCCATGATCCAGGCGGCGACCAGCACGATCAGCATCGAAACGGTCTGGCCGATCAGAGTCCTCAGCGGCGCGGCGGGAGCGTTCGGGTCGGGTCGATGACCGTGCAGGAGAGTCCTGGTCATGAAGCTCAGGATTGCACCGAGACCCACCACGATGACAACGAACAACAGGGCGCCCCAGCCTGCGCGCAATCCATCGCCACCGAAGAAGACCCAGTGCGGGCCGTGCGCTGTCAACTGCTGCTCCGGTAAGGAAGCTTCGCCGGTTGGCTGTACCGAAAGATCGTCTGACATGGATGGCTTCTCCGCTGCGCCTCAGTACGCTTTGACAACTACGCCGGTTCCACGCGCCGGGAATCACCGACTCGGAATCAACCCGGTCCAGTCCAGCACTACTTTGCCGGTCTGGCCGGAACGCATCGCCGTGAAACCTTGCTCGAACTCGGCGTAGCTGTAACGGTGCGTGATGATGGGGGAAATGTCCAGCCCGGAGTGAATCAACACGGACATTTTGTACCAGGTTTCGTACATCTCGCGGCCGTAGATGCCCTTGATCGTGATCATGTTGAAGATCACCTTCGACCAATCGAGCGCCACTTCTTTCGCCGGAATGCCCAGCACGGCGATCTTGCCGCCGTGGGACATGTTGTCGATCATGTCGCGGAAGGCATTGCCGTTGCCGGACATCTCGAGCCCCACATCGAAACCTTCCAGCATCCCAAGCTGCTTCTGCACCTCGCGCAGCGGCGTTTCCTGCGTATTCACCGCGAGCGTCGCGCCCATCTTTCTGGCAAGCTCGAGCCGGTAGGGATTCAGGTCGGTGATGACGACGTGCCGCGCGCCCGCGCGCTTCACCACCGGGATGCACATGATGCCGATGGGCCCAGCGCCGGTGATCAGCACATCCTCGCCCAGCACCGGAAACGACAACGCCGTGTGCACTGCGTTGCCGAAGGGATCGAAGATAGCGGCGACTTCCTGATTCACGTGCGGCTCATGCCGCCAGATATTGCTCATCGGCAGCACGACATACTCGGCAAAGGCTCCGGGGCGGTTCACGCCCACGCCGGAGGTGAACGCGCAGAGATGGCGCCGGCCCGCCAGGCAGTTGCGGCAGCGGCCGCAGGTGACGTGGCCTTCCCCGCTGACGATGTCGCCGGGATGGAAGTCGTTGACGTTCGAGCCGACGGCGACAATTTCTCCGACAAACTCATGCCCGATCACCATGGGCACCGGGATTGTCTTCTGCGCCCACTCGTCCCAGTCATAGATATGGACATCGGTGCCGCAAATCCCGGTGTAGCGGACGCGGATCAACACATCGTTGATGCCGTACCCGGGAACGGGAACATCTTCCAGCCACAGGCCGCGCTCGCGGCGGCTCTTTGCCAGTGCTTTCATGGCTCTCCTTCGTCTTGCAGAACCATTCAGTCTAACGTGCGGCTCTGACAAGAAAGGGCACAGCATTGCGCTGTGCCCTTTTGGTGATGCTCTACAGACTACTTCTCAGCCACCGGCGAGTAATCCACCTTCACGGTCTGGATCTCGTACGGCTTTACCGGAACCGTCAGCTTGTCGCCTGCGACGCTGAGCGACTCGCCTTCCGGCTTCTCCATGAGGTTGACGACAGCAGCCGAGGTCGCGCCCGGCGGCACGGTCAGCGTGACGTCCCCTCCCTTGCCGGCCCATTCGTAGAAGCGCATCACCAGGCCTTTGCCGTCCTCGCTGCGCTTCATTGCAGTGAGCACCACATTGCTGTTGGCCACTCCCGCGAACGAGTGCTGCGTCGGCAGATCGCCGCTGTGCGACCCGACCTGGATGGCTTTGAGTCTATAGTCGAAATCGTATCCGTGACGGACACTCAAGGCCTGCTTCCAGTCCCCCGCGTGCGGATACAGGGCATAGCGGAAGTGGTGATGACCCTGGTCGGCTTCCGGATCGGGCCACGTCGCCCCGCGCAGCAGGCTGAGCCGCAGCAGATTTCCCACCGCGTCGTAGCCATACTTCGATTCGTTGATCAGGCTCATGCCATGCTGGCCGTCTCCGAGGTCGGCCCAGCGCATCGCCGGCACTTCGAACTTCGCCTTTTCCACGCTGTTGTTGCGCGTCGTAGGACGCTCAATCGTGCCGTAAGGAATTTCGTAGGTGGCGAACGGTCCCGATGCTGCCAGCGGAAACGCTGCCTTGAGCAGGATGTGCCGCTCGTGCCAGTCGAAATCATTGGTGACGACGACGTGATCCGAGCCGGTGTAGAGCGTGATGTCCTGCACGAACTTCGAGCTCTGCCAGGTGTGCACGACACGAATGGTCGCGCGTAGCGGACCATGCTCGGTCAGCGTGACGGAGTCCGCCTTATCCAGCGTCGTCGGCGGGACATCCAGTGTGCCGGGATCAATGTTCCATGCGTCGTATTCCTTCGGGGTGTCCTTGAACGCCTGCAGTTGGTTGCCGCAGCCGCCCGACGCAATCGTCTCGAAGGTGGCCTTCTTGTCATAGAGCGACGTGATGCAACCCGTATTCGGATCGACCGTGACGCGCAGAGCCGCGTTCTCGATCGTCAGGCCGTTGGCCTTCACATCCGAGACAGCCGCGCGCTTACCAGGCAGCGCATGCAGCACCTGATAACCGAGTGACGGAACATCCTCCGCACGGAACAGCAGGTGATACGTATTCGTCTTCTTGTCGCTCTCGACGATCTGCGACGGCAGCACGCGCCCCTTCGCGTCGATGATCGAGATACCCTCCGGCGCAGCGGCGGGCATTTCCACCTTCGCCTCCGCGATACCGGAGCGATCCCATCCCAGGGGATTGATGACCAGCACCGGCACGCTGCCGGCAGGCACCCGCGTGTTCACATGTGCCTGGACAGTGTCGAGAGACTTGGTGCTGATCTCGTTCGCCGCCCAGTGAACCTGGTTGTATTCGTCCTGCGCTTCCTTGTAGATGATGGCGATGCCGGAGCCCGCCGCCAGGTCATGGAACTGGTTGAAGAGCACGTGCTTCCACGCATCGGTCAGCTCTGTCTGCGGATAATCGCGCCCGTCCAGCCAGGCCAGCGACGCGTACTTCTCCGCATTCAGCACCCATTCCTCGCTATCGCGCATGTTCCGCTTGTGGTTGGCCTGCGTGGTCATCACGCCGCGGTGGAATTCGAGATACAGCTCATCCTTCCATGTCGGAATGCTGATCTGTCCCGCTGCCGGCGTGGGCAGCTTGATGTCGCCCTTGGCCAGCGTCTCGTAGTTCCAGGTCGGCGAGTTCGGCGCGATCTCTTTCTCCACTGCGGAGAAGTACGGCTGCGCCGTTCCATACTCCGAGCGGGGCACTACCTTGTTCGGCTGCATCCAGTGCAGCCCCTGATCGAGCATGGCGCGCGTGGGGCCGCCGCCGTGGTCGCCCACGCCGAACAAGTCCATCACCTCGGTCATGCCCGGCGCGCGGTTGCGCGCTTCCACCGTGTTCTCCGCCAACCGGACCGGGCCCAGGTCAGTGTTGGCATAGTCATGCGGGAAATAGGTGAGCACCTTGCTGCCGTCCGGCGACTCCCACCAGAAGAGCTTCAGCGGCAATTGATTCGTGTCGTTCCACGTCATCTTCTGGGTTACGAAATAATCGATGCCCGAGCGCTTGTAGATCTGTGGCAGTTGCCAGTTGTAGCCGAAGGAATCCGGATTCCAGCCGATGCGCGTCGTTGTGCCGTAGAGCTTCTGGAAGGTCTCCTGCCCGACGAGAATCTGGCGCACCAGCGACTCGCCGTCCGGCATGTTCAGGTCCGGCTCCACCCACATGCCGCCTACCAGCTCCCAGCGGCCTTCCTGAATGCGCTTCTTGATCTCGCCATTGAGCTCCGGATACTTGTCTGCAACCCACTGGTTGTACTGCGCGGCAGACTGCGTGTAGGTGTAAGTGGGATATTCGTTCATCAACTGCGCCGCCGTGCCGAAGGTGCGCTTCACCACATCGACCGTCTCCGTCCACGGCCACAGCCATGCCGCGTCAATGTGCGAGTTGCCGGTCAGGTGCATGTCCGCCTGCTGCAGCGTTGGCTTCAACGCTTCCAATGACTGCTCCGCCTGCTTGAGCGAGTCGTCGAATCTTCCCTGGTCTTTCTTGTCCAGCGCCTGGATGTCGACATCCCCGACCGCCTTAGCCAGCGTCGCCTGGTCGGCGGCGGCGTCCTTGGAGAGCGTGGGGATGAGCATCGCCGCGGTCATGAACTCCGTGTTCAGGTCGGAAGGGTTGGGGCGGTTGGTGGCAAAATCCAGCGTCAGGACACTGCCGATGTGTTTCTGATCCACGGTAGGCAGCAGCTTGACCGCCACCAGCACCTTGTCGCCAGGTTTCGCGCTCTCAAACAGCACGATGGGCTCGAGGTCATCACCCAGCGCCACGCGGCGACCGTTGAAATAGATGATCTCCGGCACTGGCCCGTTCGCCTCGGCGCGGAGTCGGAACCACACGCGCGCGCCGGTAAGGTCGTAGCCGTTCAAGGTCTCCGGCACTTCAATCTCGCGCCGCAGCCAGACGGCCTCCTTCGGCGCAATCAGATGATGTTGACGGTTGGCCTGCGCATCCACCAGCTTCCAACTACTGTCGTCCAGCGTCGGATCTTCGCCGTGCGGCACATCGCCCTCGTGATAGTGCCACTGGCCGCTGGGCAGCACATTCAGGCTGTCCAGCCGCCTCATTGTGGCTTCTTCCTGGGAAGTCAGGTTCGCCCCCGGCGGGTGCCCGTGATTCATTTCAAAGAGTTGTGCGCGTAGCGGCGCGGGAGCGCATGCTGCAAGAACAAGCGCAGCGCTGCAGGCAAGACAAGGGATGGTACGCAAGGCGATCTCCTTAAGCGAAAGCAATCAGAATCCGGCTTTGGAGCAGTTTCAGAAATACGGTGAGATGGGGAGTCTCGTTTTGTGCCGCCGCTCTTTGGCGGAACCACGGCGTCGACATTTCTCTTTCACCTGACTGCATGTGTGAAACTGCTTTTGCGGCGTATGGGAACGTCGAACAGAAAGCATCGCAATTGTAAGCGAGAGAGGGCGAACTTGGGGCTCCGCTTCGAGCGAAAGCTGGAAAATCGGCGCCAGACAGGGCTCAGTAGTAGTCGGCGCAGCTCATGTAGTAGCCGCACCCGCGGCATACCAGCTTGCAGCGGCTGCTCTCCAGCTTTGCCGCGCAGTTCGGGCACCAGCAGCAGATGTGCGCCGCGGCGGGTTCTTTCTCCAAATCCGCAGGCTCGCGGACGGCGGGAACGTTCGCTGACATACGCCGAAGCCTACTCCACATCGCGGCTCCCGTTCACTCAGAATCGACGCGCATCCCATAGAATGAACTTCTAAAACAACTGGAAAGAGGAGCAGGTATGGACCGGAAAGCAACAGCGGTGTGGCAGGGCGGACTAAAGGACGGCAAGGGCCGCATCTCGACCGACAGCGGCGTCCTGAAAGATGCACAGTATTCGTTCAGCACCCGGTTTGAAAGCGGCATCGGCACCAATCCCGAGGAACTCATCGCGGCCGCGCATGCAGGATGCTTCACCATGGCTCTCAGCGCGCAGCTCACCAATGCCAACCTGAAGCCCGAATCGCTGGAAACAACGGCGGCCGTCACCTTCGAGAAGAAGGATGACAAGCCGACCATCACCAGAATCAAACTGACCACAACGGCGAAAGTGCCGGGAGCCGACCAGGCTGCCTTCGACAAGGCCGCCCAGGACGCGAAGACCGGCTGCCCGATTTCGCGGCTCTTTGCCGGGAATACTGAAATCACGCTCGACGCGAAGCTGGTCTAGTCGAAACAGAGTGCGCAGCGCACAGGCCAGTGCTGCGCGCTTAGCCACTGCGCCGTAGTGCGAATTCGCGCAACTGACGGTTGAGATCGGTGGCCTGCCGCACACCCTGATCCAGCAGCTTCATCCAATCCTTCGCCGGATCGGTCAACGCGGTGGTGTTCACCAGATAGCTGGCCTGCACGATAATCTCCAGCGCATTGTTGATGTCGTGGGTTATGCGCCGGATCTCCTTCACCGTCTCGTCAGGCAGGGGTGCGGGAGTTGCGCTGTTTGTCTCGGTCATTCGATGCATCCTTCGCGGTGGAGCATGTGCGTCAGTCTACAGGGACAGGGACATCGGTCGTTACGAATCTCGTCCAGGTTTGACATTCCCGCCTGCCTTTGCGAGACTAGCCACTGCTGCCCGTCCAGCGCCCCGCTGGACCTTACCCGTGCCGAAGTGGCGGAATTGGCAGACGCGCATGGTTCAGGTCCATGTACTCGCAAGGGTGTGGGGGTTCGAGTCCCTTCTTCGGCACCAATCGATCAGTTTGCAGCAATCCTTATTATTCCCAGACAAAGCGGCGTTTTGCGCGTGACGCAGAGGATGCCTGCCTGCAAAGAAACCCCGTCCAACCGGCTGGTCGCCCACGCAACCGATCAGCGGACGCGACCGCTTTCGCCTGACCAAAAAATCGGCCGCCCCCCTTTCGAGGAGCGGCCATTTATTCATCAAGCTTGTTACCAGCGGAAGACTGTGAAGTTATGCACGAAGGCAGTGATCGATCCGCTGCCCCTGTTGTATCCGTCAAGCTGGAAGTTCACCAGCAGGAGGCCTTTGGGCCAGCCCAGCCTTTCGGCCGAGAACGCCTTCGCGTTGTAGAAGACGTGATGCGCGCCGTCGAAATTCACCCAATCGTAGGTGACATCGCCGTTGGTATTGCGGTGCGTCGCGATCTGGATGTGGTGCCAGGTATTTGCCTTCCAGGTTCTCGGGTTGCAGGGAATGTTGGAGGAGCGCCAGTGCGTTCCGCTCTTGACATAGGTGTACTCCCACGTCTTCGAGTAAGTGGAGCACTGCGCGCCATAAATCACGGTTGCTCCGTCGGACTTCACCTGGTTCATGTCCATCTCAACATTCGCGACCTGTGACGGATCGGTGATGTAGACATAGGTGTCGTAAACGAAGTGAGTCGCGCTCGCATCCCTCGCGAAGGACTGATGCCAGCGCACGCCGCTGCGCCTCGAATAGGTCATGTAGAACTTGCGTGCGGTATCCCAGGAAGGCGTGCTTGCCGGGTACACTGTCGATCCGCGCGCGCTGCCTGGCATCGCTCCGTCCTTTTCATACGCCCACGTTTTGCCGTCAAGCTTGGCTGACCTGATCGCATTCGACGGGACCGAGCTGCTGGCCGCTGTGGGTCCTTGCGAGATTGTTCCCCCGCCTACCTTGAACGTGGTGCTGGCAACCGGGCAGATACCGTTCGTGGTCCACGCTTTGAAGTGAATGGTGTGGGTCCCGGCGCCAAAGGGCACCCTGGTCGCGTCGACATCGTACTTCGTGGCGCCGCGATGCAGTGTGCCGTTGTTGTCGATGGAATAGCCGAAGACGACCGGCGCCAGTCCGTCGCAACCCACGGTGTGGGCCCGGACCCATACCGAAGTGGAGACCGTTGTTCCGTTCGCCGGGCTGGCGACCGTGATGTTCGATGCGTGTGCCGGCTGCGAAAGCGTGAGCCCGGAAAGGGTGGCGATTACGGCTAGAGCCAGCCGCTTCGAGGCGTGACCCACGATTGAAGAATATCGATTCTGTTTCAACTTCATGCTCCTGAGGGGGTTAGAGATTGCTTCAAATCGTGTCTATGAAACTGCTTTCACCCCGGCGCGTGTTTGTCCTTCGCGCATGCCGCGGCTTTCAGAAGTCGCAGTTACACGCATGGGCGAAGTTGTTCACCCGCCGGCCGAATTGAGTTTGTTCACGATTCGTTGATTTCGCGGAGACTCTGCACAGCTCCGGAAATCAGCTGGAGGAACGCAGCGCGCTTACTGCACTGCGCCGGTATTGCAACTTCGTTTTCGCTTCGCGCGATCGGGGCTCACCGGCACGCCGCTTTGGAAGCAGCCAATGCTGGAGCCGTGCGTCAATCTGGCTTTCAACGAAGCGCCTTCCGCAATGCGCTCCATTGCGATGGCGAAAGTTATCACTGCAAGGGCGGACAGGTCCGTCAACAAAAACATCGGGATGACTCATGGTCGTTACAAATCTGCGTTGCAGCAGCACGACCGATCTAGGTACCGCACTTATAGATGGCTCTTTCCGCAGCGCCGTTCTCAGCGGAGAGTCGACTCGCGAATCGTGCTGGCTGATTCGCGTGGTTATGGAGGTTCGGCAGAACAAAGCTCCAGCTAACCCTGCCCAGACGCGACTGCAGACTGGCTCAGGCGGAGAGCGATGCGGAGCACATTGCGCGTTTCCCGCAGGGAACGCTGACTCCCGCTCAACTCCCACTTATATCCACGAACTCGGCGTTCGCGGCAATAAATTTCAGGTGTCTTGAAAAGCATGATTACACAGTTATTTTCGAAAGAACAGTGGCTGTTCTCGATTATTTTCGGATTGCATGCAACGTTTGTCTTCGATTTTTCAACGCGTGAAGATTGTTCATGCATCGCGCAACAACATTCCATTGCGGCAGGATGTAATTACGCGCTGACGCTGAAATCGCCGCATTTCAGGCCCTTCCGCGGCGTCTACACCTTTCGTGTTATCCAGCCCTGTCGATCGCACGGCTGTCCGCGCCCACCTATCGCTTGCGACGTACGTCCGCTATCGCGCAACTGCTTCACTGAGCAGCCGTTGCCCACGCCTCGCTACAGCGTCCGCTTGAAGAGCGGCGTCGCAATCAGCAGCGTCCCGATGCCGAATACGAAGAGGAATAGCAGATCCAGCCGGATAGCCACGAAGCCGCCGTCCTTCAACAGGACTGACTTCAAGCCGTGCACCACATAGGTGAACGGATCGGCGATGGCGATGATGCGCAGCCACCTGGGAAATCCGGAGACCGGCGAGATAGCGCCGCTGGGAAAGAAGAGCAGCGTGTTCAAAACGCCGAAGATCGCACGCGGCACCAGCGGGTCCTCCACACGCACCATCATCAGGAACATCATGCCGTTAAAGGCAATCGACGCGGCGATAATCAGCAGCAGAAGCAGCAGATCCGCCTTGGGATGGAATATCACGCCAATCCCGGCCAGCAGCGAGCCGATGACGGTCAGCGAAATGCCGGAGAGCACCGCCTTGATCGCGCCGGCCACATTCAGCCCCAGCACGAGCTCGAGCCGTGTGATCGGCGTGACAAGATATCCCTCATGCACGCCGCGCGCCTTATCGTCGATGTACAACATGCCGCCGCCGATCATCACCGCCACATACATCGCCAGCGCAATCGAGCCGGCGAGCAGATACTTCATGTACTCGATGTACGGGTACAGCTCGACGATCTTCAGCGCGATCTGCTGCACGACCAGCGGCTGCACCGCCGGGGCGTTCAGCGCATCCACCAGCGACTGCATCTCCGCTTCCAGGCTGCCGCTCATCGTCAGGTCGCTGTTGTCCACCACCAGCCCGATCGCCGGCGAATCGCCCGCCAGCACGCGCCGCGAATACTGCCGCGGAATGATCACCGCACCGTCGATCTTTCCCGTGCGCACGTCCTCGCGCGCCTTCTGCTCGTCATCGTAAGTGACCGTGGTGAAGGTGCGGATGTTCACCGCAATGGCGTTGAAGGCTTCATGGATCTTTAGCGCCTGCGATCCGCCGTCGTGGTCCACCACGGCCATGCGCGCGTCGCGAATCTTGCCTCCAAATGCGTTGCCCAGAATGACCAGTTGCACCAGCGGCAGCATCATCGAAACCATCATCAGCGTCGGCGAGCGGAAGAACTTCCGCATCTCCCGCTCCACGATCGCCATCGCGCGGTTCATGGCTGCATCCCCGGACGCGGCGGCATCACAAAGCCGCGCGCCTTCACCTGCTCATCCCGAAGCTGTCGGCCGGTGTAGTGGACAAAGACGTCGTCCAGCGTCGTGTTCTGCACGTTGAGCGACTTGATCGTAGTGCCGCTGGCCATCGTCATCTCCACCAGTTCCGTGGTCGTCAGCGAGCCATCCGCCGTAAGCAGCCGGTACATTCCCGCGCTCTGCGACTCCACGGAGCTCACGCCGCCCAGGTGGCGAAGCTGCTCCGGCCACTTCGCCGACTCCTCGGCGAACTGGACCTCGACGACGTTGCTGCCCGGCACGCTCGCTTTCAGCGCCATCGGCGTGTCCAGCGCCACCAGCTTTCCATGATCCACAATGGCAATGCGGTCGCAGAGCCGATCCGCCTCGTCCATATAGTGCGTGGTTATCAGCATGGTCAGGTGACGCGTGGCCTTCAGCTCATTCAACATCTCCCACACCGCAACGCGCGACACCGGATCGAGCCCGGTCGTCGGCTCGTCCAGAAAAAAGATCCGCGGATTGTGCACCAGCCCGCGCGCAATCTCCAGCCGCCGCCGCATTCCGCCGGAGAGGGTCTTCGTCTGGGCGTTGCGCCACTTCAGCAGGTCCACGGCCTTCAGCAGCCCTTCGATATTGCGCTCGCGCTCGGCTCGCGGCACCTCGTAGAGCTTCGCGTAGATGGAAAGGTTCTCCTCCACCGTCAGATCGATGTCGCTGGTGAGCGCTTGCGGGATGACGCCGATCGTGCGCCGCACTGCGTCCGGCTCGCGCGCTACATCGTGGCCGCCAATCACGGCTCGTCCCGACGTCGCCGGCGTGAGCGTCGTCATCATACGGATGAGCGTGCTCTTGCCCGCGCCGTTCGGCCCCAGCAGTCCGAAGATCTCGCCCTCCTCCACCTGGAACGTGATGTCGGCGACCGCCTCAAACGCGCCGTAGCGCTTGACGATGTTCTCCACCAAAATCGCCGCGCTCATTGCTGCACCAGCTTGTCCTTCGGGATGTAGACCGCGGCCAGCATGCCCGGCACGTAGCGCATGCCTGGATTGTCGATGAGCAGCTTCAGCCGCACGGTTTCAATGTCTCGCTTGCGGCGGCTCACGTCACGCTGCGTGGCAAAATCGGCCTCCGCGGACTTGGCAATCACCTTTCCCTGCAGCGTGGCGCCGCTCGGCATCACCACACGCAGGCTGTCGCCCAACTGCACCGCGTCTGCCTGCGTTTCCGGGAGTGGCGCATAGATCCAGGTCTGCGTCAGATCCGTGATGGTGACAATCGGCGTACCCGCCGACACCACTTCGCCCTGCCGCGCCGCGCGCACATTCACTTTGCCCGCAATCGGCGCAAGCACCTGGGCATACCCAAGCTGCACCTGCGCCTGTTCCAGCAGCGCCTGCGCATTCTTCACGTCACTGCGGCTTGCCGCCACTGCCTGGGTCTGCGCCGCCGCCTGTTCGGTGTTCGCCTTGGCCACCTTCACCGCCGCGGCCGCCGCGCTCACGTTATGCTTCGCCGCGTCTACCGCGGCTTTCGCGGCATCCAGAGCGGTCGCCTGCTCATCGCGCGATTGCTGGCTCACCACACCCTGCGCGGCCAGCGCCACCGCGCGCGAGGTGTCCGCGTTCTGATGTTCGAGTTGCGCCTGCGCCTGCACGAGCGTTGCCTGCGCTGCGGAGAGCTGGGCTTCCGCGTTGGCTACCTGGCTTGTTGTGCTGCCGCCAAGCTGGCGTTCCGTGTCCCTCGCCTGCTGCACCAGATAACGCTGGCCCGCCGCCGTGGCAGCAGCGGCATTGCGCGCGGCCGCCAGGTCGTCGCTCTGAATGGTGGCAATCAACTGGCCTGGCTGAACGCTGTCGCCTTCGTCCACCGTGAGCTTCTCAATCCGTCCGGGAATGCGCGAGCTCACGATCACTTCGTTCGCGTCTACCGTGCCGATCAGTTGCAGGTCCTGCGAGCGATTGGCGGTAAAAAAATACCAGCAGAGCGAAATCACAAACAGGATGCCAAGAATGGCAAAGATCCGGTTGCGGGCGTTCATATCTGTCTTCTCCGGATGGGAAATGCTTTGATCTCCGCCATGTCCTTCACACGCGGCATGGGCAGGTCGGCGAGCACGCGCTTCGCCAGCCGTGCGCCGTGCGCGCGATTGGTGAACAGGGCATTGCCGAGAAAACGTACCGCCGCCTCCCGCCGCAGCTTCAGGGCGCGCGGCGTGAGCGGCCGAAAGGGCAGCGCCAGTTGAATCAGCGGCGCGCTGAGGAAATAGAACACGTTCGCACCGAACATCGAATACATCACCTGCAGCGGATCACCGTCGCAGAGCTCGCCGGAGCGGATGCCCTCCAGCACAGACGCCTGCAGGCCTTCCACCAGCGGTTTGAACACCGTGCGAAAGAATTGATAGCCGCCTTCGCCGCGGCGGACGCGCACCATCTCGTGCTGCATCAGGCTCTGAAACTCACGCTGCGTCAGGATGCGGTCGAAATGATAGAGCGCCGAACGCAGCAGCCGTTCCCCCGCGCTGTAGGACGGGTCGAGTGCGGCCAGCGAGTTCCTGACCACCTCTGCCGATACTTCCTCAAGCGCCGCGGCGTACAGCCCCTGCTTGTTGCGGAAGTAGTAGTAGAGCAGCGCCTTGTTCACCCTTGCCGAGCGGGCGATGCCGTCTGTGCGCGCGCCCGAAAGCCCGTGCGTGCTGAATTCGCGCACCGCCGCGCGGAGTATCTTTCGCCGCGTCTCATCCGCGCGCTCCCGGCTCTTCGTTGTTGCGGCCATAAATTAAGACTTCCCGAGCTGATTAACTGGATAGTCAAAATTGTACTCCAGAGAGAGAGCGAGGCGCGAACTCAGCTCGCCCTCGTCTGTTTAGTCTTGCCTGCCGCGCTTGGTAATCTTACGTTTCGCCGAGTTCCGGGCCGCAGCGCTTCGCGGCCTGCCAACGGCGCTGCTCTCACCCGGTTCCAACACAGTCAGCACCACGCCCTCGATCCGGTTGTCCATGGTGCGGTAGGGGTTAATGCGCAGCCGGCACAAGGTGCCCTCTTCGTCCTTCACCTCGTATTGCTTCGCCTGCATGTCCTGGATCACGTCCAGCATCATCTGCTCCAGGCGTCCGCGTCAATCTTCAGCTTCAGCCGAGGAATCGGTCTGCCCACATCCGTGGCCGTCAGGCCCATCACCGCTGTCGCATGCGGGGTAAAGCGCCGCACGCTCAGGTCCGGCCCGACCATCACCATGGCCAGGCTGATGCTGTTCAGAATATTCGTGAGGTCGTTATTCAACAGCGACAGCAGCTCGTTGCGATGCTGCATCTCTTCGTTCACCGTATGCAGCTCTTCGTTCGCGGACTCCAGTTCTTCTTTCGAGGTCTGCAGCTCCTCGTTCGTGCTCTGCAGCTCCTCGTTGCCGGACTGGATCTCCTCGTTTGCCGACTGCAGCTCCTCGTTGGTGGACTCCTGCGCTTCGATGATCGACTGCAGGTATTCCTTCGTCGCTGCCAATTCCTGCCTCAATTGCGCGATCTGCTTATCCTTTCCGGCTGCTCGTCTTCGCGTCAGGCGATCGCGACCGCGGCCATGCCGGGCGATCTCGGTTCAGCGAGTGACGGTTCGAAAGACCATCAGGAAGCTGTTGTGGTCCTGCACCGGGGTGCGTGAACGGGATGTCACGCGCACCGTGTCAGCTGTTGGACCCCCATTGTCTTCCACGCGCACATTCTGCGCGCTTCGGCTTCGATGCCGCTCTTGCGCGCTTCCTCGATCGCGTTCTGCAGCTCGAACAGCAAGCCCGGCCGCGCCATCTTCAACAGGTTCAGGCTGACTTTGCCGGCGGCAGTTCAAGGAAGGAGCCCGTGTGGCCGCGCTCTGCAGAATCTCCAATTGTTGATTAATCACCACCGAGGGCGGCGCATAGCGCGTCAGCAGCAATCGGTCCGCTTCACGTTGCAGCTCCGGCCGGAACCTTTGCGTTTCGGCCGGTTCGCGACGGCGGCGGCGGCACCTCCGTCCGTTCCAACTCTGCCCATCTGTCCCACGGAAAATCCGAACGTTACAGGAGTGGATACGAAGCTTCTTGAGATAAATCCTTTGCTTCTTGTCTGCCATTTCGAATAGCTCGGATCCGGTGCCCAGCAGTCCTTCCGTACTTCCAATCATCAGGAAGCCTGTCGGGTTCAAGGCATAATGAAAAACAGGAATCATCCGTCGCTGCAGGGACTGGCTGAGATAGATCATCACGTTGCGGCAGCTGACCAGGTCCATCCGCGAGAAGGGTGGATCGCTGAAGACGTTTTGTGTGGAGAAGATACACAGATCGCGAATCTTCTTGCTGATCTGATAGCCACTGTCCAACTTTTGAAAGAAGCGGCGCAGCCGGACCGGGCTTACGTCCGACTCGATGCTCTCCTTATAGATCCCGGCGCGCGCGCGCTGAATCGCCGCTTCGCTCAGGTCCGTACCGAATATCTGGATCGGTATCTCGGACCGCTCTTCACCCAGAAACTCCACCAGCGAAATCGCATGGGAGTATGTCTCTTCGCCCGTGGAACACCCCGGCACCCAGATGCGGATCGGCGAGTGAGACGCGCGACGTGCCTCGGCGATGACCGGATACACCACCTGCTTCAATGCCTCGAACGCTTCCGGATTGCGGAAGAAGCTGGTTACATTGATCAGCAGGTCCTGGTAGAGCGCGTTGATTTCGTTGCGGTCCCGCTGCAGCAGAGCTACATAGTCGCCAAGCCCTTCAATGCGGTGCAGCACCATCCGCCTCCGGATGCGGCGTCCGATTGTCGGCGGTTTGTATTCGGAAAAATCGACCTTGGTTGCCCGGCGAAGCAGCCGGAATATCTGTGCCATCTGAGCTTCGGTTGTGCCCTCGGTTATGTCCAAAGGCTCCGGACACGGGCCCGCGACAAATGGATGCTGGCGTATGCGCGCCAGCTCCTGCGCAATGCCTTCCGGCGGAAGCACCAGGTCCACACATCCCGCCGCAATGGCGCTGGCGGGCATGCCATCGTACTTCGCGCTGCGCGTGTCCTGGGCAAACGTAATGCCGCCTTCGCCCTTGATCGCCGTAAGGCCGTTGGTCCCGTCAGATGCCGTTCCGGAAAAAATAATGCCGATCGCATTCGGACCTTGATCGGCGGCCAGCGAGCGCAGGAAGATGTCGACCGATGTATTCACAGATCGGGGCTGCTCGCGCTCCCCAAGGTGAAGCACGCCCCCGGTTATCGTCAGATCGCAATTCGGAGGAATCACGTACACGTTATCGGGTTCCACGCGCATCCCGGCAACGATCTGCAATACCGGCATGCTCGTCGCGCGTGCCAGGATTTGCGTAAAGGCACTCTTTCGGAACGGGTCCAGATGAGGCACCAGCACGAAGGCCATCCCCAGATTCGGCGGCAGCGCCTTCAAAAACTCGGTGTACGCTTCCAGTCCTCCGGCGGATGCGCCAATGCCTACGATCGGAAATTCCCGGGGTTCCACGCGACTCGGCTGAACACCATTTCTCTTGGGTCCGGCCGATTGACTGCGGGGCCCATTCGCTTTCCGTTTCATTGTCATTGATCGGATCTCGAATAAAAGCCCAATCGGAGAGTGGCAAACATTATGCTCCCCGCCCCCCTGATATTGGGAAATACACCCCGTGATATTGGGAAATACCTAGGATGCCGCGCCGCCTCCGGCGCCCGATCCAGCGGACTCAGACCAGGCTCAGGAAGTTCTGGAAAGCGGCGCTTCAGGGAGCGGCCAATGACGCCGCGGCTTGATTCGGCTCTTCGGCAAAAGTCTTTCGATTGCATCCAGTAGCTCCGCCGGCCCGCTCAAACCCTTGATCAGCACCTCGTCCACGCTGGCTCGGGCGCTCTCCGGAATCTTCGGGTCTCCGGTCAGCATCACCCGCGGCATCCCGGGTCGCAGCGTGGCAATATCTCCCGCCACATCTTCGCCCGTCACCGGCTCCGCAAGATGGTAGTCCAGCACCACCAGGTCGAACGGCTCCTGCACGAGGAGATGCAGGCATGTGGACGAATCCGTGACCGTGACTACTTCGCAGCCAAATTGCTCCAGCAGCATCTTCCGAACACTAAGATTCTGCGGCTGGTCATCCAGGCAGAGAATTCTTGGCTTCGCCCGCTCCATCCCTTTCTCCCTGCTGCTTAAGTTGCGTCGAGCATACGCCAGCCATCGCGTAAAAGTCGTTCGTGATTTGGGAGTGTTTTTTTTCAACCGATATACTCATTCAGAAGGATCCCCTGAAAATGCCGACACCTTCCGGCGCGACGCTCGATCCCGCAAAGCCACAGATTCTGGATCGCATCGTCGCGCGTACTCGCGCCGATGTCTCCCGCCGCATGCAGCAGACGCCCCTCACCCTGCTGGAGCAGCGCGCCGGCCAGCATACGCCGCGCGGTTTTGCCGCTGCATTGCGCGCCTGCGCAGCTCACAGTCCTGCGATCATCGCCGAGCTCAAGAAGGCCTCGCCCTCGAAGGGGCTGATTCGCGCTGACTTCTCCGTGCCGGTACTCGCCCCCGCAATGCAGGCCGGCGGCGCTGCCGCACTCTCGGTGCTCACCGACGAGCCATTCTTTCAGGGAAGTCTCGACAACCTTCAGATCGCTTCTCGGTTCACAACCCTTCCCTGCCTGCGCAAGGACTTCATCGTGGACGAGTACCAGATCGTCGAAGCCCGAGCTTATGGCGCTGACGCTGTGCTGCTCATCGCCGCCGCGCTCTCCGACGATCAGCTGCAGCGCCTCACCGCCCTTGCGCGCGACTACGCACTCGATGTGCTCTGCGAGGTGCACACCCGCGAGGAAGCGCACCGCGTCCATGATCTTGGCGCCGCCATGATCGGAGTGAACAATCGCGATCTCCGCACCTTCGAAGTGCGGCTGGAAACCTCGCTCGATCTCGCTAAGGAACTGCCCGGCGATGCCGTGCTCGTGGCCGAGAGCGGCATCAGCACTCCCGCGGATTACGGCCGCCTGCGCGCCGCCGGATATTCCGCGTTCCTGATCGGGGAAACCTTTATGCGCCAGCCCGATCCCGGCCACGCGCTGGCCTCCTGGATCGCGGCCGCAAAGGAATACTCGATTCCCGCCTGACTTCTACTCGCTATGTGGATCAAAATCTGCGGAAATACCTCCCTCGCCGATGCGCAGCACGCCGCCGCCAGCGGCGCCAGCGCTGTCGGGTTCATCTTCACTCCCAGTCCGCGGCGCGTCACGGTGGAGCAGGCGCGAGCCATCGCGCAGCATCTGCCGCGAAATGTCGAGCGCTACGGTGTCTTCGTGGACGCCGGCTTTGACGAGATCGTCTCCGTCGTGCGCGATTCTGACCTCACCGGCGTGCAGCTTCACGCCAACAATGATCCCGAGCTGCCGCGGCGTCTGCGCGCGCACTTCACGCAGCAACCGCTGCCCTTCCCGCTCGGCATCCTCGCCGTCCTGGCATTCAGCGATGACATGGAGCCGCAGATTGAAGCCATTGCCCGCGACGCGGCAGACGGCGCCATCGACGCCCTGCTGATCGATTCTCGCAGTCCCATCGGCCACGGCGGCACCGGGACGCGCTACGACTGGCAGGCCGCTCAGCATATCTTTCGCCGCGCCGCGCCGCGCCTCCGCCTCATCGCCGCAGGCGGGCTCAATCCCGATAATGTGGCGGAAGCCATCCGCACCCTCGCGCCGTGGGGCGTCGACGTCGCCACCGGCGTCGAAGCCGCGCCCGGCCGCAAGGATCCTGCCCGCGTCGCCGCCTTCATCCGCAATGCGCGCGATACCTTCGCCCAGATGAAACCCGCAAAGAAGCCGGTGAAGAAGCAGACGCGCGCCCCGCGGCTATAGCGGCAGCGCGTTACTCTAGAAGCATGGAAAGCGCGACTCAGACCCGTCCCGGGCGCTTTGGCGATTACGGCGGCCGCTACGTTCCCGAAACTCTCATGGCCGCGCTCGAAGAGCTGGAGCGTGCCTGGGAGCAGGCCAAGGCTGATCCCATCTTCCACGCCGAACTCGACTCCCTGCTGCGCGACTACGCCGGCCGGCCCACGCCGCTCTATTTTGCGCAGCGCCTCACGGAGCGCCTCGGCGGAGCAAAGATTTATCTCAAGCGCGAAGACCTGCTGCACACCGGCGCGCACAAGATCAACAACTGCCTCGGCCAGGGACTGCTCGCGCAGCGCATGGGCAAGCGCCGCATCATCGCGGAGACCGGCGCCGGTCAGCACGGCGTCGCCACCGCCACCGTTTGCGCGCTGCTCGGCATGGAGTGCGTTGTCTACATGGGCGAAGAGGACATGCGCCGCCAGGAGCTCAACGTCTACCGCATGCGCCTGCTCGGCGCGGAGGTCCGCGGCGTCAGCTCCGGATCGAAGACACTCAAAGACGCCATCAACGAAGCCATGCGCGACTGGGTCACCAACGTGCGCACCACGCACTACCTGCTCGGCAGCGTGCTCGGCGCGCACCCATACCCCACCATGGTGCGCGACTTCCACCGCATCACCGGTGAAGAGATTCGCCGCCAGATTCTCGAGAAGGAAGGCCGTCTGCCTTCGGCCGTCATCGCCTGCGTCGGCGGCGGCTCCAATGCCATGGGCGCGTTCTACGACTTCGTGCGCGACCCGCTGGTGAAGCTTATCGGCGTGGAAGCAGGCGGCCGCTCCACTGCGCTCGGCGAGCACGCGGCCCGCTTCAGCGGCGGCACACCCGGTGTGCTGCAGGGCACCTTCTCCTACGTGCTGCAGGACGAGCACGGCCAGGTGTCGCTCACTCACTCTGTCTCCGCCGGACTCGACTACGCCTCCGTCGGCCCGGAGCACGCCGCCATGCACGACTCCGGCCGCGCGACCTATACCTCCGCGACCGACCAGCAGGCGCTCGACGCAACCGTGATGCTCGCCCGCACCGAAGGCATTGTGCCCGCCCTCGAAAGCGCGCACGCGGTCGCGGAAGCGATCCGCCTCGCGCCCACCTCGCTGCCCGAGGACATCTTCGTCGTCAACGTCTCCGGCCGCGGTGACAAGGACATGGGCATCCTCGCGCGCGAGCTGAAACTCAGCGGCGCAAACTAGGCGCGCTCACTCCACGCCTTCGCCCGCCAGCGGCGCCCGCGTCGCCATCGCGCGCAGCAGATCTAAATCTTTCTGCACTCTCGCCCAGTCACCGCGATTTCGCTTCGTCGAGATTGGCGCATCCGGCGACGCGTAGTAATTCAAAATGTCCTTCTTCAGTCCCGGCGGCACCGGCTGCTTCTGCTCCTCGGTGATCTCCCGCAGCAGCTTCGCGTAGGTCTTGTCCGTCAACCGGTACGCGCCCGGCCTGGTCCAGTCTCCCGTATCGAGGTCGCGATTCGGCAGGCCCATCGGCATGGCCGGCAGCAGACGCATTTCGTCAAGGCGCCGCTGATATAGCGTCAGCGTCCGTTTCAGGCTGCTGTAGTAGAGCTCCTCCGTCTGCTCGCGTGGCCCGCGGATCTTCAGTATCTTCACCACGCCGACCGGCGGCAGAATCCAGATCACTCCCGCCAGAACGTGCTGCATGATGCTCGGATCGCGATACGCATTCTTCCACGCAGGCAGATACGGCACATCCTGTAGATACGGTTGTACGGTCTCCAACGACTGAGGATCGTCCTTGGGAAACTTGCTGCGATAAATGACGATGTCTGCTTTCGCGAATCCGGGAATGAATTTTTCGATGGATGTGCGGTAGCTTCGGATGGACTGCCGCCCGGTCTTCCCCATCACACCGGTAAAAGTCAGGCCATAGGTTTCGAAGAACGCCTGCTCCAGCAGGCGGCGCGGCACGCGCAAGCCGACGCGGCGCTGATAGCTGGTCGGTGCGTATCGCCTCCGCGACAACGTGTCCACATCAAAGGAGAACTCCGTCGCCACGTACTCGCGCGGCGCATTCTCGTAAGTCACGATCGGCCCGAACTTCTTCGCGAGCTTCGGATACTCGATCGCAGTCGCCGGGCTGATCGCATCCGCGTGCCCCACCGAATCGGCTACATAGTGCGACAGCGCGCCCAGCGCAAAGGCATATTCATTCACGTTGCTCGCATTGCGCAGCAGGCTCTCGACAAAATCTCCCGTCCGCACGTAATGCGTCAGATTGCTGAAGAACTCCCGGCTGAAGGGATAGTAGCCCGCATCCTGAATGGCGCAGCCGCCGTACGCATACGAGTGCGCCGTCTGCAGCTCTGCGTTAGTCGTGTGCGGAAAACGGCTCAACAGCAGCGGCCGGATCACGCCATTCCAGCTCATGTCGATGATTGCCTGGTGCGTCAGCACGGAATACGCGCCAACGTTCTTCGGGCCCGCCCACAGCACGACCGCCAGCAATACATAGGCGGCCACGCGAGCCCACGGCCTACGCTTCACTGCACTCGTTCGCGCCACGTGCCCCCGTGCTCTCGTCGGACGTAAAATGGGCTTTCATGTCCATTCATTTTTCGCGGTGTCCCGGCCTCGTCGTCTACCTTACAGTTGGCGATCCCGATCTCGCCACCACGCGCGCCGTCGCTCTCGCCGCCATCGATGCCGGAGCCGATGTCCTCGAGCTCGGTGTTCCCTTCAGCGATCCGCTCGCCGACGGGCCCGTCATCGAGCGCGCCAGTCATCGCGCTGTCGCTAACGGCACCACGCTCGGCAATGTCCTCGCGCTCGCCCGCGATCTCCGCGCCGCCCGCCCGCAAACCGGCCTCGTCATCTTTTCCTACCTCAACCCCATCCTCCGTTATGGACTCGATAGCTTCACTTCAGATGCGAAGACAGCCGGCGTCGATGGCGTGCTCGCCACCGATCTCACCATCGAGGAGGCGGAAGGCCGCTATCTTGACGCGCTGCACGCCGCCGGCCTGGCGCCGATCTTCCTCGCCGCGCCCACCAGCACCGACGATCGCCTGCGCCGCATCGCCGCTGTGAGCCAGGGATTTGTTTATGCCATCTCCCGCACCGGCATCACCGGCACGCGGCAGTCGCTCGCCGATGACGCCCGCAATCTTGTCGAGCGCCTTCGCCGCTATACCAGGCTGCCCATCGCGCTCGGCTTTGGTATTTCGAACGCCGGCCACGTCGCCGCGGTCGGTGAATTCGCAGACGCCGCCGTGATCGGCAGCGCCATCGTCGGCCTCATCGAGAAGTCCGCTCCGAAGGACGCGCCGGCAGCGGTGGCACAATTTATAGAAGGACTGCGGCCGGTCGCCGCAGCACACTAAGCAGCTCTGTCATCCTGAGCGAATCGGAGTCCCCGGCTTGCGCGCTTCGCAGGTTGGGGTGAAGCGAAGGACCTGCAGTCTGCGCACGAGGCCCATACATGGACATCAGTGACTGGCGAAAGAAAATCGATGCCCTCGATCTCCAGATCGTCGAGCTTTTGAACCGGCGCGCGGAAGCGGCTCGCGCGATCGGCAAGCTCAAGGAGTCTACCGACATGCCCGTTTATGAGCCCAATCGCGAAGAGATCATCTTCGAGAACGTCCGCTCCCACAACCGTGGTCCATTGCCGGACAGCGAGCTCGTCTTCATCTATCAGCGCCTGATCGCCGTGATGCGCTGCATACAGCAGAACGAACTGGCCTCCAAGCTGCTCGATCAGCCTTGACGATCCGCACTGACGGAAACTTAACGCGCTGATCCGCCGCTTTTGCTTTACAGTGTTGAACTGGCGCTCATCGACACAGAGAGCCGATCCGCTGCATGTCACTCTTCGACCTACTTTTCGGCCGCCCGCTGGCAAACTCCGAACAACGGGCAGAGCACATCGGCGCTGCGCCTGGCGTTCCCATCTTCGGCCTCGACGCGCTTACCTCCGCCGCTTACGGACCGGAAGCTGCCCTCGCGCTCCTCATCCCGCTGGGCATCGGCGGCGTGCATTACATCATCCCCATCTCCGCCGCTATCATCATCCTGCTCATCATCGTCTTCTTCTCGTATCGACAGACGATCGATGCTTATCCCAACGGCGGCGGCTCTTACACCGTCGCCTTGGAGAATCTGGGCACTCTGCCCAGCCTGCTGGCTGCCGCGGCCCTCATGATCGACTATGTGCTCACGGCCGCGGTCGGCATCTCCGCAGGCGTCGGCGCGCTCATCTCCGTCGATCCCGCGCAATTGCAGCGTCACACCGTCGGCATCTGCCTCTTCATCCTCGCGCTGCTCACCATCGTCAACCTGCGCGGTGTGCGTGAAACCGGCATCGCCTTCCTCGTGCCAACATATCTCTTTGTCGGCACGTTGCTCATGGTCATCTGCGTCGGGCTCTTCAAAGCGCTGATCACAGGCGGCCATCCGCATCCTGTCGTCGCGCCGCCCGTAATGCCTGCGGCAACAGAGGCCGTCTCTCTCTGGCTCATCCTCAAGGCCTTTGCCAGCGGCTGCGCCGCTCTCACCGGCGTTGAAGCCGTCTCCAATGGTGTGACTGCTTTCCGCGATCCCCGCTGCGTAAACGCAAAGAAGACCCTCACCGTCATCATCACGCTGCTCAGCATTCTGCTCGCCGGCATTGCCCTCCTTTGCCACATCTACGGCATCGGCGCGGTGGATGCCGACTCTCCTCACTATCAGAGTGTCATCTCCGAGCTCACCGCCGCCGTTATGGGCCGCGGCATCTTCTACTACGTCACCATCGCCGGCATCCTGACCGCGCTCTCACTCTCCGCCAATACGGCCTTCGCGGATTTTCCGCGCCTCACGCGCGCCATTGCCAACAACAAATATCTTCCCGGCATCTTCATCATTCGCGGCCGCCGCCTGCTCTACTCGTATGGCATCTACGCGTTGGCCACCTTCACTGCCATCCTGCTGGTCGTCTTTCGTGGCGTCACAACGAAGCTGATACCGCTCTACGCCATCGGCGCATTCCTCGCCTTTACGCTCTCGCAGGCCGGCATGGTCGTGCACTGGAGGCGCACCCGCGGCAAAGGCTACGTCCGCCATATGCTCGTCAACGGCATCGGCGCTTTCGCCACCGGCATTACCGTGCTGGTCGTCCTGGTCGCAAAGTTCGCGGAAGGTGCATGGATCACCGCGGTCATGGTGCCGCTGCTCATCTTCTTGATGCTCCGCGTCAAGCGCCACTACAACCGCGTCACCGCCGAAGTCGATTACCAGACACCTATCAATCTCGAAGACATCAAGCCGCCCATTGTGCTCATTCCGATGGATCGCTGGAGCCGCATCTCAGAAAAAGGACTCCGCTTCGCCCTCATGCTCTCCGACGATATCCGGGCCATTCATGTGCACACCGGGGACGATCAGGACATCGAAGACAAGGACGACGAATTCACTCCCATCTGGCAGCACATGGTGATCGAGCCGCTGAATGCCGCAGGCCTTACCATTCCCAAGCTCATCATCCTCCGCTCGCCCTATCGCTACATCGTCACCCCGCTGGTGGAGTACATCCTGAAAATCGAAGCGGAGAACCCGCATCGCCAGATCGCCGTGATGGTGCCGGAGCTGGTCGTCAGCCGCTGGTGGCAGAATCTCCTGCACAATCAGCGCGCGCAGGTGCTTAAACTGCTGCTGCTGGTGAAAGGCAGTCAGCGGGTGCTGGTCATTAACATTCCGTGGTATCTCGCAAAGCCGAAGCACACGCCCTTAACCAATAAGGGCCGCGCTACCGCCACAACCGTCCCTCCGCAAGCAAAGGCAAATTGATCGATCTGCGCTAATATTCGTGGAGCGACCACGTAAACGAGCCGGGGAGGCGCATCGTTGGCATTTGTCAGGATCATTCAGAGAATTCGACCCGCGCCGCTACAGGTATTGCTCCTCAATTTATTCGGATTGAATAAGCGAAAAGTCATCAAGGTAGATGCAGGCAGGTTTTACGTCGACCCGACATCGAATTTCGGCTCGAGTCTGGCGGCGGGACAATACGAACCGGACCTGGTCATGCTGATCCGGAAATACCTGGCTTCCGGCTCAACGTTTCTGGATTTGGGGGCGAACGAAGGATTCTTTTCAGTACTTGCTTCCAGGTTGGTGGGCCCTGCCGGGCGGGTCGTCGCAGTCGAACCGCAGGGCCGGCTTGGTCCGGTAATTCTGAAAAATCTCACGCTGAATCAATGCACGAATTGTACGATCGTGCAGGCTGCGGCCAGCGACAGCACCGGCGATCTTACAATTCATCTTGCGCCGGCTACGAATACAGGCAGCACGTCTGTATTCCACACTGCGAAATATCCGGTCAAAAAAGAGACCGTCGCCAGCTATACACTTAGCGATTTATTGCATGGACTCGGCATAGAGAAATTCGACCTCGTCAAGGTAGATATCGAAGGCGCGGAATATGACGTGTTCATGGCTGCCCGGGACGTGTTGGAGACCGGTCGCCTGGTAAGAATTGAATTGGAATTTCATAGCGATATCCTCCGGAAACAAGGATATTCGGAAGAGAATCTGCATAAGCACATGCAGGATTGCGGCTATGAATTGGAATCGGAGAACCCGCGCCTCTACGTATTTCGAGGCCACAGCAACGGCTCGCGCTCAACCTTCTGAGCGGCGCTAAAAATCCACCCCCGTCCATTGCACACCGGGATACAGGCTTGGAACGCGGTACGCGCGATAAGAGAGCGCAGGCGCGGGCGCGCTCATAGACCAGACCGTCTGCGGGGTGCTCTGGTTCGTCACTTCGAACATACCCGTGCCGCCGGTCGCGTAGTAGCCGGCAAGATCGTATTCAACATTGCCGTTAGCCAGCGAGTTTGTACTTCCCCCGAAGAATGAATACTGCGCTGGCGGCAATACCTGGTGGAAAATAGGCTTCGCCGTCTTCGCATTCTCGTTGACCTCGAGAACGGGAATCGTTGTGTAGCACTTCGCGGCGCCCTGTGCGACACAGCTCGTTCCATCTGCAAATACCCGGTCGTCGCCGTTGTCCATGATGCCCAGCTTGAAATCCCCGGTTGTGTTGGAGGAAAAGAAGCTGGGATAGTGCTGCGCATAAAACCAATTTTCTGGAGCTGTCTCCTTCGTTCCGTCGGCTTTCAGCAGGGTAAAGTCGCTGTCCGCGCCCGGCCCCAGACGCCACAGCACTGCGCCCTGTCCCCCGCCGTTCCGATAATCGATCTTGATAATCCAGTTCTGATGCCGCAGCGACAGCAGAAGGTTTTGATCGTCGGCGGAGTACACAATCGCATTGGCATGGGTCCAGTCCGGAAACAGATATGGCTGGCGATTCACATCCAGATGATCGAACGCATCCCACACCCAAACCGGCTTCATGTTCTCATCCAAATCCACAATCGCGTCGCCTAGAACCGTCGTCGGCGTGCTCTTGCCGTTGAGCGTCACAGATTTCAGCTCGCCCACAAGGAAAAGCCAGTGACCATTCGGCAGCACGATGATCTCGTGCGAATAGCACACTGGAACCAGCGGGAAGCCCGCCTGTTTCAGAGAGGTCTGTAGCGCCGTCAACGGCAGATCCTTGACCGTATTCCCTGCAAGATCGATCTCGCGAATCGTGTCCGGAATCTTCGGATCGACCGGACCCGCCAGCGGTGAGCTCGAGAGCGGACCGGCCAGGAACACGATATTGCCGTTGTCGAGTTGCACGAATCCCTGGAGCTGCGTCTGCGAATAGCTCGCGGTTCCGACCACGGCGTCTTTAAATGGGTAGGTCCAGATGATATTCCCGCTCAGATCGGTGGCAACCAGCGTAGGAATGTTGATTCCGATCCCATCCACCATCTCAATGCCGGGCTGCGGGTCCATGCCCGAGGTCTTCTTTACCGTAAACCGCGCGGATACCTGCGGCGGTATCGCGCCGGTTTGGAAGGTATGGTCCGCGTCGGATGCAATCGTTCCATCCTTGTAGTTAACTGCGGCGCGCATGTGGTAGGTGGAGTTCGCCAGCATCCCCGCCACCAGAATCGTCACCTTACCCCCGCCTGCCGGGGTCGCCACGTCCCACGTCTTCAGGGAATAGCTCGTATCACGGCTGAATATGATATGTACCGTCGCATCCCGCGGCACAGTGATCGAATACTGAGCCACCTGAGGGTTATTGGTGGAGCTCACTTCGCTCGTGAAGGTCGTAGTTGTATTAGAGTCGCTGGATCCTCCGCAACCCACCATGAACGCCACTGCCGCCGCCGCGAAAAAACCAGCACAATATCTCACGAATGACTCCCTGAACAGACGCAATCCTAACCCGATGCGCCATTACATTCCATATCTACTGCAAAAACGCTGTATTCCTGCCGCAAATAAAATCCCGTGACGTCAACCGTCAACAGTGTTACAAGCTCGCTCATTTGCGCTCTGGTTGCACGATTTACTCAGACCGCACCCCCTCCGGCAGCAGCGGCAAGCTGACGCGCCGCGGCGCGGACTGTCCGTTGTCGAAGTGCTCCGTCAGCATGCCGGTCAGATAATAGAAGCCCTTCTCCGTGCTCAGCTGTGCGCTGCCGCGCTCGATCGCGCCCGTAAAGCTCCACCACACGCCATGCACCTGCCGCGTAATAAAGGTGAGCTGCGACGGACTCACCGTCGTGCGCGCAAAAAAATAGGTGAGCGATGCTCCGCGATCCGATGCGCCGTCTCCGGGACGCGACAGATAGCCCTGCAGCCGCACCTGATCGCCCTCGCCGTTCAAAATGATCTCGATAACCTCTGCCGGATTCGGACTCAGCGGATAGCTGCCGGAGGCTTCTTCCGGTAGATTCGAGCGGCCCGGCCGGTAGATCCCGATCTCCTCGAGCGCCTGTTCACGGCGCTGCAGCCGCGGTTCCGGCTGCTGCTGCGCGAACGAAACGCTCGCCGCCGGAACCAGCAGAAGCAGCATCGCCAGTGTCCTTCTCATACGCATAAAGAACGCGCGACCCGGGCCAAAGTCGCGCTCACTGCTCTGTCAGGCTCTTCTTGCGCGGTGCCTCGAACTCGTCTCCGGCCTGCCAGCCCTGCTCTGTCTTCGCCGCCGATGCCAGCCATCCCAGCTCAAAGCCGAACTGCGCCAACCGCTGATCGCCGCGAAAGTCCATCTCCGGACGATACTCGTCGCTCGGTTGATGGTAGCGCTCTGCCGTGTACAGCTTCATCTGATCTTCACCCCACGCGGCATCGTGCCCTTCAAACAAGGTCCCCGGCCCGATGGAAAACGCCGGAATACCATACCGCGCCAGCGAGAAATGATCGGACCGGTAATAATGACCGGCGCCGGGGAACTGGTCTGGCTGGATCGTCAGGTGAAAATCCTTCGCCGTGCTCTCCACGGTCGGGAAGAATGTCGTCCGCTCCGCTCCGGAAACCTCCACCGCGGTCGGCATGCCGATCGGCAGCAGCATGTCGTAATTCAGATCGAGCGTCAGATCTTTCTGCGGCGCCGGCGGATGCATCCCCAGATACTGCGATCCCAGCAGCCCCTGCTCTTCCGCGGTCACCGCGGCGAAGTACACGCGATGCGGCGGCCGCGCTCCTGCCTTCGCCGCATCGGCAAACGCGCGTGCCAGCTCCAGAAGAATGCCGCAGCCGGTCGCGTTATCCGCCGCGCCGTTGTAAATCTTGTCGCCCGGCAGGTTCGGGTCCATGCCCAGATGATCGAAGTGCGCCGTGTACAACAAAGACTGCTCCGGTCCCGCGCCCTTCTTTGCCACCATGCCGATTACATTCTCCGAATCGAATGTGCGCTTCTCGCTTACGATGTGCGCCTTCAGCCGCCAGTCCGTCTCGCGCGAGACAAAATGCCGCCCCGCTTCCTCGATCACATCGTCAACGTCGTGCCCCGACGCCTGTGCCATCTTCTGCGCAATGTCATGCTGGATCCACGCCGCCGCCTCCAGCCGTGCATTCGGATCGCCCACCAGGTAGCTCTTCTCGCCCGACCACGAGCTGCGCACCACTTGCCATGGATAACTCGCCAGGTCGTCGCGATGAATGATCAGCACGCCGATGGCGCCTTGGCGCGCCGCCTCTTCGTACTTGTACGTCCATCGTCCGTAATACGTCAGGGCTTTGCCTTTAAAGAAGTCTTCGTTCTCCGATGGCGGCTCGTTCACAATCAGCGCCACCACCTTGCCCTTCACATCCACGCCCTTATAGTCGTCCCAGTTGTATTCCGGCGCGTGAATGCCGTAGCCGACAAACACGATCGGAGCATCGATGTCCGCTGTCAGTGCGCCGGTCTGGTTGTTCACGACAAAATCCACGCCGTAGCGCAGCGTGATTGGGTCGCCGTTCTTAGGCGCCAGTTGGAACGTCGTCTTGTCCGGCTCCGTCTTCACGGAATAGAGCGGCACCTTCTGGTACCACGAGCCGTTGTCACCGGCGGGCGTCAATCCGTACTCTGCAAATTTCTCCGCCATGTACTTCGCGGCCAGGCGATCGCCTTCGGTGCCCGGCCCGCGGCCCTCCAGCTTGTCGTCAGCCAGGTACTTCACTGCGGCGCGAATCCGCTCTGGGTCAATCTGCGCTGCCGCCTGCTGAGCCTTCGCCGGCACGCCTTCCACCTGCGGCAGCGGTGAGACTTCCTGTCCCGTTAACGGCGCGGCAATAGCCGCAATTGCAATTGCAAGAAGAACGCTGCAGGTCATCAACGACATGCTCGAATGAACTCCGGTAAAAATAGAAGCAGAGCAAGGCTATCACCTGCTGCGACATGCCTTTGCGAGCCTCGCTCTTGCGTCTCCTGGTTGTCACGCCGTGAAAACGCCCGGAAGCAGATAACAAAGCAATTACTTTATGCTGACAAACGACTCGTTTCGGCAAGCGCAAGCTCCAGCATAGGAGGTCTCTTCTATGCATGAAATGTGGAACAGCATGAAGGCCGAAACCAACCGCCGTTCATTTATCAGGAATGGACTCGCCACAGCAGGCATTGGGCTGCTTGGCAGCAACAGTCTCGCTTTGGCGGAAGAGAAGCAGGAAGAACGCTCTGGCAAACTCGATTTTGGCGATGCAGCCATACTTCGATTTGCGGCAGCGGCCGAAATCCTCGAGACGGACTTCTGGGTGCAATACAACGAACTCGCCGGAATTCCCGACAAGGAAGTTCCCGGGGGCTCCGGAAACCCAGCCTTTACCGAAGCGCTTTCAAAACTCGACTCGGACATGGCCCAATACATTCACGACAATACCGAGGACGAATTCACCCATCAGAATTTTCTCAACGCATATCTGGCTTCAAAAGGAGCAGACACTGTAAGCCTCGAGCCATTCCGCACACTGCACGGCAGCACTGCGAAGGGTTCCAGCGGAAAACGCCGCCTGACCAACCTGATGAGGCTCACGGTGGATACCAGTTGGTGGACACGCTACCGCAGCAGCACTCACAATCCCGATCTCGACCCAACATTCAAATTTCCGCAGGCCATTCCCAGTTTGGCCGTAGGTGAACATACCGCAATCCCAAGGAACGATAACGACACCAAGGATCCGAATTTTCTTCAGGCGATTGCCAACACGGCCGGCTTCCATATGCCGACCATCGAACAGGGCGGCAACAGCCTGTATCCATCGATGGCGCTAAGGGCGACCAGCGTAGAGGTTCTGCGAATCCTCATCAGCATCGGTCCCACCGAAACCATGCACTTCCAAACCTGGCAAGACAAAGCAGGAAACGCACCGCCGCTCTCCGCAAGGGACCCGATGACTGGCGTATCGGTGACGTTTCCCGACCTGAACGCTCCCCCGTTTGACGGCGAAACCTTCCAGACCAACTTGATCATGCCGGAGCCGTGCCCATTCATCAGCCGTCGGCTCCCGCCGTGCTCCATCATCCGGCCGACACAAACCCTGGGAGCAGCGACGGCTGTAGTTAATTTCCTCACCGCCATGGGCCTCTTCAAGGGCCAGTCGCCGAAGTTCTTTGAATTGATGCACGACTTGGCGGAGGATGCGGACGAAGCAAGACGGTAGCAGGATCTCCTCACTGGATGAAGCTCGGAGAGCAGTGGTAGCGCGGACTCAGTGAGCCGCGACAATGCAACTCCACACATCGCCCCTGAGCTTCATCGATTTTCTTCAGCCAGTCTTAAGCTTGTGCATCCGCCGCGTTCCGAAATCGCATGCCGCCGCCAATTCGAATACAAATAGAGCTATGGCGAATTCGGTATGCCATCGCATCGGAGAGCCCTGCAGGCATTCCTTCCTCCGCCTCTGGGCCATATCTTGCCTTTTGATGACGCTTGCCGCCTGCGGGGGCGCGAGCCAGGTTTCCGGTTCTTCAGCCAACGTCTCAGCCGTTAGCGCGATCTGCACGCCATCCACCGTCAATGCACAGGGGACTGCGCAGTGCACCGCCACCGTAACCGGTACAGGCAGCTACAGCTCCGCCGTCACCTGGTCCGCAAGCTCCGGCGCCATTTCCGCCAACGGCTCATTCACCGCGCCCTCCGCTGCCCAAACCGTAACCATTACTGCGACCAGTACCCAGGACCCGTCGATATCCGGCGCAGCATCCATCACCGTACAAAAGTCCGCGCCGCCCCCACCCGGATCCACCATCACCTCCGTCACAGTAGCCTGCAGCCCATCCACGCTCAGTGCAGGAGCGACCGCGGAATGCGCCGCCACGGTCACCGGCACCGGCAGTTACAGCTCCGCCGTCACATGGATTGCGTCCGCAGGCGCGATCAATGCCGCCGGGCTCTTCACCGCGCCCGCCACCGCGGGCTCTGCCACTATCACGGCTACCAGCGTGCAGGACCCAGGCAAATCCGCTACCGCCACCATTACAGTTCAGGCCGCGCCTGCCCACGTCGTCATGGTCGTGGAAGAGAACACCGGCTACACATCGGTGGTTCGTAACACCTTGTCATGGCCCAACCTGAACAACCTCATCGCCAATGGCGCGCTCGCAACGAACTACTACGCCAACACGCATCCTTCCATTGGCAACTACTTCATGCTCACCACCGGACAGATCCTCACCAACGACGACAGCTCCACGAAGGTGTGGGACGTGGACAACCTCGCGCGCCGGTTGCTCGCCGCCAACGTGCCCTTCCGCATCTATGCAGAAGGCATCACGCGCGGTTACGTCGGCGGTAATACCGGTCTCTATCTCGTCCGCCACAATCCGTTCGCCATGCTCTCCGATGTCGCTGACAACCCTCAGGTCGCCAGCCAATGCATCTGGCCCTTCTCCCAGTTCGCCACGGATCTGGCAAGCGGCGATCTGCCCGCCTTCTCCTTCATCGTGCCCAACATCACACACGATGCACACAGCGCTCCCGCCATCCTGGCCGATGGATGGCTGCAGCACAACGTCGTCATTCCCCTGTCCAACAATCCCGCATTCACTCCCGGAGGCAATGGCCTGCTCATCGTCGACTTCGATGAAGCCGGCACCCGCGACACCACGCACGGCGGCGGCCACGTCTCTCCCGTCTTCTGGGGCCCGCTCGCAAAGACCGGCTACATGCAGACTTCAACGGCCCTCTACCAGCATCAGAGCATGCTGCGCACCATCATGAATCTGCTCGGCCTGCCCAACCCGCCCGCCGCCGCGGCCAACGCGCCCGCCATGTCGGAGTTCTTCACGAAATAAGCACGAATCCTGCGCCATGCGCCGCGGCATCTTGCACGTAAGCTGGGCAGCCTGCGTCCATCCCGGTGTGCGACCATGGTGACCATTCCTTCGCACCCGAGGGCCGGCCATGCACTCGCTGCTTCAGGACGTCCGCTTTTCGCTTCGCCAGCTTCTGCGCAATCCCGGCTTCGCTTTCACCGCGGTCCTCTCGCTCGCACTCGGCGTCGGCGCCACCGTTGCCGTCTTCAGCGTCATCTACGGCATCCTCCTACATCCATTTCCATATCCAGACGTAGACCGCATCGGCAATCTCAGCATCCGCAACCAGCGGGGCACGCTCTTCGACGCCAGCTTCAACGGTCCCGAGCTGCGAGAGCTGCGCAATGTGCACGCTTTTCAGAGCATCACTACCTGGCGCTTTGCATCCATGAACGTCAGCGGAGGAGAGCTTCCTGAAAACGTCTCCGCGCTCTACTGCATCGGAAGCACATTTCCCGCCCTCGGCGTTCCGCCGCTCCTAGGCCGCAATCTCGGCCCCTCCGATTCACCCGATGGCCAGCAACCTCAGCCGGTCGTCGTTCTGCACTATCGTTTTTGGCAGCGCCATTTTCATGGCGATCCCGCCATCCTCGGCAAGACACTCGAACTGAATCACGTCCGCTACACCATCGTCGGCGTCACCCGGCCCAATTTCACCGAGGGCTGGGGGACGGACGTCTTCCTGCCCGACGAGATCGGCAGCATCCGCGACGCGGGCGTTATGGTCAAGCTGCGACCCGGTGTAACCTGGGCGGCCGCCAACGTCGAATTGGAACCGCTGCTGCGGCGTTTCGCGAAAGAGCAGCCGGATAATTTCCCCCCCAATTTCAAAATCGATGTGCGTCCCCTCACTTACGAAATAGGCCAGAACCTGGGTGGCACGCTCTATCTGCTCTTCGGCGCGGTGGCCATGCTGCTGCTCATCGGCTGTGGCAACGTCTCCATCCTGCTCCTGGCCCGCGGCACAGCGCGCCGGCATGAGTTCGCGGTGCGCGCTGCCGTTGGCGCGGGCAGCGTCCGCATCGTGCGCCAGTTGCTCGCCGAATCGCTTCTTCTCGCCCTTACCGGCACGGCGCTCGGCATTCTGCTCGCCTATCGGCTACTTACCCTCATCGTCGCGTGGATGCCAGGACACCTCTTCCCGCCCGACGTCGCCATCGGCATCAATATGCCGGTGCTCCTCTTCAGTACCGCGCTCGCGCTCGTCACTTCTGTTCTCTTCGGCCTGGTTCCTGCCCTGCAGATGGCAAGGCCCCAAAATGCTTTCCAGATCAGCCAGGTGATGCAGTGCAATTCCACCCGCACGTCGGGCAGCCTCCGCGGCCGGCGTCTGCATGCTGCGCTTATCGCCGCGCAGATCGCCCTGACGCTCGTCCTGCTCACCTCCGCAGCCGCGACCATCCAGAGTTTCGTCCGCCTGCTTCGCGTACCGCTTGGCTATAATCCCCACAACGTCGTCCTGCTCGACATTCCTTTGCAGGAAAACACCTACACCACATGGCAGTCGCGCGTGAATTACTTCCAGCAGCTTCGCGACAAACTCGCCGAACAGCCCGATGCCCTCTCCGCTGCGATCTCTTCCAATGCCACGCCTCCCTACGGCGGCTGGGGATGGCGCATCGATATCCTCGGACTATCCCCTGCATCGCCCAAAACGCAGGTCGCAAATATAAATTTCATCGGACCTGAATACTTCCGCACACTACGTATTCCGCTTCTCGAAGGACGCATCTGGAGTCCAGCGGAAGCTCAGCGAGGCGCGCTACTCGTGCTGGTAAATCAGGCTTTCGTCCGGCGTTACCTGCCGAACAGCGATGCCATCGGACATTCCATCAAGCTCTCGCTTCTGAGGAATGAGCCGCCACGCAACTTTTTCGCCCACGGCGCCGACGGATGGTTGCAGATCATCGGTGTTACCGGAGACATCGTGAATGACGGCATCGAGAGGCCCGTCGATCCCGCGATCTACGCGCCCTACAGTCTGCAATTGTGGATGGGCACCAGTTTTCTCGTTCGCACCCGCGTCGCGCCGGATGTCGCACTCCACGATCTTCAGCGGCAACTCGCCGCCGTGAACCCCAATCAGCAGACTGACCGCATTGTCGACCTTGAAGCGTTCATCCGCGAGGAGCCCGTCTGGGCGCGCGGACGCCTCATCTCTGCGCTCTTCACCGGCTTCTCCATGCTCGCGCTCCTGCTCTCCGCCGTCGGCCTCTATAGCGTCGCCTCATACTCCGTGGCGCAGCGCGCCAACGAATTCGGCATCCGCATCGCCCTCGGCGCGCCGCGCTCTCATCTATTCCGCATCGTGCTGGCCTCGGTTGCCGTAAGCGTCTCCATCGGCATCGTCGCCGGTCTTGCGGCGAGCCTTGGCGTTGGCCGCCTCCTCACCAGCTGGGCTGGCACGACCGGCAGCCATCCCCTGCTCGTGACCGGGATCGCGCTGGTCCTGCTCGCCGTAGCAGTCGCCGCTTGTCTCATTCCTGCACGACGTGCGCTCGCCATCGATCCCATGATCGCTCTGCGTCGCGAGTGATTTATTCCATGCAACCCACGCGCCGCAGCGCCTTGCGCGTCAGCCCGGTCAGTGCGCGCTGCGGCAGTGCATTCCCCGGCACCCACTCCCCTTGCGTCTTCGCCCGCCGTCCTCGCAGCACGTAAATATCCACCACGTGATTCGTAACCGTGATGGCATGTCGCAGCGTCACCTCCGGCTTCTCGCCCTCGCGCGGCTCATAGAGCGGCAGCTCCCACATCCCCGCCATCAGGCGCGCATCCGCCGGCCGCTGCACCAGCAGCACTTCGCGCGCATCTTCCGTACCCCGAAGCCACAGTGCCCTTGAGCTGTGCTGCCGCTGCTGCGCCGCTCGCGGCGGCATCGCGTGTTCGCCCCGCGTAGCGCACCACTCCTGCACCGGGCACTCCAGGCACAAGGGCGCGCGCGGCAGACACAGGGTCGCGCCCAGCTCCATCATCGCCTGGTTGAAATCTCCCGGCCGCTCTGCATCCACCAGCGCATCGGCAAATGTGCGTGCGCGGGTTGCAAATCCCGGCTCTGCGGCCGACCATCCAGCCACCCGCGCCAGTACCCGCTCCACGTTGCCGTCCACCGCCGCCACCGGTTCGCCAAACGCGATGCTCGCCACCGCCGCCGCTGTGTAGGCGCCCACTCCGGGCAGCGCGCGCAGCGCAGCCGCCGTCCGCGGCATCGCCCCTGCAAATTTCCGCACCACCACCTGCGCCGCGAGATGCAGCATGCGCGCTCGTCTGTAGTAGCCCAGCCCGCTCCACAACGCCAGCACTTCGGCCTCGGTCGCCGCGGCCAGCGCATCGACCGTGGGAAACGCCGCCAGAAAGCGCCGGTAGTGATCCAGCACTGCGGCCACGCGCGTCTGCTGCAGCATGATCTCCGAAACCCAGATGCGATACGGATCGCTGGTCGTGCGCCACGGCAGTGCGCGTTTGTGCGCCGCATACCAGGCCAGAAGCGCCGCGCGTATCCCGGGCAGCGCATCGCGGTTTACCCCGTCAACCTGGGCCTCTTCAGTGGCAGACGCCATCGCCCGCCGTCGTCAAGTCATGTACCGTCAGCAGATAGCCGCCGCTTCGCTTGTTTTCTTTCTTTTCCTGCTCTTTCTTCGCCTCCGACTCCTCAACATCCGGCACCGGCTGAGGCTGCTGCCACACCGCCAGCGCATGCAGCGTCTGCGGCCGCCCCGCGCACGCCGCGCTCACCCGCGCATGTGCGGCTTTGTCCGCCTGGAGCTGCACCGTGTAGACCAGGTTTATGTCATTCACCGCCGGAGTCACCGCGACACCGCTCACCTGCGCGCCATGGATGCCAAGCGAGGTGAGCCACGGAATGATCTGCGCCCGCTCCACGACCTCGCCATTTACGCGCCACACCGTATTCGGCGCCAGCAGCGCATTGGCCTGATTCCATTTCGCCTGTTCTACGTATTGCCAGAAGAGCCGGTCCATCTGCTCCGCGCTCGTCGTCTGCGTCGGCCCCGGTTGCTTCTGCTCCGGATACACCGTGCAGCCAGCAGCCAGCAGCACCAGCCCGGCCGCCGCACCCGCCGCCGCCCGCCGCCATCCGTCCCCTTGCAAACTCTGCATAAGCGTTAGCCTAGCAGTCTCCGCCGAACGCGGCAGACGATGGACATCGTTTCGCACGATGCATGAACCTTTAGCAAACCTGCCTGTGTCTGCTGTACCCTCAGACGAATCGAGATCGTGCAGCACGCCGCTATCGCCATACGATGACCTTACGAATAGTTACCATGCGCCGCGACTCCTTTTTATCCGGTACGTTTCTTTCTATCCTGCTCTTGCTTTGCTGCCTTCTAACTGCCGAGGAAGCAATTCACCTCCTGCGAAGCCATCCCAACAAATTGAATTACGATCAGGCGGGCACGAAGAATTTCGGCTGCGTCCCGCGAGATGCAGGTAGGAAGCTGTTTCTCTGTCCCATCCCGGGATACGGAACGATGCTCTTTCTCTGCTCTGATAAGCACTGTTTTCCAAAAGAACCCACGACCGGTCTCACAATCACTCCGGCAGAAGAGAAATTACTGAGAGACCTGTAATCATCCACTCATCGATGGCGACGTAAGATGCACAGCAAAGAACGTCCTAACCACAACACGCGTTCGCTCCCATTGAGTCTCCGCTATTTCATCTTCGCCATTCTCAGCCTGAACATCTTCTCGCTGGGCTATTCCCTTCTCGCTCGTCTCCTCGGCGCTGGGCTTCCATACGACTTTCCTTATCTCTATACGCCCGGCCTCTTCTTCTCCGATTTCAACCAGCTGGTCGGCCAGATCAGCTTGTTCGGGACGCCCCGGTTCTTTACCCAGCACCGCTTTCTTATGTATCCACCGGCTGCGCTGCTGGCGCTCAGGCTCTCCTGTGTAACAGCGCATCCGAGCCGTCCTTTCCTGCTCCTGCTTCTGGCTTCCGGCGCTCTTCTTGCAATCGGCCTCTTCTGCATCCTGCGGCAGCGGGGAGTTGCCGCATCATCGGCGGCGTTGCTTACGCTGAGCATGGCTGTCACTTCCTATCCCTATCTGCTCCTCTTGCAGCGAGGAAATATAGAAGTGTATGCGTGGCTCGCCATCACCTTTGGCTTGTGGAGCTTTTACCAGGGCAACTACAAATGGGCAGCGGTTTGCATTGGTCTTGCAACCGCAATCAAGATGTATCCCTTTATCTTCATTGGCCTTTTTCTCCCGCAACGGCGCTTCCGCGAAGCCGTGCTCAGCCTGTGTACCGCGGTACTTGCCTCTTTCATCGGCCTTCGCGCCATGAGTTCTGATATCTTGTACGCCTTTCGCTGGAACAGGATTCAACTTCAGGCATTCGCCAAATACTATGCGGCTTCCCCGAATTCTCTCGGCTACGATCACTCCTTTTTTGGATTGGTGAAATATGCTCTGGTGCGATGGCATCTTGCTATCGGACCGGCCGTTCGTCCGTACACGTGGATCACGGCGGTCGTCTGTGTTGTGCTTTACTTCAGCCGCATCTGGAAGGTCTCGCCGGTCAATCAAATCCTCGCTCTTTCGATACTCAGCGTTACCATAGCGCCAACTTCGTACGACTACACACTGCTTTCTCTCTACGCCTCGCTCGCGATTCTCTGCGTGATCGCAATCGACACTCCCGCCGCCTTCCAGTCCCGCCTCATCCCATTCTTTTTCTTATTCGCCCTCGTCCTGACGCCGGAAAGTTATATTGTCCTCCAGGGTGTTCGCCTCGGCGGACAACTTCGGGCCATTTGTCTCCTGGCATTACTGGTACTCGCTCTCCGCAGGCCGCTCATCTACGATTTGCCTGCAGCTGTCGATCAACGGGCCTAATAAGCTGCCAATCAGTTCACAACCGGCAGAATCCGGACTGAAGCCATGACGCCCAACTACATCAAATCCCGTGCCCAGATGGCCGTCCATGTGGCAGCCAGCAAGCTGCGCCTTGGCCTTACAAATTACCGTCATCCCGATCGGGCCGAAGCGCTCGCCGGCATCGCAAAGGCTCGCTCCCTCGCCTACACCGCCACCACCCCACTGGAGTGCATGGAGCTCCGCAACGCCGTGCGCGCCACCGCCAAGGTTCCCGGAGAGATGGCCGAGGTCGGTGTCTTTCTCGGCGGCACCGCCGCCCTCATGCTCGATGCCGCCCCCGGCAAGCACCTCCACCTCTGCGATACCTTCGCCGGACTGCCCGCGGGAGGCGACTACCTGGCCAAAGGGGAATACGCCGGATCGCTCGCGTCCGTTCAGCGCACGCTCCACGCCTACACCGGCCGCGTCACCTTCCATCAAGGCCTCTTCCCGGATGAAACCGGCCACGAAATCGCCGACCTCCGCTTCTCCTTCGTTCATCTCGATATGGATCTCTACGAAGGCACGCTCGGCGCGCTGCGCTTCTTCTGGCCCCGCATGAATCCCGGCGGCATCATGCTGTGCCACGACTACCCGCAGATCGCCGGCATCGTCCGCGCCATCCACGAGTTCTTCGCCGATCAGCCCGAGTCCTTTCTTCCGCTCTCCGGCCAGCAATGCATGGCCGTCAAGCTCCGATAATTCGAGAGCCCTGCACACAACAAAAAGGCCGCCATCGCTGGCGGCCTTCACATTTGCTTCGCAGAGGCGTCGCGTACCGGATGATGCACTGCCCGGTGTCGGCCACTCGTCACGGCAGGGGGATGCCGCATAGATCCTCGCCCTCTATAAGCCGCTTCCCACCGAATCTCACGCGTGATTCGAAACTGTGCGAATCGTCCAGCGCTCCTTCAAATTAAGAAACGGTCTCTCGAAGAAGCGATAACTCAACCAGGCCAGGAGGCAGGTTGAAATCAGAGCGATCGTAGCGGAAACACCATACATATGCTTCGGGGCAATTAAAAACGCCGCATGGTTGTAGAGGGTATGAGGAATACTGTGCAGCACATACGCCCCATAACTGATGCGTCCCAGCCACCGAAGCGGTCTCAAATTGAGAGCACGGAACAGGAAGGTGGTCGGCTGGATCGCCAGTACGAGGATGAGGGCTGCGAACAGGTCGATCATCAACAGGCCCCATGTAAATTGCCAGCGTGGGTAACGATATTGCGCATGCCAGAAAGAACCTGAAGCGAATGCCGCCATCAGAAGCAGTATCGCAACCACGATCGGGGACAGATATCGAGCAGACCGCAATAGAAGATTCGCATGGGGTCCCCGAATCCATAGTGCAATGCAGCCTCCGAGTAAAAGCGCATCCAGGCGAAAGGGCGTCGTCAGGTAAAGAACCCAGTTATCTAACATCCACACAGGGAGCGCATGTTGTCCGGCCAGCCGTGCGGCCAGGCAGACGGGTAGGCTGGCCGCGCAAATCCAGAGAAGCCTGCGGCGATCACGAACCCAGAAAACAATCGAGGGCCAAAGCAGATAAAACTGCTCCTCGACGCAAAGCGACCAGAACGGCGCCAGGTAAAGCGGGTACCAGTTGGTTTCTCGAAAAGTAATCCGGATGCTCGGACTGAAATCTGCAAGATGCTGCAGCTGAGAGCCCGGGACACCTGCCGCAAAGAAGTGAGCGTAGGCAAAGAAGTGAGCGTAATTGCCAAGGTACAAAGGCCAGATCAGCCAGGGCCATGACAACTGCCGGTACACAAAGGGCAGGATCAGCAACATAACGCCGTAGTAAAGGGGAAAGATGCGAAGCGTACGGCGCACATAAAAGTTGCGGACACGGTGAGCATCATGTCGCGAATCGAAGAGAATGCCCGTGATGAGAAAACCTGAGAGCACGAAGAAGACATCTACCCCGGCCCAGGCCCACGGCACAAAGCAGTAATGGTCGAAAAACACCATCAAAAATGCCACCGCTCTCAGCCCATCCAGCGCGGGATAAAAGGCGCGGTTTTCCGGACGCGTGCGGGAAGTGTTCCCCGCAACGATCTGATCCTCGGGAACCGTATCGTCGATTTTTGGCGAATCGGAAGTTGCAGACCGGATGCGCGTCATGAGTCGCTTCTAAAGCCGCGGAATAGTGGCAATAAATCGCCTCACTCGTCTCGGTCCAACAGCCGTTTGCTGAGACGGAAAAGCCGCTCTGTAAGTCGGCATCGTTGACTCACGCACGACCGAGGCAATCGAATCGCCAACTGGACCAATCAGCGCGACAAAAAAAGCCTGTTTGCCTGAATTCTATTCCCGGATTCTAACTGACCGACAAGCCCTCGTCCTCACATAACAAAGGCCGCCATCGCTGGCGGCCTTTTGCATGCTTGCTTGCCGGCGAACTAGTCGCCCATCACCGGCTCTTCCGTCTGCACGGAACTCTGGAGAGGGGCAGCCTTCGGAGCGGGCTTGATCGCGTCCAGCGAGACCAGTCCTTCCACCGGCTTCTCGCCCAGCACATGCTCCTTGTAGAGCCGCGCCATCTTCGCGCTTTCGGCATCGCTCTTGATCTTGGCATCGCGCGCGCGGATCTTCTCCTCGCGGCTGTTCTTCGCAATACCCAGTTTGTCCAGCGTGTCGTTCGCCGCGGCGTTCACGTGCGCCTCGTTCAACACCAGGTCGTACTTGTCCTGCGTGTCCAGGCCCACCTTCTTGCCGCCCGCAAAGATCTCATGCCGCCCATGCTCGTCGTACCACTTGGTGAGCGTCGCCGTCATGTGCATCTTCTCGATGATGTTCCGCCAGCCCACGCCCGTGTTGTACGCGCAGAAGCTGATCTCGCCCTCCTGCGTCGCGTACGGGATGATGCACTGCTCGGTGCGGCGGAAGTCATAGTTGAACAGGTCCTGGAACCACATTCCCGCGATGAACAGGAAGTTCCAGCGGTCCGCGCGGCGCTTCTCGATGTCCGCCATCGTGCGGTCGCCCGTCACCTTGCCGTAGTTGCGGCCGGTCGCGCCAAAGCACTTATCGAACTTCTGCAGCAGGTCCATGATGCGGAAGTGCGTCGGCGACTTTCTCGGATCGTAGTTCCGCAAGAGCGCCAGCGCCACGCCGACCACGGAGAGGAACTTGCCGCGCGCCGCGTCATTCACCTTCGCGACGTCCTTGGCCAGCCGGTCCGCATTCAGGAACGCGGTCACCGGAACGGCTTCCTTGGTTTCCTTGTCGATCATCAGCGCCATGCCGATGCCGCAATTGGGATGGCATCCGCAGGAGAGCTGACCCCAGTCCGCCCCCGGCCCGTGCACCAGGTCGGCCCAGTCGGAGAAGGTGCTCATAAAGCTGATCGGGAACCAGTCGCGCTCCGGCACTCCCATGCCCGTCTGGTTCTTCACGTCGTGCGCCAGGTGGCTCAGCGTGTAGCGCTGCGCCTCGCGCCGCTCGTCGCTCACTTCCTCGTCGCGCCCGGTAAAGCTCACCGGCTGGAACGAGAGGAAGTTGATCTTCTTCGGGTTGTTCAGAGCAAACTCGATGATGTGCCCGACCTGCTCGTTGTTGATGCCGTTCACGATCGTGGTCACGGGCACGATGTCCACGCCCGCCTCGTGCAGGTTATGGATCGCCTGCAGCTTCACGTCGAACGCGTTGCCCACCTTGCGGTGCGAGTTCGCCGCGTTGCCAATGCCGTCGAACTGCAGGTACGCATAGCGCAGACCCGCTTCCGCAGCGGCCTTGCAGAACTCTTTCGACTTCGCAAACTCAATGCCGTTGGTCGCCGCCTGCACCGAGTTGTAGCCCACCTTGCGTGAGTAAGCCACTGCGTCCAGGAAGTACGGCGACAGCGTCGGCTCGCCGCCCGAGAACTGCACGGACATCTGCCGGCGCGGCTTGATCGAGATCGCGTTGTCCAGCATCGTCTTGATCTCGTCCCACGTCAGCTCGTGGACGAAGCCCACCTGGTTCGCATCCATGAAGCACGGATCGCACATCATGTTGCAGCGGTTTGTCAGGTCGATGGTCAGTACCGACCCGCGGCCATGCGTCACCGTCGAGGTGCCGTGATTGTGCAGCTTCTCGTCGTTGTGCGCGCGGATGTCGCGGCCCGGAAAGACTTCCTCCAGGTGCTTGAAGAACTTGGTGTCGATCGACATCACGTCTTCAAAGTGCCCGTGCTTCGGGCAGTCCTTCACCATCAGGATCTTGCCGTCGCGCTCGATGATCTGCGCCTTGATCTCGCCGACCTTCTCGTTCAGCAGGATCTCGTGCGGCAGCTTGCCGTCCACAATCTGCTGGCGGATCTCCGGCACGCACTTCGGGCACAGCGAATCAGTCGTGCGCGGCCAGCCCAGCGGAGGCTTCTCCTTCTGGTAACTCTTCAACAGCGGCTTGTCCGACCACTTCGGCGTAAACGACGGATTCGGCTTGATGCTGTTCAGCTTCTCGAAGATCGTCCACGCGCCCTGGGCAGCGATCGTGACGGCCCGCTCTGCGTATTTCACAGCTTTCGACATTCCTAATCTCTCCTGTGTATCAAGTCGGACATCGCTCCCATTTCGGAACAGGAGGTTCAAGTCTAACCAACGACGTTGCGACTGCAGCGATACCAATCAAGAATCCCGCGGTGGGTCAGGCGGTACTCTTTCAGCATCAGGCTACTTGGTCGGTCACAAAGCCCAAACCTATGGGGGCTGAATGGCGAAAAACCGCACTTAAATGGTTTCAGGGCCCCCCGGACGGGAAGGCAACCATTTCGTAAGTCGCTCTTCCCGAACCGGTTACTCGCCAGATTCCCCTTCGCTTTTTCTCCCGCCGCGGCAGGCGAAATCCGCTCCCCGGAAATGCCCCGCGGTAACGCAAACGCTAATTCCCCTGCCGCAAACCCTCGTTCAATCCGCTGCCGGCCGGACGGTCGCATCCGTCGCCTTCACCGTGAATGGCGCATCCAGTGTGCCGACCCGGCCATTGGTCACATCAGCAACCCCCAGGCGCAGGATGTATTTGCCGGGAGGCAAAGCCAGCTGGGGACGGAAGGCGATCCCATCTTTCTGGACCAGCTCATAATGTGCGCGATCGAAGTCCATAATCAGCATGCCGCCACTTTGTTGCACCGCGGCAGACTGCGGCTCCCCATCCCGGAAGGCGGCAAGCTTCACCATCAACTGCGCATGGTGGTGGCCATCCGGTGTCTCCGTGAAGCTCACGTTGCCCGCATCGAGGCCGGAATCCAGCAGCACTCCCGGCTGCGGCCCAGCCGTCTGGTACACCTTCGTGTGCAGCAGCAGCATAGTGGACTCCGGCGTTTCCGGCTGCAGCGCAAAGTCCAATATTCCCGCCGCGCCCTCTGACTGCGGAGGGTCTGGCGTGGCGAAATATCCCCGCCGGTAAGTCAGCGAATAGCCTTTGTGCGCCAACTCCACGCGTATGGCGCGAAACTTGCCGTCCCATTGCTGATTGCCGGGGCGATAGGCAAGGCTGTAGTAATTGGACCCTTCGACGAGGCCGCGACGCAGTGCGCCCGCGAAATCATTGGTGCCGTAAAAAGCCTCTCCGCCAGTCTGCCGGGCAAGATCATTCAGTGTGTTGCGTATCTGCTGGCGGACAGCGAACTGGTCCTGCTGCGTCTCGTTCATGCTCGTCACCGCTGCTACGCCGCTCACCTCCGGTCCAATAACACCGGTATCGAGTCCGGCCAGGCTGATCGGATACACCGCGATCTGCGCGCTGGCGATCAGGTTTGCCGCTTCGCGCTGGCCGGGCAGATCAGCCATCTGGAAACGGGCAGCGGTGGAAAGGTCATTGATCTGCAGCTCGCTCGTTGCTGCCAGGGGAAAATTCCCGGAGAGCCAGAACAGGTTCTTGCGGCCGGAATACCCGCTGACCGCCCGCGCCAGCTCAGCAAATGCCTGCAGCGTCGCTCGCGCACGGATATCGCTTCCCCGCGCGTCTTCGACTACCTGATCTTTCTGCATATGTCCGATCAAATTCCCGGGGTCACGTCCCATAGCCGCGGCGAAATTGGCGAGAAAGTCATCGTCCGCCATCTTCTGCGACGTTGAACGCAGGAAGTGGAAGTCTTTCGGGTCGATTGCGCTCGCAGCCGCGACAAGCCGATCGGAGCTGGACGTGAAACCCTGGACCATGTGCAACTGATCGGCCAGGATGAACAGCGCAACCTGCTGCCCACCTGGCAGGTCGCGCAGAAACCTCAGCAATTGACGGCGGGCATAAATCTGATCGGTTTGCGGCGTGTTGAGCAGGTCGAACAGGATCATGTTGACCGCAGGTGAGCTCTGCGCCGGAACATTCGAGAACTCATCCCGCGGCGACGGCGGCGCAACCGCCGCTGCACCTGTCAGAGCTTCTCCACGCGCCGCGAAGAAGTCGATCTTCTGCAGCCGGCCGTCTTCTTCGACCCTGAAGTCCCGCTCAGTGAGATTGCGGACAGGCTGTCCGCTGCCGTCACGCACCACCATATCCACGTAAATCAGGCGGCTCGTCACCTTGAGAACGGTCGCGGACGAGGCCGGCTGCTTACTGACCGAATGTGCCGGAACGCTCTGTGATGCTGCAAATAAAGGCGCGGAGAGCAATAGACCAAGGGCAGCGAGAGTCGCACCGGACATCGATCCTCTTCACGGACCGCGGATTCAGAAGCCTCAGCATCATGTCAGAAAGGATGCTGCTCGGGAAAGAGTCGAGATTGTGCCTGCTGCCGGGTCAACGCACCGCCACCGCAGCCGGGCGATCCGGGCGATCCTGGCACACATTCTGGGCCTTCGCCGCGCGATGCGCCTTCACCGGCGTCGCCGCTTCCGGATCGACCCACAACCGGGCAATCGCGCCCCACCGCTGCGCCTGGTCATAGATGTCCACCGCGCTCCGGTACGACTGCAAAACATTCCGCTCGATCGGGCAGAGAACCGGCGTCGCACCTGTGGTAAGCATCAGTGCAAGCGCCCCGAGCACCGTGGCGGCCATCTTCCGTTTTGACCTCATGACGGTTTCTCCTTCTACCTGTATGTCGAAGGAGGGAGCAAAGATTCGACATGCCCCCATTATTTTTTCGTACATCGGTTATTTAACCTGACGAGGCCCGCCCCGTCGAAGTTTCCCCGCCGGGACGCCAGGTCACCCGCGCCGGGACGCCAGGTCACGCCAGGTCACCCCCGGCGGGACGCCAGGTCACCCCCCGGATGTCAGCGTGAGCGGCCAGCACCTTCTCAAACACCGCCGACGTCTTTACCCGCGCATACCCATCCCGCAGATAAAAGGCATGCGCCCGCTGCCGAATCACGTTAGACCGCACCCGGATTCGTGTCACTCCGCACCCGCGCGCCCACTCCTCTGCCGCCCGGCAAAGCTCGCGTCCGATTCCCTGCCCGCGCGCGGCGTCCGCCACCACCAGCCCGCCAATCAGCGCCACCGGCTCGGACTGCAGGTGATATTCCAGGCTCAGGTCAACCCACCCCACTACCGCGCCATCCGCGCATGCCACCAGCACCGCCCGGCCGGCATCAGCGGCAATCCGCTCCATCCGGCCCAGCACCGCCGCCGCATCCGCCGAATACCCAAGCTGCCCGCACAACGCCGCGACCGCCTCTGCATCGTCGAGATGAACCGGTCGTATCTCCTTCACTCTGGGCCTTCCTGGTTGCATTACAACGTCCTTTCCGCAAACATCCGCTGCCATGGAACAGGACCGGTGCCTTGCATGACGGCCGACGGGGTGTCCGTCAGCTTTCACGCCATCATGAATATACGAGTGCAGCCAGGCCGCGGGAGCGAGTGAAGCGCCATTCAATGTTTGTCCGCGGGAACGTATTCAGGCAAAATCCGCGAGGTCGAATGGAATTTATGGTATTTGCGATAAGTCATGTCGTTTAGCAGCGTTTCGAACGGCGCATAAATTTTGAATTCTTCCCCCCACTCGCGCATATCCACGATTCTTCGTTGCCTCTGAATGGAAACGCTGCGTGTCGGGCAGATATAGGTTTGTCCGCCGATCGCCACAGGGCCATACTCCACCATCACATCGGAACGTGTCAGGGGCACCTGTGGGGCAAGATCTGCCTCTATCGTCAGTCGAAGAATCGCGCCTGTTTTCGGATCGACGTTGAACTCTCCCTGAAAGCGCGCTTCGCTCTTGATTGCAACGGCTGTATCGGCGGAGAGGTAGGTGAATCCAATGACAAAGACCGGTGATTCATAGTGTGCCCGGTAGCGAAACACCGCCTCCTGCCCATTGGGGCCAATCTCCCAGCGGCTCCATTGAAGATCGCTTCCCGATGACATGGAGCCGACCATTACCGTATTCAGAACAGCCCCAAAGGTGCCGACAGTATTCAGGATCGTATTCGGTGTCCTTGGTGGCATCGAAGTCAGAATGCTGGGCCGGATCGAGCTTAGCGAGCCGCTTTGGGTCGTCTCTCCCTGCACGATCTCTTTTCCATTACGGAAGAGCACGGTTGCGTTGGACACCTCGGTTGGATAGAGAGACCGATCACCCATTGCTGTCTTCCAGGTCTGACCGGATTTGGGCGCATGCTCTTCATGCTGAGTTATGGTTCTGTCGGCGAAGAAGTCCGGCAGTTTGGGAATTGCCTTATTCACATATTCCACAGCGCGGGAGAGGATCAGCTGCTGCGTCGCTCGATCCGGCGCAGGCCGGGAAGGAATATCCCGCGCGGGTGGAGGTAGAAACGCCGACTGGTCTGCCAGCACAACCAGCGCCTGACGGGCTTTCTTGCCTTTCAGCGTCGACTCGAGCTTCGTCAACTCCGTGCCGCTCAGCCGCTCCGTCAATTCCGTTTTCGACAGAAGACGGGCCTGATCATTGCCGGAAACGGCGTGTGTCCCACGCAATGAGTCCTCCAGCTGCGCCACCGTGAAGCGTTCGATGTCATCGCGAGGCTGGTCATAGAAGACCGGCTGGTTGAAATAGCCTGCACCGGTGTGTGCCGCCAGATCCGCTTTGCCGATTTCCACCTGCACGCGGTGATATTCATCCACAACGCTTGTACGGGGCGCATCGAAGGTGAGGGAATAAAAGCGGTTTGCCTGCTCGACCTGCTTCGCGATCAAGCCGGCGAGGTCGCTCTTTGTAGTGATTGAGCCTCCACCGGTTTGCGCTGCGATCACATGCAGTTGCAGATAGCCGAGAGTCACCTTCTCCGGTGCCGCATCGTCGAGATATTCCTTGAACAAGGTTGCCGGGACAGGAGTCGCGTTTCCATGCGAGTCCACAAGAGGCCACTCATTTGCCCCCCAGAGACTGATTCGCGCTTCGCGCAGGCGGGTTGAAAGCTCTGTTAAGAAGTCGAAGGCTCCCGTGGCCCCACCTGCACCGGGCGTTTCGAATTGCCAGCCGTGACCCAGCCAGAACATCAGCTTCCTGCCGGGGCGCCGCCGCTGCTCGATCGCAATGGATCCAAGTGCGATCAGAGAATGGAGAGGTTCTTTCCTGACCAGCCCGGCTTTCGCAAGTTTTCCTAAGTTCTCGGAAACAGCAGGCGTTTTCCAAATCAGCTTCGGTTCTCTTCGCCGGCTGATTTCATCGGCCAGAAGATTGCCGTCGTAGGAAGGTGGACCTGAGGTGGAAAGGCCGTCTTTGTCGATCCAGTAGACCGATACCGGTTGACGAAGATCTCCATCGTTCTGACGCAGAAAGCTTTCAGCCTCGTGCTCTTCCGGTGCAAGTTGCGACTCCGCCATGTTCAGCTCATCCACCATCAGAATGACTTCAACCGGAGGAGCAGGCGGCGCCGCAGCACTGAATGCCTGAAAGGAAGAGATTTTGGCGCGCTGTGCACTATCCAGGTGTGTGCTATCCAGGATCGTGAAGTCCTGTTGCGTAAGTCCGTCAACTGGATTGCCCGACGCGTCCTGGACCACGACGTCAAGCCGGATCATGCCGGACTTCAGATCGAGCGGATGAGGGTCTTCGACCGTTTGCGGTGTGAGCGGGATGGGCGGATGCTGCTGGCCGAATGCGGGAGCAATCATGCATAGGAGCATCGCGGAAGTGCGGAGTGGCGAGTGTGTAGCAATCACTGGATCAGCGTGACCCGCATTTCCGTAGTGGTGCAGTTTGAAAATCCACGGGGCCGAGCGCGCGGTAAACTGTGGGGCATGGGAAGCAAGAACACAGCACGGCCAGAAAAGAAGAAGCCAGCCAAAGCACGGCCTAAACCCGCGCCCGGACGTAAACGTGAGGACCTGAACCAAGCCGCCGCCGCGCGGATCGTCAGGGAGGCCACGGAGAAACTCTAAAGAATGCTGACGAGGTAGGCGAGTTCCCTCTGATACCTTCAGCAGACTTATTGATCTGGAGTCTCTTCCCCTCAACCATATGAAAGCTGTTGATTTTGACTCGAGAGATCGGGATGCTCTTTGCACCGTGTTTCTCGTGTTCTTTCAACTGCACCACTACCGAATTTTCCGCAGGAAGAGATCTGCTGTTTAGCACCCCACTGCAACCTCACCGCTTTCCAAAATGGTCCCACTCCATCACAAATGAGCAAAAACTTGCCGGTTAATTCCCCTCAATTTGCTACTCTGAAAATAGAGGCCGCTCCCCACAGCGCCGCCTACCGCAATCAGCAGAATTCGTGAAATCCACACATCACCAAGGTAATGAAAAGAGGCCGCAGATGCGGCCTCTAAGTCCTTTGGCTGGACATCTTTAGCAGCTAAGTCCTTTAAACACCGCACTTAGCTATCGGCACAACACCTAATCCCTAGAAAACAGGGGCCTTATATCGCGAGCTGCCGGACCGGGAGGGGGGAGGGGGTGGGTAACGTGACCCCATCCTCAGACCTGCATCACTTCCTTCTCCTTGTTCTTGGAGAGCTCTTCCATCTTCCTGATCTCTTCGTCGGTCAACTTCTGGATCTCGTCCAGCGCCCGCTTCTCCTCGTCCTCGGAGATCTGCTTCTCCTTGGCCGCCTTCTTGATCGCCTCGTTGCCGTCCCGCCGCACATTGCGGATGCCGGTCCGGTGTTCCTCGAGCACCCGGTTCAACTGCTTCACCACATCCCGCCGCCTCTCCTCCGTCATCGGCGGAATCTTCAATCGCACCACCTTGCCGTCGTTCTGCGGATTGAAACTCGAATCCGCCGTCCGCAGCCCCTTCTCGATCTCCGCGATCGCCGAAGGATCGAACGGCTGAATCAGGATCGTCTGCGCGTCCGGGATCGAAAGCTGCGCCACCTGGTTCAGCGGCATCTCCGACCCGTAGTACGCCACCCGCACATGGTCCAGCATCTGGATGTTCGCCCGCCCCGTGCGCGTGGATGCCAGGTTCTGCCGGAAGTCATTCACGGCCTTGTCCATGCGCGCCTTCAGTTGCTGATGGATAGACTTCAATGCCGGAACGCTGGCCATCGTCGAAACTGCCATGATGTTCTTCCTCCTCGTGGCAAAGCTAGATTCTAAAGCGGATTGCCGCCTGCTGCATCGAGCCCCGTTCTCAGAAGCTCGACTTGCCCGCCGCCGCCGTCAGTTCCACGCTGCCGGCCAGCGGCGTGTCCGCCACCGAATCGCCCACCCGGATAGTGAACCGCCCGGGATCGATCGTCCACCGCTTGCCCTCCGGGCTCCAGTACGCGAACGACCGCGCGTCCAGCGCCACGGAGACATGCTTCGTCTCCCCCGGCCCCAGCACCACCCGCGCAAAACCCTTCAACTCCCGCTCCGGCCGCTCGATTTTCGCGTGCTCCTCCGACACATACACCTGCGCCGCCTCAGCGCCTGCGCGCGAGCCGGCATTCGTCACATCGAACGTCACATGTACCTGCGGGTTGGTGCCCGCGGAATCCGGGCTCACCGCCAGGTTGGCGAACCGGAACGTCGTATACGAAAGCCCATAGCCGAAGGGGAACAGCGGCCTCACATGGTTGTGCTCATAGCCGCGATAGCCCACAAAGATGCCTTCCTTGTAGACCACCCGCTTCGTCCCCGGCTCCGGATAGTAGTACGCGTACGCAGGATTGTCCTCCGCCCGCCGCTCGAACGTCGCCGGCAGATGGCCCGACGGATTCACCTCGCCCAGCAGGATCTCGGCCAGCGCCGTGCCGCCCTCCTGCCCGGCATACCACGTCTCCAGCACAGCCGGCACCCGATCGATCCACGCGCTCGAGTCCACATTCCCGCCCGACGTCACCGCGACGATTACCTTCTTGTTCGCCGCCGCCATCGCCTGGATCAGCTCGTCCTGCCCGTAGGGCAAAGTGAAGGTGCGGTCGCCGCCCTCTCCCTCGCTGTCCTGATCGAACCCCGCCGCGACGACCACCACATCCGCCTTCGCCGCCAGTTCCTTCGCGCGCTCGCTCACGACGGACTCTTCCGGCACAATCGCCAGACGCAGCTTGCCGCCCACCGGGAAAGTCTGCTTCTCCTCGACCACCACCTTATGCGGCCCGGCCGGGAGCTCCATCATGGCGTGCGGCGCAAACGCGCGCACCAGGTCCCAGTCATCGAACACCTGCCGGCCATCCACGAACACCCGATTCCCCGAGCCCTCGCCCGATGCCCCAAGAGCCACGATGTAGCGACCCGTCTTGGGCGCAGTGTAGTAGCCCGTATATCGCCGCGATGTACTGCCCGCGGCAAGCAGCCTGGCAGCCAGATCGGGATCGCTGTTGAACTCGTCCCAGCTCAGCCCGGTGGTATCGAGGTGAGATACGTTGCTGGTACTTACCGGCGATCCAGTGAGTGCATCGTTGTGGAATGTTTCCAGCGTCAGCCCCGGCCTGCCGTTCTTCGCCTCCGTCGTGAACTCCGTCGCCCCTGCAAGTTCGGCGATCTTCGACACCCCGCGGTCGTAGTAGACGGTAGCTGTCTTGCCGAGCGCATCCGTCAGCCCCTCCAGCGCGCTCACTGCGTGGATCGGCACTGATCCCGCGCTGCCCCCGGCCACCGGCACCCCCGGGTACGCATCCGGCCCCACAACCAAAACGGTTTTGATACTCGCCTTGTTGAGTGGGAGCAGATCGTTTTCGTTCTTCAGGAGCACCGCCGACTCGCGTGCTGAGTCGAGCGCCGTCTGCCGATTGCTCTCGTCCACATACGAGATCGACATGTCAGTCTGATCGCGGTCCAGCCACCCGAACATCATCGCGGTCGAGAGGATATGTCGCACCTTCTCATCAATCGTCGCCTCGGATACCTTGCCCGTCCGGATCGCCGGCTCCAGCGTCTTGCGGTTCATGTGATCGCCACGCGGCATCTCGATATCGAGTCCGCCGCTCGCCGCCGCGACACCGTCGTAGGTCGAGTCCCAGTCGGACATCAATGTGCCCTCAAAGCCGAACTCCTTGCGCAGGATGTCGATATTCAGCGTGGGATTCTGCGTCGAATGCTGGCCATTGACCAGGTTGTATGAGTCCATCACCGCCCCGACATGCGCCTGCTTCACGGCGGCCTCGAACGCCGGCAGATAGATCTCACGCATCGTTCGTGCATCAATGACCGAGTCCGAATCGTGGCGGAGATACTCTGAGTTGTTGCCCAGGTAGTGCTTGACCGTCGAGCTCACGCCCTGCTGTTGCATGCCCTCGATGTAGCCCACCGCCATCTGCGACGCGAGGAACGGGTCTTCGCCGAAGTACTCGAAGTTGCGCCCATTGTGTGGCGAGCGGTAGATGTTCACCGCCGGCCCCAGCATGTAATTGATCCCACGCGCCCGCGCATCGCGGCCAATCCCGGCGCCCACCCGCGCAGCCATCTCGCGGTCCCACGTCGCGGCAAGCGCGATACCGCCGGCATACGTCGTCGAAGGAAAACCCGAGTCGGGCCGCACACCGACTGGGCCGTCGGACATCTGCAGAGCCCGCACACCGGCCGACGGAACCGCGCGAATCGTCATCTCCATACCGCCGATGTAGTCCACCTTCTCGGCCAGCGTCATCTTGTGGATGATCTCGTCGATGCGCTGCCGGTCGGCAGTAGTCAAGGGATGCGGGGGCTGCGCGAAAGCTGGAGAGACAATGAGAGTGCCGGCAAGGAAGAGCAGAGACAATCGTTTGAGCATGGCAGGACTCCGCGAACGGAAACGCGTCCGATGTTAGTTCCCGCCGTGCCTCGATTGCAAAACTGCCTTAGGCGAGCACAGTGAGCCCGGTCGACGCTGCCTGCTCATGCGCGTGATAGCTCGACCGCACCAGCGGTCCGGACTCCACATGCCGGAAGCCCATCTTCATCGCCTCGGTCTTCATCTCGGCGAACTCATCCGGCGTGTAGTAGCGCGCCATCGGCAGATGATCCTTCGACGGGCGCAGATACTGGCCCACCGTCAGGATGTCCACGCCTGTATTCGCGAGATCGCGAAAGACCGCCAGCAGCTCATCCATCTCTTCGCCGAGGCCGGCCATCACACCGCTCTTGGTGATGATTGTGGGATCGAGCCGCTTCGCGGTTTCCAGCAACTGCAGCGAGCGCTCGTACCGCGAACCGGAGCGCACCGCGCGATAGAGCCGCGGCACCGTTTCCGTATTGTGGTTCAACACCTCGGGCCGCGCATCCACGACAAGGCGGATCGCGTCCTCGCGCCCCTGAAAATCCGGCACCAGCACTTCGATCTGGCAGCCCGGCGCCTGCTTTCGCACCTCGTCAATCAGCATCGCGAAGGCGCGCGCGCCGCCCACGATGTCGTCATCGCGATTCACGCTGGTGACCACGGCATGCTTCAACCCGAGCGTGGCAATGGCCTCCGCCACGCGCCGCGGCTCATCGAAGTCGATCGCTTCCGGCCGTCCCTTCGGTACCGCGCAGAAGCCGCATCGCCGCGTGCACAGGTTGCCGAGCATCATGAACGTGGCGGTCTTGTGCTCCCAGCACTCGCCGATGTTCGGGCACTGCGCGCTCTCGCAAACGGTGTGCAGGTTCAGCGAGCGCGCCAGCTTCTTGAGCGAGTGGTAATTCTCGCCCACCGGCGCCTTCGCCTTCAGCCATGCCGGCTTCGGCGCGCGCACTCGCGGCGCAGTATCGATCTGCACCAGGTCGCTGATCGGAGCGGATGGAATCGAAATGGACGGGAATGCCTGAAGATCGGCCACGCGGGATACCCAACCGGCTATTGTATCGAAACCGCGATCCAGCTAAATGCCGGGATACTGCGGGTCAAATTCCGTCCGGCCCTTCAGCATCCGGCCGCGTTCCATTAACAGCAAAAGTGTGGCCGGTGCCAGGACGCCCTGCCGCTATCCAAGCATGAAATGGCAGTACAGAAATTGCTGTACTGCGCCCAAGGGCGTCTTGTGGTTCTCGATCGCGCTTTCGATCAACCGGAAATCCGGACCGAGCTCAGCTTGCATTGAGTCAGCATCATACCGCCGCGTCGCGAGCCCGCTGCACCGCTCCGGTCCCTGCGGGCCAAAAGTGGCAATCACCGCATGCCCTCCCGGTCTCAGCGCGGTGGACAGCCGACTGACGTAGGCGCGTCGCTGCTCCGCTTCCAACAGGAAGTGGAAGGCTGCACGATCGTGCCAAAGCTCGTAGCGCTGTGGATCAAGCTCGATGCGGGTAATATCACCGGCAATCCAGCAGACTCTCTCTGCCGCCACTCCCAGTCTCTGTCGGCTTGCTTCGATCGCCTCGGCGGAAAGATCCAGCACAGTCACATCCCGGTATCCATCGGCCAGCAGATCATCGACCAGAGTCGAACGGCCCCCGCCGATATCAATGATCGCAGACGAGCGATCGGGAACCGACTTCCGTATCAGGGCAAGCGAACGATCAAGATGAGGCGTGTGCCAACTCGTCTCGCTCGGCGGCTTGCTCCGATAGATCTCGTCCCAGTGTTCGCGATCGTTCATACCATCCGCTCAACGAAGCCGCTCACGAACCTCAGGCCGCACCAGGTACAAGAAAAAAACGAGGTTCAGAAAGGACATGATCAGCGCCGCTGCCATCCGCGTGTGCACGTAGGCCCATACACCGTAACTCATCAGCAGAAAGCTCGCCGCGGTCGTGAGCGCCCATCCCCAGCGATACAGCCGGATCAGTCCCACGGCAGCCGCCACAAACAGCAGACACACAATCAGGAAGAGCCGGGGAAAGCGGCCGCTGACTGCGCCAAAGCCCACCACGCCCGCCAGCACAAACATGTACATGGCGATGCCCGCCATCGCCGGCAGCAGCCCGCGGTATTGCGCCGGAGCATTGGATTGGTCGCTCATAACGTGTGCAGATAGCGCAGCAGATCCGCAAGCTGCGCCTCCGTAAGATCGCCTCCCGCGTCCGGCATCAGGTTGCGTCCGTGCAGCATGACTTCCATCACGCGATCGTCCCGCGCCGGCGTGCCGCTCGGCAGGTACGGCTTGCGAAACATGCCATACAGGCTCGGCCCATGCAGCGCTTCTGTGCTGTAGGCATTGTGACAGCGCGCGCATGCCGAGACAAACACCGCATGCCCGCGTGCCTCCTCCGGCGTCAGAGACGAGAGCGGTTTTCCCGGCGGCAGCGTCTTGCATCCGCACGCTAACAGGCACAGAGAAACACACAGCAGTGTCGAGCGAATGCGCAAGAGACGATTCTATCCGGCAGCGCTACTCCGCTTTCCAGATCATCTCGACAAGCTGATCCATTGCCTTTCCCTCGACTCCCTTGTCATCCGGCTGATGATCGTTCACCAGGATCGAAATCGCCAGCGTTCTTCCCGAAGCCGCCGTCAGATAGCCGGACAACGCGCGCACCTCGCCCAGCGTGCCGGTTTTCGCGTCCAGCTTGCCCTTTACCGGCGAGTGCGTAAACCGTCCCAGCAGTGTCCCGTCCACGCCGGCCACCGGCAGCGCAGCGCGCCACGCCTGCCCCCACGGCTGCCGCGCCGCATAAGTCAGCAGCGCGGTGGCGGCGCGCGGCGTGATCAGGTCCTGGTTCGAGAGCCCCGAGCCATCGAAGAAAAAGAAGTCCTCCGGCCTCAGGCCAATCGAGATCAGGAACTGCCGCACCACGCGCGTCCCTTGTCCCAACGAGCCGTCGCTCGCCAGCAGCTTGCCCAGCGTGCGCAGCGTCAGCTCTGCATGCAGGTTCTGGCTCTCCTTCAATGTCACCGTAAGATCCTCGATCAACGGCGGTGACACATGCGATGCCAGCACCCGCTTGCCTGCCGGCGCGGTGGTCACCGTCTGCAGCGTTGAAGGCGTCAGCGCCAACGGTTCCTCCTGCTCCTTGCGCAGGCTCTCCGCATCCACGCTGTCGCGGTGCCGCGCCTTTGCCGCACCCGTCACTGTAATGCCGTGCTGTCGCAGCATCTCCAGAAACGCCCGCGCCGCGAAGTCTGCGGAATCCTCTAACGCAAGCCCTTCATGCAGCCCGCCGCCGCCCATCGCGATCGCGCCATACACCCGCACATCCAGTGACCCCGGCGCGCGATCGATGCCGTACTCCGCCTCCGCTCCCTTGGGCGCGGTAGTCAACGAGTTGACCAGCGTGTAGTAGGCCACCGGCGGGTCGAACTGCGGCGTCACCTTGTCGCCCGCCTGCTGACCCGGATCGGCATTCAGGAAGACCGCATTGTCGTTCACCGTCAGCGCGGAGATCGGCGCCCCATACAGCCACACCAGGTCATCCCAGCTCCAGCCGCTGCCATAGCGCTCGGCGGGAAACCACGTGTCATCGCCGATGACATCGCCGGCAATCTGCTTTACGCCGCTTGCCGCCACCTGCGCGGCCATGGCGTCCAGCATAGCCAGAGGCGGGTTCGGCCGCTCCGTCCTGATGTTGAAAGGAAGCGCGCGCCCCGAGATATTCGGATCGCCCACTCCCAAAATTGCCAGGTCGCCATGCAGCGTACCCGTGCTGTCAATCGGCCCTTCGGCCACCACATTTGTGGTGTACGTGAGCGACAACGGCAACAGCGCCGCGGCGGTCGCCGTCGTGAACATCTTCGCGTTCGAGGCCGGCTCGAAGAGCTGGCCATCGTTCAGCACGAAGGCCTGCTTGCCGTCCATCGTCGTCACCGAGATGCCCCAATGCGAATTTGCAATCGCCGGATCAGCCAGCAGCCGGTTCACCTGGATGGCCAGCGGCGGTCCTTTGCGATGGTGACGCTGAGCGTGCGCCGCAAACGGCAGCGGCGCAAACAGCAGAAGTGCAATGGCAGGGAGAGCGCGTGAGTGCATTTCTCCTGTAGGTATATGCCAAAGAGTAGATACCTTCGCAGCTTTTCCGTTAAGAAAAGCTGCACGTAACCATCGTCGGCCCACACCCGCAACACGAGAAATGCAACAGCGCATGCACGCGAAGTGTATCAAGCGTTACTCTGCACCCATGCATCGGCGCGTCCATTTCGATTGGAAGTTGCGCACCCGCTCGCTTCCGCTCGGCTCCGCTACGCGCGTGATGGGCATTCTCAACGTCACACCAGACTCCTTTTCCGACGGCGGCCGCCTCCATTCCGTCAACGAAGCCGTGGATGCTGCGCTGCGCATGTTCGCGGATGGCGCCACGGCCGTTGATATTGGTGGCGAATCCACGCGTCCCGGCGCGGCGGGCGAGATCTCCACGCAGCAGGAAATCGATCGCGTCCTGCCTGTCATCGACGGCATTCTCCAGGCACAGCCCGGTGCGATCCTATCCATCGATACTTACCGCGCCGCCACGGCTCGCGCTGCGCTCCAGGCAGGCGTCGAGATCGTCAACGACGTCAGCGGCTTTCTCTGGGACGATGCCATGGCTGCCACCTGCGCTGCCGGCCCCTGCGGCGTCATCCTCATGCACGCGCGCGGGCGCCCCATCGAATGGAAATCTCTCCCCCGGCTCGTGCCGGAAGAAGTCGTGCCGCTGGTAAAACGCGATCTCGCCGAACGGCTGCACGTCGCGATGAAGGCCGGTGTCGCCCGCGAGCGCATCGTGCTCGATCCCGGCTTCGGCTTCGGGAAAAAGCAGGACGCCAACTATCCCATGCTGATGGGGATTCCGGAGCTCTCCACATTAGGCCAGCCCTTGCTCGCCGGCATCTCGCGCAAGAGCTTCCTCGGCCACACGCTCGTGCCGCTCTACGGCCCGGCAGGTGCGCCAGTCTCCGCGCGCGAACATGCAACACTCGCCGCCGGCACTATCGCTATCCTGATGGGCGCATCTTTGATCCGCGTGCACCAGGTGCGTCCCGCAGTCGAAGCCGCTCTCATCGCGGATGCCGCGCTTGCATTTGTTCCGTAATCCGCTAGCGTTTGCTGCCAGGTGGAATGCGGCTGGCCTCGAAACTGACCACCTTCCACTTCCCGTCGCGCAGGCTGTACACGCGAGTGTAGTGATACAAACCGCTGATGTCGCGGTCGCCATCGTGGCCTTCCACCTGCACCTTCGAGGTCACTACCGCGGTCTCGCCGTAGACGCGCACCTTCAGGTTCTCCGGCTCGATGCTCGAAATCTTCACAGTTCCTGACCGCCGCTGCGCCAAAGCGTCTGCTTTGGTTTCCAGCGTCCCGTTAGGATTGATCCCCAGATAGTCGTCGGCCAGGAGGCGGTTCACCGTGGCCACGTCGTTCTGCACCAGCGCATCGCGCCATTCGGCTTCCAGGTTCTCGATTTCCTTGTGCAGCTTGTCTTCGCGATGCAGAATCGGGACTGCTTTAGCCTGGGCAGGACGAACAACCCCGGGCACGCAGGCAGTCAGCAGGAGCAGGATCGCCCCGTCTCGCACAATCAACCCTCGGGCCCAGCGGTCGCGATGCATAAGCGTATGGATGGTATTCCGGGGCGAAACGCACAGTCAAAAGGATGCGCCGGATGGAGCATTACCACCGTTGAACGGCGGTATTCGCGGCTCAGATGATCGCGCTCAGGTTCTCGCTCGCCCGCTCCCGCAGCAGTTGATACAGTCCCTGGATCGCATACCGGCGGTAATGCACGCTGGCCCGGTGAGCCTCCAGCGCCGCGGCATCGGCGTATTGCTCATAAATCAGTACCGTATCCGGCTCGCCCTCGATGCGGTGCGGCACATACACCATGCATCCCGGCTCACGACGCGACTCCTCGGCCAGCGAGCGCAGCAGCTCGCTCACCTGTTCGCGGTCCTGCGCATCGAAGCGCATCCTTACCGTGAAGCTCACCACCATCGCCCTCTCCCTTTACGCCTTCATCCCGCCCAGCGCCGTGCGAAAGCCCGGCAGCTCCATCGTCTGCTCGCGGTCCGGCCCCGTGGACACCATCCCGATCTTCGCACCGGACTCGCGTTCGAGGAAATGTAGATATTCCTGCGCCAGCTTTGGCAGTTCGTCGAAGGAACCCGATTCCCTCGGTCGATCGTCTGCCAGCCCGGCAGCTTGGTGTAGACAGGTTCGATCTTCTCAAACCCCGCTACCTCGGCCGGAATCGTCGGTCTGTCTTGCCGTCGATCTGGTAGCCGATGCACACCGGAATCTCCGCCAGCGTCGTCCAGCACGTCCAGCTTGGTCACCACCAGCCACTCGTGCCGTTGATCATGTTGGAGTAGCGCAGCAGCGGCAGGTCGAGCCAGCCGGAGCGACGCGGACGTCCGGTAACCGCGCCGAATTCCTGCCCTTCTTGCGCATCGCCTCGCCCATCTCATCATGGATTTCGGTCGGGAACGGACCCTCGCCCACGCGCGTGCAGTAAGCCTTCGTCACGCCGATCACCGTGCCGATCGCACGTCGGCGCCACGCCGGTGCCGGTCACCGCGCCGCCCGACGTCGCGCTCGACGAGGTGACGAACGGGATAAGTGCCGTGATCGATGTCGAGCATCGTTCCCTGCGCGCCTTCGAACATCACGCTCTCGCCCTCCGGATGGCCCTGTTCAGCAGCACCGCCGTATCGGTGACGAATGGCGCGACGCGCTCGGCAGTCTCCGCATATTCGGCGTACATCTTGTCCGGATCGAGCGGCTCGCTGTTGAACAGCGCATGCGCGATCGTGTTCTTCTCGCGGCAGGCGTTCTCGATGTGCTTCTGCAGCAGCGTTGTGTCCAGCAGGTCCACCACGCGCAGGCCGCTGCGGGGCATCTTGTCTTCGTATGCCGGACCGATGCCACGGCTGGTGGTGCCGATCTTCAGCCGCCCCGGAGCGTTCTCCGCCGCCAGCTCGATCATGCGGTGATAGGGCAGGATCACGTGCGCGCGGTTGCTCGACAAACAGCTTTCCGTCAACCTTCACGCCCGTAGCCCGCCAGCTTCGTCGACTTCCTTCATGAAGGCGAACGGGTCGAGCACCACGCCGTTGCCAATCACGCCGCGGCAGCCCTCGCGCAGCACGCCGCAGGGAATCAAGCTGCAGGATGAACTTCTTGCCCTTGGATAATGACGGTGTGCCCGCGTTGTGGCCGCCGGAATAGCGCGCCACCACCTTGAAGCGCTCGGAGAGCACGTCAACGATCTTGCCCTTGCCTTCATCGCCCCACTGGGCGCCGACTACCACCGCAGTCTTGGCTCGCATTCTGAACTTTCACTCTCCGAGTATCTGGCTTAGGCGCAAACCCTCTGTCCGAATCCAGACATGGGATCGATTACTTCCATTTCTGGCCAATGACGGGAAGCTGCCGCATTCGCACCGAGTGGCCGAGCGCCAAAGTTGATGATATACGGCGCAACTAGCTCAAGAAAGACACACTACCTGTCTCTGAACCTGCGATTACGGCCCGGAGACAAATTGCAGAATCTCCTGCATTACGCGCGGACCCTGGTTCGTATCGAAGAGGAACTGGGCATGGGCAGAGCCGTCGAGAACAACCAGCTTCTTCGGATTCGGCGCTTCCGCATAATGCCGGGAAATCTCAGGCAGGCGCGGCCCATCCTCGCTGCTGTCCTCGCGTGCAACGAGAAACAGCTTGCGTCCCGTGAGCTTCTCGGGAAACTCGCCCCCGGAAGAGCCCAACAGGACGATGCGATCCATCTCCCCTGACGGGGATCGAGCATCCGCCTCCCCCACCGCGTCTCCGCCCATACTTGCCCCGATCGCGGAGACATCCTTCACGCCCCGGCTGTGGAGATAGTGAACAGCGGCAAGTACATCTGTGGCATTGTCCGGAGTCTCCCCAAATGAACCCGGCGATCCATCCGGATTCTTCCTGTCTCCTCGGAAAGAGATAGCCAGAACGACGAAACCCTTCTCAACCAGCACCTGCGCCTGCTTCCGCCAGCTCGCCCTGTCGAAACTGCCACCGTGGGCCAGCACAATCCCGCGCCATGCGTCATGATGATTCGCAGCCTCATAGAGGTCTGCCTGAATTTGCTGCTGAGTCTTGGGAATTGGAATGGAAACTGTCTGTTGCGCAAACGCCTGGCCCGCGGCAACCAAAAGCAGGATGCCACCAGAGCAGATCGCATTACGGATACGGCAATTCAGCAAGCCTCTTGAAGAGCACATTGGTTTGGTTCGGCGGTTTGGTTCGGCGGTTTGGTTCGGCGGTTTGGTTCGGCGATTGGCGCCGGTCTGGATACGATTTTCCTCCGTCAGCGGCCGCATGCGATCACAAATCATCGCACTCCTCGAGATTTAACTTCGCCGCCCGGCGTGGTTCCGTCATCCTCGCGCGTTTGGGAAAATAGAGACATGCCCGAACTCCCCGAGGTCGAGACCGTAGCCAGCGGGGTGAACGCCCGCATCGCCGGTGACCGCATCGAGGACACCTGGTTTTCGAGCAAGCGCGAGCCCATGAAGTCCCCTCCGCCAATGATGGCGAAGGCACTCGCCGGCCGCACCATCGAGCGCGTCCGCCGGGTCGGCAAGCATATTGTCTTCGACTTCCGTCCCGAACACGGCCGCGAGCCCGTCCAGTGGATCGTGCATCTCGGCATGACGGGCCGGCTGCTCGTCGCCGATCCCGACATCGCCAGGCCGCCGCACACCCACGGCATCCTCATATTGCGCTCCGGGCGCGAGCTCCGCTTCGTGGACCCGCGCCGCTTTGGCCGGATGGGTCTCCACTCGAACCAGGAGGCAAGAGACACTGCCGCCGGGAACACGGGCTTCGCCGGGCCCGGCAAAGAGCCGCTTACCATCTCCAGGGCCGACTTCCGCCAACTCTTTCACCGTCGCAGGACATCCATCAAAGCCGCGCTGCTGAACCAGAATTTGCTGCACGGCGTCGGCAACATCTATGCCGATGAGAGCCTGTTCCACGCCGGCATCCGCCCGCGGCGCATGGCATCGCGCCTCTCGTTCGCAGAGCTCGATCGTCTCCACGGGTCGCTCCAGAAGATTCTGCGCGAAGCGATCCGTCTTGGAGGCTCGTCGGTCTCCGATTATGTCGACGCCGCCGGGGAACGAGGCTTCTTCCAGCTTCGCCACCGCGTCTACATGCGAACCGGCGAGCCCTGTCTGGTCTGCAAAACGCCGATCCGGCGGGTCGTCGTTGCCGGCCGTAGCACCCATTACTGCAGCACATGCCAGCAATGAGCGAAGGGTCCGCCGCTACGGATTCCCGAATCCGTCTCGTGTAACTTCCAGAAATCGGAAGAGCGGCGTGCACTGTCGAAGAGATAAGTTGCACAAAATAAATAACCTCGGGATTGGCACGGGAACTGCTTTTACCTTAGGCAGCCAGCGACGCACGCGGTCCCCGATTTTAAAGGAGAGGACCCGGCGATTCACTTCCGGCTGTGTAGAGCAAGGGACCTACGGGACCCTGCCGCCACCGGACTTTATTTCACCGAGCTTTCCGCGTGTGCCTTTGCGCCATCAAGGAATCAGCTCGGTGACTTTCGGGAGGCCAGTGATTGGCCGTGGAACAACGCCGCCCCCATACCGGGCGGCGTTGTTCGTCAATTGCTTCAATTTCTGCCTTGTCTTCTCCAGTCTTCTCTTCAGTGTTCTCTATTCAGGTGTCCCTATTCCTCCATCCGGTAACGCCTTCTCCCACTTTTGCCACTTGCAACGAAGCATCGAACTAAGTATGCTTATATTTGCCTATCGAGCGGCTGATGCACTCATATGGACCGGACGGGAGATCCCGATGGATCGATTCCGGCTCCAGACTGAGTGTTCGCCCTACTTTGAATAGTCATTACGTTATAGTCCGCGACTCAGTGCTTCGGGCTGCAACAGAGCCCTCGGAAGCCTGTATGAGCGGTGAACGCCAGCATAAGAACGCTGTTGAGAGCAGACAATACGCTCGAGCCCTTACAAAGCACGTGGTCACGCAAGCACTCCCGCTACCGGGGATGCCGAGCAGCCTCGTCTCTGGAACTCCACTTCGGCCCCCAATAGGTCTGCCGGCTCTTCCGCTGCTTAGCCGCAGCCGGACGCGCAGGCGCTGAAAAGAAAGATCGTTACCGCAGAAATGCACCAGGAAGTGCACGAATGACAACTGAACTCAACCCGTCCCCGGCTCCAGAGCCGCAGGGAATCGTGCAGGCGCAGTCCCAGAATGGCGCGCTGCAGAATCAGCAGGGCCAGCATTCACAAGGTCAGGGCCAGGGCGGCCATCGTCGCCGCCGGCGCCGCCGTAACAAGGGAAAAGGCCAGCCGAATGCCGGCGCCCCGCAGAACGGCGCGCCGCAGAATCAGCAGCCCTCCCAACCGCCCCCTCATCATCAGGGCCAGCAGAAACAGAAACCCCCCAAGCGCTTCTTCCAGAAGAGTCCAGGCAATCAGGCAAACTTCGGTGGCAACGGCTTCCGGCCCATGCAGGGCAATGGGAACGGAAATGCCGGAGGCCGCCGCAAGAACAAGGGCCGTCGCCAGCAGACCTTCGTCGGGCCCATGGACCACAGTTATCGCGTGGCGAACGGCAATGTCGCCGATTCCGCAAACCACCAGCAAAACAACAACAATGACTTCCGCGGGATGCCGCACAGCGGCTTCTACTCCGAAGCCGACTATTACCCGCCCGTGCCCATGCGCGAAGACGCACCCACCCGGATTTACTGTTTCATCGAGGACCTCTTCTTCCTCGCTAAGATTCAGGAAGTCTCCAGGAAGCTCGGTATCAAGGTCGCCTTTGTTAAACCTGAGAAGGATGACAAAGACAAAGACGTGCTGGCCAAGCTGACCGATACCAGTGAAGAGAACCGTCCGGCGCTCATCATCTTTGATCTGAACAATGCCAGTACCAAGCCGCTGACCCTGATCCCGAAGATCCGCACAAAGCTAAAGCGAAGCGCTTCGATCATCGGCTTCCTCTCGCACGTGCAGGGCGATCTCAAGAACAAGGCAATCGAGGCGGGCTGCGATACCGTGATGCCGCGCTCCACCTTCTCGCAGAATCTGCCCGGCCTGCTGCGGCGGTACGGCATCGTCGACGAAGAATCCGAAGACGAGGTCCAGGTCATCCAGGCGTAATCACGCAACCGAACTCAGCAAAAGACCCGCACTTCTGCGGGTCTTTTCACTTTTGTGCGGTTTCCTTATTCGCACCGAAGGCCTTTGCCTCGACGGACGGTGCCTAACCCGGAGGCCAAAGCATCGGGCGTCCACCAAGCAGGTGCAGATGCAGATGATCCACCGTCTGGCCGCCTTCGCGTCCTGTATTCATGACCGTGCGAAAGCCGTTTGTCAGACCCTTCTCCGCGGCAATCTTCTTCGCCACCGCATGCAGATGGCCGAGAATGCGCTCATCTCCCGGTGAAAGATGTGCGAGCGATGCGATGTGCTTTCGCGGAATCAGCAGTACATGTACCGGCGCCTGCGGGTTGATGTCCGGAAACACTACCGCATCGTCATCTTCATACAGCTTCTGCGCAGGAATTTCCCCTGCGGCAATCTTGCAGAACAGGCACTCCATGCCGACCAGACTACCGCAAACCTATTTGCTGAAGAATTGCGGATGCCCTCCCGGCCTCCAGGGATCGTAGTCCCGCGCAAACTCTGCGCGTCTGGGAATCGCCGGGTGATCGTAGGTCCAGAAAACAATGGCGGGATTCGGGTCCGGGACCTCCAGTGATTCCTCGCCCAGCGTCTGGAAGCTTTTCACTGCAGTCTCCTGGGGATTGGCGACGATGCCGTGAATCACCTCCTGTCCATAGACATCGGCGCGGTGCTCAATATAGCGGGACACGGTGTTGACGATCGGCGCGCTCAAAATGGACAGGCCGGTAAAGACCAGCATCAGGACAACCAGCGTGCTCCAGTCATCTTCTCCGGCGATCTGCCAGCGCTCCCCATAACGGCACAGCAGGCGGCGCGTAAGATGAAACGCGATCCATAGCGCAACCAGCGCGCCCGCTGCAGCCCACATCAGACCGTGCGCCACATCGCCCAGCACATAGTGGCCCAGCTCATGGCCGAAGATGAACAGGACCTCATCCGGGGTTGACTTCGTCAGCGAAGTGTCCCATACCACCACACGTTTCGAGCTGCCAAAGCCCGTGACGTAAGCATTCAGCTCCGTCGTCTTCTCGCTCGCGTTCATCAGGAACATGTGGTCCGGCGGAATCCGCTCTCCGCTTCGCTCCGCGACGCGCTCCAGTTGCGCCACCAGTTCAGGATGCGACTGTGACAGGGGCGCGAAGTGATGGAACAGCGGATCGATGATCAGCGGCTGCGCAAATACCCCGGCCAGCATCAGGGGTAGTGACAACAGCCAGAACCATAGCCACCATCGCCGCGGCGCATGACGCACGATGGCGAACAATAATGAGCCCACCAGCGTCAGTGTCCCGATGCTCACCAGCAGACCCTTGGTCCAGTCCCAGAACCACGCGGGCCAGCGCTCGATCGAGAGCCCGTACGCGAGACCGAGGTGATGTCCGGTAAGCGCAAGCGGCAGCGTCAGCAGGCGCAATGCAATCACCAGCAGGGGCAGAAAGATGAGCCCCTGTACCCAGGGCCGCGTTGCCCGCTGCGCAGCGAAGCGGCTCAGTGCCGCCGCCCAGCGCAGCCGCAGAAACAGCAGCAGGTACACGACGCTCCACGTAACGGATATCGCCCACAGCCAGCTCTCATCGCGGTCCAGCGCTTCAGCCCGCTGTAACTTTGCCGGGGGCAGCGAATAGGCGGGAGCTTTCGGATTCTTGTTCGCTTGCTCTGCTGTGGCCGGCGCGGTAACCGCTGCGGTTTGCGAGAAGCACACCGGGAAGAACAGAAACACGAACAGCAGGGCCGCAAGCCTCATCGAACGTCCTGACCACCAGTGAATCAAGACAGCAGGTCCTCTCCACGATGTCGCAATGCCACTTGTGAGTGATTCGCCCCGCCGGGGCCTCGCCGATACGATGTTACCGTCAGACGGGCGAACGCTGCAGATACAGTTCGCCACCGGCTGTCAGACGGGTCCCACAACTACACTCACCTCTCTTTGCTTTGGCTCTCCCTGACTGAGAATGGAACAGGAGAAGCACTTGATCGCGCAAAAGGCCTCGGCCCGAATCCCCCGTGTGTTTTCAGCTCTCTTCGCCTTACTGCTGGCCGGTATCTTTGCCGTCTCATGCAGCAGCGATAGCTCTACTGCGGCCCCCGGGGCTGCCACAGCTAATGTCATGCTGAGTGATCCTGCGACGTGTGCCGGTCCAACCGGTCCCTACGCGCACGTCTACGTGACCATCACCGATGTGCAGGCCAACGTCAGTTCCAGCGCCGGTGACAACGGCAGCGGCTGGACAGACCTCACGCCCAGTCTCTCCTCACAACCAAAACAGATCGACCTCCTCGGCCAGGCCAACAATCAGTGCTTTCTCGCGACCCTCGGCGCCACGCAGCAATTGCAGCCCGGCAAATATCAGCAGATTCGTCTGATCCTCGCCGATAACAGCGCCAGCGTAGCCAACAATCTGTGTGGCAGTTCCACCAACTGTGTTGTGCTTACCGCGGACAACAGCGTCCACGAGCTGCTGCTCTCCAGCGAATCGAAGACCGGCCTGAAAATTCCCTCAGGCCAGATCGCCTCCGGTGGATTCAACATTGCCGCCGGACAGACAAAGGATCTGGACATCGATTTCAATACCTGCGCTTCAATTGTCCGGGAAGGCAACGGACAGTACCGATTGAAGCCCGTCCTCCATGCCGGTGAGGTCAGCACCACGTCCACGTCGATCAACGGCAAGGTGCTCGACAAGGCAACCGGCAATCCCGTGAATGGACGTGTTCTCGTTGCGCTTGAGCAGCCGGACACAACTGGCGTGGATCGGATCGTCTTTTCCACGCTCGCTGGAAACGACGGCTCATTCGTCTTCTGCCCCATTCCAAGCGGCGCCTATGACGTCGTCGTTGTTGGCGAGGCAGCGGACGGCACTGCATATCAAGCATCCATCGTTACAGGCGTATCCAACGGCCAGACGATCGGGACGGTAGATCTCTACGGCACACTCGCCACAGCCATGAGCACGGCGCAGATCTCCGGAGGGATCACCTCGCAGAACAACGCCAATCAGGGAACCGTCGCGGATGTTGCCGTGAGCGCGCTTGAGCCAACAGAAGGCGGCACGACCTATACCATCCCGCTGCTTCCCAATGCACAGCAACCGGCAGCAGAACTGGCCTTGGAGACCGCAGCCTCGTCGAGTTGTGCCGCCGGCACGGACTGCGCGACCTACACGATGTTGCTGCCTGCGGGCGGTCCATACATTGGGACGTATTCGGCCAGCGGAGCGACACTCTCATCGAATGCTCCGCTGGCGACATACATCGTCGATGGACTGGCAGTTGTTCCTTCTTCCGGAGGCATTGCGAACTGCGCGCCGCCGGAACAGAAGACTGCCCCGTATGCGCTGGCAGTCGGAGGCGCCACCATCACGGTCCAGCCGCTTTCGTTCATCCAGTGTCAGTAGGGCTCTGTCGCGCGAACGCCAGATACGGGCGCCTGCGTCCGTATTTGGACACGCCTCGGCGCCCCCGAACACGCTGCGGCGCATAGGTCCATCGCCAATCAGGCACTTGCGGTGTGTGGTTTGGCAAACCGCTTGCTCGTCTAGCATCTGATCGGAGATCTCATGCACGGTCTGATGCTGAATGTTCGTTTGGCTCTGCGCCAGTTACGCCGCACCCCCGGCTTCGCGCTCACGGTCCTGCTCACGCTTGCGCTCGGCATCGGGGCTACGACTGCCATCTTCTCGCTGGTGGAAGGGGTGCTGCTGCGCCCGCTGCCCTTCCATGACCCGGCGGGGCTCGCCAGCCTCGGCGACAGCCTGAATGCGGAAACCGCGTTCGACGATACAAGCGTCACCGCGCTCGAAATCCGAATGTATGGGCGCGATACCACGAGCTTTTCATCCCTGGGCGGCTATACGGGGAGCAGCTACGAACTCTCCGGCCGGGGCGAGCCGGCAACTGTGAATGCTGCGCGCATGACCGCCGGAGTCTTTCCCACACTCGGCGTCGCGCCTCTGATGGGCCGTGTCTTCACACAGCAGGAGGACGATGGGCATGCAACCGTTGCGGTGCTCAGCTACCGCATGTGGCAGAGCCGCTTTCACGCCGGCTCTGGGATTCTCGGTAGCAAAATCCTGCTCGATCGCAAGCCATATGTCGTCATCGGCGTCATGCCCCGCGACTTCGAATTCCCACTGTCGCCGGCCGCCTGAATCAATCCGAGCTCTGGGTGCCGATGAGTTTCACGCCGGATGAGTTGTCGCCAACCAGTGCGGCCAACTGGAGCTACAACATGGTCGGCCGCCTCAAGCCGGGTGTGACCATAGAGCAAGCAACACAGGATGCGGGGCGCGTCGCGCAGGAGGTCATGCGCAACTTCCCGCCGGAGTTCAAACAGATCCACATCACCGCGCATGTCACATCTCTGAAGGATGACGCAGTCCGAGCCGGCAGGCCGCTGGTTCACATCCTCACCTGCGCGGTGCTGGTGGTGCTGCTCATTGCCTGTCTGAATGTCGCTGGACTTCTTCTCGTACGCGCCATCCGTCGCCGCCGGGAACTGGCGGTCCGCCTCGCGCTTGGCGCATCCCCGCGCGCCCTTGTCACCGCGTCGCTGATGGAAGGCATTCTGCTCAGCGGAGTCGGCGGGCTGCTCGGCCTGCTGCTGGCAGCCGGCGCACTGAAGGTGGCAATCCCGCTTCTGCCCGAATCCATGCCGCGTATTGAAGGCATTCATCTCGACGTCGGTGTGGTCCTCTTCGCACTCGTCCTCGCTCTCGTCACCGGCGCGCTGTGTGGCATAGCTCCAGCCTTTGCCGCGCTGCACACGCGGGTGAATGAAAACCTGAAGGAAGGCGGCCGCACCGGCACCAGCGGCTCCAGCCACGGACGCCTGCGCTCCGCACTCGTCGTCACTGAGATCGCCGTCGCGCTGGTGCTGCTCGCATCCGCCGGCGCCCTGCTGCGCAGTTTCCAGAAGATGCGCGACGTGAATCCCGGCTTCCGCGCCGATCATGTTCTCGTCGCCGGCTACAATCTGCCCTCCCAGCAGTACCCCACAGAGACCGCGAACGACGCCTTCAACCGGTCGTTGGTCGAGCGGCTGCAGGCCCTGCCCGGCGTCGTTGCCGCCGGCATCACCAATGCGCTGCCCGCATCCGGATTTCAGGGCGGCAGTGCATACGTTCTGGATGAAACCGCGCGTGACACTTCCGGCGGCCAGTTGCGAATCGCGCCCTGGTCGCTCACCGACGGAAACTACTTCAAAGCGATGGGCATCGGCCTTGTGCAGGGGCGCTTCTTCAATACCGATGACAAGCAGGGCTCACCGTCGGTCGTGCTGGTGAACCAGAAACTGGCCAATCGCTTCTGGCCGAAAGGGGACGCGATCGGAAGGCATCTCCGGATCGGCACGCTGGAAGCGAAGACCCCCTGGGCCACCATCGTCGGCGTCGTCGAAAACACCAAGATGAACGCGCTCGATGCTCCCGACAAGGAGCAGGTCTATGTCCCATCACAGCAGTTCCTCAGCATGCTCGGCCAGTTTGCGCCCAAAGACCAGGGCGGCTTCGGCGGCTATATCGTCCTGCGCTCTACCCTGCCGCCGGAACAGATGACCAATTCTCTGCGCTCGGCAGTCGCCGCGCTCGATCCTTTGCTCTCCCTGCAGGAGATTCAGACGATGGACCAGCAGCTCTCTTCCAGCGAAGCACCGCGCCGCTTCAACACTTCGCTGATCAGCGTCTTCGCCGCGGGAGCGCTACTGCTCGCCACGATCGGCGTCTATGCCGTCATCGCCTTCACCGTTTCGATGCGCGCGCAGGAGATGGCCATCCGGCTGGCACTGGGCTCGCAACGCGGGCAGATCGTCAGCCTTATCCTTAACTCCGGAGCGAAACTCGCGGCACTGGGCTGCGGTCTGGGGCTCATCGGCTCGCTCGCCGTTTCCCGGCTGCTCGGTTCAATGCTCTTCAACGTGAGCGCAACCGACCCGCTGATCCTCGGCACGTCCATCGCTGTGATGATCGCGCTCTCGCTGATCGCCTGCATCGTCCCGGCACAGCGCGCCGCATCGGCAAATCCGGTCGACGCCCTGCGCGCGGAATAATATGTCCCGGGCGGCCAGACCTAATCCAGCCGCACTAAATACGCGTCGCCCTCGCTCGGCTTCAGCTCGTGCGCAATCTCCACGGCGCGTTCCTTCTCATCGCGGTACGGACGGATGCGGACCCAGTGTCCGGTCGGCCCGGTGAACTCAATCACGTTCGCCGATTGATACTTCCGGCTCAGGTGCGAGCGCAGCTTCTCCGCCTCATCCTCATGCTTGAACGCGCCGATCTGCACGCACCAGCGTCCTCCGGTGTCAATCGGTGCGGGCACCGCGAACACATCGATGCGCACCAGTCCGGTTCCCGCGACATACAAGCCCAGAGCCTTCGCTGACGCCATCGAAAGATCAAGCACGCGGCCCGGCACAAACGGACCGCGATCGGTGATGTGCAATATGGCCTGCTGACCGGTCTTCAGGTTCGTCACCCGCACCAGCGAGCCCAGCGGCAAGGTACGATGTGCGGCCGTCATTGCATCCTGGTCATAAATCTTCCCATTCGCACCGCGCCGCTTGTTATATGGCGGCCCGTACCAGCTCGCCGTTCCGGTCTCGCTCCACACCGGCGGGTGGCTTGCGACAAATGCCAGGTCCGCCGCGCTTGTAATTCCTGGATTAGCCGGCGTCGGAGCAATCGGCGCATTGCGCGCAATTGCAGGAGGCGCCGTATTCGATGATTCCGGCTCCGGCAGCAGCACCGGCGCGGGGGGCACGTAGGCCGCCCGGGTTTCATGACGGCAGCCGGCAATCAGGATGACTGGAGCCATCGCCGCCGCGGCAAGCAGCAGCCCCGCCGCTTGCTTACGCACTCGTCTTTTCTCCCTTGCGTCCCTCGTCCAGATAATCGGCCAGCCGCCCCAGTTGCTCGGCGGCAGTTCGCAGGGCAGTCGATGAGTTTTGCCGCACCTGTGGCACTACCTGCTCGTTCAGGTACGTGATGACGCGCTTCACTTCATCCTCAATGCGCGGCCCTACCTTGCCGAACTGCGAGTCCACCTTGCGGCCGAAGTTCTCAAATGTGCTTCTCTCCGCCATACGCCACCTCTTCTGCCAACAACAGTCTCCGCGTGCGGGTGTCCTTCGGTCAATCGCAGGAGGGCTTATGGCCTTCGTTACTGGCAAGGTTCACTGATACCCTGCATCTCATAAACGGAATGCCCCCATCCCATTTCCCATGCGTGCAGAACCGTCTTCGGCCTGAGGTGCTTCGTGTTGCCGTCGTAGTTTTTCTGCTCGCGATATGCGCGGCTCCCTCTTTCGCAGGCGTCGATTCGCCTCTCCCGGAAGCGCCCACGCCGCAAGCTGACACGTCGCAGCAGAAGACCGGCCCAGGCAAGGACAATACCTTTCTCCGTCTGCACGTTGGCCCGGCCTATCCTCTTTATGCAAACAAGAAGGACACGCTCATCAACCCGGGGCAGCACGCGCCGCCATTGAGCGCGACGGACAAACTTCTGTATGCAGCCCACGAGCAGACACGCTGGGCCGTCCTCATGCCCGGTCTGATCTCTGCCGGGTACGGTCATCTGGCCGACGCCGACCCGCATACGGGAAGCGACCTGGGTGGCTTCGGCGAACGTCTGGGCCTGACCGTGTTGCGGCAGGCCACCGACCGCGTCTCCGGCGACGGGATCTTTACCGCACTCCTCCGTCAGGACCCGCGCTTCTACCGGGTCGGCCACGGCCCGCTCGTGCACCGAGGCCTGCTCGCGGTCAAGCAGACATACGTGCGCCTCAACGACGATGGCGAGCAGCGGATCAGTTTCTCCGGATTGCTCGGCCATGCCGTGGGAAGCTTTCTTGCCATGACATACTACCCGCACGATAGCGCCTCTGCGGCTGTTGCCGCGCGCGGCTTCGGCACCGCCGTTGCGGGAGACATGGGCAGCAAGCTGCTTCTTGAATTCGGGCCCGACTCGCTCCGTCTGGCCTTTCGGCGCAGCAAATAAGGATGCATACTCCGGAGGCGACATATCGTGTCGTCCCTCCGTCCTAGTGCACAGGAGAACGTACATTTCGAAGATGCGTCGCAGGTTGCTATGCAGATGGACCTGGCTGGTTTCCGCTCTCGCAGGCGCGGCGTGGTTTGCCTGCGCGGCCGCCTACGCGCAGCGCAGCCTGCCGCCCGGCCTGCCCGATGCGCCGGAGCCGAACGTCTCGGTCATCGACACGGCTGAGCAACAGAAGCCCACCACGCCCGGCTTTCCGCCGGTGAGCCCTACACCGAAACCTCTGCCCCCATCCCCCACAGAACATCCTGGGATTCCGTCGCAGGGCTCGCCCTGCGAGGGCGGCATCTCCACCTCTGTGCCCGCCAACATCACCTGTGAGAAAAATGTCGATTATTTCCAGCGGTTTACCGATTCAGGCATTCATCCGCTCACGCCGCGGCAGAAAGGCTACCTCGCCTTTCGCAATACTGTAGACCCTTACAACTTCGCCACCATAGCCCTTATCTCCGGCATCTCTGTCGCAGCCGATCCGGAATCGGCTTACGGACCGGGCTTCCCGGGCTTCGCGCGCAACTTCGGTGTCGCGTACTGCGAAACCGCGGTCGGCGAGTTCTTCGGGACGTTCCTGATTCCGTCCATGGTGCATCAGGACCCGCACTACCACCGTATGCCCAACGCATCCTATACGCGCCGGACAATCCATTCCATCACGCAGGTTGTTTGGGCACAGAACGACTTCGGCGAGGGCATGCCGAACTATGCCACGATCTTCACCACAGCGATCGGCGATGGCCTCGGCAACCTCTACGTTCCCGGCCGCGAAAAAGGCTGGGGCCCGGCTGCCTCGCGTTACGTCATTGCCATGGCTACCGATCCCATCGACAACTTCATCACCGAATTCCTTCCTGACGTGGCCCGCCGTGTCAACGTTCACATTGTGCTCCTGCACCAGATTGTGAACCAGGTCGAAAAGCAGCACTGATCGCGCGTCAGTACTCCGCGTCAGTACTTCTGGAGCGACTTGCCCACGCACGCAGGGTTGCTCGCTACCGGATTGCACCGCGCCATCGCGCCGCCCGGAAAACTCACCGAATAGCCCGTCCACTGCGCCGGCTCGGCCTTGGGATAATCCGTGCTCAGCATTTGCGCGCCGCTCGCCATCGCGTGATCCCGTCGCGCGGTTGATCCGGAGCGGCCCTCCTTCGTGTCCGCATCAGTACGCGTGCGCACCAGGTATCCTTGACGCACCAACGCCGCGATCTCCTGCTCCGTGCCATCGTTCATTTCGGTGAATGCAGCATCCGGCCGGCCCGGCGCGGCATTCGTAAACAGGACGCGCCCACGCAGGTTCGGATGGCCCGCCAGGTACATCGGCTCCGCCGAGCGCTGGTCCATCAGAAAGATCACTTTCCCCCGCGCCTTCGCAAGCGTCGGCCAGCCGCCGGTACGCGCCGCCTCATTCAGCGTGGCGTACTTCCCGCGCACATCGTCCGGCGTGATCATCTCGTCCGCCGGAAACACCGACCGAATCTCGCGGTCCAGCTCGTCAAAGCTCGCGGCCGTAAATCGCTCAGGCACGGTTGCATTTGGAATGTCCAGCGGCTTGCCCTGCTTCGTCTCCACCAGGATGTAGATCGGCAGATGCCGCGGGTGCGCTTTCGACCACTTCCGCGCAATCTCCAGACATGCCGTAAAGGGCTGACAGGTGCTGTGCTGGTCCAGGTCCTGCACATGCATCACCTTGAAGCCCGGCTTCAGCATCACCTCCGGGCTTGCGCCCGAGAAGTTCTCCATCGGATCGACCGGCACTCCTGCAGCCTTCTCCAGCGCCGGCCCCGCCGGATGCGCATAGCGCCCGCCCTTGCTGTCCGCAAACACATCCAGTTCTATCTGCCGCACGCCGCCGCCGAACTGCTTATCCAGCGGCTGATGCGCGTAATCCAGGCCGCGCAGGTCTTCCGGCCGCTTCTTCGCCAGGAACGCGCGCATCCCCGGCAGCAGCCCGGCGTGGTAGCTGTTGTGCGAGCCGATGATCTGAATCTGATTGATCCGCACCTGCGCGTCAGGATCGGATGCGCCATGCACCTGCATACCAAACACCAGCAGCAGCGCTGCAGCAAAACATATCGCCCTCATCAAGAGCCCTGTCTTCCATCGTGGATTGAATACCACGCGAAGTGTAACCCGACATCATGAAGCGGTGGTTGCGAGAGGCGACCCGGCCGCAACCTCGGACAGCAATGCATATGACCGCAGCCGCGCTGCATGATCATGCACAATCGTTACTGCGATTAGCTCATCCAGCCCCAGCGCGCTCGCGAACGCGGCGAGTTGTTCATGCACGCGCTCAGGCGTTCCATAGAAATAGCGCGGCCACTCGCCCTGTTCCATTGGCACCGGCCCCTGCCGCTCCAGCTCCCGCAGGGCATCTTCAGGCCGCGGCACCGGCCGCCGATCGCCCGCGCGAATGCGCCGCATCAGCAGCCGCGGGCTCGCCATCAGAAACTCTGCTTCTTCCTCCGTCTCCGCACAGAGCACGCCGACGGCAACGCTTTTGCGCGGCTCCGCCGCATGCCGCCCCGCACGGAAAGACTCCGTGTAATCCATGATTGCTGTGCGTGTATGCACGGGACTAAAGAAGTGCGCAAACGAATACGGCAACCCGAACTGCGCCGCCGCATCCGCGCTCCACAAACTCGAGCCCAGCATCCAGACTTCCGGAGCACCCGGCATCTCCGGCGACACCGTCAACTGCGAGAACGGATGCTCTACCGGGAAATCTCCGTTTAGGAACATCAGCAGCTCGCCGATCTGGTCGGCGAAATCATCTGCCGGCCGCTGCCTCCGCTCCCGTCGCAGCGCATGCGCCTCCAGCGGTCCGCCTCCCGGTGCGCGCCCGATCCCCAGGTCCACCCGCCCGGGATACATCGCATGCAGCGTACGAAAAACCTCCGCCACCTTGTACGCGCTGTAATGCGGCAGCATGATGCCGCCCGAACCGATCCGTATCCGCGAGGTCTCCGCGCCAATGCGCGCCAGCAGCACCTCTGGAGCCGTGCACGCCAGCAGGTCCATCGCATGATGCTCCGACATCCAATAGCGGTAGTAGCCCAGCCGCTCCACATGCTTCGCCAGCTCGATCGAATTCGCAATCGCCTGCGCCGGTGTTGAACCCTCCGGCACTGGTGACTGGTCCAGCACATTCAGCCGCACCTGCTTCCCGCCGGCCAGAATCACAGCTTCACTCATGCTCATTCGATGAGCGGAGGCAGCCGTGGGACTCTACACTGAGTGCGCCCATGTCGACCATCCCGTCCATGCCGTTTCCGCTGCGCACCGACAGCTACAAGCTCACCCATTGGCGGCAGTACCCCCCCGGCACCACTGAGGTCTACAGCTATCTCGAGTCGCGTGGCGGTCGTTTTCCCCAGACCGTCTTCTTCGGCCTGCAGCCCTATCTGCGCAGCTATCTCGCCGGCAGCGTTGTCGCCGCGGAAGATGTCGACACCGCCGGCCGCCTCTCGGCCGTGCACTTCGGCCGCCCCGGCATTTTCAACCGCGCCGGCTGGATGCACATCGTCGAGCGCCACGGCGGCCGCCTGCCGGTCGAGATCCGCGCCGTGGCCGAAGGCACGCCTGTGCCCACGCACAACGTGCTGATGACCATCCGCAACACTGACCCAGCCTGCTACTGGCTTACCAATTTTCTGGAAACACTTCTGCTCAAGGTCTGGTATCCCACGACGGTCGCCACCCTCTCCGGCGCGTTGCTGCATGTGCTCCAGGCCGCGATGAAGCGAAGCGGCGAAGACCCCGTCGCCGCCAACATGATGCTCCATGACTTCGGCTATCGCGGTGCCAGCTCGGAAGAATCCGCCGCACTCGGCGGCGCCGCGCACCTCGTCCACTTCCGCACCTCGGACACGCTCATCGCCAACATGCTGCTGCGCCAGCACTACGCCGGCCGTAATACGCCCGCTGACTGGATGCCCTCCACTTCCGTTGTCGCGACCGAGCACAGCACCATGACCGCCTGGGGTCGCGACCACGAACTCGACGCTTACCGCAACGTGCTCGACGAATACCCCGAAGGCATCCTCTCCATCGTGATTGACAGCTTCGATGTCTACCACGCCGCGGAGAAGATGTTCGGCGGCGCGCTGCGTGAGGTGGTGCTCGCCCGCAACGGCCTCCTCGTCCTGCGCCCCGACTCCGGGGACCCTGTCCAGGTGCTGCTGCGTCTGCTGCCCGTGCTCGCCGGCCGCTTCGGCAGCACGAGCAACCATGCGGGTTACAAAATCCTGAATCCCAAACTCCGCCTCCTCTGGGGCGATGGCGTCGGCCTCGAATCGATGGAACGCATCCTCGAAAATGTCCTCGCCCAGGGCTGGTCGGCCGCAAACCTCATCTTTGGCATGGGCGGCGCGCTCCTGCAGAAGATCAACCGCGACACGCAAAAGTTCGCCTTCAAGTGCTCCGCCGCAATCGTCAACGGCGAACTGCGCGACGTCTTCAAAGAACCGGTCACCGATCCTGACAAAGAATCGAAACGCGGCAAGCTCGCCTTGGTCCGCACACCCGCCGGTCTCACGACGGTGCACTGTCCCGGCCACTGCGAAATGGAAGGCGACCTCTTAGAGCCCGTCTTCCGAAACGGAGAAGTGCTGCGCCACCAGACGCTGGATGATATCCGGGCAAAAGCTGCGCGGCGTTAACTGATTCGCTGGAACGCAGGGAAAGCCGGGAACGCATCCCACGCTCGCTGACTGGCTAAAAATGCTCCCAGCCCTGCGCCTTCAGCTCATGCTGCTGCCCATCCTCCGTCAGGACGATTCGCGGACAGCCTGACTTCTTTCTGAGCATCCGCCCAATTCGCCGCACCGGCACACCCGCGATCCTGCGCGGCACTTGCGTGTGCTGATTGGCCGTAAACAGCAACTCATAGTCATCCCCGCCGTGCAGTGCATCTCGCAGCGTCGCGCCCGCTCCGAGAGGCAGCAGCGCCGCATCCACTTCCGCCCGCAGCCCCGACTCCTCGCACACATGCAGCAGGTCCACCGATAACCCATCACTCACATCTATCGCCGCGGTCGCCAATCTGCGCCGCACCAGCGCGCAACCTACCGCAATTCTTGGTTGCGGAAAGAAATGCGGATGCCCGGGCGTGTCCAGAATCACGCTGCGGAAGCGAGCAGGAGAACGCGTGAGCGCCTTCAGCTCTGCTGCCGCGCCGCCCAGTGTTCCGGTGACATAGATTGCGTCACCAGCCTGCGCTCCGGAACGCAGCAGCGCCCGCCCGCGCTCCACCGCACCCACCACCACGATGTCCGCCGCAGCCCGCGCATGCGCGCCTCCCGGCGATTGCGCAAGATCTCCACCGGCCAGCGGCACCTGCCAACGCTCCGCAAGCAAATGCAGACCGCTATAGAAGCGATCGAGCCACGCACCCACACCCACTCCGTTTTTGCTTTCGCGGACAAGCTCAGGTGGGACAGCCAGCGACACAAACGCCGCCATCGGTCGCGCCCCCATTGCCGCAATATCGCTCAGCCCACGGGCCAGGCACTTGTGCCCCACCGCCTCCGGCGGATGCCATCCGCGACGGAAGTGCACATCCTCCAGCGAGAAATCCGTCGTGACCACCAGCTCTTCGCCGCTCCGCACAGCCAGCACGGCTGCATCGTCGCCAATCCCTACACGCAGCGCACTGGTTCTCCGCAGCCTTCGAGCAGCGCCCGCTCGAATGTTCCTTAAGATTGTTCGCTCTCGCTCGCCCATTTCGCTCAGCTTACCTGCACAAACAGTGAGAGGCAGGCAACAGCCTGTTCGCTGTTTCCTGCCTCTCGCGTTTCTGCATAGGGTGATGTTTACTCGTGCAGATCGAAGCGATCCAGATTCGTCACCTTCGCCCAGGCGGCTACGAAGTCATCGACGAACTTCTGCTTCGCATCCGCGCTGGCATAGACCTCGGCCAGAGCGCGCAGCACCGAGTTCGAGCCGAACACGAGGTCGACGCGCGTACCGGTCCACTTGAGCGTGCCGGTCTTGCGGTCATGCCCCTCGAAGGCCTCCCTGGCATCGGAGACCGGCTTCCACTGCGTGTCCATGCTCAGCAGGTTGACGAAGAAGTCGTTGGTCAACGTCCCCGGACGATCCGTGAGAATACCGTGCTTGCATCCGTCAGGGTTGATGTTGATCGCGCGCAGGCCGCCGATCAGCACCGTCATCTCCGGCGCGGTCAGCGTCAGCAATTGCGCCCTATCGATCAGACCTACCTCGGCGGGCACTGTAACACCGGCCTTGCGGTAGTTGCGGAAGCCGTCGGCCAGCGGTTCGAGAACGTTGTAGGCGGCAACCTCGGTCTGCTCCTGCGAGGCGTCCGTACGGCCGGGCGCGAACGGCACCGTCACCTCGTGACCGGCAGCCTTCGCCGCCTGCTCCACACCGGCGTTGCCGGCCAGCACTATCAGGTCGGCCAGTGAGACTTTCTTGCCGCCCGTCGCGCTCTTGTTGAACTCCGACCGGATGCCCTCCAGGACCTTGAGCGCGTTGGCCAGTTTCGCGGGCTGGTTGACCTCCCAATCCTTCGCCGGAGCGAGGCGGATGCGGGCGCCATTGGCGCCGCCGCGCTTGTCGCCGCCGCGGAAGGTCGAGGCCGAGGCCCAGGCTGTGCCGACAAGTTCGGACACACTCAGGCCTGAAGCCAGAACCTTGGCTTTGAGCGCTCGAACGTCTGCATCGTCGATCAGCGGGTGATCGACCGCGGGCAGCGGGTCCTCCCAGATCAATTCTTCCTTCGGCACTTCCGGCCCCAGGTAGCGTGAGCGCGGCCCCATATCGCGATGGGTCAGCTTGAACCAGGCGCGGGCGAATGCCTCGGCGAAGGCCTGCGGGTGCTCTAGAAAGCGGCGCGATATCTTCTCGTAGAGCGGATCGAGGCGCAGCGACAGGTCTGTGGTGAGCATTGTCGGCTTGTGCTTCTTCGATGGATCGTGCGCGTCGGGGATGCTGGCCGGGGCGTCCTTGGCTTCCCACTGAATGGCGCCGGCCGGGCTCTTGGTCTGTACCCATTCGTACTTGAACAGGTTTTCGAAAAAGTGGTTGCTCCACTGCGCCGGCGTCTGTGTCCAGGTGACTTCCAGGCCGCTGCCGATCGTGTCCTTGCCGCTTCCCGTGGCATAGTTGCTGATCCAGCCCAGGCCCTGCGCTTCCATGTCGGCGGCCTCCGGCTCCGATCCTTTGTGCGATTCGGGCGCTGCGCCGTGGGTCTTGCCGAAGGTATGGCCGCCTCCGATCAGCGCCACGGTTTCCTCGTCGTTCATCGCCATGCGGGCAAAGGTCTCGCGGATGAATCCGGCGGCAGAGATGGGATCGCCGTTCTTGTCCGGGCCTTCCGGGTTGACGTAGATCAGTCCCATCTCGGTGGCGCCGAGATGCTGTTCGAACTTTTCCAGTGGCCGGTGGGCCAGCCACGCAGTCTCAGTGCCCCAGTTCACGTCCAGGTCGGGCTCCCAGGTGTCTTCACGTCCGGCGGCAAAGCCGAAGGTGCGAAAGCCCATGCTCTCCAGAGCCACATTGCCGGTCAGGATCAGCAGATCGGCCCAGGAAATCTTCTGCCCGTACTTCTGCTTGATCGGCCACAGCAGGCGGCGCGATTTGTCGATATTCACGTTGTCCGGCCAGCTGTTGAGCGGAGCATAACGCTGCTGCCCGCGTCCGGCGCCCCCGCGCCCGTCACTCATGCGATAGGTGCCCGCGGAGTGCCACGCCATGCGGATGAATTGCGGGCCATAGTTGCCAAAATCCGCCGGCCACCACTCCTGCGAGTCGGTCATCAGCTTGCGCAGATCGTTCTTCAGCGCCTCGTAGTCGAGCTTCTTGAATTCTTCGCGGTAATTGAACGTCGGCGTCAGCGGATCGGATTTGGATGAGTGCTGATTCAGCAAATCGACGCGCAGCCCCTTAGGCCACCAGCTGCGATTCTCGGTAATAGATTTGGAGGCATTCTCGGAAAACGGGCATTTGGCTTCAGTTGCCATGGCTTCTTCTTTCCTTTATGGAATCGAGTGCCGCAACTACAGCAAATGCGGCGAAAGACCTTACTTAGCAATAATAATTATCGTTCTTTGGGCGTGCAAACGCCTCCTGTGGATTCTTCGGTGCATCCGTTCAAGCCTCATGGACTGGGCGGTTTGCAGCATGAAGTAACGAATGCCGGTAATACTTCTGTCGCAATCTCGGACTATCGCCGGCTCTTCGCCCCAATACAACTTCGGATAGTTGCCCTGGTCTTTCCCGTTTTGGTAGGTTTGTAAATGCGTTCTGGCAAATCGCATTTGCCGTCGGCCTAAGTCTTGCCGGGTATGAACGTTTCCCAACTGCTCGCGAAGGAGATCCGGTGCGGAAACGCTACTACATCATTTTTGTTGCCCGCGAAAATGACGGCCGCCTCCGTAAAATTCCCGTCCCGCTTCACTACGCCTACATTTTCGTCGCTGCTGCCCTGGTCGGTCTGTTCACCATCACCGGTATGGCGGGATCCTACAGCCGTATGCTGCTCAAGACTGCGCGTTTCAATCAGGTGCGCAACGAGAAGGAAACCCTGCGGCATAACTTTCTGCATATGCAGCAGGTAGCCCGCGAAAAAGATGTCCAGGTAGCTTCCCTCGGGTCGCTCGCCAACGAGGTCACCGCCATCTACGGCTTGCGCCAGTCCCGCGCCGCCAAATCCGGCGAAGATGAAAGCGCGCCGGTTCTCGGCTCCACAGCGGAGCCCAGCGACTACCTCCACACGCTCGATCAGCTCTCGGCCTTGCGCACCTCGGCGCTCTCCGGCCACATGCGCCGCGCGCTCGAGCCTGCCTTCGGCATTGGTGACAGCGCCGATTGGGGAAGCACTGCCGATCTGCCCAACCTATGGCCCATCACTGGTCCCATTACAAGTTCCTTCGGTGAGCGCCAGGACCCCTTCAACGGCGAAGGCGCCTTCCACAAGGGCATCGATATCTCCGGCATTATGGGTGAGCCCGTACGAGCCCCTGCCGATGGCACCGTCCTCATGGCCGGGCCCGCCAGCGGCTACGGTCAGGAGGTCATGCTGGATCATGGCCACGGCATTCACACCGTCTACGGCCACCTCTCCGGATTCGCCGTGACCGCTGGCGAGGATGTCCACCGGGGAGACATCATCGGCTACGTCGGCAGTGAGGGACGGTCCACCGGCCCCCACCTCCACTACGAAGTCCGCATTCACGACACGCCGGTGAATCCCCATAAGTACATGCACGAGACCATGCAGCAGTTCGCCTCGAGCAAGCCCGCCAGCAACGGCGTGAACGCCGGCATGATGTAAAGCGCTCAGCAAGCGCACGGAATGCCGCCTGCCCGCACCAGTACAGACAAAACTGTACAGGCCTTCGCCTCTGGCAAGGCGCCGCCTCAGGCACGGCGTGAAGCATCACACCGCATCACATTATTGCGGGGTAGAGCCCGCCGGAGTGGGAGCAGCTGAACCGGGAGCCATCGCAACCCGCACAACCTGGCATTGCACCTCTTTGTCTTCGGATGTCTTGATCTTCACCTTCTTGCCGTCGAGTTCGTATTGGACAGAGCTGCCAACAACGAAATTGGTCACGTTCACCGACTTGTCCGCGTCCGTCCGGCAGAGGTACTCCTTGCCGCCGGCGTCAAAGGTCAGGTCGTACACCTGGTGTTTGGATTTCTTCTGATGCTTGTCCGCAACCCCGGCGGGCTGAAGCTCCTTGAGCGTGGTCGTGCCTTTCTGCTTGCTGCCCCCGAGCGCCGGAATCGCCATTGCCGCCGTCATCACCACAACCACCATTTGCTTGTGCATCGCGCTCTCCCCGTGCGTCAAATTCTAGAACGGCCGCCTGTTCCCCGGGAATCTTTCCTTCGCCGGCCGGAGGTATCTCTGGTAGCCCATGAACCCATCGGATGATGAAACGGGGGCGGATGATGAAACGGGGGAGGTGCGGAAGAATCTCCGGACCCTTTAGAAGAACAGCCCTACTTCCATTCCCAGACTTTCGAGACAGTGTTGCCTGACGCGTCCACATCGTATTCAAAGGCCCCGCACGCGCCATTCAACCGCGCCAGCTTCTGCGATGCGGTTTGAAAGAACAGCATGCCCCGATAGCTGATCGCGCCGCCTGCGCCGAATTTACCTATACCCGTTCCGGTCCAGGTAAGCGCTTCGCCGTCCTGCGTCATCGATATGCCCTGTCCATGGCCATACGCCGATCCATCCGGCCGGATCGTCGACGTGTAGGTCCCCATCCCTGATATTGCAACCCCCAGCGTGGTGCCGCTGTCCTCAAACGACACTTCCGCAGTCGGCGGGTCGACAGAAAGCACCCGTCTCACCAGCCGTTTCCCCTTTGTTTCGCTGAGCTGCTCCCCAATCATGCGAATTACCTCCTTCTCCGCCGAACGGCTTGGCGCCGATCCCGCGGGTGCGCCATTGTAGAGCGATCCGGCATGTGCAGGCTCATAAATCCCGCAGTCTGGGAACAACTGCAGGGGCCGGCTCGGGTCACTGGTCGCAAAGGTCCGCCTCGAACCACGCCTCGAACCATCTTGATCAGAGGTCTTCCAGCCGCACCACAAACCCCATCCGATGCAGGCCACCCGGCTCCAGCGTCACTGCGTTCTCCGCTGCATTCCCCGGCTCCACGCACACGAAATGCGGCCACGCCTCGGCTCCTAAATCCGCCAGGGCCGTCGCCTTCTCCACTCCCGGGTTCCAAACGACGGTACTATTCGATCCGTGCTTTTCAATCACCATCCGCCGGCCCCACCCCGGATCGGAAATCGTAACCGTTGACTGCGTATTAAGATGAAGCTGGTCCGTCTCGCCCGCGAAGCAAATCGCGCCTGCCGCCAGATGCTTCCGCTTCGCGTTGTCCGCGCGATCCAGATAATCCGTATCGCCCAGGCCCCTCACCTCGATCTGCCGCACATCGCTGACCGAGTAGTACGCATGCAGCGCCTCCTCGAACGTCAGCGGACTGTCGCCGACATTCTCCACTTCCAGCGAAAGTGATAACGTCGCGCCAACCACCACCTCATAGACGAGCACAAAATAATCGAAGCCCAGGTCGCGCGTGGTCTGGCTGGGCAGCAGCTTGAAACTCAGCGCAACACCCTCCGCGCGCTCTCCCGCCGCGACCACCTCCCACGGCAGCGTGCGCGCAAAGCCATGCATCCCGCCCGGCAGCCCGCCCTTGCGCTCGGCAAACCACGGAAACACCAGCGGCACGCCGCCCCGGATCGCCTTGCCCGGCGCGAAATGGCTCTTCGGGCTCAGGAAAATCGCCGGATGCTCCGCACGTCGCGGCTGCCAGGCAGTGACGTGCGCGCCCTGCGGATAAATCTCCGCCGTCGCCGCGTCGCTTGCAATGGACACGCGCGTCAGCCCGCCCGGACCATCCTCAAAACGCACCGCGCCGCCGAGCCCAAAACGCTTATTCAATTCAGCCAGAGTTGTCATGCAAATCAGATGCGGTTTTAGCCGTCCAGCTTCTTTGTGACCAGCTCGTTCAAAAGCGCCGGATTCGCCTGCCCCTTCGAAGCGCGCATCACCTGCCCCACAAAGAACGCCGCCACCGTTTTCTTGCCGCCGCGATACTGCTCCACCTGCTTCGGATTCGCCGCAATCGCCTCGTCAATCATCGCTTCAATCGCGGCAGTATCCGTAATCTGCTGCGGCTTCTCGCGCTCGTACACCACGCCGAAGTCCTCGCCCTTCTCAAACGCGACATCGAAGATCTGCTTCCACTGCTTCGACGAAAGCTTCCCTTCCTCGGCCAGGTCCGCCGCCATCACCACCCCGTCCATCGTCACCGGAGAATGATTGAGCTCAAGCCCCTTCGCGCGCAGCCGCCCCATCAGCTCGCTCTGCACCAGGTTCGCCACGCGCCGCGGATTCTTCGCCCGCCTCGCCGCCGCCTCGAACGCATCCGCGAACTCCCGCGTCGCCGTCAGGGTCTGCGCGTCCTGCTCGCTGATCTCGTATTCGCGCACCATGCGCGCCCGCCGCGCCTCGGGCAGCTCCGGCATCGCCCGCAGGATTTCCTGCTTCCACGCCTCGCTCACGATCAGCGCTGGAAGATCCGGCTCCGGGAAGTAGCGATAGTCATGCGCCTCTTCCTTCGAGCGCAACGAAAACGTCCGCCCCTCCGCCGCATTCCACGAGCGCGTCTCTTGCACCACGCGACCGCCGGACTCGATCACTTCCACCTGCCGCTCGATCTCGAACTCCAGCGCGGCGCGGATAAATCGGAAGCTGTTCACGTTCTTCACTTCCGCCTTGGTGCCAAACTCTTTCTGTCCCCGCGGCCGCACGCTCACGTTGGCATCGCAGCGCAGCGATCCCTCTTCCATATTGCAGTCGCTCACGCCCGTGTACAGCAGGATCTCCTTCAGCCGCGTCAGGTACTCATATGCCTCATCCGGCGTGCGGATGTCCGGCTCGCTCACGATCTCCACCAGCGGAGTGCCGCAGCGGTTCAGGTCCACGTAACTCTTCGTCGCCGAATCCGCAAAGCCCTCATGCAGGCTCTTTCCCGCGTCCTCTTCCATGTGCAGCCGCGTGATGCCGATCTTCTTCACGCCGGTATCGCTCGGCACCTCGATCCACCCATGCTCCGCCAGCGGCTGGTCGTACTGCGAAATCTGGTAGCCCTTCGGCAGATCGGGATAGAAGTAATTCTTCCGCGCAAAGATCGACCGCGTCCTCACCTGGCAGTTCAGCGCGTTCGCCGCCAGCACGGCAAACTCCACCGCGCGCTTGTTCAGCACCGGCAGCGCGCCCGGAAGTCCCAGGCACGTCGGACAAATCTGCGTATTGGGGGCCGCGCCGAACTGCGTCAGGCAGCCGCAAAAAGCCTTCGTCGTGGTCAGGAGCTGCACATGCACCTCCAGCCCGATCACCGGTTCGTACTTCGTCATTGCCGCCGTCGATGTCGCCGCTGCTGCCATTTCCTTTAGTCCTGCTCCTCTGGAACGAGTGTATCGCCCCACCAATCCCAAAATGGGCCACTCCCTCCCTGCTACATATATGCCTCCGACCACTTCGTACTCACTACCGCGGGCGACAGTAATGACCCGAATCAGTCAAATCCTTGCTGGGCTTGCCGTCTTCCTGCAACCGTAAACCCAGCAACATTTCAGGACCGTTATGGCAACAGCGCTGCTCCAATCCGCCTTGGTCGAATCGAAAGACGAGCTCAATCGTCTCGCCCCCGCGATCCACACCCTCGCGGCTGACACGCTGCACAGCCAGGACACGACCGCGCTTCCCGACTACTTCCTGCCCCGCGTCTCGGACTCGCGCCGGCCGCGCGTCGTCGTCTGCTACGAACATGGCCAGCTCGTCGGCGTTGTCTATACAGAAGAGTTGCTCTTCGCCGGCCGGCCCACCGGCTGGGCCTTCGGCGGCGACCGCATGGGCCGCGGTCTCGTGCTCGCCGCGCCCGAGCGCGAAGCTGAGGTCATCGCCACCGCCTGCGAATATCTCCTCAGCCATCACGTCCACGCGCTGCGCCTCTGGTGGCGCTCCACCGGCAACGAAATCCTTCCTATCCTCCATTTGCATCGTCCGGGATTGCAGGTGTGGTGCAAATCGGAAATGCGGCCCCAGGGCGATTGGCTGCAGCTCGCCTCCAGTTATGAGTCTTTTTTGCACTCGCTTGGTGCACACACCCGCCGGAATCTTCGCTGCTATCGCCGCCGCGCGGAGGACGAGGGCTACCGCTTCGTGCCCGCGCTCTCGCTCGACGCATATAAAGCGGCAGCCGCCGCATTGAATCACCGCGCTCAATCGCCGGAGACTCGCGAGCACGAACAGCGCGATCATCGCTTCTTCAGCCACTTTGGCAATCAACCCGGCGGTCGGGTGTTAGCCGGTCTTGCCGCGCCCGATGGCCGCCTCGTCTCGGTCCTCGCTGGCGTGCGTGCCGGCGACCATCTGCACCTGCTCTCGCAGTTCAACGACGAATCCATCCAGCACTTCAGCCCCTCGCTTGTGCTGCGCGGCTATCTCATCGAGCGTCTCATCGAGCAGGGCGTCGCTTCCATCCACTTTGTCAACGGCGCCTCAGCCGCGCTCGGCCGTTATTGCCAGCCCGTGCTCATGCGGTCCATTTCCATTGACAGCCGCCGCTCCGCGCTCCATCCCGTGAAGCTCGCGACTGCCGGCGCTGCACGGCAATGGCAGCGTCGCGGCCGCTGGGTTCCCACACGCCTTCGCGGGCTCCTCGGCAGTTATATGGCCGCCTCGCAGGCCCGTGACATGGCAGCCTCATAGCTGCCATCCTGCTCGTCGAACGCATCAGCAAAACTACGGTGCCGCACACGCCGCCGTCAGCAGATCGCAGATATCCCCGCTCTGTTTCTCCCGCGTCGCCTGCGGCGGAGCGGTAAACATTCCCAGCCCCCAATTCCATTGAATGAAACGCAGGATCGATACATAGTCCATCGTCTGGTGCGAGATGGCGCCCATCTTCGCAAATGGCGAAATCAGAATGACCGGCACACGCGCCCCAAGTCCCAGAGAGCCGGTAAGCTGCGGCGGCGGCACATGGTCATACCACCCGCCGCTCTCGTCCCACAGCACCACGATTGCCGTGCTCGCCCACACCGGCGACTTCTGTACCGTCGTCACCAGGTTGTCCAGCCACTGGATGCCGTTCGACATATCTCCCGACCCCGGATGCATGCTTGCCACCGGATCCGGCGTGATCCACACCACCGAGGGCACGGTTCCGTTTTCGAGCGTCGTCTGGAAATCCAGCAGCTTGAAACTCGCCAGGTTGGCGGAATACTGCGTGCTGGTGAAGTACTGAAATGGATTCTCCTGCGGTACATAGTTGGAGCACGTTCCATCCAGCGATGTCGCGTAACCTCCCTGGTACCAGATCCACGAGACCTTGTTCGCATTCAACTGATCGCCCACGTTCGTCTCGGCCAGCGGCACCGAGATCGATCCGCCGCTCTTCGCCACTACGTGCGCTGTGCAATGGTCATAGTAGGGCAGACTGCCGGCGGTGTGATCATCATGGGTCGTTGCCGCCACCGCGTACAGCATGTTCGCCGGCTCACTCGCCATGGCAGAAGCAAAGAAGTGGTCCGCCAGTGCGAACTGTTGCGCGTAATTCCATATCGTCGCCATCCCGTACGTCTTTCCGTCATTCGTGGTCCCGGATAGGCTGTTGTCAAAATAGTTCATTGAGAGAGCGCCGTTGGTCGCGGCATACTTATCCATCTTTCCGCCATCGTAAGCCGCCGTATACGTCGCCTGGTCATGATTCACGTCCGCCGTTGTGAGGCTTGGCAGCAAGCTCGGCGAAACAATCGTCCCGTTAGCATCCGCTTGCTTGTAACTTGGCGCATTTGGATCGAGCCCGTCCGCTCCCGGATAGGTGCCGAACAGGTTATCGAAGGAATGGTTTTGCATGATCACCACGATCAGGTGGCTGATTGGCGATGCCGTCGCGCCCGTCGCAAGCACCGTCACCGTCGCGGAGGTCTTCGCCGTCTGACTCCCGTTCGTCGCCGTGATCGAGTAGGTTGTCGTCGCGGCCGGAATAACCGGAGCCGATCCGTTCAGTGGCAGCGTCGCCGTCCCCACCGCCGGATCGATGCTCACGCCCGTGGCATTGCTGCTCGTCCACGTCAGCGTCACTGTGCCGCCGCTGACCACTGTTGACTGTGATGCGCTCAGCGTTACGGTCGGCGCCGGCGGTGCTGCCGCTGCGACCGTCACGGTCACGGACGCTGAGGCGCTTCCCCCGCTCCCGGTTGCGGTCATCTGATAGGTGGTCGTCTTCGCCGGTGTCACCGTGGCCGAACCCGACAACGGCAGAGCCGTCGTGCTGATGCTCGGACTGATGGCCACGCTCTCCGCGTTGCTGCTCGTCCAGGTGAGCATCACCGACTGCCCGGCTTTAATCTGACTGCTCGCGGCCGCAAGGCTCGCCGTGGGCATGGCCGGCGGGGTGTTGTTCATGGTGTTGCTCATCGTGCTGCCGCATCCGCTCGAGTAGAGAGCTACCGCAGCGCACACAAGCAAAGCAATGGCGACCCGCCGCCGGAAAATATCGGCCCATAGACACTTTTGCATACCAAACCCGTCTTCCTGGCAGAAGGAAATTGGGGGGATGACAGGACCCCAAAGAGCGACCGATACATGATTATCCACCGAATAAGAGGGGCCGGCCTTTCAAAAAAGCTGTTTAGACGACTTTCATAGGACCGTAATCTCTTCCGATCTCCGTTCCTCCTCGCGGGGCACGGTAAGCTAACGCTGCAATGATCCAGCGCATTTTCATCGTCGGCACCGGTCTGCTCGGCGCATCCACGGGACTGGCTCTGCGGGCGCACGGCTTCTCCGGCCAGGTCGCCGGATGGGATCGCGATCCCGACGCACTCCAGACTGCCCTTCGCCGGGGCGCGCTCACCGTGGCCGCGCATGACCCGATGACCGCGGCAAACGAAGCCGACCTGGTTGTCCTCGCCGGACCCGTGCTCTCCATACTTGAATGGATGGAGAAGCTCGCCACCGTCCTCGCGCCGCATCAGCTTCTCACCGATGTCGGCAGCACCAAGCAGCAGATTACAGAAGCCGCGGTCCGCCTCTACAACCAGCCCGGCCGCGCTGCATGCCTGCCCGGCCATCCGATGGCCGGCAAGGAAGTGAGCGGCGCGCAGAACGCCGACGCATCTCTCTTTCAGAACGCTGTCTGGCTCTTTACTCCCCCGGCTTCGTGGTCTCCGGCGCCCCAGGCCGCAATTGCGATCGCCGAATTTCGCGCGCTTATCCAGTCCTTCGGCTGTCGCACCCTGGATATGGAGGCGCGCCGCCACGATGAGCTGCTCGCCTGGGTCAGCCACCTGCCGCAATTCCTCGCCACTGCGCTCACGGCGCTCTTTGAAGACGAGTTCGGGGCCGATGCCGACCTCCGCGCCATCGGCGGCCGTGCCATGCGCGAAATGACGCGCCTCGGCTCCAGCCCCTATTCGATGTGGCGCGACATCGCCCTCACCAACACCGAGCACGTCGATCGCGCGTTGCTCGCGCTCGAGCAACGCATCGCTCGTCTCCGCCGGGAACTCCGGAGTCCCGCGCTCGAGATCGAGTTCCAGCGAGCGAACCACTTCCGATCGACATAAATTTATTTCCGAACACAACGCCCCGCCCGCCCGTCTTAGCCAGTGAATCGAGAAACGCGGCGGATGGAATTGGCCACCACACACGTTTGGAGGGAGGGCGCGGCTGTGCCCCAGGCAGACTCACGCGCAGACGAAGCCCACTTTCAAGCCTTCGTCGAACGCAATCTGCGCTTCGCCTTCCGCGTCGCCTGGGCTTTGCTCCGCAATCGCGCCGACGCCGATGATGTCGCGCAGGAGTGTTTCCTGCGCCTTTACCGCAAACGCGCATGGCGCGCATTGGACGATGAGCGCGCCTACATCGCCCGCGTCGCATGGCGGCTGGCCCGGGATCTGCAACGCCGTTCGCCCAGAGTGGAGGGAAGCATGGAACTCGACACCATCACCGCGGCAGATCACTCGCCGGAGACTGCCGTCGTGTCCGATCATGGCATCGCCCGCATCCATCGCCTCATCGACGCGCTTCCCGAGGATCTGCGTCAGCCCCTCGTCCTCTCCACGCTCGAAGAGATGACCTCCTCCCAGATCGCCGGCGCGCTCGGCATCCCCGAGGGCACTGTGCGCACCCGCATCCAGCGAGCGCGCGCGCTGCTCAGGCAGAAGCTTGTCACCACGGAGGCCCGTCATGCCCGCTGACCGCGACCAACTTGACGCAATCCCCGAAGACCCGATTCCCGAAGACCTAATTTTGGACCAGGCACTCGCCGCGTACACCAGCGCCGAGCCCGACCCGTCCCTTCGTGCCCGCATCATGGCCCGCGCCGCGGCAACCTCCCCTCGCCCGCGACGGGTGCTGTGGCCCGCAGCCGTCGCCCTGTCAGTCGCGACACTCCTCGTCTCGTTCCTGCTGCATCCCGCGTCGCCCACACCGAAACAGGAACAGCCTGCGGCTCCCATCGCGAGTGCGCCGCCACCGGCAATCGCCTCTTCGCCGTCGATAACCGCCGTCCCTCGCCATAACGCGAAGTTCACGCGCCATAGCGAATCCAGGGCCTTACCGGCAGTCGCGCGCAACCGCGCATTCCCCTCACCCACGCCGTTGACCGCTGAAGAAAATGCTATGCTGCGGCTCGCGTTCGAACATCCGCAACAGGCACGCCAGGCGCTCGCCGCCCCCGCCCCAGGGTTGGTTGAAAACCCCCCGCTCAGCATCGAGCCGGTCCGCATCGCCGCGCTTTCCGAGCCGCAGAGTCCGCAATTCTCGCAGTAGTTGCTCCGCAGTTGCTTCATAGAACAGGAGAAACAGTCCATGCCTTCGCTCAAACAACTCACCGCCGCCGCGCTCGCAGCTATCGCGCTCTCTCCCCTTGCTTTGATTGCGCAGGAGAAACCGGTTGCGTCTCCTTCAGCGCACTACAAGCTCACCTACCGATTGCTCGAGGTTGGCGCGGACGGAAAAATCACAAACAGCCGCACTTACGTCGCCATGGTCGGAACCGGCCAGGGCGAGCACGAGCTATCCAAGATACGCTCTGGCGACAGGACCCCAATCCCCGTGAGTAAGTCGGGGGGCAATACCGAATTTCAATATCAGTCTGTCGGAACCGACATCGATACCCTGAATCCTCAGATACAGGATCGTCAGCTCAGCCTTCACGTCTCCGCGGCATCCAGTAGCGTTGGCAAGCCGGCGCCCGGTGGCATTCCCGATCAGCCGGTCCTTCGCGAGACACGCTGGGAATCGAACGTCGTCGTCACGCTCGACAAACCCACCATCATCTTCAGTTCGGACAACGTAAGCGACACCGGCAAGACCGAACTTGAGCTCACCGCCACCGAAATCCACTGATTCAAATCAGAGAGCGAGTGGCCTCCACTCGCTCCCCTTCCCGGCAACATTTGGCTGTATCCTGAACCCAGCTTCCGTTCGTCTGCGCAATGCGAGGCTGATCGTGGATACCAACCGCCGCCCCATCTCCATCTGGGTTATCGCCGTCCTCTATCTCGCGGTCGGCATTGCCGGGTTCATCGGTCACTTCCACACCCTGCTCGCGCACGAACCCGACAGCATCGGGATCGAAGTCACCGAACTCACCGCCGTCGTCGCCGGAGTCTTCCTGCTCCTTGGCCGTAACTGGGCTCGCTGGCTCGCGCTGGCATGGATTGTCTTTCACGTCATCCTCAGCATCTTCCATCCGGTTCGTGAACTCGCCATTCACGCCGTGCTTTGCGCGCTCATCGCCTGGGGACTCTTTCATCCTGGCGCCAATCGATACTTCCGCCGCGCACCCGTCTAGCTCACCTCCTGACGCGCTGTGAAGCCAACCGGCTTTCTCCCCGGTTCTGCCCCTGCATCTCCCGCAGCGGGCCTGCGGTCGGGCGGCCGCAGCCGGTACGAGATCACGAGCGTTGTTCCCGCCACCAGCAGTGGCTCCAGTGCGCGCAGCAGCCCGTCGCCCGATTGAAAATGTGAATACGCCGCGCTCACCACCACCACGCCAAACGCCGCATACGCCCACTCCTTCCATCGCGCCGCGCCGGGCGCAAGCAGCACTGCAACGCCCAGCAGCTTCCCCACCCCCAGCAAATTTCCGAAATAGGACGGGTACCCAAGATGCGCCAGCGCATGCGCAAAGCCCCGGCTATGGCTCAAAGCAAGCCCGCCCGAAATACCCATGACCACCGCAAAAAATCCAGTCGCCGTCCAATATCCAACGAGTCGCTTCATACATCCTCCGCTGCACACAAGACCGGAGACTCAGTCTCTTTGTGACAGCGGCGCGATATGAGAAAGCTTCTCCGGATTCGTCACCAGGTAAATCGCCTGCACCCGCCCCTCGCGGACCTCCAGCGTCAGCACAGAGAACGGCTTGCTGCCCCGATAGCTCACCACGCCCGGCTCGCCATTCACTTCGGCAATGCGCCGCATCATCAGGTCTCCTGAGCCAAACTTCCTGATCCCGCCCAGCACCCCGCGCGCTACCTTATCCGCGCCGCGGACCGCGTTCGGCACCGCCGGCCCCTTGCCGCCGCCATCGCTGTGCAGCACCACATCCTCGGCCAGCAGCGCGAGCAACCCGTCCATGTCACCGCTCGCTGTCGTCTGCAGGAACTGCTTCAGCAGATCGTTCTGCTTACGCCGCGATGGCCGGAACCGTGGACGCATCGCGCTCACATGCTGCCGCGCGCGCCGCAGAATCTGGCGGCAGTTCGCCTCGCTGAGTGCGAGCGCCTCGGCGATCTCCGCGTACTCGTACTCGAAGACCTCCCGCAGTAAGAACACCGCGCGCTCCACCGGCGTCAGCCGCTCCAGCAGCACCAGGAACGCCATCGACAGCGTTTCGTCCACCCGCACCAGCGACAGCGGATCGCCGGCCGCATCGCTCACCAGCGGCTCCGGCAGCCACTCGCCGAAGTACTCCTCCCGCTGCACACGCGCCGACTGTAAGTGGTTGATGGAAAGCCGGCTGATGATCGTCACCAGGAACGCGCGCGGCGACCGGATCTCCTCCGCCCGCGCCTGCTGCCAGCGTAGAAACGTCTCCTGCAGCATGTCTTCCGCATCGGCCACGCTCCCCAGCATCCGGTAGGCCACGGAAAAAAGCAGCCCGCGATACCGGCCAAACGTAGCCAGCCGCACCGCCGCCTCTCCGTCCAAAGACCGCCTTCCACCACCCGCTCCACCATCCGAAGCAATATCCATCTCTAAGGAAGACCGCTCAACCCCCCGCCCTGTGACAACATTCTGCGCCCCGTTTTACCTCTCTGTTGTCCCACCTCTCTGTTGTCATCCAACCGGAGCACAGCAAAAGGACTGCAGTTTGCCCGCATCCCCACCAAATCCCAAATCGAGACCAGCGTCCGATATCCACAGGAAATGTGCCGGTTAATTCCTGCAAATTCGATATCCTAAGATCAGATACAGTTTCAGTCACAGATTTGAGACACAGATTTCAGGAAGCAAGACAAGCCACCATAACGGTGGCTTTTTCCATGCTCCTAAGTCATTTGTTTGGACATCTTTAGCAGCTAAGTCCTTTAGACACCGCAGTTACGTCTCGGCACAGGAGTTAACCTGCTCATTCCACAAGGCTTAATCTGCCGCCCTGCCGAGGGGGTGGGGGGAGGGGGGTCCCCCCTCCGGCAGACAATCCAGAGCAATGCAATCACAGCAGGCAAGCAGTTGGCAGAGGTCGCCCGCCAGATGATCGGGTGAGCGGCCAGACCGTTTTCACAAAGGGCGCAGACGACGAAACAACAACGGACGCAGCTCTTCCGTTAAGAAAGGACTGCTCCTCGCGATTGCTGGGGTTCGACTGCTGGGGTTCGACCGGACTTATGAAAACGGGCCATAGGGAGCGAACCCAACCACCCGCGCCACCGGGGAACTCTGCCCGGACGGCCAATCCCCGGTAAAATCAAAGCAGAATGGTTCTCCCCTTTGTTCGCGACGCTCTCGCGAGCATCGAGCACACTGATAGTTTCGAGCGTGTGCGACGGCATCTCAGCCTCGCGCGAGGGCGCCGTCGTGTCTCCGGCCTCACCGCTACCGCCCGCGCCCTGTGTATTCCGCTCTTCGCTCACGCAGCCAACGCACCGGTCGTCGTCCTTGTCGCGGACAACAAGGCCGCGGAATCGCTCGAGCTCGTGCTCCGCGCCGCCGCCGACCTTACCGGCGCAGTCGAGCCCAAGCGCATCCTTCGCCTGCCCGCGCACGATGTGCTGCCCTTCGAGAACGTCTCGCCCCACCCGGATGTGCAGGAGCAGCGCGCCTCCGTCCTCTGGAAAATCGCCTCCAACCGCGCGTCGATCGTCATCGCCCCCGTCGAAGCCGCATGCATGCGCCTCTTCGATGCGCCATACTACGCCGGACTCGCGCAGCAGCTCCGGCGCGGTGAAGAGGTCGATATCGAGCTGCTGGTCGAGCACCTCCGCTCCATCGGCTACACCCAGATGGACATCGTCGAGATGCCCGGCCAGTTCACCCGCCGCGGCGGCATCCTCGATGTTTACTCGCCCGAAATGGACCGCCCCGTCCGCATCGACTTCTTCGGCGACGAGATCGAGTCGATCCGCAAGTTCGAGCCCGAATCGCAGCGCTCCTCCACTCCCCTCGACGAAGCGCTCCTGTTGCCGCTCACCGAAACTCCCGTCTCCGAAAAGCTGCTCGCTGCCGTGCATACCCGCCTCAGCCGCTCCCGCCTGGAGCCGAGTGGAGACGAAGCCGAAGATCTCGTCACCCGCACAGTTGCCGAAGGCGGCGTCACCGTCTTCCCCGGCTGGGAGTTCTTCGCCCCCGTCGCCGGCGCCACCCACGCCCTCTTCGATCTCTTCCGCAACCCCTTCATCTTCGTCGAAGAGCCCGCCATGCTGCAGAACCAGGCCGAGCGCTGGTGGAACAAGGTCGAGCAGCGCCACGATCGGGCCGGCATTGGCTCGCTCATCACACCCGCCGACATCTATCTCAACCCCTGGGAGCTGCAGGACAAAATCGCCGCGCTCCCAGGCCTCGAGCTTGACCAGCTCGGCGCCGTCGATGTGCTCGACGAAGACGTCAACGCCCCCGCCGAGATCACCTTTCCCTCGCGCCCCACGCTACGGTTCCACGGCTCTATTCCGTCTTTCATCGAGCAGCTCAAGTCACTCGGCATGCAGGAGCACCGCGCCATCATCGCCGCGCCCAATCAGGGCGAAGTGGAGCGCCTCGCCAATATGCTGCGCGAGTACGGCCTCGCCTATCGTCTGGGCTCGCGTGCGCAGCATACCGGATCAGAAACGATCTACGACGAGTCCAGCTATCTCGGTGGCGACATGCGCACCCCCATCATCGTGCGCACCGCCATCGCCAACGGCGTCAGCTTCCCCGATGCCAGGCTCGTCGTCATCGGCGCAAACGATCTCTCCGACGATGCCGACGTCGCCGCGCGCCCCGTGCCCGCGCGCTCCAAGTCCAAGACCGCCGCCTTCGTCTCTGACTTTCGCGACCTCACCGTCGGCGACTACGTCGTCCACGTCGAGCACGGCATCGGCCGTTACCAGGGCCTGAAAGAGATCCAGCAGGACGGTCTCAACGTCGAGTTCATGGTGCTGGAGTTCGCCGACGCCGCGCGCCTCTACGTGCCCCTCACCCGCCTCGACCTGATCCAGAAATACCGCTCCACCGACGCAGGCCCCGCCCCGGTACTCAACAAACTCGGCGGTCAGCAATGGGCCAGGACCAAGGCGCGCGTCAAAAAGGCCATGGCCGATATGGCCGACGAGCTGCTCAAGCTCTACGCGCAGCGCCGCGCCGCCGAGGGCCACTCCTTCACACCTGACAACGAGTTCCAGCGCGAGTTCGAAGACGCCTTCGACTACAACGAGACCGAGGACCAGATCGCCGCCATCGCCGACATCAAGCGCGACATGGAATCCAGCACGCCCATGGACCGCCTGCTCTGCGGCGATGTCGGCTACGGCAAGACCGAGGTCGCGATGCGTGCCGCCTTTAAGGCGGTGCAGGACTCGAAACAGGTCGCCATCCTCACCCCCACCACCGTCCTCAGCTTCCAGCACTACGAGACCTTCCGCCGCCGCTTCTCGCAGTTCCCCATCAACGTCGAGATGATTTCCCGCTTCCGCACGCCCAGGGAGCAAAAAGTCATTCTCGAAAATCTCGAAGCGGGCAAGATCGATATCCTCATCGGCACCCATCGCCTGCTCTCCAAGGACCTCAAGTTCCAGGACATCGGGCTGCTCGTCGTCGACGAGGAGCAGCGCTTCGGCGTCCGGCACAAAGAACGCCTCAAGCAACTCCGTCAGCAGATCGATGTGCTCTCCATGTCCGCCACGCCCATTCCCCGCACGCTGCATATGTCGCTTGTCGGGTTACGTGACATGAGTGTCATCGAGACACCGCCGAAAGACCGCATGGCCATCCAGACCGTGGTGGCCAAGTTCGACGAGAAGCTCATCCGCACCGCCGTCGAGCTGGAGCTCGAGCGCGGCGGCCAGGTCTACTTCGTCCACAACCGCGTCGAGACCATTTATGAGCTCGCCGCCAAGATTCAGGAGCTCGTCCCGCAAAGCCGCGTCGGTGTCGGCCACGGGCAGATGGGCGAAGCCGAGCTGGAAAAGACGCTGCTCGCCTTCATGAACCATGAGTTCGATGTCTTCGTCGCCACGACGATTATTGAGAACGGCATCGACATCCCGCTCGCCAACACCATCATCGTCAACCGCGCCGACCGCCATGGCCTGTCCGAGCTCTACCAGCTCCGCGGCCGCGTCGGCCGCTCCAATCGCCGCGCCTATGCCTATCTGCTCATCCCGCCGGAGCAGGAGCTCACCGACGTCGCACGCCGCCGCCTCGCTGCGCTCAAGGAATTCTCCGACCTCGGCGCAGGCTTCAAAATCGCCGCGCTCGACCTCGAACTCCGCGGCGCCGGCAACATGCTCGGCGGCGAGCAGAGCGGCCACATCGAAGCCGTCGGATTCGAGATGTACACCTCCATGCTCGAAGAAGCAGTCGCGAAGCTGAAAGGCGAAGAGCGTCGCGAGCAGATCACCACCCAGCTCAACCTTGGCATCAGCCTGCGCATCGACGAGAGCTACATCCCGGAAGAGAACCAACGACTGCGCGTCTACAAGAAGATTGCCGGCGCGCAGGACGAAGCCACTCTTGCCGATGTTCGCGCCGAGCTCGAAGATCGCTACGGCCCGCTGCCGGAGAGTGTTCTGCATCTGCTCGGTGCGGCCACGCTGCGACTTACAGCGGAACGGCTCGGGGTAGACCACATCGATCGCAAGCGCGATCAGCTCCACATCCGCTTCAGCGAAAAGGCCGAAGTTGATCCAGGCCGGCTCATGAAGCTCGTCGCGCGCAACGCCCGGAAAGGCGCGCAATTCACGCCCCAGGGCGTGCTGCGCTTCCCGCTCGCCGGTGCCAGCCCGCAGCAGGTATTCGAAGAAGTTCACGCACTACTCGATCAGCTTGCGCTGGAGCCCGCCACAGCTTGAAGATGATTGCGCTCAGGAGAAACGATTGCGAAAATCACAAATCGCCTGCCTTGCCGGCGCCGCCTTGCTAGCCGGCAGCCTTTCCAGCTCAGCCCATGCCGCTCCATCCGGCGCCGCCGCATGGACGAAGCTGGCCGATCAGTATTTCGACCAGGTGTATTTCCCGTACCAGCCGACTGTCGGCACACTCGCGGGCTTCCACCAGTACGACACTCAGCTCGAGCGCTTCGACCGCCCATCCATCGCAAAACAAACCGCCGAGCTGCACGATTTCGAGCGCCGCGTCTCCGCATTCCCGACGAATGGACTCGATGAATGGACGACCGGCGATCGCCAGCTCGTCCTCAGCAGCATCCACAGTGCGCTGCTGACGTTGGAAGTCATCCGTCCCTGGGAGAAAGACCCGGATCTTTACTCCACCGGCATCAGCAACAGCGCCTTTTCGCTGATGGAGCGCAAATTCGCACCGGCGGAGGACCGCTTGCGTTCCCTCATCGCGCGCGAACGCCAGATGCCCGCTGCACTCGCCGCCGCGCGGCGGAATCTCCGCAACTGCCCGAAGATCTACACGGAAATCGCGCTCGAGCAGCTTCCCGGCGACACCGACTTCTTTCGCAACGACGTCCCCAACGCATTCTCCGACGTGAAGGACACGAAGCTGCTCGCCGAATTCAGGCAGAGTAACGGCGCGGTCATCGATGCGCTATCGAGCTACGAATTATGGATGAAGAGCGACCTGCTGCCGCGCTCCAACGGCGATTTCCGCATCGGTAAAGACACCTTCGCGCTCAAGCTGCTCTACGACGAAATGGTCTCCACACCCTTAGACCAGCTCCTCCAGATCGGCTACGCCGATCTGCACAAGAATCAGGCGGCTTTTAATGCGCTCGCTCACCAGATTGATCCATCCAGGACTCCGCACGGAGTGCTTCTCGTCCTCGGGAGCGATCACCCTGCACCCGGTCAGCTGCTCGCGAGTTTCCAGGACACATTCAACGGTCTGATCGACTTCATTCGCAGGAAGCAGATCGTCACCATCCCCTCCGACGTGCGCCCCACGCTCGAAGAGACGCCGCCATTCATGCGCGCTACCACTCAGGCCTCCATGGATACGCCCGGCCCCTTCGAGACCCACTCCACCACCGCCTACTTCAATGTCACGCTGCCGGAAAAATCATGGAGCGCGGAGCGCGCGGCCAGCTACATGCACGCCTTCAATCGCGGCACCATCGCCAGCACTTCGATCCACGAGGCCTATCCCGGGCACTACGTTCAGTTCCTCGTGCTGCCTGAGGTGCACTCGAAAGTCCGCAAGCTGCTCGGCGCAAATACCGACGTCGAAGGCTGGGCCCATTACTGCGAACAGATGATGCTTGATGAAGGCTACGGCCAGCCCGGCGCGGGCGCGAAAGACGAGCGCGAGTCGCGCCTTATACGCCTCGGCCAGTTGCAGGATGCCTTGCTGCGCGATGCGCGATTCATCGTCGGCATTCGCATGCACACGGGTGACATGACACTCGAGCAGGCGCGCGCGTTTTTCGTTAAAGAGGGCTACCAGTCCCCCGAGATCGCCGACGTCGAAACCAAGCGTGGTACCGCCGATCCCACATACCTCTACTACACGCTCGGCAAGCTCGAAATATTAAAGCTGCGTTCTGATGTGGAGAAAAAAGAAGGAAATAATTTCTCCCTTCAGAAATTCCACGATGACTTTTTGCGTCAGGGATTTCCACCCATCGCCATCATCCGTCGCGCCATGCTCGGTGACAATTCGCCGGCGTTGTAGCTGCGCGCCCGAACCAGTTCTTTAGGCCGGTGCGGGGCAACTCCGGCCACTGTATTGGCGTCCGTATAATCGCAACAAGAGTGGCAGCCGCGATCCGTGCGGGCATCACCAAAACATTCCGAAGGGCACCCGAAGACTTCATGAGTAAAAAAATCCACAAGGCAGTCTTTCCGGCTGCCGGTTTTGGCACACGCTTTCTTCCCGCCACCAAAGCCATCCCCAAGGAAATGCTCTCGCTCGTCGACAAGCCGCTTATCCAATACGGCGTCGAAGAAGCCCTCGCTGCGGGCATCGATGAGATCATCATCATCACCAGCCGCGGAAAATCTGCCATCGAAGATCATTTCGACATGAGCCCCGAGCTCGAAGCCAGTCTTGAAGCGCGCGGCAAGACCGAACTGCTGGAGCTCACCCGCAGGGTCTCGAACATGGTGCTGGTCTCCTCCGTCCGCCAGAAGGAGCCGCTCGGCCTCGGCCATGCCGTGCTGCAGGCGCGCGATCTGGTCGGCGATGAGCCCTTCGCCGTCATCCTGCCAGACGATGTCATCGACGCCGATATACCCTGCCTCAAGCAGATGGTCGATGTCTTCCACCAGGTCGAGTCCAGCATCCTCGCGACACAGATTGTCGAGGGCCCCGCCATCTCCTCCTATGGCGTGCTCGACTGCGATCCCGTCAAGGACAACCCGCGCCTCCACGCCGTCAAGGGCCTGGTCGAAAAGCCGAAGCCGGCGGACGCTCCATCGAAGAATGCGATCATCGGCCGTTACATTCTCACACCCAGGGTTTTTGAAATCCTCGAAAATGTCCCCAAGGGAGCAGGCGGCGAAATTCAGCTCACCGACGGTATTAAGGGCCTGCTCGATTCGGAAAAAGTCTTCGGCTATACCTTCGAAGGCACGCGCTACGACGCCGGCGACAAGGGAGGCATGCTGCAGGCCACCGTCGATTTGGCGCTCAAGCGTCCTGACCTCGGCCCTGGCCTGCGTGAGCACCTCAAGCGGATCAAGCTCTAGTGCTCCGGCCACTCGGCAAAGCCTGATATCTTCCCTTTAAGGAAATGGATCGAAGAACCAGAATCCTGAAAGGCCTCAATCTGCCCGAATCCGTCGGCGTTGAGATCGGGGCGCTCGACAAGCCGCTCGTCACGCGTGAGACGGGCAAGGTCCTCTACGTGGACCACGCCGACACCCCGGCATTGCGCAGAAAATACCAGGGCGACACAGCGGTTCGAGCCGACGCCATCGTCGACGTCGACGGCGTCTGGAACAACAACACCCTGCTCGAAGCGATCGGCGGTCGCAAGGTCGATTATGTGATCGCGTCGCACGTCATCGAACACGTGCCTGACCTGATTACGTGGCTGAAAGGGCTGGAAGATGTCCTCGCGCCCGGTGGCGAGATCCGCTTCGCAATCCCCGACATGCGCTATACCTTCGACTGCCTCCGCCGTGAGACGGTCTTCTCCGACGTGCTGCCCGCTTGGATCGCCCGCGCCAAGTGCCCCATGCCGCGCGAAGTGATCGACTTCGTCGCAAACGCTGCGCAAGTCCACTCCGACCTGCTCTGGCACAAGCCCGCCGCTCAGGCGATCAGCCGCAAGCTCTACACCGATGCGGACGCCACGAAGCTGGGCGAGGCCGCCATGCGCGGCGAATACCATGACGTACACTGCTGGACGTTCACGCCCGCGAGCTTCGCGCGCCTTATGCAGCGGATCACCGCCGCCGGGCTATCAAATCTGGCCTGTCGCGCCTTCACGGATACGCCGACCGGCTGGACAGAGTTTTATGTTTCACTGGCGGTCTGTGCGTCGACCGAAGTCGTGCCCTGGTCTCAGATCGAGCGCACCGCGCGCCCCAATCACGCTTCCAGCCTGCTGCGGTCATTCCTCACAAGCCTGCATCCGCGCCTTCTCAAACCCAGGCTCGATAGGTTCGGCACCAGGCATTGCCCTTCGTTGCTTCAGCGGGCAAAGCAGATGCGTCACGCATAAGACTTCGCCCGGATCCACACCTTCGAAAAACTCGGTGATCCGGACGTCCGATCGTTCTCTGCATCTCATCGGTATTCGCTCGGCGGTCCGACGCGATTCATACGCGCGAAATTCGGTACCGCGATGCATTCCGTCACAATGATTGATTGCTACTCGATCAAGCAGCAGGCACACTCGGACTTTCTTCTGCTGCACGATCCACGTCGGCTTGCCCTCTCCAGGCAATAGGCGCCTCAGCGTGAACTTTCGTGCCACGGTCAGGCATCGAGTCAATGCGCAACGTACCGCGAACGAAACGAAGCCTTTCGCGCATGCTCTCGATGCCCAACCCGCTCGCGTCTTTCAGCCTTTTGGCGTCGAAGCCGATGCCTTGATCCTCGATATCCAGCATGACGCGATCATTCCGATAAGTCAGACTCACTTCGCACGACTGCGCTCCGCTGTGTTTTGCGATATTCATGAAACATTCCTGTCCCACACGAAACAAAGCCAGAGCAGTCTCCTGGCTTATAGGAGATTCGTCGCCGCTGGTCGTCATGTTGACGCTGATCTTTCGATGCGCAGAAAATTCCGAGCAATAGCGACGCAACGCGGCGACCAGGCCAAGCTTCTCCAAAATGCTCGGATGAAGGTTATGAGAGAACTGATGAATGTCGGACGAGATCAAATCCGCCTCGTCATAAAGCACGGACAGCTCTCGCGCTAATCCGTCGTGTGAAACCGGGGGCGACGTTAGCAGGCTATTGATTCGTATACATACCAATGCGAGTCGCTGACTCACATCATCGTGTAGCCCGCCTGCAATTCGCCTGCGCTCTTGTTCTGGGCGTCTATCAATCGTCCTGCCAGCTCTCGCGCTGATTTCTCTGACGCCTTTCGTTTCTTGTCTTCGATAGCGAGTTTGAGAATCAAAATGAGCTGTGCCAGAATGACGAGTCCGCCTGCGATGAAGTACCACCTATATCGAACCCATATCGGAATCTCACGGTAAAGTACAGTTGCAGAGACCGGTAAAGCGCTCGCCGGCATTCCAAATCGCTCAAATTGCCGCCAATCGATGACTATATCGTTCCGCGATTGTTCTACTGGAAAATCCGAGATCTTCGCTCCACGCAATATTTGAAGGATGACCCTCGAGGCCTGGCGCCCGATCGTCGCGAAGTTGACCACGACTCCGCCCACAGCTCCAGTGCCAACCATCGTTCGATACGTGGTGTAAACAGGCGCGTTCGCGCTCATGGCAACCAGAGCGCAGACCTGTGCCGGAACATATGTCTGGCCGTTTGGATCTGTAAAGTAGGAATCGAACAACACCGCGCTGTGTGGCGGAAGGGTACTGACCTTTCTAATCAGTGACTCAAGATCATCCTGTTCCCAGAAAACAATATCCAACTTGTCGCGAAGAGAGCGAAACTCGCTTTGGAACATTTCGTTCTTGTGAGCGTCAGATAATGGCTCGCTATCGATGTAGTAGAGGTGTTGCAGCCCGGGCTGGAAGGACCGGGCGAGTTGGACCGTTGCCGCGTAATCCACGTGGGATGTCACCCCCGTAACGTGAGACGGGAGCTTTGGCGGCAGATTAAAGTCCGCCACGCTGACAAATACAACCGGAATATCTCGAAGGGTATCCGGAGGGTGATCCAGCAGGAGTCGGAGGGCGCCCTGGCCGTCAGCAACAATCAGGTCGAACTTCTTGCCGGAATATTTCGCGTCCAGGGCGGTCGCCGAACGCGCCATATTCGCATTCAACCGCCAATTGTCGAGGTATTCTTCGAATATCTCGATATGAACGCCGTCTCTCGACGCGAGATCCTTTTGCATCTCCTGAGCCATCAGTGCCTGGTATGGCAGCAGCCGGGAACCTTCATGCAGAATGAGAACATTCTTCCGTGCTGCCCCCATCGCTGTAGAAACCGTGAGCAGCAAGGTCGCCAGCAAGCTGATCGCTCTTACTTGCGCGGCTGTTCTTAGCGGATAGAGTCGACCGCAAGCGACTTGGATCCCCATGACCTATACTCCTCAAATATTGGTCTGAGTAAGTCGATTGATCTAATGTCTACTCAGGAATCTATCGTCTAAGTTATAACAACGGCTCAAAATGCGGCAGTGAACAGATTGTACCAGTAGGCACTGCCTCTGAATTGAACTCGTCGATGAACATCGAGGAGTGCGTTACATGCATATGTACGCGCGAGACTTACCGGATTCCCGGGCAGGAATCGTCGTTCAACTGACCTCTAGGATGTGCGCTGGGAAACGAAGAAGCGTCCGGCAATCGCTTCCTCAATCGCGTGGTGCAGATCAGTGGCCATCCGGGACTTCAAAACATATCCATTTCCTAACGTACGCGCGGCCGCAATGTAGTCCTCGTCATTGTGGACCGTCAGAAACAGGATGCGTACCTTCAGGCCCTGGCGCCGTATTTCCTGAGCTACGCGAATCCCATCCATCTCGGGCAACTCTATATCCAGCACAACAAGGTCTGGCCCCAGCTTCCGTACCGCCTCCAATGCCATACGACCGCTGCTAACGCTGGCCACGACATCACAGCCAGGGCCCAGCAGGTTCTTCGCGCCCGCAAGAACTCTGGCGTGGTCATCAGCGAGCAGCACTCTTAGGGGAGGATCGCTATTGTCTATGTCGGGCCGCCTTGCCATATAACAGTGATGCACCACACTGCTACGCCCGGCAACTGGCAATATTGGCAGCCTCACCCTGTCGATTCTGGAGTTATGGCGCGCCCCCCAGCATAAATTTCTTGCGCAACATGGGGCAGGGAAAGGGAACGACGCGATGAACTCCGTATCTGAAAAATAGATCAGTCAGGATTGAGCTATGGGCCGTCGAGGCACGTAGCGGTATCATCGCTCTCTGCACCGACTGGAGCTTCAGAATCCGGTACGTCCAGTGTGGGTTCTATTTCGATTGCGCTTCGTCTTCGACTAGCTTGTAGCGGTATTCTTCGCGCTCGTTGCTGGTGGCCTCCTGGCGCAGGAGAGCCAGCCGCTTGAGTAGTTCGGGGATCTCGGTTTTGTTGTCGGTTTTGCGGAGTGCCTGAATGAGGTGATAGACAGCGGACTGATCTTTAGGATCGATCTCGAGCGCTTTGCGACATTGGATTGCCGCTTCGCGATACTGATTCGTTTTCAGATACAGCTTGGCAAGAGTGTCGCGGGCGGGTCCAAATCTAGGACGAAGCTCAACCGCCTTCTTTGCTGAGCGCATTGCCGTCTGAAACTCGGGGCTGCCGGGTTCGGCGCCTTGTTGCAAGAGGATGTCAGCCTGGAGATAGAGGAGAACCGGGTCGTTGGGTTTGCGGGTGAGTTGTGCCTGTACGTCGGAGAGGGCCCGGCCGAGATCGTTCTGCTGCACCGCGGCAAGACCCTGCGCGGCGATACTCAAAGACTGGCTCGGGTCTAGCTCGTAAGCTCTTTCGAAGTCGGCCTCGGCCTTGTCGTATTCGGCTACCTGGACATAGAGAACGCCTCGCGCGAAGTAGAGAGGCGCGGCTTTGGGCTGCAGGGCGATACCGTCATTCACCACGTTGATCCCGACCTGGAAGGATTGATGCGTGGAGGAGAGCGCGGCGAAATCGACATAAAGACTTACGTCGTGCGGGTCGAGCAGGATGGCCTGCCTCAGCGCGTCGACGGCTTTCTCAGTGTCGTGTGCATCCTCGTAAGCGGCAGACGCGAGTTCAAGGGTCGAAGGATCCGGGCTGGCCTCGAGCAGCGGAGAGAGCGTGGCGACGGCCTGTTCGGGCTGGTGAGCCATCAACTGAACAGAGGCCAGGACCTGCCGCTCGCGGCGGTCACTCGGGTTGAGAGCCACGGCTTGGGAGAAAATCTCGATCGCTTTCTCAAATCGCTTAAGTCTGACCAGGCATGAGCCGTATGCGTGCAGGGCGGGAATCTTCGACTCGAACAATGCAGCGGCTTTTTCAAAGTGAACAACAGCAGAGGTACACTCGCCTTGCTGATATTGAAGTACCGCGAGCATGCCATGACTGGTGACGTCGTTGGGACGGAGACGAAGAAGATGTTGGAGGTCCGAAATTCCCGCCATATCGTCTGCATCGAATTCGATTTGTGCAGCTCCCTGGAGTGCAGGTATTTCATCAGGAGAGAGCTTGATCGCTTGCCGAAATGAATGAAGCGCTTCCTTCTTATTCCCCGTGCCCGTGTAGGCGACGCCCTGCATGGTCCATAACTGGGCATTGCGGGGCGAATGGAGAAGTGCCGTATGAAGCAGGGCGAGGGCTTTGTCGAATTGTTCGTCGCGAAGCGAGGAAATGATGGCGCCGATGCTGTCTTCACTGGTTTGTGCGAGGGACGGCAGCAGAAAAAACGGAAGCGCCAACCAGGCGAGTGCTCGAAGGCGAAACATCGGCATCGGTGTGAGCAAAGTGTAAAGCTGGTTTCACGACGAAGGAAGAGAAAAACCGGCGCCTGGAGTAAAGCGCGCCGGTCTCAGGGTAACTGTCACAGATCGAATGCAATCTCAGAAGGAGAGTCGTCCTCCCACTTGCCAGAACCTCGGCTCATGCGATGCGGTGGCGGCGCCAAAGCCGCCGTCCGGGAGGTTCGTATTGACGGTGGCGTAGTTTGCTCGGTTGAAAAGGTTAAAGAATTCGAAGCGGAGCTGAAAATTCAGTCGCTCGGTAAATGGAATGTTCTTGTAGACGTTGATATTGTTTTCGAAGAAGTTTGGACCGCGGAACTGCATGGCCTTTTCATTTCCCTCGTTGCCGAAGGACGGAACAGTGAAATTGGACTTCGGAATGGCTCCGGTCAGCCATGCTTTGTTATCGGTGGACTGTTTGTAACTGAGAGCATCGGGGTAGTCGAGATTGTTGCCGTCAGCGTTGTAGTCGCCGCTTCCAGGCGCATAGCCCACGGCAGGGTTAGCCGCCGACGGACACGGAGCCGCCGTTGGATCCGCATTCTGGCAGACGGGGATGTAAGAGTGGGTGTTGTCTGCCGTCAACGGGTAGCCGGACTGGAAGATGGAAGTACCGCTCAGGCCCCATCCTCCGGTGATGTGGCCCACCGCCCCCTGGCCCTCATTCAGGCCTTTCAGTGAGTAGTTCCAGCTGAACGAGACTCGATTGGGCACATCGAAGATAGATGGTCCATAGTACTGCCCAGGATTGTCCGGCGTGGGATAGGCAAGGCCGTCGTCCTTCGAACTGGATCGGGTGTAGGAGAGATCGAGGAAGCCGCGCGAGAAAAGCCCTCGCAGATCAAAGAACACGCCGTTGTAATTTGCGTAGCGGTCGTTCTCGACATACGTAATCGAACCGAAGCTGGGATTAAGCCGCGTTGGCGAAATGCTCTCGTGCTTGATGAGGTCTCCGGGTAAGACGTTGACGTCCACGCCATAGGCGACAAGGCCGATCGCGTTTCCGTTACTCGCCATATCGTAGGAATGCGATCCGCTGTATCCGATGGTGGCCGCCAGGACCCGGGTGAGCTGGCGTTCCACGCTGAGTGACCAGATATTCGCCGTGGGCGATTTCAGCAGCGGGTTGATGCCGCCGATTGCGAAGTTCGCGCCGGTGACCCCGCCTTGTGCGTTCAATCCGCCGGGGAACGTCGGAAACTTGAATCCGAACGGCGGCTTGGAGCTGTTTCCAAGGACGAAGATCGGAGGATTGGCCGAGCCCGCGAAGAACACGGGCATGACCAGGCCAGGGGGACTGCCGCGGAATTCTTCCTGCACGTTAGCGGATGTCAGCCAGTTTCGGTAGACACCGAATCCGCCGCGAATCGCCCATTGGCCGTTGCCTGTCGGGTCCCACGCGACTCCAAATCGCGGACTGTACAGATTGTTTACCGAATGCAGTAGAGCGTTGTGTGTGGCTTTGGCATACCCGTTGCCAATCTGCTGCTGCCGGGTGTCTCCCGTACCCAGATAGAAGTTTCCGAACACAGTTGACGCGCTCTTGGACCAGGGGTTGCCGCTGTCGTCATAACGCAGGCCGAGGGTGAGCGTGAGGTTCTTTCTTGCTTTCCAGGTGTCCTCCACAAACAAGCCAAAGGTGCGGGAGGCAGCATCCCAATTCCAAAGCTGCTGTGTTCCGGTGGCCGGGTTGTACATCACGCCGTTCTCGTTGGTCGGTGCATCCTGGGCCAACTTCAGCAGGTTATCGAATACAAACTTGGGCTGCGACCAGGGGCCTTCGAACGGTTCAACGTCGTCTCCATACCAGCCCTCATATCCAAACTTCAGCGTATGCGTGCCGCGAACGTGCGTCAGCACATCACGCCAGTGGTAGTTGTGCTGAATAAAGTCGCCTTGCGCGAAGCCGACTCCGTAGGCCTGCCCACCATCCGCGTTGATTCCGTTCACTGAGATCGACGGCACCGTGTAATCCTGAGCGCCGGTGCCTATTCCCCTTCAACGCGACTCTGGCCGGCCGTGAGTTCGTTCAGGGTATTGGCGGAAAAGGTGTGCGTCCATGCCGCCTGTCCGGCCACCTGCCAGGTGTTATTCAACGCTGAGAACTGCGGCATCGGCGAGGCCGCACCGGTTTCGAGGAGCGTCCGGAAAAGGCTGACGTAGATGCGCTCCTTCTTGAATCCCTGATCGATACGAGCAAAATACTGGGTGCCGTTGCGGATTTGCGTGGCCCCAAAGGATCCCTGGTCGATCATGGGCAGATTGCAGGGCACGCCGTTCTGGCCGCAACCCGCCGAACCAGTGCCAAAAACGTCCTGCGCCGTCTGCTGCACGCTGATGCCCCCAACACCGGACGGAAGGTACGTATTGAGCACCTTGGTTCCAACACTGCTTGGGTAATTTGCCTTGGCGAAGGCGATAAACTGCGGATCAGCAAAGGTGACGAATCCTCCGGCACTTGCAGACGAACGCAAGGGCTCAAGCGCGAAATAGAAGAAGCTGTTGTGGTGAGGAACGATGGGGCCGCCAATGGCGAAGTCCATGTTGTTCGAATGGAATGCCTTGTAGGGGTTGTCCTTCGACGTCACGAAGTGCTGGTTCGCGAACATTCCCTGATAGTTAAACCAGTCGGAGATAACACCGTGAAATTGGTCGGTTCCCGACCGGGTCGTGAATATCGTCTGGAGCCCGGCCGCGCGGCTGTGCTCCACCGAGAAGGTATTGACCTGAATGCTGGTTTCTTGGATGGATTCGGGCTGCGGCGTCAGATTCAACACGCCCTGGCGGATTCCGCTGGTGACGTCAAGGCCGTCAACGACGTATTGATTGTTGTTCTGGCCCTGCCCATTGGCACTCGCATCGACCTGCTCTTCGGTGGAGTAGTTGTCGACACCGGAGGCCGGACTTCCGGATGTGCTGGTGCCCAGACCCGAAACACCGGGCGCCATGGTGACAAGGGTGACGAGATTGCGCCCCACAATGGGCAACTGCGCGACCGCCTCGTTCTGAAGAGTGAGATGTGTGCGGCTGTCGGCGGTGTCCACGATGGGAGTTTCAGTGGTGACAGTGACCGATTCGGAGGCGGAGCCTACCTTGAGTGAGATGGGAACGTTGAGATTCTGCTCCGTGAGCAATGTGACTACGGCTTCGGCTTTCGAGAAACTGGGCGCCTGTACAGTGATCCGGTAGCTTCCCGGAGCGAGACTCACGAAGCGATAGTTTCCGGAAGCATCGCTGGTGGTAGCCGTGGTAGCGCCTGTCGCAGAGTTGACCAGTTGCACTTTTGCGTTGGGAACATCCGCGCCTGACTGATCCTGCACAATGCCCTGAATGCTTGCGGTGAACTGCGCGAAGGCGGGAACGGCGAACACTGCGGAGAGGCCGCACAACACAAGGGTAAAGTGGCACAACCTGCGTCGTAGCATGGATCGCTCCGGTATTTGTCGATTGGCAACTAGTTTGAAGAGACCCTCAGAAAACGTTTCCCAGTTGGTGAAAAGGTTTTTAATTCCATGCGCATGACCGCTGTCAAGAGCTTTTTGTCAATAGAGCTTCGGTGAACACTGACCCACCGCGCCATGTATCGGGATCAGCGGGCCCACCCTCGATTGGGAACGATTCCTTTGCCTTCCCGAATGGTGATCAGCCGGTTCGCGACGATCTTCCGGTATTGCTCGTGCAGTCCGTTGGGCCAGAAAACCTCTACATCGACTTCGTTCCAGGCTCCCAGCCCAAAGTGAAGACGGGGATCGCTGCACGAGTAGTAGCTGGACTGGCTTAGGAGAGCTTGCGCCTGCACTTTTCCTCCGTAGCGGGCCAGCACGCGCGCTCCGATGGCGCTGCGGTTGGACTTTACGCCCTCGAGTTTGACCTTGAGCCAGTTCCGCTTGGCTTTTTGATCGTTACGTAGAAGCGATGGGGGCTCGTTCATGTTGACGATAAGAATGTCCATGTCGCCGTCATTGTCGAAGTCGCCGAAGGCGCAGCCACGACCGCTGTCTGGCGTCGTAATTCCCTCACCCGCCTGTGTGTCGATCTCTTCGAATGTGCCGTTGCCGAGATTGCGGAAGAGCACGCGGGGCGTTTTGTACGGATACTGGGGCAGCTTGCGTTCCACCTCGGGATAGACGCTGCCCGTCACAAAGAACACATCGGGGAATCCGTCGTTGTCGAGATCGACGATCCCGGCGCCCCAGCCCGTGTAGCGCGTCTCGACGCCGATTTTCGCGGCGCGCGTCACTTCATCGAAGTTGCCGGTGCCGTCGTTGCGATAGAAGCCGCAGGTGTCTCCGATGAAATGGGTTTTGAATAGATCGAGATGGCCGTCGAGGTTGTAATCCCCTATACCCACACCCATTCCGGCTTGTTCCATGCCATCGTCGCTCAGCGCGACACCGCGCATAACTCCCTCCTCGCGGAATGTCCCGTCATGATTGTTCATGAATAAGAGACTCGGCGTGGAATCGCACGCAACGAAGATGTCCGGCCAGCCGTCTTCGTCAAAATCCGCGGTAACCACCGTCATTCCGTAGCTCTCGGTTGCGGCGGCGATGCCCGCCTGTTTCGTGACATCGCTGAAGGTTCCGTCGCCATTGTTGCGATACAGGATGTGCCTGCCGGTCGGCAGACCGCGCGGCCCGCAGTTCACAGGAACGCCCTTCCAGTTACAGGTCGAGTTTGCGCCGGGAACAGGCGCGTGCTCGAGGGAGAAGCGGATGTAATTGGAGACAAAGAGATCGAGGTGCCCGTCGCGGTTGTAGTCGATCCAGGCGCAGCCGGCTCCCCAGCGCGCGGGACCGGCATCCCACAACCCGGACTGCTTCGTTACATCTGTGAAGGTACCGTCTCCATTGTTGCGATAAAGACGATTCTGACCGAAGTAGGTGCAGAATATGTCGTCGTAGCCGTCATTGTTGTAGTCGGCGACGCACACTCCGTTCGCCCAGCCGGCTGCTTCCAGTCCCGCTTTCTCAGTGACATCCGTGAACGTGCCGTCGCGATTATTTTTGTAGAGACGATTGGTGGCATCCGGCGGATCGCCGCCCAGGCGAGTCCCGGAAAGCAGGAAGATGTCCACCCAGCCGTCGTTGTCATAGTCGATAAAGGCGCAACCGCAGCCATTGGCTTCGATGATGTACTTCTTTGCATCCACTCCGCCATAGACAATCGGCGCCCGCAGATTCGCTTCGGATGCAACATCGGTAAAGTGCGCGTTGAACGGTTTTCCGGATGGAGTTGGCTTGGCCTGGGCCTTGACTTCGCGAGTGGCGACCCCTTGGTTCTGGCCGACGAGTTGCTGGGCGGAAGCGCACAAAGATAAGAGAACGAAAGAACGGCGAGTGATAGTCATCGGAAGGGACGCGTAAAGCTCTCCATTATTGCTGGCGGCCGTGCATCAGTAAAGAGACCGAATTTGGCACTGTTGCAGGAGCTAATTCGGATCGGGCGACGAGACCACCAGCTTGAAGCGATTTCGTTCGGCTTCCTGCCTGGTTTCGTCCTGACGCGCCCTGGCCAATCGCTTGAGTAATTCGGGAATCTCTGCCTGCTGGTTGGTCTTTCGAAGCGCAAGGACGAGATGGTAGAGAGCCGTCTGGTCGTCGGGTTTCTGCTCCAGAACCTTGCGGCACTCCTGGGCGGCGACAGAATACTGGCCGGAGTCCAGGTAATACTTCGCGAGTACGTTGTGAGCAGCCGACAACGACGGGTCGAGGGTGACAGCTTTTCGAGCGGAAGTGATGCCTTGCTGAAATTCAGGAGAACCAGGTTCCGGGGCCTTCTCGGACAGTATCGCTGCTTGCAGATACCATAGGAACGCTTCGCTGGGCTTCTTAGCCAGCCGCGCCCGCACGGCTGCGAGCGCCCGATCGGGATCGTTCTGGTTTCTCTCCTCGGCGATCATCCCCTGCGCGGCCGCGCTCAGGCCCTGGTGCGGGTCGAGTTGCTCGGCTTTTTCAAAATCCGCTGCTGCCATGTCAAAGTTGGCAAGCTGGACGTAGAGAACGCCGCGTGCCAGGTAAAGTTCCGCGGCGCGAGGCTGAAGCTTGAGTCCCGCATCGATCATCTCGATCCCCGTCTGAAATGACTGATGGTTCATCGCGATATCGGCGAAGTCCACGTAAAGCGGCGTTTCCCGCGGATTCCTGATAATGGCCTCACGCAGAACCTTCACTGCGTTCGGCGTGTCTTTATTCGCCTCGTACACGGCTGCCGCCAACTGCATCGTGCTGACATCCGGATTGGAATCCAATAACGGCTGCAGCGTCGCCAGCGCATCTTGCGGATGCCCTGCATCCAACTGGACAATTGCCAATCCACGCCGGGCCCGAGGATCGTCGGGCCGCGAAGCGAGCAGCCTCTGAAAAAGCTGGAGAGCCTTGTCGGTTTGCTGCAGCTTCAGCAGGCACACACCATATTCCTGCAGAGCTCCGGGTTGAGAATCAAGAATTGGCTCAATCTCTGCAAAGTGTTGCACCGCACTTGGACAATCCCCCCTCTTGTATGCAAGCACTGCAAGCATGGCGTGAGTGGTGCTGTCGTCGGGACGCAACCGGAGCACGTGCTCGAGCAGAGGAACCGCATCCGCGCTGCCGGCTTCATACTCCAGTTGAGCAGCCCCTTCGAGGGCCGGAAGATACTCCGGGGATGACTTCAACGCTCTCTGATAGGAACCTAGCGCCAGCTTCTGCTCACCTTTGCCTGAATAGGCCAGGCCTTGAAATGCCAATAGCTGAGGATTATTGGGAGCGCTCTGAAGCGCTGGCTGCAACAAATGCAGCGCCTCATCGAACTGCCCGCTCCTGAGCGCGGAAACGATCGAGGCGGTGCTGTCATCCTTGGCTTGCCCTGGCAGCGCCGATGGGAACAACAGGAGCACCGCGACGCTGGAAACAATCGCTCTGGGAAAAAACCGGAACTTCATAACGATCGCGCGTTAGCTCTCTGCGTGCATGAAAGCAGCAAACATCTTACCGCATCGTTCTCAGCAGGCAAGGCTTCCACCGCGTTTGCTAGATCCAGACCTTCGACTCAATGGGCGGCTTCGCTCCGGGCGCGAGGTCACTCTCTGCATCCCCGGGATATTCGCGTGGCGGTCCCACCCGATTCATGCGCGCAAAATTCGGGACCGCCAGCATCGGCGAGCCATCCTCCCACTTGCCGGAGATCACCATGACACCACCCAGAAGATCGGGACGCCACTCCGCTTTGAGCGGAGCATCGCCGAGTTTCCGCTCGATGTTGCTGTTGTCCGCAGTCTCGACGTTATAGATGAGCGGTCCATATTTCATGGCCAACATGTCCGGTCCGCCTCGATGCGGCTGTCGGCGGCTACGCGTTGCGGCTCCATCGGCAATTCCAGTTCAATGCGGTCTCCAGGCTTCCACTCACGCGTCACCTCGGCGTAACCCTTGCGAATGACCGGCGTCTGCTCCTGCCCATTGACGGCAAACCGCCTCACACCGCTGCACTCGAGGCGACTCCCTGTAAAGCTTGCTCGTGGTTCGGTTCGGGAATTCGCACATACACGGAAAAGGTCTTGGCTTCTTCAGGATTCACCGTGATTGAAATCGTTCCGTGCCAGGGGTATTCCGTCTTCTGAACGATTTCAACGTTGGTGCCGGCAACCTGGCCGACATGGATACGGCTGCCTACGAACATGTTGACGTAAAGCCCGTCGTTGCTCTTCACGTATGCCCATGTCGGAATCATGAGAAGTGTGCGCGACACGTTGCCCACGCAGCACGGACACACGTGCCACTTGGCGCGCTCCGTATTTACAAGCGGATTCGTGTAGCAGAAGCTTTGCCCGTCGAGCGCAACTCCCCCGAGAAGCGCGTTGTACATCGTCTGCTCATAAAGATCGGCGTACTTTGCGTCATGATAGGCAAGGTTCAGCTTGTACTGGAAAAACACCAGCCCGCAGCTTGAGCAGGTTTCGCAGTACGCTTCATTGCGCAGCGAATAATTTGGTCCGAATCCTTCAGATGTTTCGCCGCTTCCGATGCCGCCGGTCAGGTAGTACTTCTTGTTGACCATGTTGTCCCAGAGCGAAATCACTGCGCTCTGGTAATCACGGTCCTGGGTCTCAGCCGCGATATCCGCCATTCCCGAGTAGAAATACGTGGCGCGGACGGCGTGGCCGACAGCCTCGTATTGCTGGCCGGGAGGCAAGTGGCTCTGGTCGTATTCATTCCGCCCCGGCGCGAATCGAGGAGAAACTTTGCCAGAGCGATATACGCGTCTCCGCGGTGATCGCCTTCCTGATCGTTCACGAATCGGCCGAAACGTACCAGGGCCTGTTCCATTTCCTGGTGCCCGTCAAACCACTCTTTCTTGCCTGGCCCGATGTTCGCCACCCAGCAATCCGCAAGCTTCTTTGCGCCGTTGTAGAGGCGAAGGTCTTTACCATCCGTGAGAGTGTAATGATTGATTGCCGATTCGATGAAGTAGCCCGAGACGTAGCCCTCATGATTGCCGCGGTGATCAGGCGACCAGCGCTCCGGCCAGTCCTTCCGGTCGGCCAGGATATAAGCGGTTTGCAGATAGCCATCCGGCATCTGCGCAGCAAGGATGATCGGGAATCCAGCGCTCCAGCGTACCGCGCATCAGTTCCTGCGCCTTGATGATCTCCACATCGCCCTGTGGATCGACCATAAGAGCAATACACATGGACTCAACCGTCTGGTGCACCCACGCATTCGAGAACACATAGCCCTTGTGCTTCCCGTGCGGTTCGCCGCGGTTCGCCTTCCCCGCCTCGATGAAATTGTCGATTCCGCCGTCACCGCGCATCGGGCGCGATATCGGTTCGCTCGCACATCGCGATGCAGTGAGGAATCCAGTTCACGATCAGCGCCTTCGCGCGCTCATTCCAGAGCTGGCTGTCGATCGAGTATTTCCGCGTGTAAACCACGTTGAGTCGCTCGGCAGGTGGCGCCGGCTCCACGTGCACATCCAATCGAATGCGCAGGGCCCTTGCTTCCTGCAGCTTCCAGCGCCAGCACGTAGTCACCAGGCCGCGAGAACGTCGCGGTGGTAACCGGTGAGGCCGCGTCGGCAAAGTCGACGGCGCCTGGTCCTGCAGTCTTGACCCAGCGTGCCCGGTTCTTTTTTGAATCTTCGAGCCACGTCACTTTGCCGGAAAGATAGGTGTTTGCCATCGCTCACCACCGAACGGTCCACGCCGGCATCGACCACCGGGGGAAGCGATGGAACGGGACCGTAGTTGAAAACTCCCCATTCGAGGATCCCCGCCGGGCGCCCCGCTTGAGGAACCACCTCCAGCCGTAGCTTGCTTGTTGTCACCGGCTCAAAGGTTGTCGCATTGAACCTGTCCAGCTACGATGCCAAGTCCCTGAGGCTGAGAAACCGGAACGAAATCCTTCCCATTCCAATAAAGAATCCTGTAACTCTCAGGCATCGCAATCCGGCGGACGTAACTGCCCGGCAATTCACCGCGCCGGGGACGATCGGTAGCCCAATAGATCTCGATCTTGTTGACGTTGACCGGCTCGGTCCAATCGTATTGCACCCAACTCTTGCGGCTGCCGCTCGACGGGCTCCGCCCACTACCGCAAAATGCGGATGAGAACGGTCCAGCGAATTCGCCGGCGCGAAGCCGTCATTCAATGCAGAGATCTTGTTTTCGCTGGCCATCGTCAGGCTCGTCGGAACTGCAACCCGCGCGACGTTAAGTGCCTCCCCGGAGGCTTGCGCCAATGCCCGTCTGGTCGACAGCGCCGCGAAAGCAGCAGTACCTCCGAGCCCGATCATGAATTCTCGACGGCTCGGCTCCAGCAACGGATCATCGATGGCTGAATGTGGAGGCAAATTGTCTTTGCTACCTGAACACTGATTCCGATCCATCAGTGACTCCTGTAAATCTCCGCTCCTCGCGTTGTGTCCGTTTCGGAGTGGGCTCGGTAAACGTTTGCTGGCAGCCTAAACGCCCATGCGAACCCTTGTAAAGCGAGACAATTACACCTCAGCGAGTCACCTGGTGGGCCCAGAGGGATTCGAACCCCCAACCAAGGGATTATGAGTCCCCTGCTCTAACCATTGAGCTATGGGCCCCGTTGTCGCCCCTGTCAGTGTAGCGGATGCCCCGCGCCGCCCTTCACATCGCCCTGCTGGACCGTCGGAGGTAAATTGTCACGCGAAGCCGCGCCTCCCCTCAACGACATCAGAAGATCCCCTTCATCCGTCGCGCGGAAGGACGAGAAGCCAAAATCGTTCCAATGATCGTCAGGATTGTCATAGAATCCAACCCCGGGATTTCCTGAAGTCCACGGACCATACGCGCCAAATCCTCCGCCCGCGCTCCCCGTATCTCTGGCCTCAAGAATCTTCACACCGTTCTTATAGAGCGTGATCACCGTCGGATTCGTGCCGGTCGCCGTTGCTTCAAGCACATCTCCGTCCGTTGCGTAGGTATCGGCCTTCCCCGTTTCGAAATTCCAGTAGCTGCCATTGGGCCCATTCCATCGGGCGATATGGCAATACGGCTGGGTCGGCATGACGCTGCAATACGCCTCATAACCGGTGATGCTCCAGCGGGAGATCGTCGTCCTCAGCCGCACTTCCACTTCGTGGCAGCATCTGCCGGTCGGCACATGATGGATCCGCACGCCCGCCATCGCGCCCTGATTCGCGTTCCATTTCCCGGCAAGAATCGCAGTCGGATCGCCGAATTCCGTCGGCTCGCCCGCGCCGAATGCAAAGCCGGCACTCGTCTGCACATCGCCCCACAGGCGCCCGCCTCGCCAGATGCTTCCGCCTGCTCTCAGGCTCGCTCCCGCCCGGCTCCCGCCGACCCAATTGCCGCTTTCGCTGACCGGCTTCTCTGTCAATGGAAAAGTGGTGCTGTAAGGATGCAACACAGCGACGTTTTGATAGTCGTCTCGTTCATAGCCGCCGCGGCCCATCCATAATGCGCCGCTCGCAATGGCAAGCAGCAGCACACCGCACACCCCGAAGACCATCCATCGACGATGGCTGTCTCGTCTTCCCTGAACGGCGTCGGAATCCAAGCGTGTCACGCTCCTTCGACCCGGGATGATTTTCGGAGGAGTTACGTCAATCGGGGTACAAGCAGTTCTCTTATAGCATCTGTAACCGCAATACAACATGTTCTCTTCTTGAATGGGCCGCAGTCGGTCATCCGAAAGAACCGTATTGGGAAGGCAATCAAATTGCCTGCACGGCGATCCCACCATCAGCCCACGCAAAGCCCGATCAAGCTGTACCCCGTCCTATAAAGCAGCCTGCCGATTCGTTACTCTGGTATCGCACTCATGCGCCGTCTCTTGCTGTCATCTATCGTGCTCTGCGTTCTTGCCGCGGCGCTTCCAGCCCGCGCTCAGGATGTCGCCCTCAACGGCATCCGCCTCGGCATGAGCCTTGAAGACGCGCAGGCTAGGCTTCCGCCGGATCTGCAAATCACCAGGCCGCACACCGGGTTTCCTCCCCAGGTCGCCACGATCTTTGCCGAGCGCATCCCCTTCACCGGTGACGACATCGACGACGAAGCTTATACCATCGAGGCCGTCAACAACCGCGTCGCCTATATCAAGCGCATCGTCACCCACTCGCCGAAGAACGCGCCGGACCGCGCCACCTTTCAGCAGTCCCTGATCGATACCTACGGAGCGCCCAGCCCCTACGCCCCAACCGCGGTGCAGGGCGCTTACCCCATGTGGCTTTGGGACCGCAATGGAAGGCTCGAGCTCAACGGCGACTCCTGCCCCGGAGGTCTCGCCCTCGGTCCCGGCGCGAAGGGACTCTACCGTCCCGTCATGACCACGACGCCTTCGGCAAACCCTGATCTGCCCGGCTGTCACGTCGTTCTCTTTGTCGTTTTCGACCGCCGCACCAACCGCATCCCCTGGACAAAGCTCGACTGGGTCGAGTATTCGCTCTCCGACGACAGCATGTTTTTCAAGGGACTCAGCCACGCAGCGATCGGCAAATCGTCTCCGCCGCAGTAGCGCATCGCCTCAATGGTTACTCGTCACTTCGCCCGTCGTATCGTTCAGCAGCACGATATTAGGTTTCGGCGGCGAGCTCTGGCTGAAATCGAACATGTTGTCCAGCGATCCCGCCAAGCTGTCGAACGATCCCCCGCCGATACGCCCGCCCCCCAGGAACACGTCTTCAATAAACCGCAGAACAGAGGTCTGGTCTGTCACCGTCGAATCGATATAGTTCTTCTTCGCCCACGGCGAAATCACCATCAGCGGCAGTCGCGGCCCGTAGCCGCATCGTCCCTGCGCATGTTGCGTGGCTGGATGGATACCCGGCAGGGCATTGTCCGCCGTCGCGTCACCCTTCTTGCATTCCCCGGCGCCGCTCAGCATATCTCGGCTCGTCGCTGACCCGTTGACCACATGATTCATGTGGTCATACCAGCCATCCGAGTCGTCATACGCAAGAACAATCGCGGTGCTCGGCCAGAATTTCGATTGCTCGATGGCATTCACCACATCCACGACAAATCTCTGCTCGTCCAGCGGGTCGGAGAAACCGGCATGCCCCTGCTCGAATTCCGGGGCCTTCAGGAAGCTCACCGCCGCCATATTCCCCGCGGCCAGCGCATCCATAAAGTCGTGAATATCGTACTGATGATTGGCTCCGTCGTTGTTCGTTCCAATCGCCGTCACCGCCGTGGGCCGCGTGTGCTCCAGATTCTGAGTCGAAGCATAAAACTGAAACGGCTCTTCGATCGGGTTGTAATCTCCCGACATCACACCCGTCACCGGAGAGCGCGACGCGCGCTCGCAGCCCGTCCTTCCATCCGCATCGGTCAGCGTCAGGTCGAATCCTCCCTGGAACCATCCCCACGTGATGTTCGCCGCGGTCAACAGAGCGCCAATGTTCTTGCCAGTCATCGAAACCTTCACCGACCGCCCCGGATCGCATACGTCGCCCTTCGGCTCGGCATCGCTGATCAGCGTAAAACCGCCATTGCCGTCGCTGACCACGGCGGCGCTTTCATTCTCATCCGGCCCTGCGCCGTTTGTCTGCCCTGAGATCAAATTGATCGCGCCCACGGTCGAGGGCCCGAAATTCGTGCCGAACGAGTGATCGTTCAGCGCATAGTGCTGCGCATAATTCCACAACGCCGTCACTGTGTTGCCGTCGTAATACCCCATCGTCAGCCACGGCGTGGTTTCGTCCTTGGGCGCCCCCGTCCGCGTCGCCAGCCCCACCGGGTCCCCTCTCCCCACCGCGAGCGGAAACAGGTCCATGGCCTCGTTATCGAAAGCCATTTGCTCCGCGCTGTATCCATGGTTCTGGTCTTCCGTCGCAGACTGCAGGCGATCCAGCCGGAACGGATTCGTCGCGCCCGCTCCGTTTCTCGCATTCAACACATTCGGATTTGCAGTCAGCAGCGCGCCCCTCAGTCCCTCGGGAAAGCGAGTTTCCCGCGCAGCCGTAAAGACAGGCTCGCCCGCCCTGTTCGCCGCCACGGGATAGGTTCCGAAGTAATGATCGAACGAAACGTTCTCTCCGAAGATCACGACAATGTGCTGAATCTGCCTGGACGTACTCATGCCCCCGCCGCCCGAACCGGAATGTGTCGACATGCTGCTCGAGCACCCCGCCAGCAAAACCACAAGGCAGAGAATGCTTGCAGGAATCCTTCGCGCCACCGGGCACCGCCTGTCAGAACTGATGCAGATTCCCTTTCCGCCGCAGTACGGCTTCCATTCAGGTTTGATAAGAAGTCATAAATATTCCGGGACACTGCAATCGCCGCTTCGGGCACGCTGCCAACCCCGTTCCTCGCGTGATGCGCTACACTGACGCGTTCCGCAAAAATCCTCTACAGGCTGGCATGATGCAGCGACGCGAACTCCTGAGACTTGCGGCCCTTGCCGCGGGAGCCACAGCCGCACGACGCGCCTTCGGGCAGGCTCCATCCGCACCACCCTCCGTAAATCCCGACATTCGCCGCGTCCTCGTTGTCTTCAAGTGCCACCTCGACGTCGGCTTTACCGACACCCAGGCCAACGTCATGCGGAAGTACTTCGATGTCTACTACCCGCAAGCCATCCAGACCGCCGCCGCGCTCCGTCAGGCCGGCGGCGATCGCTACACCTGGACCACCGGCTCCTGGCTGCTCTACGAATATCTCGAGCAGGCCTCGCCCGAGCAGCGCCGCGGCATGGAGCAGGCCATTGCCGCCGGCGACATCGCCTGGCACGCGCTCCCCTTCAGTTGGCAGACCGAGATGCTTGACCCTTCCATGATCGAAGGCGCGCTCGGCCTCTCCCGCTCGCTCGACGCGCGCTTTGGCCGCAAGACCATCGGCGCAAAGATGACCGACGTCCCCGGTCACACGCGTGGCATCGTCGCACCGCTCGCGGCTCACGGCATTGTCATGCTCGACATCGGCGTCAACGGCGCCAGCACTCCGCCTGAAGTGCCCGACGTCTTCCTTTGGAAGAGTCCCGACGGCAGCACCCTGCCGATGATCTATCACCACCACGACTACGGCGGCACCGTCGCGTTGCCCGGCGCCGACGCCGCGTTCTCCATGGAAATGCGCGGCGACAACGCCGGTCCGCACACCCGGCAGGAGATCGATGAGATCTACGCCCGCCTCCGCAAACAATTTCCCAATGCCACCATCACTGCCGCAAACCTCAGCGATGTCGCCGCGGCGCTTGCTCCTGTGCGCGACAAGCTCCCCGTCGTCACCGACGAAATCGGCGACACCTGGATCTATGGCGTTCCCAGCGACCCGCCCAAAGTAGCGCGCTATCGCGAGGCCGCCCGCCTGCGCAGCGAATGGATTGCCGCAAAGCAGCTCGAGATCGGCGGCGGCATCGATCGCGCTCTCCTGCGCCGCATGACGCTTTCTGTCGAACACACCTGGGGCACTGACACCAAACGCTATCTCGATCAGGACCACTACACGCCCTCTGACCTCGAATCCGTCATCAACCAGCCCGGCTACCGCACCATGGAAGCAAGCTGGCAGGAGAAGCGCGACGACCTCAACGATGGAATCGGCCGCCTGCCCGCCCCCATGCGCGCCGCCATGGAACAGCGCCTCGAATCGTTGCGCGTCACCCCGCCCACTCCCGTCGGCATGCGGCCGCATCCCGCCTCTCGAGTGCTCGAAACGCCGCACTTCCGCATCGCACTCGATCCCCGCACCGGAGCCATCATCGCGCTCCTCAGCAAGGCATCCGGGCGCGCCTGGGCCTCACCGCAGAATCCGCTTGCGCTCTTCACCTATCAGACACTCGGCCCCGAAGCCTACGACGCCTTCATCGCGTCTTATCTCACTGTCAAGACCTGGTGGGGCCCGCAGGACTTCGGCAAGCCCAACATCGCGCACTTCGGCGCCGCCACCCGGGAGTGGCACCCCCGCATCCGTCAGTCGTGGATCGCTGAAGGCGCTGACCGCCACCACTTGCTAGCAGAGCTCGCCATCGACGATCCGGCCGCCGCCGCAGCCGGCCTCGTCGCCTGGCCCGCCTCGCTCTATCTCGAGATCCTGTTGCCCAAAAACACGCCGCAACTGCAATTACGATTCACTTGCCTCGGCAAGCAGCCCAACCGCCTGCCGGAAGCCATGTGGCTCACCTTTCATCCCATCGCCCCGGAGGCCGCCGGCTGGGAGCTCGAGAAATGCGGCCAGCCGCTGCGTCCCTCTGATGTCGTGCGCGGCGGCGGCCGCAGCATGCACGCCATTTCTGAAAAGCTCCGCTACCGCGATCAGCGCGGCCTCTTCGAGCTCGCCACCCTTGATGCTCCCGTCGTCGCGCTCGGCAACCGCTCGCCGCTCGACTTCTCGCGCGAGCCCCCCGCCATGAAAGACGGCGTCCACGTCAGCCTCTTCAACAATGCCTGGGGCACCAACTATCTCCAATGGTCCGGCGGCGACTGGCAGTACCGCTTCACCCTCACGGCCTGATGCCCGCCGCCTCCTCCAGCCATCACGAAGAGCATTGCGACGGAATCGTGCTCGGCGCAGGCGCAGCCGGTCTCATGGCCGCCATCGTGGCCGGTCAGCGCGGCCGCCGCGTCATCGTGCTGGATCACGCCGATCGCATCGGAAAAAAGATCCTCATCTCCGGCGGAGGCCGCTGCAACTTCACCAATCTCCACTGCACCGCCGAGCACTTTCTCTCCGCCAACCCTCACTTCGCCCGCTCCGCGCTCGCCCGCTACACACCGCGCGACATCATCGCGCTCGTCGATCGCTACCGCATCCCCTGGCACGAGAAGACCCTCGGCCAGCTCTTCTGCGATCGCTCCGCCCGTGACGTCACCGCCCTGCTCGAAAGCGAATGCCTTGCCGCGGGCGTCCGCATCGTCCTCGGTCAGCACATCCAGGAAGTCCGCCGTCACGACGGCTTCCTCGTCCGCACTGCGGATGCCGCATGGCGCGCACCCACGCTGGTTGTCGCCACCGGCGGTCTCTCCATCCCCAAGATGGGTGCCACCGATCTCGCCTACCGCATCGCGGCGCAATTCGAACTCGCCATCGAGCCTTGCCGCCCCGCCCTCGTTCCGCTCACCTGGCAACCCGAGGACGCTGCCCGCTACGCCGACCTCACCGGGCTCTCCACGGAAGTCATCGCCTCTCACGGCAAAGCATGCTTCCGCGAAAAGCTGCTCTTCACCCACCGCGGTCTCAGCGGCCCTGCCATCCTGCAGATTTCCTCCTACTGGAAGCCCGGCTCCGCTATCGCCATCGATCTCGCGCCCGGCCACGACCTCACCGCTCCGCTTCGCTCCCGGGCCGCGGGTCGCGACCCGTCCGCTCTGCGCGCGGCCCTCCGCTCCGTACTGCCGCAGCGCCTCGCCGATCGCTGGGCCGCTGTCCATCCGCCCGTGGGCTGGAGCAACGCCGCGCTGCTCACCGCCGAAGAACGCATGCACCGCTGGGAAGTCTCGCCCGCCGGCACGGAAGGATACGCCAAAGCCGAAGTCACCGCCGGCGGCATCTCCACCGCGGAGCTCTCGCCTCAAACCATGGAAAGCCGCCGCATTTCCGGCCTCTTCTTCATCGGCGAGGCCGTCGATGTAACAGGACACCTCGGTGGTTACAATTTTCAGTGGGCATGGGCATCGGGCGCTGCCGCCGGCCGCGCCCTCTAGCACTAGACCGTCGGATCCTGCCAGCCGCCATCCGGCGCCGCCAGCTTCTCCGCCTCCGGCGGACCCCACGTCCCTGGCTTGTACATCTGTACCGGAGGCATGTTTTCCAGCAGCGGCTCCAGAATCTCCCACGCCTGTTCCACGTAATCCGCGCGGGCAAAGCGCGACTGGTTGCCGATGATCGCGTCCGCCAGCAGCTCCTCGTAGGGCAGGATGTCTTCCGCCTTGGTCTGCTGCGTCGCCATCATCTCCACCGGAGTGCCGCGCGGAATCTCACCCGGCAGCCGCACGTGCGCGCCCAGGCCGATCGTCATTTCCGGGCTCACCCGGAATCGCACATAGTTCGACGGCAATGGATCTCGAGAGAAAATATCCGGATGCCGCCGCAGCCGCGCGACCACTTCGGTTGCCGTCACCGGCAGCGACTTCCCGGTGCGGATGTAGAACGGCACATCCTTCCAGCGCCAGCTGTTGATGCAGATCTTCAGCGCCACATATGTCTCCACGGTCGAGTTCGGATTCACCCCCGGTTCGCTCCGATAGCCCTCGAACTGCCCGCGCACCACCTGGCTCGGCTCCAGGCACTGCACGCCCCTCAGCACCTTGGTGCGCTCATCGCGCAATGCCTCGGCCCATGAGCCGATCGGCGGCTCCATGGCGATGTTGCTCAGCAGTTGCATCAGATGGTTCTGCAGCACATCGCGGATCGCTCCCGTCTCGTCGTAAAAATGCCCGCGCCCCTGCACGCCGAAGCTCTCCGCCATCGTGATCTGTACACTCTCCACGTACTGCCGGTTCCAGATCGGTTCCAGAAAGGAGTTGTTAAAGCGGAAGAAGATCAGGTTCTGCACCGCGTTCTTTCCCAGGTAGTGGTCAATGCGGAAGACGTCTCTCTCGTCAAACGTATGGTGCACGATCTTGTTCAGCGCAATCGCCGACTCCAGGTCGTGTCCGAATGGCTTTTCGATCACCACGCGTGCCCCATCGGCGCAACCCGATTGCTTCAACTGCTCCAGCACCATCCCGAACAAACTCGGCGGGATCGCCAGGTAGTGGATCGGATGCGCTGCCGCTCCCAGTTCCTTGCGCACTTGCCGGAAGGTCGCAATGTCCGCGTAATCGCCGTCCACGTAGCACAGCCGCGCGATCAGCTTCTCGAATCCTTCCGGATCGAGGCCGCCGTGCTGCTCCACGCTGTCCTTCGCGCGCTTCTTCAGGTCATCCAGCGTCCAATTGGATTTCGCGACGCCGATCACCGGTCCCTTCAGCTTGTCGCGCTTAGCCAGCCGCTGCAGCGAAGGAAAAATCTGCTTGTATGCCAGATCGCCCGTGGCTCCAAAAAACACCAGCGCATCAGAAACCGGTTGTTTCGTCACGTGCCTCTCTCCTCAAATCCTGATCGCGCCGTCCGCCAGGCGAATGCCGCCCGGACAGCGGGCCGTCCCCTTCATAATGCCATCGGGCCATTTCGGATTCACATGACCATCCCGCACACCGGGTCTGTACAATCCCTGCAGCAACTCGGCCACACCCCGCCCGCATGAAGCTTCTCCACGTCATCGCCTCCATTCGCGCCGCCGGCGGTGGCCCCGCGGAAGCCATACGCAGCCTCTCCGCCGTACATCTCCGCGAAGGCCACACCATCGAGGTCGCCTCCCTCGATGGCCCCGCACACCCTGACGTCCACAGTTTCCCGTTGCCCGTCCACGCGCTCGGTCCCGGCCGCACCAGCTATCTCTACGCGCCTCAATACGTCCCCTGGCTTCGCCGCAATCGCCACCGCTACGATGCCGTCATCATCCACGGCCTGTGGCAATACCACGCCTTCGGAGCTTGGCGCGCGCTGCATCGCAGCCAGACGCCCTACTATGTCTTTGCCCATGGGATGCTCGATCCCTGGTTCAAACGCGCCTTCCCGCTCAAGCACTTGAAGAAATCCATCTACTGGCCCTGGGCAGACTATCGCGTTCTCCGCGACGCGCGCGCCGTCCTCTTCACCTGCGAACAGGAAAAGCTCCTCGCCCCCGAATCCTTCGCGCGGTATCGAGCACACGCGGTTGTCACCGGTCTCGGCACCGCGCCGCCGCCCGCGGGCATCGATGCCTCCACCTTTCTCGATCGCTATCCCGATCTGCGCGACAAGCGCATCCTGCTCTTCATGGGCCGGCTCCATCCCAAAAAAGGGTGCGATCTCCTGCTCGAAGCCTTCGCCGCCACGCTCGCTAGCGATCCTGATTGGCGCCTCGTCTTCGCCGGCCCGGATGACGTCCAGTGGCAGCCCACGCTCGCCGCCCGCGCCGCCGCTCTCGGCATCGCCGGCCGCGTCGTCTGGACCGGCATGCTGCGCGACACCATGAAGTGGAGCGCCCTCTTCGCCGCGGAAGTCTTCGCGCTCCCCTCGCACCAGGAGAACTTCGGCATCGCCGTCGCCGAATCGCTCGCCTGCGGCACGCCCGTCCTCATTTCGCGCGAAGTCAACATCTGGCGAGAAATCGAAGCCGCTCACGCCGGCCTCACCGCCCCCGACACCGCCGAAGGCACCGCCAACCTGCTCACTGGATGGCAGCAACTCCCCGAATCGGACCGCATCGCCATGCGCCGGAACGCCCGCGAATGCTTCGCACACCACTTCGACATCGAACACAGCGCGAAGCAACTGATGAAAGTGCTGGAGACAACCCCAGACAACGACAGACGAATGCAGACAACTGCGGAAAAATAGACCTGCTGTTATCTGTAGTCGCCTGCTGTCATCTCCTGTCGGCCTTTATTTCGTATCCACCTCATTCCAAAGAAACGACAAAATATCCGAGTCGTCCTGGATCTGCTGCCTCACTGAAACGCCCGAACTATGCCCGCCCTTCAGGCTGTAGTGCAGCAGCACCGGACGATCGCTCGCCGTCGCCGCCTGCATCTCCGCCGCCATCTTGCGCGCGTGCAACGGGTCCACTCGCGTGTCGTTGTCACCGGAGAAGAACATGATGGCGGGATACTTTGTTCCCTGCTTCACGTTCTGATACGGCGAATAGGCGCGAATGTATTTGTAATCCGCGGCGTTGTCTGCCGAGCCATACTCCGTCGTCCACAGCCGCCCGAACTCGAAGTTCTGATAGCGCAGCATATCCAGCAGCGGATACCCGCACACAATCGCCCCATACAGCTCTGGATGCTGCGTCATCGCCGCGCCCATCAGCAGTCCGCCGTTCGACCGCCCCCAGATCGCCAGGTGCTCCGCGCTCGTGTACTTCTGGTCGATCAGGTAGCGCGTCGCCGCGAAGAAATCGTCGAAGACGTTCTGCTTGTTCCCGAACATTCCCGCCTTGTGCCAGTTCTCGCCGTACTCGCCTCCGCCGCGCATGTTCGGCACCGCGAACCATCCGCCCTGCTCCAGCCACCACGCATACATCGGGTTCCATCCCGGCGTCATGCTGATAAGGAAGCCGCCATATCCCGTCAGCAGCGTGGGCGTCTTTCCGTTTCGCGGCAGTCCTTTCTTTCCCGCGATAAACATCGGGATGCGCGTGCCGTCCTTCGACTGGAAGAACACCTGCCGCACCTCATAGCGCTCCGGATGGAACGGCACCTTCGGTTGCGCGAAGACAGTCGTCCCGCCCGTGTCCGCCAGGTAGCGATAGATGGTCGGCGGCACGTTGAACGACGTGAAGCTGTAGAAACCTTCTTTCTCCAGCGGACGTCCATACGGCACCGTCGCGGTTCCAATCCCGGGCAGCTTCACCTTCCCCAGCGGCTGCCCTCCCATCCCATAAATCGTGATCTCGTTCTTCACATCCACCAGCCGCTCGACGAACAGCTTGCCGCCCAGCACGCTCGTGTCTTCAATCGGGTTGTCCGACTCCGCCACAATCGTCTGCCACTGCTGCGGTGGCGTATTCAGCTCGGCGCGCAGGATCTGCCCCTTCGGCGCGCCCATATCCGTTTTCACCAGAAAGTCGTCCGTCCCTGCGTCAATCAGGCTGAACCGGTTCTCGATCCCGTACACCAACGGCACAAACGTCGAATCCGGCGCGCGCAGGTCCTTCAACAGGATGTCCTCGCGCTTCGCCGGCACGCCCCGGCTGATCGACAGAATCAGCCAGTGTCCGTTGTCCGACGTGTTCACCCCGATCAGGTCCATCTCTCCCAGCGGCTCGCCCTTGTACTCCTTGCCAAAGAGCATCTTGTCCGCCGACTGGTCCGTGCCGAACACATGCCAGTACACCAGCGTTCCCGAGTGGTGAAACACCGCGTAGAACAGCCCCGTCTTGTCCGGGCTGATCTGCACCCCCATGTAGCGCTGGCTCGTGAGACGGTCCGCCATCTCCTTGCGCGACTCCACGTCCACCAGGTGTACTTCCATTTCATCCGCGCCGCCCTGCCGGATCCCGTAAGCCAGCATCGATCCGTCATTCGTCACATCCAGCAGATTCACCGAGGTGTTCTGGTCCGCACTCAGCTTCGTCGCATCCACCAGCCGCTCATCGGCGCCCGCAACGCCGCGCCGCACATACAAAGATCCCTGGTTCTCATCCGCCAGCCGCTTCTTGAAGAAGTACAGATCGCCCCGTTTCATCGGCATTCCGTAAGTCTCCACCCGCTGCAGCTTCTCGATCTCCGCCTGGATCTGCGGCCGCATCGTCACCTGCTGGAGATACGCGTCGGTATACGCATTCTGCGCGTCGATCCACGCCCGCGTCGTCGGATCATGCTGCTGCTCCAGCCACCGGTAGTCGTCCTTGATCGTGTCGCCGTGCAGCGTCTCGGTCACCGGATGCTTCGCCGTCTCCGGCGAATCCGGCAGCACCACGCCGTTGCCGCCTCTCACCTGGGTAGCGCCCGGCGTGGGCGTGCGCTGCAGCGTCGTAATGCCGTTGTTCGTCCCGTTCGGCTGATTCGGCTCCTCACCGGCATGCTGCGTCGTCCGCCCCAGGTGCGACGATGCCTGCTGCTGCTGTTGCTGAATTTGCCCCATCGCCACGCCGCAGATCACCCCACACCCCAGCACTCCCACCCACAATGCCGCCTTGAGCCCCATGTCCAGCCTCCCTCCAGCCGACACATGGTTATAACCCAACCCGCTCGTCATGTCCCCCGAAGAATTGCCTCGCACTGCTCGTCGCTATCGCGGCACACACTCGCACCTCAGCCCCGCCGCTTCACCCCACGCCCGCTTGCGCCGAATCCCATCTCACCGCGACACTGGCAGGTCAACTCCAGATCCGAAGGAGCACCGCATGCCCACCCAGGCAGACAAGGCCAACCGATTCCGCGCATTGCACCAGCGCGACCGCGCCTTCCTCATCCCCAACCCATGGGACGCAGGCACCGCCCGCCTCCTCGCCCGCCTCGGCTTCGAAGCCCTCGCCACCACCTCCGCCGGCTACGCCTTCTCCGCGGGCCTGCCCGATGGCGCCGTCGGCCGCGACGCCATGCTCCGCCACGTCAAGACCATCGTCGACGCCACCGATCTCCCCGTCAGCGCCGATCTCGAAAACGGCTTCGGCGACTCGCCCGAGTCCTGCGCCGAAACCATCCGGCTCGCCGCCGCCGCCGGCCTCTGTGGCGGCTCCATCGAAGACGTCACCCCCCGTCCCCACGGCACGCTCTACCCCTTCGAACACGCTGTCGAACGCCTCCGCGCCGCCGCCGAAGCCGCGCACTCCCTTCCCGCGTCCTTCACCCTCACCGCCCGCGCGGAAAACTTCATCGCCGGCAATCCCAATCTGGCGGACACCATCCGCCGCCTCCAGGCCTTCCAGGAAGCCGGCGCCGACGTGCTCTACGCCCCCGGTCTCCACTCCCGCGACGACATCGCCGCCGTCCTCAGCTCCGTCGACCGCCCCATCAACGTGCTCATGCCCTCCGCCGGCCTCAACCTCGATGTCGCCGCGCTCTCCGCCCTGGGCGTCCGCCGCATCAGCGTCGGCAGCACCCTCAGCCGCGTCGCCCTCAGCGCCTTCTTCCACGCAGCAGAAGAACTCCAGCAAAAAGGCACCTTCACCTTCGCCGCCAACAACCTCATCCCCTACGACAAATTCAACGAAATGTTTGAATGATCGGTGCAGCAAACAAGGGTGCCCCATCCTGAGCGAAGCGCTCGCAGAGATATGGGTACAGCGCTGATTCGAGCGTGAGCGACCAAAGGGAGCGAACCCTCACGGGTCGCGCCGCAGGCGCATGTGCCCGTGCGGCCAGCACCGCCGCAGGCGCATGTGCCTGTGCGGCCAGCACCGGCTACTCCGATGCCGCCCGCCGCCAGAACCCGAATGTCTCCGTCGTGATCACGCGCCGCCCCACCGCCGTCTCGCGCTCGTACAGCGCCCGCAGCGCCTCCCACAACGCCGCCGCTTCGGTCTCCATCCCCAGCACGCGCAGCGAGCGCAGCATCCGGCTCAGCCGCAGATGATTATGGTTCCCCGGATGCAGCCAGTTCTGCGAAGCCTTTGCAAACCCTCGCGCTTCCACCACCGCACCGTCCTCGAGCACAAATCCGTAAAACGTAAGCATCCGCTCAAACGCCGCACGCAGCCGCCGCTGCATCGTCGCATCGCCGCGGATCGTCGCAATCGACCGCCCATCCAGCACCGGTGCCCGCGGATTCGCCCCGCTCGCCTCCGTCAGCGGAAAGATCCACTGGATGTAGTCATGCACCATCTCCAGCCGTATATCGTCCCAGCGCAGAATCTCCTCCAGCCGCCGGCCGTCATCATCCACGCCGCCCTCAAAGAACCGGATCAGCCTATCGCCGTCGCTCGCCATAATCACTCCGGAAACAACCCGAACATGCATCCTTGGATGTCGGGAAAGCATCGTGGGTACTCTGCTCTGGCCGAGGGCCGGGGTGGGTTGTTGGTAAGGCATATGTCGACACGAAGCGTCCACGCTTTGCCTTGATCAACTCACCGAAACCCACTGCACACTCCCACGCCGGTCACCCGGCAGATAAGCTAGAACGAACCCAAACCAGGCATGCCCGAAACCGCCCCTCCCGCCGACTTGCCCGACCTGCCCAAAACGAAGCAGCCTCACGGCCGGGCCGCCGCGCTTGCGGTCGCCACCGGCATCCTGCTCTCCAAGCTCATCGGCCTCGTCCGCGAGCGCATCTTCGCCCACTACTTCGGCAACTCGTTTGCCGCCGATGCTTTCAAGGCCGCCTTCCGCATCCCCAACATGCTCCAGAACCTCTTCGGCGAAGGCGTCCTTTCGGCATCGTTTATCCCCGTCTACGCGCGTCTCAATGCCGAGGAGCGCCACGAGGAGGCCACTCGCACCGCTGCCGCCATCTTCGTGCTGCTGGTTCTCGTCGCCTCTGTGCTCGTATTGCTGGGCATTGTCTTCGCGCCCGCGCTCGTCGATGTCATCGCCTACGGCTTCAAGGGCGAGACGCGGCTGCTTACCATCCAGCTCGTCCGCATCCTCTTCCCCGGCGCAGCGCTGCTCGTACTCTCCGCATGGTGCCTCGGCATCCTCAACAGCCATCGCCGCTTCCTGCTCTCCTACACCGCGCCTGTCATCTGGAACGCCGCCATGATCGCGACCCTCGTCTGGCAGGGCCGCAGCCTTTTCGCTCACGACACTTCCGCCCTCGCCGAGCCCCGCCTCGCCATTGCGCTCGCCATCGGCTCCGTCGTCGGTTCAGCGCTGCAGTTCCTGGTGCAGGTGCCGTCGGTGCTGCGGCTGCTCAGCCCGCTTCAGTGGAAGGCCACCTTCCGCTCCGAGCACGTCCGCACCATCATCCACAACTTTTTCCCCGTCTTCATCAGCCGTGGCGTCGTGCAGCTCAGCGCCTTCGTCGACCAGATCCTCGCCAGCCCGCTGCCCACCGGCGCGGTCGCGGCCCTCAGCTACGCGCAGATCATCAATCAGCTTCCGGTCTCGCTCTTCGGCATGGCCGTCTCCGCCGCCGAGCTCCCCGCCATGTCCGCTGCCCTGGGCACCCCCGAACAGATCGCCGCCAAACTCCGCGCCCGTCTCGCTGCCGGCCTCGGCCAGATCGCCTGGTTCGTCGTCCCCTCGGCCGTCGCTTTCGTCCTGCTCGGCGATGTCGTCGTCGCCGCCATCTTCCGCACCGGCCGTTTCGACGCGCGCGCCGTCATCTACGTATGGGGCGCCCTTGCCGGCTCCGGCGTCGGACTGCTCGCCGGCACCTCCGGCCGCCTTTACTCCTCGGCCTTCTACGCACTGCGCAACACGCGCACCCCGCTCAACTTTGCTGTCATCCGCGTCGCCCTCACACTCGCCCTCGGCTGGTTCTTCTCGAACCCGCTGCCCCGCATGCTCGGCATCGATCCGCGCTGGGGCGTCGCCGGACTCACGCTCTCCGCCGGCCTCGCCGCATGGCTCGAATACTCGCTGCTCCGCCGCGCTCTCCACCAGCGCATCGGCATAGTCGACTTCCCTGCCACTCGTGTCCTCCGCCTCTGGGCCGCCGCCATCGCCGCCGGAGTGCTCTGCTTCTTCCTGCATCGCCATCTGCCGCTACACGGGCACGGCTCCCGCGCCGCCATCCTCACCGCCATCGCCGTCCTCATCCCCTACGGCGCGCTCTACATCGCCTTCACCGTAGCCCTGAAGGTCCCCATCCCCGGCAGCCTGCTACGCCGCTTCAAACGGAGCTAGGCTCTTGTCATCCTGAGCGGAGCGAAGGACCTGCAGTTCACCTCGAAAGTGAACGCGAAGCGTCTGCCAATCCATTACCAACGGATCGGCGACCCACAGGAAATGTGCCGGATCTATATCTCCAATTCGTTACAATAGAAATAGAGAATCAAAGAAGAAAAGCCACCGCAGAGGTGGCTTTTTCTGTTTGAGCATCGAGCAGGAACCTGTTGGGCTATCCGCAAATCTCTTCGCGAGCGGCAACGGAGCGAAACCCCGCGGGTCGCGCACCGGCGCGTGTGCCCGTACGGCCAGTACCTAACTCCAATGGTTGGATATCTTTAGCATCTAAGTCCTTTAGACACCGCACTTAGCTATCGGCACATCCCCTAACCCGCAGAAAAGAGGAGCCTTATACCACGAGCTGCCGGACGGGGAGGGGGGTGCCCGGGTAACGTGACTCTCGCAAACAGAGCTCCCGCGAACGATGGTCCATGCCGCTATCCGGGGCCAAGCACCTCGCGCAGCACGCCCGACAAATCCGTCAGCGCCTTGGCCCCGTCGCCCGAGTAGCTCGATCCATGCATGATCGCCAGCGTCTCCGGCCGGCAGCTCGCCAGGTCCTTCAGGATCTCGGCCCGTGCGCGCCGTATAGGGTGTGGCGCCCGCGAACGGCCCACCCTCGGCGGCGATCAGGTCCGTCCGGCAGCGGTCGATGATGTCACTGGTCGTCACCGGATCGCATTCACCCCCCTGCACGAACAGATCGGAACAGAAGAGCGTCTTGCCCGTCTCCTCGAACATCAGGCCGGCATCCCAGCCATGCGGAAGATGCGGCGTCGGAATAAAGCGATACCGCCGCTTGCCCGTCGAGAGCGATTCCTCCCGGGCGAGTGCGCGCACCGGCCGGTTTGCGAAGTCATTCACCGTCACCATCGCGCCCAGCAGTCCGCACACCGCCTCGGCCTGCGGCGCAAGCTCCAGCCACTGGTTCAGCGCGCCGCACTCGTCCGACTCGAAGTGACTGAACCCGACATAGCGAAGCGTCGCCGGATCGATCACCTTCGCGACCGCCTCGCGAATCAGCGGAAACATCGCGCGAAACCCGGCATGGAAGAGCAGTGGCTCGTCGTCCTTCACCAGGAAGTGACTGAACGCAAGATTGGCCTGCGGGTAGAAGATACAGATTCGGTACACATCCTCGGCAATTTCAGTCAGCGTATACATGGGTCCCGGCATTCTATCGGCAGAGTTCGCCTTCGCATAGACAAAAAGCCCCGAAGCAACTGGCTTCGGGGCTTTGCGACCTCACCAGCCTCTACTGCGGGCAAGGCACTGCCGACCGAGTCAGAGCATTCTCGTCCGGATAGCTCCAGGCCCCGTTGATCGCGTTCGAAGCCGGGCCTTGGCTGAACCACTGCAGCAGCGCCTCGGTCTGCGGATGATAGGTATAAATCTTCCCGCTGTCCCGCAGCGGAATCGCCACCGTGGCATCCGGCAGCACTTCTACCGGATCGCCGGTCTCCAGGTTCCCCTGGCACACCTTCGAATTCGCCGGCTGCCCTGGGAACTGCCAGGCTGGCACCACGGTGTTGACAAACGGATCGTTGTAGGCCTCCGACACCTCGTGGGACAAGGGAGTGATGTCCTGGAATCCCGCGCCGAACAGACCCGGCGAGACCCAGCTCGCAAACGCTTCGATCCAGCGAGGCTGCGGCGTCACGCTCGAATCCAGGAAGTAAGTATGGAAGCCGAGCACGCAGCAGTCCGCCATCTTGCCCGTGTTGTCGATCGAAAAGAGGTAAGTATTTGGAAATACCTCCATGTTGAACGCATCCGTCGTGTGGTTGCCCGCGTTGATGTCGTTCACCACCTGGTTGTCATAAATGCTGTTGAAGAACAGGTCCAGCATCTCCACGAAGGAGTCGCCGTTCGGCGCCGTGCCCACGTAATAGTTCTGCACCTGCACAACACTCCCGTTCGGCAACCGTACGTTCACAAACCGCGGCACCGTCACCGTTACCCGGTTCACCACGGTCGGATCCAGCTTCGTGTGCCAGTTCTGCTTCATCATGTTGAAGAACTCGGCGCGCTGAACCGCATCTGTGAATTGCGCCCGGCCGTCTCCGTATAGAGACTCCTCAAATACCGGCGAATTCAGCGTCAGGTTCTCGAACGGCTGGTAAGAGATCACCCGGTTCACGCTTCCGTCCGGATTCAGCAACTGCAGCGACACGGTGGTGATCTTCGCCGGAAGCGTTGTCGTGCCGCCGGTTCTCGGATCGTTCCCGATCATGATGTACGGATACACCGTACCGGCCTTCGGTCCGCCCGTCGCAGCAAACGCCCCTTCGAAGGTAGGCACCGTGTCCAGGCCGAACATCGTGCCGTTCCCCATCACGGCGGAGTTCGCACTGCTCATAGCGGCCGCATTCGCCCGCTCTCCCCTGGCGTATGTCTTCACGCCATTCTCGTCGGTCGCTGACTCACCTCTGGAGATCTTGGCCCCGGCCGGGAACGTCAGCATCGGCGTCGATGTCACGGACCGAACGGAATTGGTGGACACCGGCGCCTGTCGCGTGTAACCGGGATTCCCCAGCTTCGCCATGCCTTCATTCTGCTGCGCTGCTGCGAGATGTGGACTCAAACAAAAAAGCGCGGCAGTCGCCGCGCATCCGCTGATGAACCGAGGCAAAGCTTTCATACTGGTCTCCAGGAAATACTGCTGAACTGTGGCCGAAGCCACGCGCGAGCAAGATACTATCTTCAGCCCTGAATAAACGAGTAGATTTCAACAAAATTCACAGATGGGCCGCACCATGACCAGAAACACTGCGACAAGTAATTGTCGCAGCGTCATAAAAGACAATCACCAATAACAAAGCCCCGGATCGCTCCGGGGCTTTGTTATGAACGTATTCTTTGGTTAGACCGAAACCGGCTTGGCTGCTTCCGCCGGCTTGTTGTCGGCGCTGCCCGGCTTGCGGATATCGATGCCGCCCTTGAAGAAGGCGCCGTCCTCGATCGAAATGCGCTGCGCGATCACGTCGCCGGTCAGCGAGCCTTCGCTGCGGATGTCCACGCGGTCGCTCGCATTGATGTTGCCGCGCACCTTGCCCAGCACAACAACCTCGCGGGCCGAGATGTTCGCCGCCACTTGGCCATTGCGGCCCACCGTGACGCGGTTACCCGGCAAATTGATTGCGCCTTCCACCTTGCCGTCGATGTACAGCGACTCGGAGCCGGTGACTTCACCTTTCACCACCAGGCTCTTGCCGATAGTCGCCTGGTCTGCGGCGGCGGACTGTGCTGTCGGTGCTGCAGGACGCGAAGCAGCCGGCTCGAACCCGCCAGATGCTGGAGTCGCCGGACGGTTCGGCTCGTTGTTGGGGGATTGGGGAGTACTACCGGGCTGATTCGGTTTCCACATCGCTTGGGTGTTTCCTTTCAGATACTGCGAAATATGCTCTGCCTGCCGACGGCCCCGCGGGAATCACTCGCCCGCCCTCTGCACTGGTCCATCCTTCAGCAGGTACAGGGTGGCCGGGATCTTCGCACCCGCGCCAAACCTGTCCGTTGTCTGCATATTACTCACCTCTGTCTGAAAATTGCATCCCTCGTCACTAATCTTTTCGCCAAAACTTGCACCTAAGTGGTACCCACACAGGCCCTTGTCATATCCTGCATCTCTTCGCAGTACCATCTAAGCGACCATGCCCTCCGACCGCGATCTCCTCGCCCGCATCGGCCGCTCCGCCGGGGGACGCGCCGGCTACAAGCAGCTCATCCGCGAACTCGGCCTCGGTGGCGGCCGCGAGCGCCGCCTGCTCCTCGAACAACTCGCCCGCCTCACGGCCCGCGGCGCGCTCGTCAAGGCCGATCGCGACCACTGGACCCTGCCCCAGGCGGCCCAGGCCCGCACCAACCTGATTGCGGGCCGCCTTGACCTCCACCGCGACGGCTTCGGCTTTGTGCGGCCCAATACACCTGGTGGCAAGAAAACGCCCCCGGCCGTGTTGACGATTCAGATATCTTCATCCCCCCGGCCGAGCTTAACGGCGCCATGCAGGGCGACCTCGTGCTCGTCGAGTTGCTCCCGCACCGCACTCATGGCCCAAACACCGGCAAGCGCGCCGGCCGCATCGTCCAGATCGCTCACCGCCGAAACCCCACCGTCGTAGGGCGTTTCCGCTACGCGACCAGCGAGCGCGCTCAAGGAAACTACGTCGTCCCCTTCGATGAGCGCATGACTCACCCCATCCTCATCCCCTTCGGGCGACGAGGTGCCACTGCTCGAATCGGAAGAAGCCTCGCCACACCGCGTCGTCGGCGACACGCACCGCGCGCCTCGTGATCCTGACGACCTCGAAGACCTCGTGGTCGATGTCGAGATCACCGAATGGCCCACGCTCCACCGTCAGGCCCGCGGCCGCGTCTCGAGATCCTCGGCCACCCAGATGATTTCGGCGTCGATGTCGAGATCATGATCCGCAAGCATCACATCTCCGCACCTCTTTCCCGATGAGGTGCTCGAAAAAGCGCAGGAGGTCGCGCATCTCGATGCTGCCGAGGTTGCGCGACGCCGCGACTTCCGCGACCTGCCCATCGTCACCATCGATGGCGAAACTGCCCGCGACTTCGACGACGCCGTCCTCGTTACGATGCACACGTCATCTTCGAATTGCAGGTCCACATCGCCGATGTGGCGCATTATGTCACCCCCGGTTCTCCGCTCGATCTGGAAGCCCGGTTGCGCGGCACCTCCGTCTACTTCCCCGACCGCGCCGTTCCCATGCTGCCGCAGGAGCTCTCTTCCGACATCTGCAGCCTGCGCGCCGCACGAAGACCGTCTCGTGCTTTCCTGCATCATGCAGCTCGATCGCCAGGGCGACATCGTCAGCTACGAAATCACGGAGGGCGTCATCCGCTCCGCGCGGCGCATGACCTACACGCAGGTCCACGCCATTCTCGAAGGCGACGAGGCCGTCCGCGGCGAATTCGCGCCGCTCGTGCCTGAGTTCGAGCGCATGCTCGCGCTGGCGAAGACTCCTCAACCGCAAACGCGAGCAGCGCGGCTCCATCGACTTCGACCTGCCGGAGCCCGTCATCGACTTCGATGACGAAGGCTAGATGCAGGGCATCCTCCGCTCCGACCGCAACCTGGGCCCATCGTCTCATCGAAGAGTTCATGCTCGTCGGCCAATGAGTGCGTCGCCGACTGGCATCGACCGCCTCGGCGTCCCGTCCATCTATCGCATCCACGAGAAGCCTGATGCCAAGCGCGTCATCGATTTCGAAGAAACCGCCGCGCACTTCGGCTACTCGCTGGGCGTCGGCGCGCTGCCGGTCAAGCGTGCATTCAAGAGCGAACGCCGCGAGTTCCGTGCCCACATTGCACGCAACGGCGCGAGTCAGCGCTCCGCTCCGCGACACCATCGAAATCCCGGAGGACATCCCGGTCACGCCGCAGATGTATCAGAGGCTGACGCAGAAGATTGCCGGCAAGCCCGAGGAGCGCATCCTCGCGCATCTGATGCTCCGCTCGCTCAAGCAGGCGCGCTACTCGCGAGAAGAACGAAGGCCACTTCGCTCTGGCCACGCCGGCACTACACCCACTTCACTTCGCCCGATCCGCCGCTACCCCGACCTCATCGTCCACCGCATCTCCAAGGCCCTGCTCCATTCCGGCGCAGTCAATCACGTCATCCTGAGCGAAGCGAAGGACCTGCAGTTCGCCAGCTCAGCAACAGATCCCAGCGTAAGCGACAACGGAGCGAACCTGGCATTCCGCGACACCGGCGCGATCGCCGGGACGGCCAGCCCCTCACGAGGAGGACCTCGAGCGCCATCGCCAAAGAATCTTCCGACAACGAGCGACGCGCCGCCGAAGCCGAGCGGGAGCTCATCGAGTGGAAGGAGGTAAAGTTCATGCAACACCGCATCGGCGAAGACTTCGATGCGATGGTCATGAACGCCACCAAGTTCGGGCTCTTCGTCGAGCTCACCGATCTGTTCATCGAAGGCCTGGTGCCGCTCAATAGCCTGGTCGACGATGTCTACACTTACCGCGAAAACACACGCCAGGTCATCGGTAATCATGGCGGGCACCGCTACTCCATCGGCGATCGCCTCCGCGTCGTTCTCGATCGCGTCGATGAAGTCGAACGCCGCCTCCAGTTCTCCATCATCGAAGAACGACCGCAACCGAGATCGGCGCGCAAGATCAAGAAGTTAAAACCTGCCACCAGGCCCGAGGCCGCCCACGCGTCGAAGCCGGCGAAAGAGCAAGCTCCGCCGCCAGCCGAAAGCCAGAAACAAACGGCGCTAGGGTATGGGCTCCATGCCAAGCTGAGCGAAGTCAAAGAACTGCATAGAAGAGCAGGGAGCCGAAAGAATGCGCGTGAAGTTCGAGTCCCGGCTCAGACTTCCCGCCGGGCGCGCCTCCGGCGCGATGGCAATTCCGCAAACGCATTTCCCACAGCCCAGATCACGCCGCCCCAGGCCAGAACATTCAACACAATGATGAACAGTGGCATCAGCACCTTGTATTCAAAATTCCGGGCGATGAGACCGCACGTCATCCCAGCCGGTGCGCTCCCGCCACGTGATACAGCGGCGGCCTGCGTACGATCAGCGCGAACACCAGGCACGGTACGCCCCGAACCGCCGCGTAACCGCATCCCTGCTTATAAGTCATGGTCCAGGCGTTGCGGGAGGCTCGGCATCGCGCGGCTCGGTCTCGTCTTCGATTCCCAGGCGCGTTTCAATCCTTACCGGGCCCTTGCCACGCTCGGCGTTGTGGCGCTGCTGACGCAGGTTCACCACAAACAGAATTACACGCAGCACCAGGATGCCGACAAGCACGGCCACGAGTCCCAGGCTGGCGCGACCCGGACGCTGCATCAGCAGATAAATCGCTCCCAGCACCACGATCACGAACAACCCGAAGGTGATCGTCCCTTTGTCTCTCATGCCGATCGCGCTCCTCTGTTCCTACTGGCCCACTGTAGACGGAATGACCGGCCTCCGTCGCCGCCTCATCGATTCCCAACTTAGGAATGGATGCCAAGTGTCATGATCCAGTGCCAAATATTCCCTTGTTTACGAATGGCCAGCCAAGGTATAACCTCGCCAGCCATTCCCCCGTTGCGCTATTTTGACCCACTTTGTCCCCGGCGCTTCAGTCCTTGAACGAGGTCCCTGTGCTCTGCCGGTCCCTGCTGGTTTCTTTTCTTCTGCTCTCCTCGCCCATCTTTACTTCTCGCGCCTTCGCCGCGGAATGGCAGCAACCGACGCCGGAAGAGCTCTCGATGACCGCCGCGCCGGCCGATCCCAACGCTGACGCTGTCTACCTTTACCGCGAAGACATCACCGACAACAAGCTGCACATGGAAGCCGTTTACGTCCGCCTCAAGATCCTGCGCGACGAAGGCAAGAAGCACGGGGATGTGGAGATCATCGGTGCCGGCCGTGACTTTCGATTACCGACATCCAGGGGCGCACCATCCATAGCGACGGCACCGTCATCCCGTTTACCGGGAAGCCCTACGAGAAACTCCTCATCAAGACCAAAACCTTGCAGTACAAAGCGAAGGTTTTCTCCCTGCCCGATGTCCAGAACGGCAGCATCCTCGAGTACCGCTACAAGCTGCGATACGAGGACCGCTACTATGTCTCGCCGGAGTGGGACGTCCAGACCGCGCTCTACACGCGCAAGGCCCACTTCCACTTCACTCCCACAGCCGCGAAGTGCTCTCGCGCATCGACAAGGGCAGCGCCACCAGCGCCATCGCCTACAGCCAGCTCCTGCCTGCGGGCTATAAGGTGGCCCAGGACCGGAACGGCGAGTTCGACCTCGCTATCGAGAAAATTCCGGGCATTCCCGAGGAAAAATTCGCGCCGCCCATGGATGCATTTGCCTATCGCGTCCGCTTCTACTACACCAGCAAGCGCCCATGCAGGAGTATTGGGATGCCTACGGCAAAGGCTGGTCACACGACATCGACAAGTTCGCATCGCCGTCATCCGCGATCGAAAGCGCGGCCAAAGGAGCTCACCGCCGGCGCCGCTACTGAAGACGAGAAACTCAACAAGCTCTATGACGCCGTATGAAGCTTGATAACACCCGCTTACTCCGCGAGCACTCCAAGGACGAGAATCGCGCCGAAGGTGTCAAGCACATCAAGTCCGCAGCCGATGTCCTTGCCCTCAAGCGCGGCTCGCCCGACGAGCTGGCCATGTTGTTTCTCGCACTCTCGCGCGCCGCCCGTTTCCATGCCGACGCCATGGCAGTCGTCAACCGCGACCGTGACTTTTTCCAGCCGAATTACCTAACGGCGACCAGCTTGACGACCTTATCGTTCTTGTCACCGTCAATGGCAAGGAGCGCGCCTTCGATCCTGGCGAGCGCTACATGCCCTACGGCGTCCCTCCAGTGGACGCACTCCATGGCCGGCGGCATCCGCCAGCAGGACGGTACATCGTCATTGCCAGCTCACCTGGCATCAGCTACAAGGAAACCGTTATTCAGCGCGCGGCGGCATTACCCTCGCTCCTGACGGCACCGTCACCGGCGACGCCACCATCGTCTACACCGGTCAGCCCGCCGCCCGCTGGCGCCAGAAGGCTCTCGAAGGCGACAGATCCAGCTCAAAAAGGACTTTGACGACGACATCCAGTCCGATCTGCCACCGGCCTCATTGTCAAGACCGACCACTTCCTCGGCCTCGATACCGAGGGCACCTACCTTATGGTCCGCGTGAAAATCTCAGGGTCGCTCGGCATCGCCACCGGCAAGCGCCTCTTCCTGCCGCTCTCCGTCTTCGGGGCTGGCGCAGGCAATCCCTTCGCCAGCTCGCACCGCGAGGAGCCCATCGACCTCCATTATCCCTATCAGGATATCGACCAGATCACCCTCCACCTGCCGCCCGGCTTCCAGGTCGAAAGCGTTGCCTGAAAAGTCTCAGGTCTCCCTACCCCAGATGGCGGCATACGGCGCTGCCGCCAAATCCGTCAGCCAGACCATCACCTTCACCCGCAGCTACGTCATGGCCAATATTTTTTTCGCGCCAACGGAGTACGACAAGCTCAAGGGTTTCTTCGATGACGTCAGCAACAGGGACCGCGCCCAGGCCGTTCTGCACGTCTCCGCTCCAACCCATGGGACAGTGATGCGCGTTCGCACGGGCCTCGCTTCGCCGCAACTCTCGCCATCTCTGCCGCCGTGCCCGCCTTGGCGGCGTGCCTCAGCCGCCCGACTGGGTGCTGACGGCAGCGCACGCCTCCACCCCTGACTATCCACCCGCCACCAAAGCCGTGGTCCTCGACGATGAAGAAACCCTTACCGTTGCGCCCGACGGCAACGCCACACTGCTCAAGCGTCGCGTGGTCAAAATCCTTCGCCCGCAAGGCCGCGGCTTCGCAAGAATCTATGTGCCCATCGATCGCGACCGCAAGCTGCGCTCCTTCCACGTGTGGAGCATCGCCGCCGACGGCCACCCCTACACCCTCCAAGGACAACGAAATCGCCGAAGTCGGTGACGATGAATACGGCATGCTCTACGTCGATCTGCATGCCAAAGCGGCACACGCTCCTGCCGCCGATCCCGGCGCTGTGGTCGCTTACGAATACGAGCGCACCATGCGCCCCTACGTGCAGGAATACACGTGGGAGTTTCAGGACTCCATCCCCATCCTGCATTCCGTCTTCGAGCTGGTCCTTCCATCCGACTGGCACTACTCTGTCGCCGCCCGCAGGGACGCAGGCGTCGTCACCAGCCAACCTGCCCCAAGCCACTACCGCTGGCAGATCGACCGAGTCTCCGGCATCGATACCGAGGACGTTCCCCTGGTCCCAGAATTCGAATCCATAGCGGGCCGCCTGGTCGTTCACTATTCCCGCGATCCCAGCCCACCGGTGATGCCCGGTGGACTGCTGTCGGCGACTGGTACACCACACTTGCCGGTCCCAGCGCCCAGACCACGCCGGAAATTACGCAAAAGCAAAGAACTAGTCGCAGGCCAGACCGACTTCACCGCGCGGTTCAAAGCATCGCCGCTTACATGCAGCGAAACATCCGCTATGTCGGCATCGAAATCGGCATCGGCGGCTTCGCCCCCATACCGCCGATGAGTCTTCCGTAACCGCTATGGCGACTGCAAAGATAAGGCCACTCTGCTGCGCGCGATGCTTGAAAGCATCGGTATTCATCCACCTGGGTCCTGGTCGATACGCGGCGCGGCTTTGTCGATCCGGCATCCCCTCCATCGACGGCAACCACGCCATCGCCGCCATCGAGATTCCCAGCGGCTACACCAATCCTCTGCTTGAGTCGGTCATCAGCGCCAAAAACGGAACGCGCTATCTCATCTTCGATCCCACCAACGAGTGGATTCCCCTTGGCCAGATTCCGCCCTACGAGCAGAGCAGCTACGGCATCCTCAGCCGAAGGCGGACTGAGCCAGCTCATTGCTTTACCCGTGTTGCCTCCCGTCCGGACCGGATCGAACACACCATCCATGCCCAGCTCGCGGCCGACGGCTCGCTCGAAGCAACGTCATCGAGCAGCGCTTCGGCTATGCCGCCGAGCGCCCGCGCGTCACCTTCTCCGAGGGCAGCCAGCAACAGCAGCGTGATTCTTTGGAAAGGCGCCTGCGTGCCGACCTGAGCAGCGTTTCCATCGAAACGCTCAGCGCCGCGCACCCTACCGATCTCAGTCGTCCGCTCGAGCTCGACTACAGCTTCCGCGTCTCCGGCTATGCCCGCACCGCGGGCGATCTGTTGCTCGTCCGCCCGCGGATCTTCGGATCAGACGCCTGGTCGCTCCCGCGCGAGACCCGCGCGTGGCCCATCGACCTCAGCGCTATCCAGACCCGCACCGACCATTTCGATCTCGCGCTTCCGCCGGGTTATGTGGTCGACGAACTCCCCGACCCTGTCTCGCTCGACACGGATTTCGCCTCCTACTACAGCGCGGTCACCGCCGACGCAACTTCCCTGCATTACACACGCGAATACACCGTCAAACAGCTCCAGCTCGATGCCTCCCGCTACGACGACCTGCGCAAATTCTCCGAGCGCATCGCCTACGACGAGGCAGCCAGCGCCGTCCTCAAGAAAAAGTAGCTGCGGATTGCGTAAATTAAGCGGCGATCAACCGCAACGGCGGGATCAGCGTGCGAAACAGTTAAGAGTTGGTGAACGATACCAACTCTTACCTGATTATTTGCAGAAACGACGCTGACCGGCCGTGGATCCTGTGATTCAGGATTCTGAACTGCTTATGAAACCCCCTTCAGGCGTGTCGAACATCCGTCCTTAATCGACCCGCCTGCCGGTCGCGACCACCGCATTCCCCTCCACCACCTGGCGGATTTCCTTACCCTCATTGTCGACGACGAAATACACCACCAGAGGAGGAGCTGGGCTCGATGGAATGTTGATCGTCGCTGTCCCGGTACAGTCTGCATTCACACTGTAGGTACCGGTACCGGGCCGCCATGCTTCATTGGGTGGCATACCGTCAATCACGACGTGGTCGACCTGGGTGATATGACCACGGCCGTCATATCGTTGCAGGACGACCCCGCGGACCTGAATGCCGGGCCCCGGAATCGCGAGAAGCCCTTCCACCGTGAAACCGTAATTGCCCTGAAGAGTTCGATCCGAGCAGCTCCGGTCCCTATCTCTATCGTCGTCGTTGGCGGCCCATACACAAGTGTTTACGCTAGCTAGAGCGCAGACGATCATCACCAGCATCGCCATCCTCAGAAATTTTGAGACATATTGCTTCTGCATTTTGGGACCTCTTCATTCGGTGAGTCATTTCCCCGAGGTCGTCGAAGGGAAAGAACATTTCCAACCCTTCGACTTGGGCCGAAATGGGACTCGATGCGGTTCCCGCCGCGAAGTCCGATCCCACGCTTGCACGTGCTGCAACAGTGCCAGGCTTAGGAGGGGATACGCTGCCACCGGGGATTGATTCTCAGCGGCGGCGCTGGCAGGAACCGAAGGAAGTCGCAGCCAGCTTACGCCGCTTGCACGCTGGAAGCGATGCGAAAAGGCCGGAGATCGGTACAATCAGCAGAGAAACACATCCAAACACAATGTTCATGCGACCCGCCTCTGCATTTGCCTCCGTTACCCTAGCCATCTCGGTCGTTGTTCTTCCCGCAGCCACGCCCCGCGGCTCCGCGCAGGAGACGACACCGGTGCACAACACCGCACCGCTTCATCCCCCGGCCGGCGCGCGAGTCGCCATCGTTGAGTTCTTCGACCTTGAGTGCCCGGATTGCGCCGCGGCGAACCCACTGCTGAAGCAGGCTGCCGCGCAGTACAAGATTCCCTGGGTGCGCCACGACTTTCCGCTGCCGCAGCACGACTGGAGCTTCCAGGCCGCCGTGAACGCTCGCTGGTTCGATACCAAGAGCAAGACGCTCGGCGATGAGTACCGCGATGCCGTCTTCGCCCATCAGAACGAGATCACCGCCATCACTGACGGCCAGTACGACGGCAGCAAGGGCCTGCCTAACCTTCGCGCCTTTACCCAGAAGTTCGCTGATGAGCACAAGATCGCCCTGCCCTTTGTCATCGACCCGCAAGGCAAGCTCGCGGCGCTCGTCAAAGCCGATTACGCACTCGGCCAGAGCATCGGCATTCAGCACACGCCCACCATCTGGGTGGTCACAAACCAGACGAGGGGAACCCCCTTCGTCGAGGTTCTCGATCGCACCAAGCTCTACTCCATGATTGACAGCGCGCTTGCAGAGACGAAGGGCAGCGTGCCCGCCACGGCGCACCGCTCGCGCTGACGGTACTTTCGCGGCAACAAATGCAGAACGGCCTTTCCGGATGGAAAGGCCGTTTCCTATTGCATAGTGAACACCTGTGCGCTACTGCACCATCAATCGCAACTCTGCGTATGCGGCGCCGGGATGGGACAAGAGGACCGGCTGCTAGATGCGGCCGTTGCCACGCTCGACGCGGATCGCAAGTTCTCCCGCATCGGCTTCGCCCGGAGCGTACATCAGATCGAAAATGTTCGCCGCGGTCTGGAGCCATTTCTGGCGGGCGGCCAGGGGCCACTCGGACTCGGGCGCCGGCAGTTTGGAGAAGAGGCCATCGATCAGCGGATCGGTGCCGCCGGAGTGGCTCCCGAGATGGCTCCTGGACGGTTGTGCCGTCCTGCCTACTGGCGCGGAGGCTTCCTGCACCGGGGCGCGGTCCTGCCGGTCCAATGGGGCACCGCCATTCCGCTCCAGCACCCGCTCCAGCCGCTCCTGCGCCCGCTGATCGGCGTTTACAGTCTCGAGGCGGTTCAGGTCATCGAAAGGACTGCGCGCCGCGCTGTCCAGATCGGGCGGTGTCTTGAACGTGGGCATCACAGGGCGGTCGCTTCCGAAAAGTGCCATAGTTAGGACATCATGGGCCAAATACAACTTCAGGCTCAATGGCACTCTCAGGTGATGCCACCGGGGCAGAATCGGGCCACTGCGTCAGCGTTAACTCACCCGTCCTCCACCTTCCGGTCATTTCACGTAGCGGTAAATGGCCTTGACGGCGGCCGGCCATCCCACCCTACAGTCGCTTCACTCGGGGCTCATTTTTGGACGCATCGAGGCTGCACCATGTCGATGGCCTGGACCGACATCCTGATAGGTATCTTCTTTGGGGCCGCCCTGGTTGTCGGCGTTTATTTCACCTGGGTGCTGCTGCGCAAGGAGATGGCCGGCCGGCCCAAGACGCCGGACACCTATGACTTCGGCTTCGGCTCACCGCACCCCGACCACAAGCCGCAGCCTCCGCACTAAATCTCTTCGGTCTCCCGCCCTCGGGGAGTACCCCGCCTGCCTCCGCACCGCTACCCTCGGAACACGATGCGTACTTCGGCCCGGGTCCTCCTGCTCCTGCTTCTCCCCTACAGCACACTCTTCGCCGCAGGCCGCGTCAAGCCTCATGCGATCGGCATCGGCGCGGGCAAGCGTGTTCCCTACAGCATCACGTCTGACCCGGCCAACGCTGCGCCGGACGAGAAGACGCTGCACGTTCGCCCGCTAATCGTGGACGATAAGGTGAAGGAGTGGACGACCGGCGAGGTGCACGACATCACCGACCGCAGCTTTGTCGTCCGCCGCGCGCTCCGGCTCAATGACTCGCTGCCCGGCGACAAGGCCGAGCACTGGATCTGGCAGCGCGGCCCCTGGATCATGGTCGATCGCGTGAACGGCCATGTGACCCCCATGAAGCTGCCCGACTACGATCCCACGGTCTCGCAGGTGGTCTGGTTCCGCGACTACGCGGCATACTGCGGGCTCAACTCCGGCGGCCACCAGTTGTATGCCATTGTGGCGCAGGCAGGCGCGCGGCGGCCTATTCTTGCGAAGAAGATCGGACAGTGGACGCCGGTGGCCTCGACTCCGGATGCTCCTACCGCCCCCGCGTGTGCGAAGGCAACCTGGCAGCGTGACCCGCTGCGCGTCGTCTTTACGCCGGCGGGCGCCGAGCCGATGAACTTCAATCTCGTCGGGCTCTCTGCCGTGCTGGTGGAGGACGGCGACTCGGATGAAGGCGGCAGCAGTGCAACAGGTAGCGGCGGCAACAACTAGTCAGGGTCACGTTACCCCCCTCCCCCTGCGGCGCGGTAGACGGCCGTGTAAGCCTGATTTTTTCAGGCACATAGAGCACGCATGGCTCGCAAAAATGCCTTTCTAAAGAACTTAGCTGCTAACTATTTCCAGGCATTGGACTTAGCGGCTCGGGGTGTGGGCGAGTCACCCACAGTATCCTATTTCAATCCTGCGCTTCGCCTTCCAACGAAAAAAGCCACCGGTGCAGTGGCTTTCTGTTCCGATCTCTATTTCCATTGTAGCGAATCAGCGGGAATTAAATGGCAACTTTCCCGGCACATGTTCTCACTTTAGTTCCAATTGACACCGGCATACGATGACGCAGTGAACTTCTACTACGGCTTGCTCCCGGCGCTGATTCTTGTCGTTGCGATTGCCATCGTGTGGTTTTCGATTCGCCACATGGGGCGGCACCGCAGCGCATCCCTGCCTCGCTGGCGCAGGATCACCGGATGCGTCCTTCTGTCCTGTCTCTCGGTGGCTGCAATTGCCATAGCGGCGAGCAGTGCATGGAACGCTCTGGTGCTGCGCGCCATCCATCCGCCAGGACAACGGTATGCGGTCAACGGGCACGAAATGCGGATCGACTGCACGGGGAACGGCTCGCCGACGATCATCCTGGATGCAGGCCTGGGCAACGACGGGTTGATCTGGGGCGGTGTGCAGCCGGCACTGGCAAAGACGACGCGCGTCTGCTCCTACGATCGTGCCGGGTTCGGCTGGAGCGACCCGCTGCCGCCGCCGCGCGACGCCGACCATATCGCGGCCGAGCTGCACGGGCTTCTGACAGCCGCCGGCATCCAGGGTCCCGTCGTCCTGATGGGACACTCGATCTCCGGCATCTACATCCGCGATTACGCGACACACTATCCCGAACAGGTTGCCGGGCTGATCTTCGTGGACGGCTCAACTCCCTTGCAAAACCGGAATCCCGCATTCAGCCGCGAATTTGCCGGACACTCGATGGACTGGGCTCGCCAACTCCAAATGCAGCTTCTGTTTGTCGCCGGCGTGCCGCGGCTCTTCGGTCAATGCTCGCAGCCGTTCCCCGGCTTCGATGAGGTTGCGTCGAAGCTGCAGGCGGAGGACCTTTGCCGCAGAGGGAACGCAGCGGATGGCGAGATGGAGAACTTCGACCGCTCCGGCGAGGAAACGGCGCATACCGGTCCATACGGAGCGCTGCCGATCCTGATCTTTTCGCAGGACCCCGCTAAAGACCCGTCTGCCATGGCACGCGCGTGGAACCAGATGCAGGAAGACCTGAAGCAGCTTTCGACACGCAGCCGGCGGGCTATCGCCCGGGGCAGCTCGCACTATATTCAGATCGACCGCGCCGACCTGATCAAGCAGGAGGTGCCGCTCTTCATCGAGCAGATACGCGGCACTGCGCCACCGCCCTCAAATTATGGATCGACTACGACGGAGTGATTCAGAAAGGCGGCGGGCAGCGGCCTCCCGAGGCTGCCCGCGCTGATGTGCCCCCCGTTAGTTAAACGGGAAGAACAGCCAGGGCGTCCAGTTCACGCCAGCGCCGACAACGCTGGCGCAGCGCTTCGTGCCGGGGCCTGTGGGGCAGCCCCACCAGTTCTCCGTTGCATCGACGGTGCCTGCACCGATGTTATCCACGCCGATGGAGCGCGGTTCAAAGTTGTTCAGGTGAACGTTGAGCTGGCCCGCCGGCGCGTTGAACGCCACGTCGATGGCCTCGTCGTCGATGACATTCTGCGAGATCACCGTGCCGGTGATGGGCGCCACGCTGAAGACGTTGATGCCGGTGGGACCGGAGGTGGCGGCATCTGCCGTGTCCGCCGCATTGTCGGAGATGCGGTTGCCGACAATCACGTTGTCATTCATATTCACCGGCGGCGCCATCGGCGCCCATGCGTGATTGTGCATGGTGATACCGGGAAGCCCGTTGTCGCGAACTACGTTCCCAATCACCACGTTGGCTGCTGCTGTTGTGCCGGGGAATGGAGCGAAGATGCCGATACCCGCGCCGGCTCCGGGAACCTGGAAGCCGTTGTGGCTGGAGTTGTTCTCCGAAATGGTGTTGTGCATGATGCCGAAGGGCAGCGTGGCGGAGGGGATGACCGACGTTGCCGGCCCATGCGACGCCGTGGTGATACCGCAGTCGTAGGGATTGTCGTGAACGGAATTGCGGCTGATGACGTTGTCGTGATTCGGCCCGGTTTCATCGCTGATGAGGATACCGCCGGAGTTGTGATCGACTTCGTTGCGGACGACATTCGAGTGGTCGGTGGCCATCAGATGAATGCCCTCGCCGCAGTCTTCGGCTTCGTTGGTCTCGAAGGCGGGAATGCCGGGGCACGCAGGTGTCGCGATATCAAGCGCCCTGTTGTTGTCGAGGACATGGTTGTTGAGCAACGTAACATTAGTGGCGTTGGCTACCAGGATGCCCTCGAAGTTTGCATTGCGGATTTTGAATCCCGAGACCACAACATTGGCCACGCCCGCCCTGGGCGCTGCCGCCATGCCGTTGATGAAGATGCCGTTGGGCAGCCCCCTGGCATCGATGACGGCGCGCACAAAGCCAAACGAGACCAGCGAAAGCGATTTCGTAATGAGGACGCTCTCCCGATATGTGCCCGGGGAGACCACGATAGTGTCACCCGGCGAGGACGCGGCGACGGCGGCGGAGATGGTGGCCTGACACCCGAAGCGGCCACCGGGAGTGACGCATCGAGTTGCCGCCAGGCCAAGGCTGGAAACCGCAAACAGCGCGAGCGCGGCTGCCCCGGCAAAACGACGTGCAGCACGGCGTGCAATTCTTGTTTCAGAAATCATGGGTACTCTCCTCATCACAAAATTCTTGATCGGTCTCGCAACAGCGCGGGACCCAGAAACGAAAATTCGGGAACCTACGGGGAGGGAGGAAGAAGCGGGACGATGCTAGTCCCACAAAACTCCACGCACAAGCGGCAAGTTGCATGGGAATAAAAGTTCTTTTGAACAAGCGGCGCGCTACACTGTGAACCCCGCGGGCGCGCGCAAAGGAGCGGCCGTAAAAGCTATGAAATCCAAGCGGATAGCCGTGCAGTCCGATCCGATCCGGCAGGCGGAACTGATCCTGCATCTCTACGAGCTGCGACGCGAAGCGGTGATGCGCGAGGCGCGGTCGTATGTGGGCGGTGAGTTTCTACCGACATCAGCAAAAGAGTTCGTTGAAACAGTGACTGGCGGCGGAAAGCAATGCGGCTTTGTTCTGCAAGTCTACGGCTACTGGGATATGGTGGCTGCCTTTGTGCATCACGGTGCGCTCGATGCCACGCTCGTCCACGACACCTGCCAGGAGATGTACTTCCAGTATGCGAAGATCCAGCCCTATCTGGCGGAGTTCCGGAAGCAGATGAACCTGCCGGAGTGGCTGATCAGCGTGGAGCGGCTGATCGACGGGTCGAAGGCGGCACGCGCGCGGCTTGAGGTGATGAAGGCGAGTCTGGCTACGGTTGTTACGGCGAGGAGAAAGCAGAAGCGCGCGAGTTAACGACCCAGCATGAACAGTACCGCGAGGTGCTGGCGTAGCATCGAAGCGTGGACTCCCTTGATCAACTGCTTGACATGGCGGAAGAAGCGCATGGACACCTTTGCGCCGGACAGATCCTCGGCGTGCGGATGGCGATGCTGGGCTGCCGGCGGCTGGGCGTCGAGGAACCGCGGGGCCGCGAACGCAAGCGGCTGGTGACCTTTGTGGAGATTGACCGCTGCGCGACGGACGCCATCGGCGTGGTGACCGGGTGCCGGCTGGGCAAGCGCGCTCTCAAGTTCCGTGACTGGGGCAAGATGGCGGCGACCTTTATCGATCTGGAGAGCGGCCGCGCCGTTCGCATTGCGGCGCGCGAATCTTCAAAGGAGCGTGCCCGGGCGCTGCATCCGGAGATAGAAAGCAAGAACCAGCAGCAGATGCTTGCCTACCGCGAGATGCCGGATGAGGAGTTGTTCACCGAGGAGTGGGTTCGGGTCGCGCTGCCCGCTACGGAGTTTCCCGGGTACAAAGGCGAGCGGCTGGCCTGCGCGGTGTGCGGTGAGGGCATCAACTACGACCGCTTTGTGGAGCGCGACGGGCGGCGGCTTTGCCAGGGCTGCGCCTTTCCCGGGGAGCGCTACTACCAGCCGGTGTAGCGGGTGTTCGCCACGCCAGGCGGGCAATTCGTCACAATCCGCGACCCCATCGCCCCGATGGCTCTACACTGTCCGGTCGCACCGCTCTGCCAATTCACTCCGGGGAAAGACCGCATGAAACGAATCATCCTGACCGCACTGGCACTTGCCACCGCATTCGCTATCACCGCGGGCGCACAACAGAAGCAGCCGCCTGCCACGCTTCGCTCCGTTCTGCTCCAGGAGCTGCACACCACGCACGACAAGAGCGATTGGTTTGTCTGTGGGAATGTGGCGGTTGCCAATCTGACGCCGGAGCAGGCGAACTGGACCGACGGCAAAGGCAATCACTCGGTCGGGCAACTTGCGTATCACCTGGTCTTCTGGAACCGGCGTTCGCTCGAACACTTTCAGGGCAAGACGCCGGCCAAATTCGGCGGCAATAACGACGAGACATTCACCAAATTCGATGCCAAGCAGTGGACCGATACGGTCCAGCAGCTTGACCAGGTGATGACCGATCTGGAGAAGGTGGTCACCAATGCGTCGGACGCGCAGCTTGCGGAGTGGGCTCCGACGATAGCCAATATAGCGACGCACAATGCGTATCACATCGGCGAGATCGTGATGGTGCGCAAGGAACAGGGAGTGTGGGACGCGAGCAAAGGCGTGAAGTAGCGGAGGCTCAGTAATCGGGGATCGTAATCTTATCCGCTTGCTCAGAACAAACAGGCCAAAGAGAGCTTCGTATCGCGCGAAGGCGATGGTGCCTCGACGCCATAGTGCAGAAGCCAGCCGGCCAGTGTTGGACCCGCAATCCCGGCTCCCGAGATCAGGGCCTTCGTTTCATCCCGCGAGGCCCTGCTCAATGCCGCGCGCGGCGCGGAAGACTGTGCTCTCGCCGAAGTGCGGTCCCAGCACCTGCGCGCCGATGGGCAGTCCTTCGCGCGAAACACCGCACGGCACGGAGACGCCGCAGATGCCGGCCAGGCTTGCCGTGACGGTGTAGATGTCCGCGAGGTACATGGAGACGGGATCGTCGGTCTTCTCGCCGATGCGGAATGCCGGCGTGGGCGCGGTCGGCGTGACGATCACGTCCACCTGCGTGAATGCCTTGAGGAAGTCCTCGGTCAGCACGCGTCGTACCTGCTGGCCCTTCTTGTAGTACGCCTCGTAGTAGCCGGCGCTCAACACATAGGTGCCCAGCAGGATGCGACGCTTCACCTCGCGGCCGAAGCCGGAGTCGCGCGTCTCGCGATACATGCCGGAGAGCGTCTTCGCGTCCGGGGCGCGGTAGCCGTAACGCACGCCGTCGAAGCGCTCCAAATTGGCGCTTGCCTCCGCGGTCGCCAGCACATAGTAGGTCGGGACGGCATACCGCGTGTGGGGCAACGAGACGGGCGTGGTGGTGCAGCCCTGCATGCGCAGCGATTCGATGGCCTTTTCGACTGCGGCCTTTACCTCGGGGTCGAGTCCGTCGGCGAAGTACTCCGCCGGCACTCCGATGCGCAGTCCCTCAACCGGCCTCTTCATTTCGGCGACGTAGTCGGGCACAGGGCGCTCGGACGAGGTGGCATCCAGCGGATCGTGCCCTGCTATGACGCCTAGCATCGCGGCCGCGTCTTCGACCGCATGGGCGAAGGGTCCGATGCGATCGAGCGAGGACGCAAACGCAATCAGCCCATAGCGTGAGACGCGGCCGTAGGTGGGCAACACACCGACGACACCGCAGAACGACGCCGGCTGACGGATGGAGCCGCCGGTATCCGTGCCCAGAGTGGCCGCCGCCATGCCGGCCGCGACGGCTGCGGCAGAGCCGCCGCTGGAGCCGCCCGGGACGCGATCGGTCGCCAGCGGATTCCGCACCACTCCATAGGCGGAGTTTTCGTTCGAGGAGCCCATGGCGAATTCGTCGCAGTTGAGCTTGCCCAGTATCACGGCACCGGCTTCCTTCAGCCGTCGAACCGCGGTTGCGGTATAGGGCGGCGTATAGCCTTCGAGGATGCGCGAGCCCGCGGTGGCAGCCATGCCTTCGATCGCGATGACGTCCTTGATGCCAACCGGCACTCCGGCGAGTGGGCCAAGCGGATCGCCGCGACGCGCGGCGGCGTCCAGATCCTCCGCGGTGCGCATCGCGTCCTCGGTCTCGATCGAAAGGTACGCATTGATCTCGGGATTCTTTGCCGCAATGCGTTCCAGGTAGCCGTTCACCAGATCCGCGGCTTTCACGCGGCCCGCGATGACGCTTTCGCCCACTTCGCGCAGCGTCATCGCTGTCGTATCTCTTGTTGCGATGGTCATCGGCCAATCACCTGGGGAACCTTGAAGAATGTGCCGTCGGTCTCTGGAGCTTCCGCCATCACGGGACCGCGCTCCAGGCAGGGCACGGGAGTGTCGTCGCGCAGCGGCGTCTCAGCGACTGCCTGGGCGGCATCCGGAATGATTTCCGTGACCTGGGCCATGGGCGCGACCTTCGCTACATCCAGCTCATTCAATTGCGCGATGTAGCCGAGGATGGCATTCAGGTCGCGGCGCATCGCCGGCAGCTCTTCCGGCGTCAGTTCGAGGTTGGCCAGCGCCGCTACCTGCAGCACCCGCTCTTCGGAAACAGAATCGTCGGAACTCCCGGTCGCTCGCTCAGTCATGGTTTTTTTGCGCATGTAACATGAGGCCCGGCCGGGCCTCATCTGGTTTGCTGCGTCTCTTTGAGTATAGAGCGGATGCGCGAAGTGCGCTTCAGGAGATCGCGCTGGGCTGCGGCGGCTTTGCTTTGCTGCGGATGACGCACACCTGCGCGGTACGCAGCATGAGGGCCATATCGCTGCCAAAGGTCGCCCGCTCGGCATAGGCGTAATCGAGATTGGTCTTGTACGGAGTTAGCTTGTACTTGCAGAAGGCCTCGATCTGCTCTTCCGGGACCTGCCGCAGCATCTCTTCCTCGCAACGAAAGACCAGCGTAGCCGCGCCGGTGATCCCGGGGCGAAAGGGCATGCACTGCGCCTGACGGTGCTGGTGATCTGGCAGCTTGGGCCGCGGACCGACCAGGCTCATGTCTCCGAAGAGCACATTCACCAGTTGCGGCAGCTCATCGAGCTTGTAGCGGCGAAGTAGACGCCCCACAGTCGTGATGCGCCGGTCGCCATGGCGAGTAATCGAAGGGCCTTTGTGCTGCCGGCGAGCTTCCATAGTGCGGAACTTGTAAATGGTGAACAACTGGCCCATCCGCCCGACACGCTCCTGGCGGAAGACCACGGGGCCCGGAGAGCTGAACCGCACCGCCACCGCCAGCACCGCAAATACAGGCGAGAAGAACACGAGCCCGAAGAAGGCCAGCGTAAAGTCCATAGCCCGACGTTGCGCGGAAAGCGACCACTCGCTGCCGACCGGCAGGGCGGCAACTTCAATCTCGTCGTAGGCGACTGCCTGCGCCGCACCACCGCGCATTCGTTCATCACGATGCGGCGCCGCGCTCTTCCGTGGAAAGTCGTTCCATAAAGGTTGGACGGGAAGGCTACGGGAGGTTTCAAATGAACTCATTCAGTGTCCTTCGATACACTTCTGGCCCTCTGTTCGGCGTACCGCCGGGCTTTTTTTCCCGACCGGACGCGTGCTTATCGAGACCGCATCTCTCTGTTCTGATGCAGCGGGGGAATCGAACATCGGGTTTACCTAAGCTCTAATACCGCATTTCGATCGTGGCGCACAAAATCGCAGCCACACGGCTCAAGATAACGGATCCTGTTTATACCCTGCTCTATCTGATACGCAGATAAGGTACATGCTTAGAGTTGCAAAGTAAAAAAACTGCTGCTCGTTCTCAAGCCGGAGCATTTGGCGATGTTCGTTCTTAAAACGATCTTCCACGGAAAAAAAACAGCAGGGATGTTTTCAGCAGATTTGATCTTTTCACTACGTGGTGAAAGCAGCATCAAACGGTGAAAGCCCACTACTTTTCAGGCATTTACGGTTAGCCAACAATAGACGATACACCAAAACTAGAGGTTTCAACGCCCTTCTTCCACAACCTGAACAATCCGGGGTAACAGGGTCAACTCTGAAAATTCTTCACACCCGGTGTGAATCGTTCTTATCGCATCCTCCTTCCATACTGCCACGCATTCCTGCAGCCAGGCCGCAACACTGGCGGGATCATGGAAATCCACCCGCAGGTATCGCCGGAGGCAGCCATTCGCGGTCGCGGACCTGAGTGCATCCATTGCCTCGCTGACATGGCTTCGCTCCGGACCGACGTACAGCACTGGGCTGCCGACCGCCAGAATGTTGTACAGCTTGGACGGATGAATCGTCCCCACCATTGAACTGCCCAACACCACCGTCTGCACATCCGCAGCAGACAGCGAGGCGGACAGGGATTTTATCGGCTGATACGGGAGAAACTTGACGTTTGCCAGCCCGGCGGAGGCAGCCGTGGCCTGAAGGCGGCCAAATTCGCTGCCACCCCCGACAAACAGAAAGAAGAAGCGTTTATCGGCCCTCAGCCGCTCGGCGGCTGCGATCAATGTGTCCAGCGGATGCACCGGGCTGTGATTGCCGGAGTACATCACAACAAACTTGCCGGTGAGGCCGTGCTGCCGGCGGAATGCCGCGCGGCCCTCCGCGTCGAAGAAAGCGTAGCGGTCCATCGACCAGGGCGGTACCACGTAGACTCGCTCCGGCGCGACGCCCTTCGCCAGCAGCCGCTCGCGCATGAAGCGGTCCAGCACCACCAAGGCGTCAGCGGATTGTACGGTGAAACGGGAGATCCGCTCCAACAGGCGCGCCACGAGACCCGGGCGCAGCCAGCCAGCGGCCAGCGCCTCGTCGGGATTCATGTCCATGACCCAGTAGACGAAGCGCTCGCCGCGCAGCCGGCAGCGCAGCGCCGCGAGGGCCGCCACCAACGGCGGCGATGTCAGCGCGACAACCCGATCCATGCGCCGCGTGGTGAGCACGCGCATGCCTGCGCGAACGAGAAACGTTGCGAAGTCCACGGCGCGCCGCCACTTGGCGCTCTTGCCCAGCCCGGTGCCGCCGACCCGCTCAATCTGGATGCCGCCGTAGCGCTCGCGTTTTGCGAAGCGCTGAGAAGGATCGTCATACGCGCGGCGCGACGCCAGCACCCGCACCTCATGGCCCCGCTCGGCCAGCGCCTCCGCCAGCGCAGTGAGGTACTGCGCGGTCGCCACCACGTCGGGGTAGAAGGCTTGATTGATGAGCAGAATTCGCATGGCGGGCTGGCTTCAGCGGCGCGGCACGGATTCGAGAGCGTCGCGATAGACGGCGAGCGTCATCGCGGCGGCCGCTTCCCAAGTGTACCGTCCGGCCTGGGCGCGGCCTGCATCTACCGTGGCGCGCAATAACACGGGGTTCGCCAGCACGCGATCCAGTTCCGCACGCAGCGAACCCTCCAGTGCGGGATCGAAGTAATGGGCTACATCGCCGCAGACCTCCGGCAGGGATGATGTGCGGCTCACCAGCACCGGGCAGCCCGCGCTCATCGCTTCGAGCGGCGGCAATCCGAAGCCCTCATACAGGCTCGGATAAACGAGCAGCACTGCGCCGCGATACAGACCGGCCAGCGCCGCATCGTCCACCCGCGGCAGCAACGTAACGCGGCCTTCCAGGGCGGAGCCGGCGATCGCCGCCTGCTCCGATGATGTCCATGGGCCTCCTCCGGCGACTACGAGCCGCATTCTGCCTGCTGCCGGAGCCGCGGCAAATCCGGAGAGCAGCGCGGAGAAGTTCTTGTAGGCGCTGCGCGAGCCTACATACAGCAAGTAAGGTCGCGGATCGCCGTCCGTGAACGCGGCGGTTTCAGGGATCGGCTCGACACCGTGGTACACCAATCGCGTGCGCTCGCGACCGACACCGTAGAGTTCTTCGAGATCACGTCGCGCAGACTCCGAGACACAGATCACGATGTTGGTGCGAGCGTAGAGGCGCGCCTTGCGCGCGCGAATGGCCGCTGCATTGCGGAAGAGGTGGGGGAATCGCTCCTGCGTGGCGTCGTGATGCGTGGCCACCAGCGCACGATGACGAATTGCCGGCTCCCAGCGCTGGTATGTGGCGTGATAGATGTCGTAGCGGCCGCACAGTGGTGCAATAGCCGCGGTCCATAGCGCATTCATCGCGTAGCGCGGATAGCCGGGCCGGAGCCGGCTTCTCCACGACGCGACCTCGATCTCCGAACCTTGCAGGTTGCAAAACGGAAGCACGGAGCTTTGGCCGCCGAGCAGCAGATCGATCGAAATATCATCGACGCCGCGCAGATGCCGAGCGAGCTCATAGTGATAGCGCGACATGCCGCCCGCATCCTGCAGCGAAGTCACCTGGTGATCAACTGCGATCCGCACCTGCGCTCCTTCCGTGCCGCGCCAACCGTGTAGCGCGCCGCGTGGTCAGGCGTTCGCGCAATGCCGCGGCGGATAGTCGCGAAAATGCCGAATCGGTATAGCTGCGCTGGTGCAGCACTCGCGCGCCAAGGCGTAGCAGGTGCAAGCCGCGCTCCAGCGGTCCGCGATACAGGTCCATGAAATCGCCCTCCGCCGAAAGAAACGTGGCGAAGCGGGCCGGCGTCATCTGGCGATCGTAATCGAGCATCGCCATCTCGTGTTCGAGGGCAAGATCGCTCGCGATGCGCACCGCGAATCCATGCTGATGCAGCCGGTGGAAGACTTCGATATCGGAGAAGTCGAGCCAGAAACGCGAGCTGTATCCGCCAATCGCCGCGAGTGCGCTGACCCGAAGCAGCGTCCCACTATTCGCGGCGAAGATGGCGCGCGTCTCGGTGTAAGGCGCCACGGGGCGAGGCAGCGGGACGTGGCGCGCAAAACACCACAGCCGCGGCGACATGCAGAAGCTGCCCGCGTAGAGGAACGGCGCGACCGCGGCGATCCTTGTGTCGGCGTCTACCTGGCCGCCTTCGCGAAGCATCCCGCGCAGGAACTCGGCCGTCACCGACGTATCGTCGTCGAAGAGCAGCAGCCATTCCGCGCCTCGCTCCCTGGCGATGCTCGCCGCTCCGTTATATGCGCCGCTTACGCCTCCGTTTGTCGCCGGGTGCTGATAGGTGAAGGCAATGGGCAGCGATGGTTGCGTCGCCTGGCTGCTGTTATCCCAGACCAGGATGTCGAGTTGCTCCGCGAGTTCGGGGTCCGCGGCGAACGCGGATGCCATCCCGGCGAGCGTCTTCGAAGCGCCGGCCGGCTTGCCGTACAGCACGACCACCGCGAGCACACGCATCATTGCTCCACCTGCGAGGCAGCTACGTCCGGGCGGCCACGCATGGCGCTGTTCCATTCTGCGATGCGCCGTTGCCTGGGCGTGGCAAGCCGGCGTGTCAATGCCTGGAGGGTTGCGCGGCGCACCTCGCGCGACTCGCCGCGACGCATCTGGTTTACGAGGCGCACCGCAAGCTGCGCGGTATACGCCATGCCTGGGATGCGTGATCCGTAGAGGTCTACATAGGCCGACTCCGCCGCGAGAAAATTGCGCAGCCGTTCGGCGGAGAGCCGCTCGCGATAATTCAGCAACGAGAAGTGGTGCTCCAGTCGCAGCGGAAGAACGTACATGCACCATCCGTGAAGAAAGAGTTGATGATGCAGCCAGCTATCCAGGTGATCGAGCCAGAAGCGCGGGTCGAAGCCGCCGATAGCATCCAGCGCAGCGAGGCGCAGCAGGGCCGCGGAATTGAACGCGCGCGCCTCGCGCCTGGGCAGGCCGGTGAAATCCGCCGATAGCGGTTTTGGACGTCCAATGGTTACGTATGCGGGGGACAGAAGCCGCTCGCCCTCGGCAAGGTGCGGCACGATGGTGGCGATGCGTGGGTCGCCGGCGGCTGCCTTGAGCCCGGGCTCGATGGCGGTAAAGAAATTCTCAGGCAACGCCGTGTCCTGGTCCAGCGTCAGCAGCCACTCGCAGCCCTTCGCCGCAGCCGCCAGACGCCCGGCATCATATGCTCCGTACAAACCCTGGTTCGCTGATGCGCGCTGGTACACGAAGCCCTCAGGCAGCTCCTCCGCCGAATGGGCCGCAGGCGGGCTGTTGTCGTAGACCCAAACGTCACAATCGGCGGAGCGATTGGCGCGGAGTGCCTGTGCCAGCGTCGAGACGGTAGTGGAGTCTCGCGGGCGCTGTCTATACAACACCACGACGGCGAAGATGCGCGGCCGGCCGGTAGAGCTGTCGCCCGCCAAAGGTCAGCTCCGGCGGAAGCGCATTGCCTGCTTGATCTGCGCGTAGCGATCGCGCAAGCCGGGATCGGTATCCGCGTAGTCGTAGAGGTAGATCATTGTCGCGCGGATGCAGCCGAACATCGTCCCCAGCACCAGTCCGATCAGGATGAAGAGGAAAGGCCTGGGCCATGACTTCGCCTTGGGCAGCAGTGGGGGGTCCACCATCTGCACGTTGGGCGATGCCTTGGCCTCGTCGATGCGCGCCGCCTCGAGCTGCCGCGCCAGCAGATCGAAGAGGGCTTGATGATACTGCACATCACGCTCGCGGCGGATGTACTCAAGACCCGCTGCCGGGAACTGGCGCTGCGACAACATGGCGCCGCTGGTGCCATGTTGCTCCTTGTTCAGTTGCTCACGCAGGGCGGCAAGTTCCGTCCGCAAACGAACCACGTCGGGGTTCTGCTCGGTAGAAGACGCAAGCAGCGCGCCGAGCTGCACCTCGTGCGCCGTAATGTTGGCCTGGAGATTCGCCTCTTCTCCGATGATGTTCTGCGCCTGCCCGCTCACCTGCAGGACGCCGGTCGACAGTTGCGTCTTCGTCAACGCAACCTCCGCGTCGGCAAGGCGATCCTTCTCCTGGGCGAGTTGCTGCTCATAGAACTGCCGCCGCTGGCTGGCAGCGCCAATGGCGAGCCGATTGTTCTGCTGGAAGAGCTCGTCGGAATAGCCGTTCACCAGCGCCACCGCGCGGTTGGGATCTCCGTCTTCCACCGTGACCTGGATCAGGCCGGTCTTATTGGCGACAAATTTGGAGCGCTTGCGCAGCCGTCCGGCTGCCGCATCGCGATCGGGGATGTGGTAGACATCCTCGAGGTGGAAACGGTCGACGATGCTGTCGGCGACCAGATTTGTCTGCAGGATGGCGATATACAGGTCCGCCGGATTCTTGAGCCCGAGATTGCTGCCCACGCCGGCGATGGCGGTCAGCGCGCCGAGCTGGCTCAGCAGCGCGGCGCTGGACTGCTCCTGCTGCGGCGGCATAATGGTGGCCTCCGCCTTATAGAGGGTGGGCACGCGGAAGATCGCGATGATCGCGATCACAAGGCCCGCGAGCGCCCAGCCAAGGATCAGCCACTTGCGCTGGACAAAAATCAGCATTACGTCTAGCAAGTCGAGCCTGCGGACCTTGCCGTGCTCGGTTTCGACAATCCTGCTCAATTCGAAATCACCGCAAGCGCCCCGGCGCCGAGGGCGATGGAAGAGAAGAGTTGCGAGAAGTTGAGCAACGTGCGCATCTTATTGCCGCGATATGTCTTTTCCGGCACCACGATGGTGTCTCCAGGATGGACCTGCGCCTGGTCAAATTCATTGCCCCAGAAGGTCTTGGTGGAATCGCGGCTCAGCACCGATCCGTCCGCGCGGATGACGAAGGCATGGTCCTTGTCCGCATCGCGATTGGCGCCGCCGGCCTGCTTCAGATAGCCGAACACACGGCGGTTGGGATCGAAGAGAAAGGTACTCTGTTCGTAGACTGCACCGACGACGTTCACGCTGACAGGCCGCGATGGCACAACGAAGCGATCTCCGTCCTGAACCGGCACGTCGGGCAGGCTGGCTACGCCGGTCGCATTCGGTGTCAGTTGCAGTACGACGCGACCGCTGGCGCGCAGTTGACGGAGGCGGTTTACCAGCGATTGGGTTGCCGCGGTTGACGCGGCGGTGGCGGACTGGTCCAACGCGGTGACCGCACCGGCAGCGCTTGCCGCGCCCGCGCGATTCGTCGCCAGCTCCAGTTGCGTGACGTAGTCATCGAGCCGCTGCTGCTGCACGATGCGTGTGGACTCGCGGGTCAACTCCGCACCAAAGAGATAAGCATCCGGCGTCAGCCCGCCGGCGCGTTCCACCAGATGACGCAGCGTCTCGCCGGGCTCAGCACTGTACACGCCGGCGTGCGCCACTTCGCCCTCGATGCGCACCAGCTTGGTCTGCTCGCTCTGCGGCACGCGGAAGTCGGCCTGCGAAAAGATGGTGACCACGTCATGCGGCTGGAGCTGCGGGTCCTGGCTCGGATCGTGCTCGCGCACCAGCTTGCCCAGGTCGAATGGAATCAGTTTGGTTTTTAATGTCACGGGATCTATGCGTTCGATCACCGCGTAGGACCAGTCGATCTCTGGCGCCATCAACGAGACGTCATTCCGGTATTGTGCCGATGCCGTGTTCTCGGTGCGCGCCATGCGCTGCTCGTCGGCCAGCGAGCCGCCGCCGATCGTATTGTTGCGCGGAATTGTCGCCTGTTGCTCGATCGGCTGGTCCGGCACCGTACCCGGAATCTGTTCGTCCGGCGGCGACAGGTCCGGTGTGGTGGGGTTATAGATCAGGTTGGTGGAAGCCGCCGCCTGCGCATTCAGGTCCGCCGCAGATGGCGGGGCGTTGGCGCCGGGAGAAGCGCCGGCGCCAGCCGCGGAGCCTCCCGGCTGGTTCTGCTGGCCGTTCTGCGCCTGCTGCTGATCGTAGAACTTCTTTTGCTGGTCGCGCTGGAGATACAGATAGTATTGGCGCTGGTTCTCTGCCTGGCTGCGGCGATACGCCGTGAAACGCTCTGCGTAATCCGGCTCGAACATTGGGGAAGGCAGCCCGAGCTGGTTGCGCTTCTGCCAGTAGTCGCGTGTCAGCAGCGCATCGCTGTTCGGCAGCAGATCGCTCAGCTTCATGCCTTCATGCCAGGCGAATCGTCCCGGATCGGCGACGTTGCCGCGCAGCGTCACCGTCTGCTCAAAACTCGGTGACATCGGCAGCACGCGCACAATGTCCCCGTCGTGCAACGGCGCGTTCTTGCCTGCAGTATCCAGGGCAACATCGAGCGCGCGGCGGTGTCCGTCCGCGTTCATGCGCTCTACGGATGCTCGCGCCAGAGAAGCGATATTCGAGAGACCGCCTGCGTCCGAGAGGATGTCTCCCAGCGTCGTGCTCTCTGTGCGCTCCTTCAGCTCGAAGATGGCAGGCGAACGCACGCTGCCGTACACCGCAACCTGCGGTCCTGCCGGGGGAATAAAAATGACATCGCCCGGCAGCAGCGGCACGTCATGCGACTTATCGCCGCTCACCAGTAGATCGTACATGTCGAAATCGGCAACGGTCTTCCCGTCGCGCCGCAGCAGGATATGGCGCAGCGATCCTTCTGGCGATGTACCGCCGGTGGCGAAGACAGCGCTGACCAGCGTGCTGAGCGCGCTGACCGTGTAGCTGCCGGGATAGCGCGCCTGCCCGGTAACAAAGATGCGGATCGGGTGAAGCTGCCCGAGGTTCACCGAGAGATCGAAGTTCTTATAGATGCGCCCCACGGCTTGCCGCACCTGCTGCTGCACTTCGCTGTAAGGCAAGCCGCCTACGCGGATCGCGCCTACGTGGGGGACGTAGACCATGCCCTCGCGGTCCACCGTCACCTCGGCGTTGAAATTCATCTGGCCCCAGACACGTATCAGCAACTGATCGCCGGGTCCCACGACATAGGTTGAGGTCACCGGCACCTGATCCACCGGGGCGAAGGTGCTCGGGCTCTGCAGAAACAGCCTGGCGCCATAGATGGGCAGCATCTGGCCCACGGAGGCATAAACCATCCGCTGGAAGCCGGTGGGTTGGTCCGGCGCGAAGAAGCGCTGGTAATAAAGCGGATAGCTGCGCGCCAGGGTGCTTTCGTTGCGGCCCCCTAACCCGTTCAGGTTGTCGATGAAGTTCGGTACCGGCTGCAGATCCATGGACTGCACCGGGCCGGTGTAGTTGCCTCCGGGTTAAAACCGCCGCCACCGGCACCGTAGGGATTCTGCTGGTAAGGATTCTGCTGGTTCGACGGCGTGGTCGGCAACGGGAGCGGCTGCTGCTGGTTGGAGTTGCCGGTAATGCCGCCGCAGTAGGAGGTCGTGGGGTCGCATCCCGCCTGCGCTGCAGCCGGCGCGGGCTGCAAAAGGATGACGCCGCACGTAACCGCCAGCATTAGGATTGACGCATATTTCCTGTTCCATGCAGCGACTGTCCGTTCCAATGGGCCTTTCGCTGAAGGGCCCGAAAAGCTTTCGCTGGATCGTTTCAGCCTCCGGGAAAAATGCGATAAGCGTTGACTCATATTGCGAATTGCAGGCGGGCCGGTTCTGACATCGAGCCAGCGCGCGACGCTTGTTCACTCCTTAACGATCCTTGGCAGGTCCACCCATAGTGTAGAGCCTATGCGCCCTCCGCGGCGTACTGCTTTCGATACCGCACGGAAACGGCTCGCCGGGACGGTCAATCCCCCGAATGCCCCCATGAGGCCGCGGGAGCCAGCCGCGTCGTCGTACTGGCCTTGCCTGCATGGATTCTCGCCTGGCTGCCGACCAGTTCTTCACGAGAAGCCGCCATCATGAACAGCACGCACAGAGAGAAGGGGCTGCCGAAGCTGAACAGGTAGCGGGTGGATATGTTGTTGAAGAAATACACGATCATCAGGCACCACAGCACCGTGTAGAAGCGCGTCCAGGCATTGTTCTCGCGCGGCGTGGAAGCCTTCCAAAGGAGGAAGAATACCCGGAGCATACTGCCGAAGATCAAACCACCGGCAATCAGGCCGCTTTCGAAGATTAACTGAACGTATCCGTTATCGATGGTCCCGACCATGCGATCGCCGGCCCGGTAACCAAATCCAAAGAACCACCGGTTCGTGTTCCGCAGGAGGCGGAAGGCGATCTCCCAGATGCCGGTGCGGCCCGACATCCCCGATTTGAAGCCGCGCTGGCTTGTTTTCAGCGCCAGATATTCCGTGATGTAGTCGCTGACATGCTCCAGCCGGTGGTTTGCCAGAAGATACGCCAGCGCAAGCGGCAACAGTATCAATACCACGATGACAAGCAGGTGTGTCACCCGGATCTTCCTGAACCAGCCCCGCGCGATGCCGCGAAGCACCAGCGCGCCGCCCGCAATCATGACCGAAGAAAGACTGCCCCGGGATCCGGTAAGAAAAATGAGGCCGAAGGTCGCCGCGGAAAGCAGGATGTACACCCGCCTCCACCGGCGCCGGCTTTCTTCCATCGCACGCCAGACAATCATGGGGAAAAAGCCGGCAAGGAGGAACCCGAGAAGATTTGGATGCGCACGGGTGCCGCCGGTAAACCGCACTCCCTGGCCGGCGAACAGACTGGATCGCCCGGACAGCAGGATCATGCAGCACACCAGGATGGCCGCCTCAGAATAGGCGCGGATTACATTGGAGATACCGATTTCCTGAATGACAAGGCGCGCGCAGAGAAATACTCCCAGAAAGACCAGTCCATACAGAATTGAATATGTGTCTTGCGAGGTGTAGGAAACCACTTCGCCAAACAGCATGCCGGCAAACCACAGGCCGCCGCCCGAGAGAATATGCTGGACTCGGTTTCCGCGGCGTCTTCCGCACAAGACGAGCAGCGCACTGATGGCAAGAAAGAGGAGCGGCACATAGAGCCAGATGTTCGAGGTCAGTTCGTACTGCACGACCCCGGTCACGAAGCAGAGAAAGAGGTTGAGCCGGACCAGCCATCCAATCGTGACGAGGGAGAGCGGGGTTACGCCCGGCTGAGGTACCGAGGCCACTTCCCATTCTGTGCGTCCGGTCGTCGCCAAATGCCCTTCCCCTCTGGTGACTCAGCACGGCTTCTGTCACTGCCTCTGCGACTGTGTGTGAATCTGATCAGATTATTACGTCTTGTGACAGGCGCGGCAAAGCAGATTGCGCTATCTGGCATTTGCACCTGCGGTTCAGTATCGTTCGACTATGCTGAACGCCCTGCGCCATATCCGGCGGCATCCTCTGAATCACAGGACACCCCTCTCGGGCATGGGCCGCTTTCTCCGCTGGCAGATTGCTATCCGGCTGCTTCCGGATGCCGCATTTGCCGTTCCGTTTACCGACCGCGCGCGTCTGCTTGTGTCTCGCGGCATGTACGGCGCAACACAGAACGTATATTGCGGCCTGAATGACTTCGAAGATATGAGCTTTCTCCTCCACTACCTGCGGGAGGGCGATACATTTCTCGACATCGGAGCCAATGTCGGCGCCTACACGATTCTTGCCTCAGCGGCCGCCGGCGCGAGCAGCTTTGCTTTCGATCCCAGTCCTGCGGCTCTGGAATCGCTGCGCGCCAATATCGAGCTCAATCGCATTGCCGATCGGGTCCGCGTGGAAGCAGTTGCCGTCGGACGGGCTCCGGGCCGCGTCAGTGTATCGACCAGCGGTCCATCCGCGATGCACCATGTCGTCGCCGATGGCGCCTCCTCGCTGGTGGAAATGCGAACCATCGACTCTTACAACATCCAGCCATCCATCATAAAAATCGACGTGGAGGGCTACGAAGCCGAAGTGCTTGCCGGCGCGTCGGAGACCGCCGCTCAGCCGAATCTGATCGCAATCATCACGGAGAATAACGAGGATGGCGGAGCCAAGCCCGGAGCAGACGTTCAGAGTGTCTCCTCCTTCATGAGCCAACACGGCTTTACGGCTGCCACCTACGATCCCTGGCGGCGGAGTTTGGCTCCCAAGCACACGCGTTCCGACAACACGCTGTACGTTCGCGACCTGGAGAAAGTCCAGAGCAGGCTCTCTACGGCGAGGCCCTTTCGAGTCTTTGGGCGCTCTATATAGAAATAGAACCGCGAATTATTGAACCGCAGACAGGCGGGAATCTCACTCTACGATCAGGTTCAGCGTGACGCTGCGCGTCACGCCCGGCGCGCCCGCTCCTACCGTGATCGCATAAACGCCCTGGGTGCCGCCCCCGCCGCTTCCGCTTCCACCACTCGTCGCGCCGCCGTCGATTGAGAGGCCGCACCCACCCAGCCCCAGGCACACAGCGCCGGCCAAAAACACTACGGCGCAGCGTGTGAGCGCCGCGGCCCATCCGCGCCTGCGCCACAGCACCAGGCACGCCAGCGTTGCACCGGCCGCAGAGCCTTTCTGCCATGGCATCGGCCGCGAATGCGCCGCCGTGGTGGTGGTCGCTATGGTTACCTGGATCGTCGCCGTTGCGCCGTTGCCTGCCATCGTCACCGCGGGCGGATTCGTGGCGCAGGTACTTCCCTCTGGCGCGCCCGCGCAGGTCAGTGTGATCTGCCCGGCGGATGCGCCCACCGGCGTCAGTAGAAGCTGATAGGTGGCGCTGCTTCCGCCGGGTACCGTGCTGCTCGACGCCCCCTGCACGCTCAACTGGAAATCCGCGCCGATGCCGGAGACCGGCACGGTGAAGGGTGTGCTCGCTTCGGTCGCGGTGACCGACACGGCGCCCTGCTGCACTCCCGTCGTCAGCGGCGCAAACGTCACCATCACGGTGCAGCTTGCCCCGGGCGCGACGGTTGTGCAGGCATTGCCGGCAATCGCGAAGCCCTTGCTGGCCGCCGCTGCGATTCCGCTCAGAGGAGTTGTGCCGGTATTGATCACCGTCAGAGTTTGCGACGAAGAAATCGAATTCACGCCCTGCGCTCCGAAGTCGAGGCTGGTGGGAGAAAATGTCGCCACCGCGCCACCGCTGGTCGCGGGCGGCACACCGATGCCGTTCAGGGCTATGGATTGCGCGCCGAGCGTGTCCTGCAGGGCGATCTGGCCGCGCTCCGCCCCGACCGCCTTTGGGGTATACGCCACCTGCAGCGCACAACTGCTGTGCCCGGGCAGCGAAGCGCCGCACAGGTTGCTCACCGAGAAGTCTCCCGTGACCTGCAACATGATGTTGGTCAGCGCGCCGTCTCCTGTATTTGTCACCGTCACCTGTTGGGCCGCGCTGGTCGTCCCGATTGCCTGCTCCGGAAAGGTCAGCGACGTGGCGCTCAACGTATCCGTAGGCCCGGTCTGGCCATTGCCGCTCAGCAGTGCCGTCTGGGTGCCGGCATCGTCGGCAGCCACTAGGCTTCCTGACGCCGGCCCGGAGATGGTCGGCGTGAACACGATCCCGACGGTGCAACTGGTATTTGCCGCGAGCGAGTTTCCGCAGGTGTTCGCAGAAAGGCTGAAAGACCCGCTGATGGTGAGAGGCTTCAACCCCCCCGAATTGCTGCCGGTATTGGCGACTGTTAGATATTGGACGGCGCTTGTCTGGCCGATGCGCACGGAGCCGAAGTCCATCCGCAGCGGCGTGAGGACGATGACCGCCGGCTGCGTGCCCGTCCCTTCCAGGTCCGCCGAGAGCGAGCCACTATCCACGTTGGCCGCTATGGTCAGCGTGGCGCTGCGCGGGCCCACCGCCGTCGGCGCAAACACAATCGACATCCCGCAGCTTGCGCCTGCCGCCAGGCTTGCCGGGCATCCGTTGTTTACCACAAAATCGCTGTTCGTTATCGAGAGCGAGCCCAGCGTCAGGGTCGTGATGCCGGTGTTGCGCACCGTCAGGGTCTCTGAGGCGCTCGTGCTCCCCACGGCCTGCGGAGCAAAGTTCAACGGCGTCGGCGTTATGGTGGCGCTGGCGGTAGAGGTCTTGATCGCGATGCTTGCCAGCTCTGCCTGCCACACGCCGCGACCCTTGGTGCCTGCGCGCAGCCAGGTCTCACCGGAGCTGTCCACCGCGTTCAGCGTTGTTACCCGGACCGGCGGCAGCCCTGCTCCATAGAGGCTCCAGCAGTTCTGCGTGATGTCACCGCATTGCGTAATCGACGTAGTGACATACACGCCGATGTCGGTCCCCAGATAAACGATCGCCGGATTTTCCGGGTCGATGAGTATCGCGTTCACCGGCGCGTTGGGCAGGTTGCTGGTCAGGTTTACCCAGTGGCTGCCTCCGTCCGTGCTGCGGTAAACCAGCGGCACATTAGGCCAGGGGAGCGGGGCGGGGCCGAGTCCGCCAAAGGAGCCTATGCCTGCATATACGGTCTGGCCCGAGCTGTCTGTCGGGTCAACCGCAATCGATGAGATACGCGCGCTCGCCCGGTTGAACATGTAGCCGTCGCTTTGACCGTTAATCACGGTGCCGCTTGTGATGTCGCGCCAGGTCGTCGTCGAGGCGACGGATGCCGGCGTGACCAACGCAGTCAGCACGTGGCCGGCATGAACGATAGCGCCGTCGCCCGCTCCCGCGAGTCCCACATAGATCCGCTCAGCCTGGTCGCCGCGGCCGGAGATGGCGCCGGTAGCCGCTATCGCGCTCACCTGCGTGTTGCCGGACTGGCAGACCGACGCCACCTGTCCATCGAGCATGCCACTCAACGCGTTTGCTGAAGTCCAGTTCTTGCCGTTCGCCGGTCCTCGCCAGACCCGGCAGGTAGCCACCATAATGCGGCTGGAGTCCTCTGGGTCGAGCGCCCAGACCGCCGGAGCGCTCAAGGCGGATCCATCGCCGCCTGCCTGCGCGTTGCCGATCAGCGACCCTGCGGGAAAATCACCCGGGCTGCATGAGGCGCCCAGCGAGCATCCGGTGATCGATACACCAGGACCGGAAGTGGTGTACCACGATCCCGCGCTGGCGCCCCAGCTCGCCTGCGCGTAGGCGCCCTGCCCGCTCTGCAGCAGTTGCCATGCGCCGCTTCGGCCGCCTTCGGTGCCCGCCAGGCCTGCTCCGGTCATCAGCAGATCGGGATCGGACGGGTCCGTAGCGACCGAAGTGACCTCCGCCAGCGAGCCGAGCGCCGTGTTCAGGTTGTCGAAGTGCGCTGCGTCGTCGGCCGAGCAGGCCGGCTGCTGCTGATTCACCGCGTCGCGGCTGCGCCACAGCCCTCGGTCATTGCCGAAGTACAGAGTCGCGGTGTTGGGCACCCAGGCCACGCTGTGCTGATTTGCGCCCACCAGAGACGCTGTCGCGCATTGCGTGACGTTGGTCGCATTGCGCCATACGCATCCCGCGGCCAGGCTGCAGCGGAAGATGTCCTGCGTGCCGGCGAAGAGCAGAGTGTCCGCGCCGCTGGGAATTGCCTGCAGCAACAAGGCGTGGCTCGATCCGGAGATCACGCCGGTGCCCGTCTCGAGCGCGGTGTCATTGATCTTTGTCCCGAAGACCGGCGCGGGCGTGGAGCAGTTTCCGCCGGATGCAGCGCACACGTCCCGCCACAGTCCGCTGTCGTGGCCGGTTTGGTCCACCGCCAGGGCAAACATATCGCCGGTTGCCGACTGCACCGCCAGAGCCGCGCTGTAGATGGGACAGTTCGACGATCCCGGGAAGCGGCATATCAACCCACTGAGGGCCGTGCCCGGCTGGTTGGCGAGCCGCGTCCAGTTCACGCCGTCCGGGGAGGAATAGAATCCGTGATTGCGCAGCGCCGCCACGAAGATCTGCCGTACGGGATTCCACACCAGCGCCAGCACCACAATTCCGCTCTTCTGGGTCAGCGGCGACTGCAGCACCTGGTTCTTCCCATCCTGAATGGTTGCCAGCAACCAGGTCTGGCCAGCGTCGGTTGAGTAGAAGATGCCCGTCGCACTACCGCCCTGACTAACCGAATACCCTGCATTTGCCTTGTAGGCGCCTGGCGCGGTCGTGGCGGCGGCAACTACCAGGTTGGGCGAAGTCGTGCTCCACGCAAAGCCAACAAAAGCCTCGCCGAAAAAGCTGTTCTGCTGTAGGCGGGTAACGGGATCGAGCGTGCCCGTAATCGTCGTCCAGGTGTTTCCGCCATCGGCAGAGCGCAGAATGCCAGTCCCGTAGAGGGAGTCGGGTTCGTTCGTAGGATCGCCGGTCCCGGCCAGAACCACGCCGGTGTTGCCGGGCTGGACGGTTACGGCGCCGACATCTACCAGATTAATGTGCGCGGTCGCGAGTATGGGCGGCGGTGTCAGGTCAGTCACGGGCACGAACGAGACGCCATTCAGAGCCGCCGCATTGGTCGACTTAAAGAGTCCGCCGGTTGTGCCGATATAGAGAGTGTTGTGGGTGGTATCCGCGGGGTCCACTGCAATACTGAGCACCCGTCCGCCGGCCGATCCGGTGGTCTGGGTAGTCAGACTCTGTGGAGCAAGCTGCGTCCAGGGAACATTGAGAGCGGCAGTGCTGCTGCTTTGCGCCGGCGCTGGCGTGGCTGCCGTGCCCAGTATCAGCATCCCCAAGGCAACACACCGATGCGGCGTCATCCACCGCTGCATGAGCCCGTGTTGTCGCATGATCCGGAGTCGGCCCCTTCCCTCTGCGCATCACGCTGCGCCGAGGGTTCTTTGCCGATTATCCCTGCTGAATGAACGCTGGAACGCCTGTCACCGAAACAGTCACGTTACCAAACTGGGATACACCCTCCCACTTGATGGGCAATCCCGTCCCGATTCCGCAACTAGATCGCGGTTCCGTTCTTCTGCCCGGAGGCGATCGACTCCCGGTACCACGCCACGGTCCGCTCCAGGCCTTCCTCAAATCCCACCACCGGCTCGTACCCGAAGGCCTCGCGTGCGGCGGAGATATCCGCCTCCGAATCCGTGATATCGCCGATGCGCGGCGGGCCGTACTGTGCGGGCTGGGGGAAGTTCAGCAGCCGTGACAGGATCGCGTATGTCTCGTTTAGCGTGTGCCGGCCACCGCAGGCCACGTTGAATGTCCTGCCGCTGATCTTCTCCCTGGGCGCGGCCGCTGCCAGCAGGTTCGCGGATACTGCATTCGCGATGTAGGTGAAGTCGCGGCCCTGCTCGCCGGTCCCGAAGATTGTTGGCCGTTCGCCCTTCATCATTTGCAGAATGAATTTCGCCATCACGCCGCTGTAAGGCGAGTCGGGCACCTGCCGCGGCCCGAAGATGTTGAAGTAGCGCAGGCAGGCGGTCTCGATCCCGTACACCTGCCAGTAACTCTTCATGTAGAGCTCGCCGGTGAGCTTCTGCACGGCATATGGCGAAATGGGTGCGGGCGTCATCGACTCCCGCCTCGGCATCCCGGGCTGGTTTCCATACGCGGAGGACGAAGCCGCATAGATGATCCGCCGCACTCCGGCTGCCCGCGCAGCTTCGAGCAGACTGAAGGTGCCGTTGATATTGCAGTCGTGGCTTGAGCCGGGATCCTTCACTGACCGAGGCACCGAGGGCAATGCACCCTCGTGAAAGATGATCTCCACGCCCTCACACGCCGAGCGCATTGCCGAGGCATCGCGCAGATCGGCTTCGCGAAAGTCGAACCTCCTCAGCAGAGGCTCGAGATTCGTGCGTTGCCCGGTGACAAAATTGTCAACTCCGCGGACATCGTCACCCCGCTCCACTAACGTCTCGGCCAGCGACGACCCGATGAACCCTGCGACTCCGGTAATCAAATATTTTGCCAATCCGCGCTCCCGAATGCCTTGTTCCAGGCTGCGACGCCCCCGTCAGAACACCGCAATTGCCGCATGACAATGAGTCTACAGAACGCCTACACTCCGCCAATCGGAGCGTTGCATCGTGAAGATCGGGGCTGTCTCCTGTGGTTTTTATCAGCGGCCCGGCATGCTCAGCCGGTCGTACGAGGACGCATCCGCGATCGCCGGCGGAGTGGTGCCGCGTCAGCCACGGAAGCAGCCTGCTGTACGTTTAGTCCGCCTCCCACTGGAAGCAAATTCCGTAACCGTCGGGATCGCGCAGTCCCATCTGCTTCATGCCATACGGAGCCACTATCGGCTTCTTTACCGGCGCGCCCTTCGCGCGCAATTGCTCATACGCGGCCTCCACATCCGGGCAGCCGAAGTAGAGCGTCGTGTCCTGATGCATCTCCGCACGGGCTGTATCGGGAGGCACTGGCCGTTTCTCATCGAATTCATACGCGGTATTCAGCATCACGTCTGCCCCGCCAAGACGCAGCCAGCACCAGTGGAAGCGGTCGGGATCGCCGCCGCGATGCGGTGAATGGCTCACGAGCTCGAAGCCCAGCAGATCGCGATAGAACCGAACCGATGTCGGCATGTCATAGACCTGCAGCAGTGTTGTCGCCCCACGCACACGCAGCGCCATCTCTCCTCCTTTAGCTCAAACACGATAGCCCGGCGGCTTGATGCCGTTATCGCGCAGATAGATCTCGGCCTGGCCGCGATGATGCGCCACGTGCACATACATCGCCAGCAGCACCTCGCGTCCGGGAAGCCGGCCGTCCGGTGAGTTGTGAACGGCACTGAGTTGCTGCTCGGTCAAATGATCGATGACTCCGGAGCAATATACGAAGGAGTCGCTGAGAAATTTGACAACGGCATCCTTGTCGCTGGGCGACGGCAGCGCCGCAGGCGTCGTGTCCTTCAGCCCTGCACAGAATTGATAGTTCGTGGAGGCGATATGCGACATCAGCTGACCGAAGTTCATCGACTCCGGATGCGGACGGAAACCATACTTTTCCGCCGGCATCGCGTTGGCGACAGCAACGGAAAGCTGGCTGAGCGCCGCAAAGTGCTTTGCATATTCACCGGCGGGTTGCGCCGCGAGAGCGAAGGGAAACAGAACCGCCAGTGCAGCGCACAGTCGCACTACAGAACGGAACATACCAGCCTCCTTGAAAGAGCAGTTGTGAGCCCGCCGGCTCTCTGCGTGAGCCCGCCGGCGCGCGGTGCGAGCTATTATGCAACGTTTCGCGCTCCCGCGGATGGGACTAAGTGCTGGAGCTTCAGTCCTGAGGGGCGGCTTGTTCATCGCATTTCCTGCACTCGAGCGAGCAGCCCAGGTGCGCGCGTCGGCCGTCTTCGGTGGTGACCCACGGACGCAGTTCCCATGGCGGCCGATGGCGTACGTGCTGGGTGTGCCCGCAGGCAAGATCGGCAACCCAGTCCTCTACTTCGTCCTGGTGGTATCCGGCGATCTTTTGCTGCGCCATTTGTGCATGATAGTTCGGCACAAGTCCTGGCAGTTGCGCGGGACCGGCGGAAGAGAGTAGAGATGTGGTCTCCCGAAACTTGCAGGCTTTGCATCTGGAACTCCCGCAAGGGAAGGCAAATATTGGCTCCGACCATCGTCTACTTCGGGCGGGACAACTGCTTCCGGCTCCCCATTCTCAGGAGCGCCGGCTACACCGTGGAAACGTGCGACTCTCTCGATCAGCTTGCAATCCTGGCGAGCAAAGCCGAGGTCGTCACGCTCGGGGAGAAGCCGGAGGTTCCCATTCGGGAGGTCCTCGCGCTCACCCGCGCTCGCTCGCGGGCACCCGTGATCCTCTTCCGTAACGACTCGGAAGCCGCCATTCCCAAGGGCATCGACCTTTTGATTCCCGCGCTCACCGCGCCCGAGGATTGGCTCAAACAAATCGCCGGCCTGTTGCAGCAGAGCCGCACTCGGCGAGCGGAGTCCCCGGTGCTTCAACGGTTAGCGCTGAGAGAAGAGACGACACACACGATGCCCCGTGCACTCCACCAGGCGCATGGGGCGCCCCGACGAGAGTCTGGCTTCGGATTGACACCATCACACGATTTCCAGTGCGCACGGCAGCTCCGCCGTGGCAGCATAATCTCCTCCCCCTGGAGTCTGATCTTGTAGCTCGGAGGTGATCGCCATGCGGCTCCCGTTGCTTCTCGCCCTCGGCTCCCTCGCTCTGTTGGCGCACCCGGCCACCGCCGACGCACAGGCCGCTGCGGAAACCGCGCTGACTACGGCAGCCACCAGCGCCACGGCCGGCAGTGCCGCTTCGAAGATCCGCGTGCCAAGCGTCAGCATTCCGAGCGGAACCCAGGCCGGCGCGGTGCACCATTACGCCCGCCACACCACCGGCCCCACGACCGTGCATCAGGCCGAGGCAAAGAACACCCGCAAGACAAAAGATGCCGCCGCCAGCCGTCCGCCCCATGTCACCTACCGGCGCATCCAGTAATCGCCTGCAAATGACCTAATCGCCCTCCAAGTGACCCGGTCGATGTAGGCAATGTCAGATTTTCCGTGCAAATGCGCGGGCCGGCGTGGCAGCATAGGAATCCTTCGGTGTTCTCTATGCGATTTGCCCGTCCGCTTGCTGCCTCGGTTTTGGCGCTTGTCCTGCTGGCTCCGGCGTGGGCTGCGCCGAAACAGAAGATCGCCACTCATACGGTGCAGCATCCGCCGGCGCGCAAAGCCACGATGCCGGGCACAAATCCGCACTCGAACATGAGGACCCACCCTGTCGGCGCGCCCAATACACACAAGCATCACAAATGGCTCTAGGCGATTCCCGTTTCCGAACAGTTCCGTGAGATTTCTGCAAAATCCTGCCAGTTAATTCCACCCGTTTTGCTAGACTGGAATTAGAGATCGGAAGAGAAAGCCACCACATCGGTGGCTTTTGTCATTCTCGGATCGTGCCTGCTGAATGCTCCGGCTAAATCCCCGGGAATGACGACTTTGCCGGTAACTCTTTTGAGATGACGATCTTAGCGACGGGAGAAGGTATAACCCATGTTGTTTCAGTGGGTTGCAAGCGCACTAGCCGGAACGGAGGGGGATGGGGTGCCCCTACATCGCCGGGCAGAACAGCATTTGCCGCGCCATCGCCGGATCATCCACCAGCGCGATGTAGCGCTTCGAGTCGAACTTCTTTCCTGTCGACGCGCCGGACATGTAGCGGATAGTTCCGAAGATCGGCCGCTCCGGCCACGGCCGGTCGAACTTGCCGGCGATCGCCCACGCGATGCCGGCGTAGGAGTTCGGATCGCGGCCGTCCAGCTCATATTTATCGTTCAGCAGCACCGCCCACTCGAAGGCCTGGGCCGGGTTCGGTGCCCACTCGAGAATTTTCTTGCCCCAGTACATGCGCATCACGTTGTGCATCCAGCCATAGCGAACCATCTGTAACTGCGCCGCATTCCAAAGCGCATCGTGGGTTTCGCCGCGCTCCAGTTGCTCGCAGGTGTATTCGTATTCTCGCCGGTCGCGCGCGTGCTCGCGCAGCGTCTTCTCCGCCCAGGGCTCGGCACAGGCAATCGAGTCGTAAGTTGTACGCGCATGGATGACGAAGTTGACCGCCAGCTCACGCCAGCCGATCAGCTCGTTGAGGAACGCGTCATACGCCAATTGCGGCGCGACGCCCGAATCGACGGCGCGCTTGGCCTCCAGTGCAATGCGCAGCGGGCTGATGTGGCCGAAGTGCAGGTACGGAGAAAGCTGGCTCGTGCCGTTGAGCTGCGGCTTGCGCCGCGCCGTCTCGTAGCCGGCAAACTGGTGCTCGATGAAGTAGCGCAGCCGCCGCATCGCCGCATGCGTGCCGCCGCGGAAGGTGTCGACCGGCGCGACACTGCGGTCGAAGTGCCGCCATCCGCGCGTGATGTCGTCGTCCAGCGTCCACCCGGCGAAGTGGTTCATGGGTGGCCAGCGTTTCTGGAGCGCTGCCGTCGGCGGCTCCGCGAGATACTCCGGCAGCAGCGGATCGAGCTGCCGGCGGAAGAGATGCTGGGCATACAAGCCCCTGGAGAAGAGCGACGATGGGACCACAACGTCGGCATCGACCGTCCAGAACGGAATGCGCAGCCTGCCGGCAAGCACGCGTCGCCAGCGCTCCGGCTCGCGCATCGGATTTTCGTCTCCGATGACGATGCCGGCACCGACATCGGCCAGGAACTGCTCCAGCCGGTTCTCCGGCGGCCGGCGCACGATGAGCGGCACACCGCGCGCGGCGAGATCGGCGGCTGCATCGTGCAGTCCCTGGTTCAGAAAGGCGTAATGGCGCAGGTTGGCGTGCGGGAAGTTCGGGATGGCGGAGAAGAAGGCCACCAGCGGAAGCCCGAGCGCGTTGGCCGTCTCGATTGCACAGTCGAGCGCCGGATTATCGATGCCGCGCTGGGCGCGCTGCATCCAGTACACGACGCAACGGGCGTCCGCCCTTGGAACGCCGCTTCGCCGGATGGACACGCGCGGGTTCTCTGCCAGCCGTCGTAGCGGCTCCGGCAACTCGTCGGTTACAGATGCGGCCTCTGCCATCGGTGACTAGGATGCAACAGCGAGGGCGGCCCGCAGGCCGCCCTCATGCGATCAGGTAGTGCCGTCTTTACCAGAGGCCCCAGGCGCGGCTGATGTAGTCGGACAGCGTCATGGTGATCAGCACCAAAAAGGTGAAGAATCCGGACGCGACGGTCAGCATCATCACTTTGCGAGCTGTAGCGGATGTGCATGAAAAAGAGGATGACGAGAGACGGCCTTGATGCATGCGATGCCAATCGCCACGATGGGGCTGAAGATACCGAGATCGACGAACGCAGCGCCGGTGGTGAGCGCGGTGAGACACCAGCAAGATCAGCAGGATCAGGCAAGTAGGTCTTTGGCCCGACGATGTGATGTTCATGTTCATCAGTGGGAGTGCGACATAGATATCTCTCCTTTATTTCAAAGGGTGGCGGCTGATGAGATACAGCAGCGGGAAAAGAAAGATCCAGACGATATCGACAAAGTGCCAGTACAGGCCAAAATTATCGATGGTCGAGGTATGCCCGTCGGTGTAAGCGCCCTGCCATGCCTGGTAAAGCAGGACGAACAGCATAGCTGATGCCAATGATCATGTGCAGGGCGTGCATTCCAGTCATCGCAAAGTACAGGAAGAAGTAGATCTGCGCATGCTGCGCCATATCCGGAGCGAGCGGCAACATCCCGTTTGATCGTGCGGATGAACGAAGTCTTCTACGCTAAAGCTGGCGCCCGGGAATATGATGCTCGGTGTATTTGTCGTGGTACTCGACGGTCTTGATGCCCAGGAAGACCAGCCCCAAGCAAATCGTCAGCTGAGTGAGGTCAGCAGGCCTTTGCGGTTGCGCGTTTCCGCAGCAGTAGACGCCCATGGCCATGGTGAAGCTGGAGAGAATCAGGACGCCGGTATTGGTGGTTCCAAGGCCGATGCCCAGCGTGTTGCTGCCGGCTACAAAGGCGTCGTAATACCAGTTGCGGTAGAGCAGGTAGGCCATGAACAGGCCACCGAAGAACATGATTTCGGTCAGCAGGAAGAGCCACATGCCGAAGCTGGCGGTTTCCCGCTGCTGCTCCACCGTGACGAAGTGGTGGCGCAGATAAGGCGGGATGTTCTTCGCGCCCCTGCGTGGGGATCCGTCGTGTGCCGGTGCGATCGCTTGGCTATCCAACAGTCGTTACCTCGTGTTCGGTCTTATGAGCCAACCATTCGTAATCGTAGGCTTCGTGGTCCATGATCGGGATATCGACAAAGTTCTCGGTCAGGGGAGGCGATTGGATCTGCCATTCCAGGCCAGTAGCCTGCCACGGATTGCTGCCCGCGATCTTACCGTACTTGAGCGACCATGGCATATAGAGCATGGGGAGCAGATAGCCAATGCCCAGCACGGTCGCGCCCGCGGTCGAGAGGACATTCAAGACCTGGAACTCGGGCGGATATGCATGATAGCGGCGCGGCATTCCCAGATAGCCCAGGATGAACTGCGGGAAGAAGGTGAGGATGAACCCGATGAAGGTAGTCACCGCGGCCAACTTGGACATCGATTCGGGATACATTCGGCCCGTCATCTTGGGCCACCAGAAGTGAACCCCGGCCAGGTAAGCCATCAACATGCCGCCCACCATGACGAAATGGAAGTGGGCCACGATGAAGTAGGTCTCGGTGAGGTGGATGTCCATCCCCAGCGATCCCGAGGAAGACGCCGGTGAGGCCGCCGATGGTGAACAGACCCATGAAGCCAAAGGCGTAGAGCATTGGCGTCTCGAAGGTGATGGAACCCTTATAGAGAGTCGCCGCCCAGTTGAAGATCTTGATCGCGGAAGGCACGGCCACCAGCATGGTGAGCAGCGAGAAGACCAGCGCCGAGTAGTTGGAGACGCCCATGATGAACATGTGGTGCGCCCAGACAAAGAATCCGAACACGGCAATGGCCACCGAGGAGAAGGCGACCGCCGTGTAGCCGAAGACGCGCTTACGGGAGAAGGTGCTGATGACCTCGGAGATCACGCCCATGCCGGGCAAGATCATGATGTAGACGGCGGGGTGCGAATAGAACCAGAAGAGATGTTGGAAGAGGAGCGGATCACCGCCCTTGGTGGGATCGAAGACGCCGATGCCGAAGATGCGCTCCAGCATGACCAGAACCAGCGTGATCGCGAGAACCGGGGTTCCCAGAACCATCAGGATGGAAGCCGCATAGTGCGACCAGATGAACAGCGGCAACCGGAACCAGGTCATGCCCGGGCGCGCATGCGGTGCGACGGTGACGATAAAGTTCAGGCCGGTAAAGATGGAGCTGAACCCGGCGATGAAAACGCCGAGGCCGCCGTGATGACATGGGTGTTGAGGTAGTGGGTGCTGAGCGGAGTGGTGAAGGTCCAGCCCGTGTCGACGCCACCGTTGAGTCAGCGCACAGACCAGGAAAAAGCGCCGGCAACATACAGGTACCAGCTCAGCAGGTTGATCTTGGGAAAGGCCAGGTCATTGCGCCCCGACCATGATGGGGATGCACGAAGTTCCCGACCGTTGCCGGAACAGACGGCACCAGGAAGAGGAAGACCATGATGATGCCGTGCATGGTGAAGAGCTTGTTGTATGTGTCCGAGGCCACCAGATCCGGCATGGGCGTGAGCAGTTCCAGACGGATCAGGCCCGCAAAGGCGCCCCCGATGAAGAAGAAGAAGGTAATCGAGATCAGGTACAGCATGGCGATCCGCTTATGGTCGCCGGTGAGCAGCCAGCTCTTCAGGCCGTACTCGCTGTTGAGGTAGCTTGCTTTGGCAGCGTGCGTTTGCTGGTTCGGAAGACGGACAATCGTGCTCATTGTTTCGAGGCCCATCCCCTGCGAAGTCGATGTGTCGGGTCCAGCGTCAGGCAACTGGTCGGCGCCGGTAAGCTGCCGCGAACGGTAGTTCGGCGCCACGCCCGTTGGGCCCTTCTGATTCGGCGAGTAATCGCTGTCGTTCATCGTCTGCTGAATGCGATAGTCGGAATTCAAGACTCTTGATGTACTCCACCAGATCGATGAGCCCTTCTTCGCTGAGCTGTCCCTTGATAGGTGGGCATGATGGGCACGTAGCCCGTGACGCGTGTGCTGAGGGGTTCAGGATGGATTCGCGGAGAAAAGCATCGTCGCTGTTACCGTTTACCGTCGATGACATCTGCAACTTCGAGCCGTAGACCTTCGCCAGATTGGGACCTCGCGCCGGCGGTGGCCGCGAATGGCAGGAGTCGCAGCCGAGGCTGGCGAAGAGACGTTCTCCGTTTTGAGCCAGCGACTGCCGCTGGTGCTGCCGGCGGTCCACTTGCTGGTAGTCGTCCGGCGTCATGGCGACGATCTCGCCGATCATCGATGAGTGATTCGTGCCGCAGTACTGCGTGCAGAAAAGTGATAAGTGCCCGTCTGGGTCGCTTCGAACCATACGGTCGAATAGCGGCCGGGGATCACTTCGCGCTTCACGCGGAAGGCGGGAATGGAGAAGCTATGGAATACGTCCTGCGAGATCATGGTCAACTGCACGTCGCGGTCGACGGGAATGTGCAGCGCATTGATCTCGTGCTGGCCGCCGGGATGCTCGGCCTTCCACATCCACTGCTTACCGACGATGTAGATGTTCATCGCATTGGTAGGCGGATTGTAGATACGGAAGTAGAGCAGGGCGCCCCAGACGAAGCAGACCATGAACAGCGCCAGAGGAATAATGGTCCAGGTGGCCTCAAGCAGCGTGGAGCCTTCAATGTGCGTCGCGCTGCGGATTCTTCTCCTTGCGGATACATGAGGGAGAAGCCGAAGACCAGGATGGCGACCGCGATCAGGCCAACGCCGAGATCAGCAGCAGAAAGAAGTAAAACGCGTCCATGTAGGGCGAAATCGCCGACGCTTCCGGCGGAAAGAGGGCGAACTCGGTCAGCCACTTGACGAGAATTGCCACAGGACTGGACTTATAAAATGCATCGTTACCCTTTACCTGCGTTCTTTTCCTAAACCTGCCGTAGCGGGCCCGGTTTTGTAACGTTAAGCCTTTGCTGAGTGTTGCTGGTTGCCAATGGCCCGGCTGCTTTTCACATCCCGGCGGAAATTCACCATCATGAAGCTGCCCAAAACCAGAACCGTAAGCAGGCACGCGGCCTGAACGATGCGCGCAATGAGCAGGCTGTGCCGGTTGAGTGTGCGGATCGTAGCGGTAGCAGTAAGTCAAAATTTTATCGACCGGCGTGCCGATCTTGTGATGCGAGGCCTCGACGAGGCCGAGCCGAAGATCCTTCGGCGAATACTCGACCCCGAGGTAATACTGAGCGATCCGGCCATCCGGTGTGACGACCTGGATGGCGCTGGCGTGCGCAAACTGGTTGTCCTTGCCGTCCGGCCCGGGCATGCGCTTGTAGCCGAAGCCTGTTGCCTTCGCGACCGCATCGATTGCCGGCTGCTGACCGGTGAGGAAGTGCCAGCCAGGCGCGCTAGCCGGGTGCCCGTAATAGGCGATGTACTCGCGCTTCTTCGCAGCAGCAATGGCCGGCGTCTCGGAGGGATCAATCGAGATGGCGACGATCTGGAAGTCCTTGCCCGGCTGATAGCTGACCATCTCCAGCGCGCCGGTGAGTCCCTTCAGTTCCTCGGAGCAGAGGATGGGGCAGTGATAGTAGACGAGAGCGAGCAGTACGGGATGCTTGCTGTCGAAATACTGGCCGAGCTTCACGGTCTTGCCGGTATCGTCGACGAATGTGGCGTCGAGCGGAAGCTGCTGGTTCAGGTGCTGCTGAATGTCGACGCCGTGCAGCACGGTAGGCAGCTTATCGTCTGCCGGCTCTCCCATCTGCTTCTCGCCTGTGGGAGAGACCTGCGCGTGGAGCGCACCGAGCGAGCAGAACATAAGCAGGCACAAGGCCGCGAGGGCACGACGCAGCCGGGTGATAACCGGTGCGGGCGTTTCGTGCTCCGTGGATGATGTGCGCTGTTGCAACTGTTCCTCTCTTCTCATTCGTTAGGGATGCACTGGAGCCAGATGGGCCTGCTCGCCCGTGCCGGCTTCCTTTTGCTTCTCCTCTTGCTGTCGCGACTGCTTTACTTCGAGCTCTTGCTCATAGCCGGTACGGGCGAAGCCGTTGGTCAGCGGCGCTGTGATGTCTGGCCTGGTATCGGCGGTCATCAGCGGCTCGTTGGACACCGCGTTTGCTACCGGCAAGCCGCGTTGCGCGATGATCTCCATGGCTCGGCCGATGGGGATGCGCACAGTGCCCTGTTGCCGGTTGACCCAGGTGTAATGGTCCAGCAGCAAATCTTCACGGGCGTGCAGATCGACCACGTCCTGATCGCCGTCATCCATCTGAAGCTGCGGCGTGGGAAAGCGTGCCGTCATGGCGTGAAGCTGCTGCTGCTCGAGCGCCGCGTTCGATTCGAGATTCTTTCCTTTTGCTCCGCCCGTGTATTGCAGCGTATTCCACTTATTGGGCGGCCCGTCGTGCTTGACGAGCGCGTTGTTGATGACCTTTCCCATGCCGAAGCAGAAGACAAAGAAGATGATCAGGAAGACGAAGAGCGAAACCAGGAAGACGACGATGCCGCCGACCTGGACATCCGAGGTCTCGTAGCCGGGCGTCGGCGCGTTGTAGCCGGTCGGCGTCAAGCCGTGCGGGTTCTGTTCCGGAGGATTAGGCGTGTGCATGTTCGGGCTCCAGAATCTCCGCGAGATGCGGATCGTTCGTCTGCACCACCGGCCGTTTACCGAGCTCGCGCAGGTAAGCGACTACCCAGAAGGAGATCATTGCGCCGGGCACCGCTATGTATTCAAGGATACCGATAGAGAAGTGCAGATGACGCGGGGAGAAGTTCGGCTCAATCAGCATGAACATGTCCCAGTAGCGGGCGAAGATCATCCATAGGCCAACTCCAATGATGCGGCGCTTGTTGCGCTTGATGTCGCGCGAGAGCAGCAGTGAGAACGGGATGAGCCAGTGGAAGATGAAGTCGAAGGTGAACATCACGCCCCAGTGGCCGCGGATGCGATCCAGATACCAACTGATCTCTTCCGGCTGGTTGCCTGACCAGATGATCAGGAACTGGGAGAAATTGAGGTAGATGTTCAACATGACGAAGGCAAACATCAGCTTGCCGAGGTCGTGCTGTTCGATAACCCGCAGGACCCGCTTCATCGGCTCCGCCTGTGAGAGCGCCACAACCGTGACGACCGAGAGCGCGAGAACCGCATAACCCTGGCCCACCAGATAGTTGAGGCCGTACATGGTGGAGAACCAGGTGATGTTCGTGGACATGACCAGGTCAAGGACCAGTGCGGTTAGCGTGATGGAGTAGACCACAATGCCGAAGCCGCTGATGTTCTCGAATTTCTTCTGCCAGTACGGCACATTGGGGTTCGGATCGGCATCGCGCTGGAGCGACCAGCGATTCATGAGGATCACGTAGAGGAACCAAATCGCGAAGCAGATGACGAGCTGCACGACCACGCTCATCGGGCTGAACATAGGGTGCTTCCAGTTCAGCGCGTGTGCCTGCGCTTTATCGATCAGCCCCTGGCTGAGCGCGTGCGCGACCTCGGACGGATTGCTGTAGCGCGCCCAGAGATAGATCTTCTTCATGAAGACCAGGATGGGCACAAACATCAGGGCCGAGAGCCAGAGGGTGCGGCTCATGGCCTCGAGCGGGCGGCGAATCAGCAGTCCCCACTTGCCGCCGGAGCAGTATTGCACCATCAGCAACGCCAGGCCGCCGAGGGAGAAGCCCCAGCAAAGCATGGATCCCATGAGCCAGGAGGTGAGCAGGTGGAGGAAGCCATCGTGCTCCATCACCTCGGCCAGCGCCACCAGGATCACGGCCAGGATGGTGAAGACAGCGCCGAAGACCAGTGCGCGGCGACGCCATTTCGCCATCAGCGCGGGAGGCGCGGCCAGGTCTCCGGTCAGTGCATGCGTTCCGTAACTGTATCCGTTCGTCACCGTGTTCCTATCCTCACTTCGCTCCACTTGCCGGCGGCGGGACAACGCCAGGCTGCATGCCCTTGTATGCCGAAGGGTTGGTCGGCGGGTTGGGGGTATTGAAGCTGTCCCCATTTTCAAGCTGGTATGCCGGATGCCGGCTCGTGACCGGCGTCGTGATGTTTTCTGCCGGAGCCATTCCCGGAGTGTCCGGCCCGGGAGGCGTTGGATAGACCGCAGTGTCCGGCATCTTCCAGGCTTGCGCAAAGCTTGCCGGCAGCCCCTGCTGCTGCGCGACTTCGCCCAACTGCTGGATGGCGATGCCTGCCGGCACATCACTCTGCTTGGCGTTGTCGCTTAACTGCAGCGCGCGGATATAGGCGGCGATCGCCCAGCGATCCGCGGTCGTCACCTGAGCGGCATAGTCCGGCATAGCGCCGTAGCCATGAGAGATCACGTAGAAATAATGGCTCAGCGGTTCGGCCATCCGCTTGGCATCGTGGAAGTTGCTCGCCGGCCGGTAACCGCGCGCGACGATCATGCCTGCGCCGTTGCCGACGCGCGAGTGGCACGGACTGCAGTAGGTGTTGAACTGCTCCTGCCCGCGCTCGAGTACTGCCATTGAAACCGGGAAAGGCAGAGCATCGACTTCCTGTCCGTTCTGAAGACCGGTGTGGTAGAAGTCGCTCAAATCCTGCTGCCCGCGCGCGACCGTGTGGGTCACCTGGGCGCGAACGGAACGGCCGTCGGGATAGAGCGTCGTCCCGCGCTGGGGGAAGAACTTGGGCTGATCGTGCATGTCCTGGCGGCAGCCGGCGATGAGCAGCATGGCAGCAGCGGCGCACAGCCCTGCTCCCTGGCGGAGACGCGCACGGGAGCCGCGGAGGCTATCTGTGTTCCTCGGGTTAATACTCCACCTCCACGATCGAAACCGGGTGCATGGCTTCGAGATAGGCCCGCGATTCGGCGAGAGAGAATTTGGGGTCGCGCGCTTCGAGGCACAGGAAGAACTTGTCGGTTGACGCGCCGGTGCGGAAGTTCGGCGCATTGAACAGCGGATGATAGGGCGCGGGCAGTCCGCACATGGCGAGCATGCCAAAGGCGCAAGTGAGACCGGCCCAGAGGATCGTCCACTCATATGCGGGCACGACGAAAGCGGGCCATGAGTAGTAGGGGCGGCCGGCGATGTTCAGCGGATAGGCCCAGACATTGATCCAGGTCTCCATGAGAAACATGGCAAAGCAGCCCATCAGGCCACCTACCAGCGTGATGATGGGAACGTAGTTGCGATGGAAGCCGATCGCCTCGGCCGCCTCTTCGCAGGCGTAGGGCGCGTAGCAGTCAAGGCGGCGCCAGCCGTCTTTGTACGCCGTTCCCGCGGCAGCGGTAAGCGACGTGGCGGAATCGAATTCGGCCAGCAGGCCGTAGACACCCTCAGGAAATGGCATCAGTCACCAGCCTCGTGTGCAGCTTCCGGTTGATGTCCCACCTTCGACTGGGGCAACAGCAGGCGAATTTCGGAGATGGGGATCATGGGCAGGAAGCGTATGAACAGGAAGAACAGGAAGGTAAACAGCCCCAGGGTACCGATGAATGTGCCGTAGTCCCAACGGGTGGCCCTGTAGGTGCCCCAGGAGGACGGGAGATAGTCGCGGTAGAGACTGGTTACAACGATCACAAAGCGCTCGAGCCACATGCCGGTGTTAACGATGAGCGACATGATGAACATCAGGCTGACATTGGTACGCACATAACGCGACCACATGAACTGGGGCAGGGCGATGTTGCAGGTAATCAGCAGCCAGTAGCTCCATCCCATGGGCCCGAAGAGGCGATTCCAGAACGCGAAATATTCCCAGTGGCTACCGGAAAACCAGCTCATGAAGAGCTCCATTCCGTAGCCGTAGGCGACGATCCAGCCGGTCGTGAGCATCACCTTGCCCATGTTGTCGAGGTGGCGGATCGTGATCAGGTCTTCCAGGTGATAGAACTTGCGAATCGGAATCGCAAGCGTGATGACCATGGCGAAGCCGGAGTAGACAGCGCCGGCAACGAAGTATGGCGGGAAGATCGTCGTATGCCAGCCCGGCAGGATGGCCACGGCGAAATCGAAGCTGATGACGGTGTGCACCGAGAGCACCAGCGGCGTCGACAGACCGGCCAGCAGGAGCGATGCCGTCTCATAGCGCATCCAGTGCCGCACCGAGCCGCGCCAGCCGAGCGAGATCAGCCCGTAGAAGTACTGGCCGAAGGGCGTCTTGGCGCGATCACGCAATGTTCCCAGATCGGGGATCATGCCGATGTACCAGAAGACCACCGAGATCGTGGCGTAGGTCGAAACCGCGAAGACGTCCCACAGCAGCGGCGACCGGAACTGCGGCCACACGTTCATCGAATTGGGATACGGGAAGAGCCAGTATCCCAGCCAGGGGCGGCCGACGTGGATCAGCGGGAACATGCCGGCGCAGATCACGGCAAAGATCGTCATCGCTTCGGCGAAGCGGTTGATCGAATTGCGCCAGGTCTGCTTGAAGAGCAGCAGGATGGCAGAGATCAGCGTCCCGGCGTGACCGATTCCAATCCACCACACGAAGTTGACGATGGCGAAGCCCCAGCCGACGGGGATGTCCAAGCCCCAGATTCCGACGCCCTTCAGGAAGAGCCAGGTCAGGCAGGTGAGCAGGAGCATGACAATGCCTCCGGCCACCAGAAAGCCGAGGAACCAACCCACCGGTGTATGGGCAGTCAGGACGATGCGGGAAAGCTTCTCCGTGACCGACTTGAAGGAATGTCCGGGCGCAATGACCACCACCTCGCCAGTGATCGGGTCCAGCATCGGATCGTTTGTCGATAAGTCTCTGGTCGCCATGTTTCCTGTGTCTCGCTAGCTGCGCTCGGGCGCCAATGCCTGGTTCGGGTTAAAGACTTCTGCGATGTAGGTGGTGCGCGGGCGTGTATTCAAATCGGCGATCACGCCATAGTTGCGCGGCTGATTCTTGATCTTGAATACCTTGCTGTTCTTGTCGTTGATATTGCCGAAGACGATGGCCTCGGTGGGGCAGGCCTGCTGGCAGGCGGTGACAATCTCGCCATCGCGAATCTCGCGGTTCTCCTTGTCGGCTTCGATCTTCGCGGCCGCGATGCGCTGCAGGCAGTACGTGCACTTCTCCATCACGCCGCGGCTGCGAACCGTGACGTCGGGATTGCGCATCATCTTCAAGCTTTCGGTTTCGTAATCGGAGAAGAGCAGGAAGTTGAAGCGGCGCACCTTGTACGGGCAGTTATTGGAGCAGTAGCGGGTACCCACGCAGCGGTTGTAAATCATCACGTTCAGCCCTTCGGGCGAGTGAACGGTGGCGCCTACCGGGCAGACCTGCTCGCAGGGCGCATTCTCGCAGTGCTGGCACATCATGGGCTGGAAGTGCGCGCGCGGCGCCTGCAGATCGCCTTCGAAATAGGTGTCGATGCGAAGCCACTGCATGTCGCGGCCGGTCTTGGTGTTGTGCTTACCGACGACCGGAATGTTGTTCTCCGCATAGCAACTGATCACGCACGCATTGCAGCCGACGCAGGAGTTCTGATCGACGGCGAGGCCCCAGGCATTTTTGGGATATGGAAAGTTCGCAAAGAGGCTGTTATCCGGCTCCGGATCCTCCGGGAAGACGCCCTTCTCATGGGCGAAGTTAGGCTCCTGGCGGAACTCCTCGAGCGTAGCCGAACGCACAATCCCGCGCGTGATAGCTTCGTCGCCCTCGAGCGAATGAGAGCGCATGTCACCGCTCTGCGCCGAACCCGCCAGCGCGCTGGCACCGCGCTCGTCGCTGTAGTGGCTCTTCGTGACCGCGATGCCCCAGACGTCGCCGGTCTTCTTCACCGTCGCGCCGGTGGTGAACAACGGAGCATCCGAGGTGCGGAGCGCATAAGCGTTGAAGCCCATGCCGGAACCGACGCGTCCTGCGTGCTGGCGGCCGTAACCGAGGTGCACGGTGAACGCATTGTCCGGATGCCCGGGCACCGAGAGCACCGGCGCGAGCACTTTGCGGCCATTCAGTGCGATCTCGACGACATCGTTCTCTTCTAGACTGAACTTCATCTTGGTGGGACCACTCATCATGAGAGCGTTGTCCCAGCAATTGTTCACGATGGGCTTGGGCAGCTCCTGCAGCCATCCGTTGTTCGAGTAGCGGCCATCGTAAATCGACGGGTCGGCGCGGAAGACGATCTCGATGGAGTCTTCGCTGGCCGGCGCCGGTGCCGGGGTGGCCAGGTTTGCGGCGTTCGCCGTCAGGGATTTCGGGGCGAATGCGGTGTTTGCCAGGAAGCCATCATGCAGCACTTTGCGCCACGCGTCTTCGAAATTGCCTTTACCGGCAAGCTGCGGCTGCCAGTTCGCCTGTACGACGTCGAAGGCCGACTTCGTTGGGTCATCGAGCAGCGTCTGCAGCACGTCGTGCGCGGACTTGCCGCCGTAGAGCGGCTCGATCATCGGCTGGACTACGGAGAGCGTGCCGTCATAGGCGCGCGCGTCGGACCATGTTTCGAGATAATGCGCGCTGTTGATATGCCAGTGCGCAATCTGCGACGTTTCGTCCACATGGCTGCCGAGGTGCGCACTCTTCGGAACTTTGCCAAGCGCTTCGGCAAAGTTCAGATCAGCCGGCGCACTGTAGACCGGGTTGGCATCGAGAATCAGCAGCCACTTCACCTGGCCGGCATTCATCTCTGCAACCAGCGACTTGAGATCGTCGAGCTGGATGCTCGGCAGAGGCTGCACAGTTTCGGTGTAGACCACCGTCTTGCCGACGTTGCCGAGCGCATGGTTAAGGGCGATCGCGGCGAGATGGACTTCCGGAGCCTGCTGCTCACCCGGAATGACGACGCACTTGCCCGCGTTCGCCTTGAGATCGGCGGCCACAGCGGCAAGGAAGGCCTGTTGCTCGGCATCCCAGTTGCCCGCGCCCGCATGCGAGCCCGCGCCTACGACTGCTGCAATCGCCTGCGCATAAGCAGCTACCCGGCTTGCCCGCAGCTTGAGCCGGTGATCGGCCTTGAAGCCGGTGGTCGTCGGCATACTCTCGACCGCATAGAGCCGGTTCATTTCGATCGAAGGATCGAGCAGCTTGCGACGCTTGGCGTACTCGCGCGAGAGCTTGACGAAGCCGGGGTGGGTGATGCCGGAGAGGAAGTCCGAATCGAGCGAGAGAATGACGTCGGCTTTGTCGACCATGTACTGCGCGTCATAGAAATCGCCGAAGGCCGCCTTTGAGGCGCGGCGCGCGGAGTCGCGATTGACGGGGTCGTACTGGATGAGCTTCGCCTGGGGGAAGCGCTTCTGAACGTCTTTCCACTGCGCGGCAAGCGTGGGTGAGGTGATGGTCGAGCTCAGGATGTAAAGGCCCTGGCCGGCCGGCACGCTGGCCAGATCGCGAATCAATGCCGTCTGGAAATCGGCAAAGCGAACTGTCTCCAGGTGATAGAGCACGCGCTGGGAGCGGTCGGGATCGTAAAGGCCAAGCAGTGAGGCCTGGCTCAAGGCATCGGAGCCTCCCATGCTCATCGGGTGCTCGGGATTGCCGTCGACCTTGATGGGGCGATAGGCGTCGCTCTTGATCAGCAGGGGCAGCGCGCCAGTGGCGAATGGAAATGCAGTGGCAAAGTAGTTCGGCCTGCCGAGAATCAGATCTTCCGGCGCCTTGACGTAGGGATAGATCGGTTCGTCGGGCTGCTTGGTACAGCCGGCCAGCCCGGCCATGGCCAGCGACGCGCCCATCAACTTCATGAATCCGCGGCGCGAGACCGGATCGACCCATTCGCCGGCCTGAGCGGGAAACTCCTGCTCGACACGGCGGCCGAAGTCCGGCTGGGTGGCCGCTTGTCGACTCCCTGCCAACCTGCTTTGGCATCGAGCTCGGCGCGGGCTGCCGCCAAGGTCATGCCCGTTTCACCGGCTGATCGTGTGTGAGCACCGTCAGCCCTGTGTCTTTCGCCACCATTCCGTCCTGTGTGTCCATCGTTTCGGCTTTGCTCTCAGTGTCCATCGTTCATCCCCGCCGGCGGCTCATCGGTTAGCGGTGGCAGGTCTCGCACGAGCTGAGCTCATGCGGATCGCGGATGTGGTATTGCTTCACCAGGAACTGACCCAGCGCTTCCTGGTTGGTGAACTTGGTGTAGCTCACGTTGTCTGCGCCGGTCGGGCCCGCGGCGCCATTGGGATGCGCAGCGATATCCAGCATGTGGGTCTCGGGCGAATCTGTCGGAGGCAGCATGTCCAGCGATGCCGTGCGCGCCCCGACCTGCTGCGGATTAACGGTCGTGCAATTCACAGTCTGCGCGGTGGGTGTTCCGTTCTTGTCGCCGGTGGTTCCGCACCAGACCGGGTTCCGAGTTGTGGGGCCGCTCCACGCCATGTTGTAAACCTCGCTGGTGGGACGCAAGTTCACGGCCGGGTTGCGGTGGCAGTTCAGGCACCACTCCATCTGTAGTGAGTTCTCTTGATACATGATCGGCATGAGATCGACGCGGCCATGACAGGAGGAGCAGCCGATGCCCTTGTTCACGTGGATGGAGTGATTGAAGTACACGTAATCGGGCAGGTCATGGATCCGAATCCAGCGGATGGATTCTCCCGTCGCCCAACTCTGACGGACAGGCTCCAGCAGTGAAGCGTTCGTCCAGATCTGCGCGTGACAGTTCATGCAGGTCTTGGTGGGAGGGATGCCGGCATAGCTGGACCGCTCCACGGAGGTATGGCAGTACTGGCACTGAATGCCCAGGCCCTGCACATGGTGCTTGTGGCTGAAGGGTACTGGTTGATCCGCCCGTTGTCCCTGTCGGGTTACCCATGGCGAACGCTGCAACTGGTCCAGCGTTACTCCCAAAGCGACTACGATCAGTCCCGTCAGGATCAGGCTCATACGCGCCAGCGCGTTTGAGCTGCGGTCAAAAATCTGCGCCATCGATCCGTTCCCTTACGTCAAAAGAGAGGAGTTAAACGTCCACTGCAATCAACAATCTGCGACCGCTCAAGTCGTATATGAAAAATACCGATGAGGGGCAAAGCAGGACTATATCAGCATTTCTTGTCTTGGTAACAATCGTGCTCGCGTTACTGCGCCCAATGAACAATGTTTTTGCATCTAACATACGCACAAGACCGCTCATTTGCCTTGCTTCGGAGCCGGATTGCAACTTTCGGTACCCTTTCCACAATTGCTTCACAACGCTTGACCGAAATTTGAATCGGCGGCGCACACAGTAGACTCTAGCCGATCATGAACGATGGCCGGAGAAGTGTGCGCTATGACCGCGAGCAGGCGATTGCCGCGCTGAGCGCGGCCGATCCCAAACTGGGCAAACTGATTCGCCGGGTTGGACCATTCACACTGCGACTGAAGAGCCAGCACTCGCCATTTGAGGCTCTGGTGGAGTCGATCATCTACCAGCAGATCCACGGCAAGGCCGCTTTCGCCATTTTGACCCGGCTGCTGCACGCATTCGGCGACATTCACCCACAGCCGGAGCACCTGCTGGCTGCGCCGGAGGAGATGCTGCGCGCCTGCGGGCTCTCGGCGAACAAGATGAAGGCACTGCGCGACCTGGCGGCAAAGACGCTGGACGGCACAGTGCCATCACTCGCGAATATTCGCCGCATGCCGGATGCAGAAATCGTGAAACGGCTGACGGAGGTGCGCGGCATCGGCGTATGGACGGTGGAGATGCTGCTGATCTTCCGGCTGGGGCGGCCGGACGTCTTTCCGGTGAGCGATTACGGCGTGCGCAAGGGCTTTCTGCTGACCTTCGGGCGTCCTCCGAAGGCAAAGCCGATTACGCCGGCGGTCCTGCCCAAGGCGGATGTGATGCTGCGCCGCGCAAAGAAGTGGCAGCCGTGGCGCTCGGTCGCGAGCTGGTATCTATGGCGCGCCTGCGATCTGGCGGGCAGCGCATCGCCGCCGCCGGAATAATCCGTGCCCAGACACTGCGACGGGGCAGGACTGCTGGTCGACCTTGCCAGCAACCCGGAAGAAGCGTCGCTCAGCAGGATGTGGGCGGACCGGGTGAACTATGTGTCGGCCAAGGCCAAGGACGCTCTGGGGTTGGCCACATTCCTGGTACGGCCCGACGGATTCATCGCCTGGGCGGCGGATGAAAACACTCAACTGGACCTCCCGGCCCTCAAAAAAACTCTCTCGCGATGGTTCGGCGATACTCTAGGCTGAGTGCATGGGCAAGCAATTCGCCGCCATGATGCCGGGTCACCGCGATTTCATCGCGAAGCAGAGGATTTTCTTCACCGCGACCGCGACCGAAGCGAGCCGCGTGAACATATCGCCGCGGCCAACCGGCGCGCTGCGCGTCCTCGATGAGCGGACGGTTTGTATCTGGATCTGACAGGCAGCGGCAGCGAAACGGCCGCACATCTCCTGGCGGATGGACGCATCACCCTGATGTTCTGCGCCTTCGAGGAGCCGCCAAACATTCTGCGCCTCTACGGGCACGGAACGAGCCTGGTGCGTGGGAGTGCCGAGTATGCCTTGCAGCTGACATCGCAATTCGGCGGCGAGGAGCCGCTCGGCGCGCGACAGATCGTGCGCATCGAGATCAACCTGGTGCAGACCTCGTGCGGTTATGGCGTGCCGCTCTTCGACTACGTGGGTGAGCGCACGACGCTCGAGCGATGGGCGGAGCACAAGGGGGAGGCAGATCTCGAGGAATACTGGCGACTGAAGAACGCGCGCAGCATTGATGGGCTGCCGACGGGTCTTGGGAAAGAGGAGCCATCGCTGCTCGACCCCGTGTCAAGCGAGCCCTAAGCACGCCACCATTCGAGTCACTCGATCTGCACCGTCCAACGCGGCAAGGCGGATAGACTGTACGGGCATGTGTGCCTCTCCCGCGTCCCGTTTTGTCTGCGTTCACGGACACTTCTATCAACCCCCACGCGAAAATCCGTGGCTGGAAGCGGTGGAGACGCAGGATTCCGCTGCGCCGTACCACGACTGGAATGAGCGCATCACCGCCGAATGCTATGCCCCGAACGGCGCGGCGCGCATTGTAGACAGCAGGAACCGCATTCTGCGGATCACCAACAACTATGCGCGGATGAGCTTCAATGTGGGGCCGACGCTGCTCTCCTGGATGGACGAAAAAGCCCCGCTGACCTACGCGATGGTTCGCGACGCCGACCGCGTGAGCCAGGCGCAGTTCAGCGGACATGGCTCGGCGATGGCGCAGGTTTACAACCACATCATCATGCCGCTCGCGGCCACCCGTGACCGCGTGACGCAGATCGCATGGGGCATCGCGGATTTTGAACATCGCTACCGGCGTAAGCCGGAGGGCATGTGGCTGCCGGAAACGGCAGTAGACCTGGAATCGCTCGACCTGCTGGCGCGGCACGGCATCCGCTTTACCGTTTTGGCGCCGCATCAGTGTGCGCGGACCCGTCCGCTGAAAGAAGCCCCACCGGACGCCGCCGCGAAACCGGCGGGCTGGACAGACACACCCGATGGAAGCGTCGAGACGACCCGGCCGTACCTTGTGCGCACGAGTCCGGGGCATTCCATTGCCGTCTTTTTCTACAACGGACCTGTCTCGCGCGCGATTGCATTTGACGGGCTACTGAACAGCGGCGAGACGTTTTCTGAACGGCTGCTGGCCGGCTTCAGTGCGCGCGAGGGCGCGCAGCTTGTTCATGTGGCGACCGACGGTGAGAGCTACGGACACCATCACCGGCATGGCGAGATGGCGCTGGCATATGCGCTGCAGTTGATCGAGGAGCAGGGCGATGTCAAGCTCACCAACTACGGCCAGTTCCTCGCGAGGTTTCCCCCGACGCACGAGGCGGAAATCGTGGAGAACACCTCGTGGAGCTGCTTCCACGGCATCGAGCGCTGGCGTTCCGACTGCGGTTGCAACGGAGGCAAAGCGGGATGGAACCAGAAATGGCGCGCGCCGCTGCGGCAGGCGCTGGATGAACTGCGCGATTCCCTGGCCCCGCTTGTGTGCGATGCGAGTGCTGCATTGTTCAAGGACGCGGACGCGGCGCGTAACGATTACATCGCGGTGATCCTCGATCGCTCGTCGGACAGTGTTGATGCGTTTTTTGCGCGGCATGGGCTGCGGCCCTTCGTGGCCGAGGAACGGGTGCGCGCGTTGCAGCTCATGGAACTGGAGCGCAACGCCATGCTGATGTATACGAGCTGCGGCTGGTTCTTCGACGATATCTCGGGCATCGAGACCGTGCAGATCATCACTTACGCCGCCCGCGTTCTGGAACTGGCGGCGGCGCTGTTTCCGGAGACGCGCGGCAGCCTGGAGCGGAGCTTTACGGCACGACTGGCGGAGGCTCAGAGCAACGATCCGGAATGGCGCGATGGACGATTCATCTATGACGAGTCGATCCGGCCGATGGTCGTCGATCTGGAACAGGTGGTGGCACATTATGCGATCAGTTGTCTCTTCCCCCGCGAAGGCGACCGGAAACAAGCTGGCGGCGACCGCCTGTTCTGCTATACGATCGCGCCCCTGTGGGAGACGGCGCTTCCCTATGGCCTGGGGCAGTTGAGGATGGGCCGTGTGCGCACCTGTTCCACGTTGACCGAGGAATGCGAGGAAGCCGCGTACGGGCTGCTGCACTTCGGAGATCAGAACGTCTCAGCGGCGGTGAAGTGCGTGGAAGAAGACGAGCAGGTGAACCTTGCCCTGCTGGCGAAGGAGATCGAAGACGCGGTGGACACCAGCAACCTCACGGAAGTGGTCCGCCTGATGGACGACTATTTCGGCGAGAGCCGCTTCTCTCTGACTTCGCTCTTCGCCGATGAACAACGGCGCATCGTGAAGAGCATTCTCGATCCCACGATGCGCTCGCTGGAAACTACGCTCACGGATCTTTATGTGAGCCATACATCGCTCCTGCATTTTCTGGCACGCAGCGGACTGCCACGGCCGGCTGCATTGCGCGTGGCGGCGCAGTTTGCCATTCATGCACAACTGCGCCGCGCGCTTGAGGCGGACACGATTGACCTGGCGCCCATTGAGCGCCTGCTGGCCCAGGCGCGCGAAGATGCCGTGGTCATCGATCAGCCGGCGCTTGGCTACATGGCGGACGAGCGCATGCATGCGGCCATGGAGCGGCTGCGGCATACGCCGGCGAAGACGGAAGCGGTACGACGCGCTCTGCAGCTTGCGAAGGCGCTCCATGCCCTGCCCATCTCCGGGGACTTATGGCAGGCGCAGAATATCTGGTACGACCTTTCCTCACGCTTCGCGGGCGAGGCAAAGGCGCTGCGAGATGATTTTCTGGCGCTCGGCGCTGCGCTGAATATCCGGGTGGACCGGCCGGCGTAACCTGACGCAAAACATTTTTTGGTTACTGAAAACAGGGCTTTTCCGGGCTGGAAAAAGGGCGACTCGGACCATTCGGACACCATCTTATGTACAGGTCGGAGCGGTCGATGCCGGAATCGGGAATCCTGAGGTGATGACCGAAAGGACGTCGTGGTCACGCGAGATTATTACTGTCGACTCCAGATTCGCGAAGGCTTCCTTTTCAACCGGCAATTGAGCGGTGCGATGATTTGGCTATGAAGCTCCTTCGGTTTGTTGGTCCCGGCGCCCTGGTCCTGCTCCTCGCAGCCGCGGTACCCGCCTGTTCGGCGCAGAGCATGAGCTCCAGCGAAGTGCGCAATATGACGGCGGCGGACTTCCAACGACACCTCGACGAAGAGGGAGCGCAGGAGTTCGTGCGGCGGCTCGTCAAGGACATCGATCCACACAGCCCAGAGGAACCGAATTACGACATCGTGCTGGAGCATGTGGCTGAGGGCAGCAGCGGCTGGCTCAAGGCAGCCGCTGAAATCGCTCCATATACTGACACGACCTTCAGCCAGGGCATCCGGATTGCGATTGCCGACGCGCTGGTGGTGAATCCAGTGGGCGTGCTGAAGATGATTGGCAGCGAAGAGCATTTTGATGGAGCTTGCGGCTATCCGTTTGTGCGCCAGACGGAAGAGTACATGCAGCAACACAAGCGGGAGGCGTTGGCCGCTTTGAACCGCGTGCATCAGTCATCGCTGGCAGACAGGAAAGAAGCCTGCCGCAAGCAGTTGATGGATGTTCCCACAACAACCGCAAGCGAAACGGCCCCTCCTCCCATGGATTCGCGCAACTAGACCGCTTTCACAAAATACTGCGTCCCGCGAAAAGTCGCGAGGAGCAGCTTTCTTAACGGAAAAGCTGCGTCCAGAGTACTTCCACGGATTGCACCGATTGTGAAACGGTCTAGCTGCGCCAGTGGAGTGTGACCGGACCCTCCAGAGGGTGGGTGTTCTCTCCATTGAGACGCGCCTGCTTCAGCCCGAAATACCACTTGGCCGGCCGATCGGCATCGTCGATCAGCATCAGCGTTGGGTTGTGGCGTAGTCCGTCTGCCTGTTCGATCATCGTTTGCTGGTCCTGCCGCACGAAGCGCGCGCCGAAGAAGCGAGCAATCGGTGTGACAAATGGCACGTAATAGAAGACGTTCCAGGCGGCGACTACATCGATGCGGCAGGTGGACGGCGTGACGGGGGTGACTGTGGTCAGGCTGGCGAACCACTTATTTCCGCAGCGGATGGTTTCGAAGCGGCGGTTTGGAAGGACGAAATCGATGGTAGTGGTGATCGGCTCGCCGTAGACGCCGAGCAATTTGTACGGCGCGCTGTTGCCTGAAGGCGCATGCGCGGACATGCGGAAGCCCTGCGGGATGGGCTCAAAGTGTTTTTGTTTCTCGTGAATGCTGGCCCGGGAGCGCCACCACCATGCCTGGTGGACGAAGGGACCGTGGGCCGGGTCCATGAGGCCGATGATGCCGTGGTCTACGTTGCAGGGGAGATCGGCGGAGAGGTGGGCCCCCCGGTAGCGGTCGCTGAAGCGGGGCAGTGCCGGCGGCGCGGGCAGGTCTTCGACACGGAGGCGGCCGCGGCCCGCGTCGGGAATGTATACCCAGGCGTAGCCGTCGCGCTCGACGCATGGGTATGTGGTGGCGTAGATGCGGGTGGGGTCCAGCGTGTCCTCGGGGGTGAGCGAGGGGATCTCACGGCACTGCCCGGAGGCGGGCTCGAATGCCCAGCCGTGGTATTTGCAGGTTACCGTAGCGCCGTCGAACCAGCCGCAGGAGAGCGGGATGCCGCGGTGCGGGCAACTGTCGCGCATGGCGAAGATCGTGCCGTCGCTGCGACGGCCGAGCACCAGCGGAATGCCGAGCAGCATCGCGGTGGTGAGCCGCTTGCCGCGAAGGCGATTGCTGCGCAGCGCGGGATACCAGTCGTCATAGAGCAGTGTGGTGGCCGGCGCCGATCCGGCGTTGGCGGTCGCGATCTGGAAGAGGTCCTTCGGCATTTGCTGACGTCTACTCTAGCTCAGGATGCGACAATCGCTCTCGATGGAGGAGCCAGGCCAGAGGCGCTTCAGCGCGCGATGGATGTTGTGGATACTGATCGCGCTTTGGCTCGTGCTCTATGGCAGCTTTGCGCTGGTGAGGCCGCCATTGCTGGACGATGCGGATTCCGTGCATGCGGAAGTGGCGCGCGAGATGGTGGCGCGGCACGACTGGACCACGCTCTACGCGAACGGGATCCGGTACCTGGAGAAGGCGCCGCTGCTCTACTGGAGCATGGCGGCCAGCTTCCGGTGCTTCGGCGCGCAGACATGGGCGGCACGATTGCCGCTTGCGCTTTACACGCTGGTGCTGCTGCTCGCGGTATTCGCGTTGGGGCGGCGCTGCTTTGGCGATGTGGCTGCAGGGTTCTACTCGGCGCTTGTGCTCGCGACATGCTTCGGGTTGTTCATCTTCACCCGCATTCTGATTCCGGACGCGATGGTGTGTCTTTGGCTGACGCTCGCGATGCTGTGCTTCTGGCGCTCGCTCGCGCAGCCGACGCGGTGGAACGCTGCGGGATTTGCCGCAGCGTGCGCGCTGGGCGTGCTGACCAAGGGGCTGATCGGGCTGGTATTTCCGCTGTTGATCGTCTTTGTGTATCTGGCGATGACGCGAAATCTCAGCCACCTGAAGCGCTGGCATCCGCTGCCGGGCGCGGTGATTTTTTTTGCGATTGCGACGCCGTGGCATGTGGCGGCGGGGATGGCGAACCCGGCGGAGGGGCACCCGGGTGCGCTGCCTGCGCCGGGCAATGTGCATGGCTGGTACTGGTTCTACTTCGTCAACGAGCACCTGCTGCGGTATCTGAACCGGCGGGTGCCGCGCGACTACGACACCGTTCCGCTCGCGCTCTTCTGGGGATTGCTGCTGGTCTGGCTGCTGCCCTGGAGCATCTTTCTGCCGCCGGCGCTGCGGTGCGTACCGCTGCGGCGCTGGTGGCGGCGGGCTGCGCTCGGCGAGGCCGAGCAGGCGCGGCTGCTCTGCTTTATCTGGGCGGCGGTACCGATGATCTTCTTCAGCTTCTCTACCCGGCAGGAGTACTACGTGCTGCCCGCACTGCCCGCCCTCGCGCTGCTGGTTGGCGACTGGCTCTCGCGGCACACCCAGACCGCCCGGCAGCCGCGCGTGCGGTGGAGATGGCTGCTCTTCGCGGCCGGCTCGGGCGGAGCGGCAGTGGCGATCTTCCTGGCAGTGCATTCCGGCGCGCCGCACGGCGATCTGTCGGCGGTGCTGAGCACGAATCCCGGCGATTACGCGCTCTCCTTCGGGCATTTCCTCGACCTGAGCGGGCGGGCGATGGCGTTCTTCCGCGTGCCGCTGCTGCTGACGGGGATGGCGCTCGTGACGGGCACGGGGGGCTATCTTGTGCTGCGGGGAGATGCGGCGATCGGCTCACTGACTGCGGGGGCGGTGCTGTTCCTGGTTGCTGCGCATATGGCGCTGGTTACGTTCTCGCCGGTGCTGTCTTCGGCGCGGCTGGCGGATGCAATCCGGCCGGTGCTGAAGCCGGACGATGTCGTTGAGATCGACGGCGAGTACGAGAGCGGATCGACTCTTGGCTTCTATCTACGACGGCAGGTGCGGATCCTGAATGGCCGCAGCTCGAATCTCTGGTACGGATCTTTCTTTGCGGATGCGCCGGGGATCTTTGACGATGATGCTTCGATCGCACGCATGTGGAGCGGGCCGCGGCGAATATTCCTGCTGACGGATGCGGCGCATCCGCCGCTATTGCCGGGCGTGGCATATACGGTGGCAGCGTCTGGCGGGAAGGCTGTGCTGTCGAACCGGGCGGAGTAACGTTACGCTACCCCCCTCCCCCCCGGTGCGGCAGGAGCAGGCAGAAAGCTTTTGTTTTCTGCTGGTTAGCGGCTGTGCCGATAGCTAAGTGCGGTGTCTAAAGGACTTAGCAGCTAAAGATATCCAAACAAAGAGCTTAGCTGGCCGGCCAGCCGGCGACAATCTCTCTCCTCTCTGAAAATCTCTGCTTTCTCAAAAGGAAAAAGCCACCCGATGGCGGGTGGCTTTCTATTTTCGATCTCTATATCCAGTGTAGCGAATCGAGTGGAATAAACCGGCACATTTCCTGTGGATTCCGTTCCCTATGGTTTCCGGGTTCCATTCCCGGGTTCCATTTCCGGAATTTGGCTGCGTCTCATATATCAGTTATTTCTGTTATGACAGAAATAACTGATATTCTCGACGCATGGAACTCAGCGGCGCGACGCGCGAATTTGTTCTGCACTGGGGCGAGATGGGAACGCGGTGGGGCGTGAACCGCACGGTGGCGCAGGTGCACGCGCTGCTCTACGTATCGCCCGAGCCGCTGACGGCGGAGGAGATTGCCGAGACGCTGTCGGTGGCGCGGTCGAATGTGAGCAACAGCCTGAAGGAGCTGCAGAGCTGGAAGCTGGCGCACGTGGTGCACCGCATGGGCGACCGGCGCGATTTTTTCCAGACCTCGCATGACGTGTGGGAGCTGTTCATGACGGTGCTGGACCAGCGGGTGGAGCGGGAGATTGAGCCGACGCTGACGGTGCTGCGGCGGTGCGCGGCCGAGGCACGGGCGGCCGGAGCGAAGCAGGCGGAGACGGCGCAGCGCATCGGGGCATTGAACGACTTCATGCAGGAGACGCACGACTGGTATAGCGAGATGAGGAAGCTGCCGCCGGCGACGCTGCGCGCTTTGCTGCGCGCCGGCGCGGGCATTACGCGGCTGCTTCCGGGCGCCCGCGGAAAGAAGGCGCAGCGATGAGTGCGTCACGCGCGGCTGTCGTACTCGACGCGCCGGGAACGGTCGAGCGCGGCGCGGTTGACCTGGAGGAGTACTACTCCGAGGCCGGACCGGATTACGCAGCGTGGAGCCGGGGGTTCAACATGCACTTCGGCTTCTACCGCCGGGGCATGAACCCGGTGGACCGGGAAGGAATGCTCGAGCGGATGAACGTGGAGGTGCTGGAGCGGCTCGACATCGATCCGGCGAAGAGATGCAGCGTGCTGGACATGGGCTGCGGGTTGGGAGCGACACTGCGCAGCCTGGCAGGACGGCTGCCGCATGCTCGCTGACAGGCGTAACGCGCGTGCCGTGCCAGGTGGAAGAGTCGCGTGCACGAAACGCGGCCGCCGCCGGGGGCGACCGCATCCGCGTGGAGCAAATGGATTACGAACATACTGCGCTTGCTTCCGGCTCGTTCGACGCGGCCTATGCGCTCGAGAGCGCGTGCCATGCGCATGGCACAGACAAAGCGGCGTTCCTGAAGGAGGCGCACCGCCTGCTTCGACCCGGGGCGCGGCTGGTGATCGTCGATGCGTTTCTGCGCCACAATCAGCCGATGAATGCGCTGCAGGAGCGCATCTGCGAGAAAGCTGTGCGAGTGCTGGGTGATCGAGTCGTGGGGCGATTTGCATCGCGTGATCGCACAGATGCGACGCATCGGCTTTCGCGATATCGAGGTGGAGAGCTGGCATTGGCGGGTGACGCCGTCGGTGTGCCACATACCCTGGGTGACGGCGAAGTTTCTGGTGCGTGATGTTTGCTGTGACAGGAAGCCGATGACGCGGGCGCGGTGGAACAACATGGTGGCGCCGATGCTGGCGCCGCTGGTAAGCATGCCGCTGGGACCGCTGGAGTATTGCATGGTGTCGGCCCGGAAGCGCTGATAGGAAATCGCGGAGACGTCTGAGACTGTTACGAATGTATGGTCCGCCGCGCGACTGCAAGGGAAAAGTTTGGTCGAGAAGACAAGTCTGCGCAAATGTATTCGGCCTTTGAGTGGAGATAGTTCTCCTGGCCAGGATGAGTTGCGCGCGTGTCTGTCCTTTTAAGTCGTCGGTCGTTGAAGACCATTCTCATACCAGGTTGCGGACACGCCGTTGTGACTGTTCTTTCGTCCTTACTTGCTCCTGTGCAGACTTCGGTGGGGAAACTTCAAGCCGTCGTCGTGGTGGTGTGGGAAAGTGGGAGCGCGCAGCGCTTCCAAGCCGAAGGCGTCTTTTCCGCACCTTTAGGCTGCGACGGGTCTGTACTCGTTGCCGCTGGAGAGCACAGCCCATGCGATGCGTGCCAGCTTGTTGGCCATGGCGACCACGACGACGTTCTTGGGGCTCTGGCGTCGAGTGCATCGAGCCACGCTCCAATCGGTGCTCGGTCGCGCTTGATCCGCAGCACGGCAGCTCGCGCGCCATGGATCAGGATCTTGCGCAGGTAGACGTTGCCGCGCTTACTGATGCCAAGCAGCTTCGCCTTGCCACCGGTCGAGTACTGACGGGGCACGATGCCGAGCCATGCTGCGAACTCTCGCCCCTTGCGGAAGGCAGCACCGTTACCGATGGCAGCGACGATGGCTGTGGCCACGACAGGGCCGATGCCTGGAATCTGACGGATGCGGGTGCAGCCCGCATCGCGGCAGAGATCCGTTCCAGTTCATCGTTCAGCTCTTCGATCTGCTGCTCAACGAGCTTCCACTCACCCCACAGCATGTCGATCAGGTTGCGCATCTGCGGCGTCAGGTCGGCCTCGGCGTTCTCGAGGATGTCCGCCATCGCGGCCTTGAGCTTGGCTGGCGTCTGCGCAAACACCATGCCGCGTTCGAGCAGAAACGCCCGCAGCTGGTTGATCACTGCCGTGCGCCGCGAGATCAGCCGGTCGCGAACCCGATGGATCGCCTGCAGGTCCAGTTGATCGTCCGTCTTGATCGGAACGAAGCGCATGTTCTTGCGTTCGACCGCTTCGGCGATCGCCTCCGCGTCGACGAAGTCGTTCTTGTTCGACTTCACGAACGGCTTCACGAACTGAGCCGCAATCAGCCGGACATCGTGGCCCTGCTTGCGCAGCGCCCGGCCGAGGAAGTGGGCTCCGGAGCACGCCTCCAGGCCAATCAGCGAGGTCTGCATGTTCGCGGTGTACGCCAGCAGCTGCTTCTGCGTGAACTTCTTCCGCACAAGCACCTTGCCGGCTGCGCCGAGCGCCACGAGGTGAAAGGTCGTCTTGCCCAGGTCGATGCCAACCGAATGTATCTGCATGTCGATGATCCTCCTTCGTAGAAGCTGCCACCACGATCTCCTGCCAACTCAGGGGAATCAAGCGGCGGACCATCTCATTAACTCTATACCTGGACCGAGTTCATCGCTGGTATCCCAGGTCCCAAAACCAGGGACCTGGGGCACCCGGCGTCCGTCCACATGTCGGTAGTGGTCCTATTTAAGAGCAGCTTTCGATAACGCCTTGTGAACCAAACGGTAGTATGCTCTACGACGTGCGCCCCCACGCCTGCGCATCTATCTTCCACTCCTGGCCATGCTTTGAAAATGTATATGCGAGGGTGCCGGTCCGAACGACGTTTTGGCCCTTAATCGTTACCGTAAGAGTCCCCGCTATGACAGCGTACGCATAGGAGCCCTCCACGTTCCAGAACCCCATCTCGTACGACAGATGCTCGTACGAAACCCCAAGGTTCTCACGCCACTTCTCTACGTCAGCAAGCCAATTGGCCGCAGCATTTGGGTTCAACCAGCGATAGGGTGCGATGCCATCAATGATGATCGCGGTGTCCCCAAAAACACCGAGGAAAAGCTCGGTATTCTGGGTGTTGAAACCGTTGATATGATTCTCGATAAGGGTCTGGATTTCACTCGGTGGTTTGCTAGTCACGGTCATCCTCCGGCCATCTCGTGTGTCAATCATCTGCAACTATACGCATCACGGCAGCATCAGCCACTGGCAAATCTAATAGTTCGTAAGAGGCGAGGGAGGGGCTCCTATGCCGTTATCCGGTGCAAGGATCGAAATCGGGCCAGCGACCTCTTCTGGCCCCGTGACACACGTGGCTTCACTCGCGCGTTCGGAACTAGCCCTCCCGCAGGGCCTGCATTGGATCCATTCGGCTTGCGGCGAGGGCGGGCAGATAGCATGCCAATGCCGCCACGAGAAGCAGGACCGCCGAAGCACCGAGCAAACTCAGCGGATCGGCTGGGCTGAGGCCGAAGAGCATTCTGGAGAACGCGCGGCCCACAAGAAGGGAAATCGCCAGGCCGAAGCTGACACCGATGGCGACCAGCATCATGCCCTGGCGCAGCACGAGTCGCAGAACATCGAAGCGAGAGGCGCCGAGAGCCATGCGGACCCCAATTTCACGCCGGCGGCTGCTTACCGAGTACGCAAGGATGCCGTAGAGGCCCACGCTGGCCAGGGCAAGGGCTAACAAGCCGAAGATACCTAGCATGCCGAGCACGATGCGGGCATTCCACAGCACCTGATTCACGAGCTTTGCGCCGGTGCGGACATCGGTGACCTGTACGTTAGGGTCAACTTCCTTAATGCCGCGCTGCACCTCTTTGAGCAGGAGCGCAGGATCACCCGCGCTTCGGACGTAGAGGTTTGCGCTGCCCCCGGGACTCTGACGCAGCGGAAGGTAGAGGCACGGCTGGGGCGCTTCGCCCAACGTTGTGTAGTTACTGGTTTTCACCACGCCGACGATCTGGCGCCTGACGGTGTCGCCAGAAAGACGGAGATGATTCCCAATCGCATTGCCATGCGGCCAGTATCGACGCGCCAAATCCTCGTTGATGATCACGATGGGCAGCGATCCCTCCTGGTCCGCCGTGGTGAATGGCCGTCCCTGAAGCAGAGGGATCTGCATCGTCTTGAAGTAGTCCACATCAATCGAGTTGGTCACGGTGCTGAGGGTTTCGGACTTGCGCTGCTGCTCCTGTCCCTCAATGAAGATGCCGCGCGAAGCACTCGACCAGAAGGGCAGATTGGACGCCCAGGTGACGGCCTGAACGCCGGGGATTCTCGAGACGCGATCCTCGACCTGGCGATGAAAGGCCTTGAGCCGCACCCCGTCGTGATCCAGTTGCTCCGGATTCATCATGAGAATGGCCAGGTGCTGGTGATCGAAGCCGGGATCGATGTCGTAGGCGCGTTGGACCGCGCGAAGAAAGAGCGAGGCGGCGATCAGCGATACCAGCGAAAACGCCACCTGCCCGGCGAGCAGCGTCTTCTGAAAGCGCGCGCTGCGGCTGGATGGTCCCGCGACATGGGTCTCTTCCTTGAGGCTCTCGACCAGCCCGGTCTTGGAGGCTCGCAGGGCGGGCACAACGCCGAAGATGAAGCCGGTGGTGAGCGACAGGAGGAAGGCAAACAGGAAGACGGTGCCATCAAGTTTGGGGTCGACAAGATTGCGGGCGTACTCAGGAGGGCGGAAGGACCAGAGGAAACGGCAGCCCTCGTAGCCGACGCCGAGTCCGGCAATGCCGCCAAAGATGCCGAGGAGCATGCTCTCGGTCAGCAGCTGGCGGACGAGACGTCCGCGGCCGGCGCCGATGGCGAGACGAACGGCGATTTCGTGCCGCCGGCTCACTGCACGCGCCATAAGCAGGTTGGCAACGTTCGAGCAGGCGATGAGCAGCACCAGGCCTACGATGAGCAGCAGCACGGTGCTAACCAGCGCCAGGCCGCGCTCACCGCCGGTGCTCGAGAACAGTGCGGTGGTCACGGGCTGCACAGAAGTCGTGTGCCCAGCATTCACATCTGGATATTCGCGCCTCAATGCAGTGGACAGGTTTCGACACCGGCATCTGCCTGGCTGCGGCTGACCCCGGACTTGAGGCGCGCGATCCCCTGAAAGAAGGGCTTTCCGCGCTGCTGCAAGCACATCCTGGAGCTCGGGAGGCAGGACTCGTTGCGCCATGGTCGCCGGAAGCCATACATCTGGTCCGAAGATGGCGCTGACCCCGAGGAATCCCTGTGGTGCGACTCCAACCACCGTGAATGGAGCGCCGTTGATCTCCAGAGTCTTTCCGATGACATCCGCAGCGTTGCTGAAGCGGTTTTTCCAGGCGCCATAGCTCACGATGGCAACGGGAGCGGATCCTGGCGTGCTGACCTCGCCGGGAAAAAAGAATCGGCCCTTTGCAGGTGTGAGCCCCAACGCTTCAAAGTAACCCTGGGTGACAAGCTGGCCGAAGAAACGCTCCTGCGCTGTGCCTTCGACCAGCGTCATCGGCATGGGCGGCGAGAAGGCACCAAGACTGCTGAATACGGTGTTCCTGGCCTGGTAGTCCTTGAGATTCAGATAAGAGATCGGCAAGAGGCTGGCAGACTGCTTCTGATTCTTCAGGTCCGTCGTATAGAGAGAGACAAGACGGGAGGGATCCTTTGCCGGAAGGGGATGAAGCAGCAGACTGTTCACGACCGTGAATACGGTGGTGCTTGCGCCGATGCCCAAGGCCAGCGCCAGAATCGCAAATACAGAAAAGGCCGGCGATCTCGTCATGCTGCGCAAGCCATATTTCAGGTCGCGAAGAAGGTCTTCGAGCAGATTGCCTTTCCCGTCAGGCATGTTTCACCTCCATGAGCCGGCGCTTGCAGGATCAACTCATTGGAGCAGCCGAGGGAGGGGCGTGCCGTAAAGAATGGTTAAGCAGAGTGAAGTCTTGTAAATCCGCGGTCGATCTCAGAGGCGAGTCAGCTTGCCGTGTTTGAGGAGGAAGCGTTCGCCCCGCCAGGTGATGGTGTCGCCGGCGAAGCTCCAGGCCCACAGGAAGAGCGCGATGAGATCGCGGGGGAGCAGGAGCAGGAGATCGCGGATGACCTGTGCGTCGCTGAGGATGCCGACGCCGACGACCAGCGCGAGTGCGACTCGCACCACGACGGCGAGGACGAAGAGCGCGATGCTTTCGAGGCTGAGACCGGCGGCAATGAGATTCAGGAAGGCCCAGGCGAGTCCATAGCTGAAGACCAGGCCGACGTAGCCCCAGCGGCGGGAGTCGCGCATGGAGCGTGCCCAACGGAGCTGATGGGTGAAGAATCCGGCCATGTCGTAGGGCGGCACCCAGGTTTCGACGACCTCGGAGGAGAGCTCGACGTCGTAACCGGCGGCGGCAATGCGCGCGCCGAGTTCGTAGTCGTCGGCGAGATAGTCGACCAGCGGAGCGAGGCCGCCGATGCGATCGAGGGCTTCCCGGGAGACGGCGAGCGTGGAGCCGAGTCCGAAGCGGATGCCGCCTTCGATGAGGCGCGCGGTGAGGACACCGGGGAAGAAATCGGTGGAGATGCCGAGGGCTTCCATGCGAGAGCCGGCGGTCGGGTCCTTGCCGGGGAGGCCGTGGGCGCGGCCGCGATACGGAGCTGTGACGAGGCCGACGGGACGCGGACTGCCGGGCAACGGCGCAAATCCGGCCATGATGTTCGTCAGGTAGTTGGGGGAGACGACGATGTCGCTGTCGTTAATAAGGATGTAGGGATGGCGCGCGTGCGGCAGTACCTGTGTGAGGTTGGAAACCTTGCCGTTGGCGCCGAAGACCTCCGGGCACTCGATGATGCGGATGGCGTGGCCGGGAAACTCTTCCTGGAGCTGATGGATGATGGCGACGGCGGGTTCGGCAAGCGAGCTGACCCCGAAGAGGATTTCGTAATCGCCCGAGTACTGCTGGCGGCAGTGGCTGGCGAAGGCGGCGTACTGCTCGTGGTCGAGGCCGCGGACGGGCTTGAGGATGCTGACGGATGGAGCGAACTCGCGCCGCTTGCGGCGGAGACCATAGACGAAGGCGCGGGCGCTCCAGAGCGCGAGCAGGTAGTAGCCGATGCCGGCCCAGGCAAGCACTGTGGTGATGGTGGCGACGATGGCTGCGGTGAGGTTCAAGGATTTGAGGTGCTTGCGGTACGGGCGGAGGCGCCGGTGGCGCGTGTTGTCAGGTTCGCTTCCTTTGGCCGCTCACGCCGGAAGTTGCGGGTTACCTGACTTTATCCCATCCTCGCAATGGATTGGGTACGCGCATTCGTCAGCAGATCGCTCCGCTCTGCCGGAATGACGATCCATGACGAGCCTCAGGACGCTGCCGCCCTTGCGCGATTCCAGCCCGGAGTCGTGGTGCTGCTTGCCCCGCAACCGGTCTCTCCACTTCGCTTCGGTCGAGATGGCCGGGATGTCGAGATGACCGGGATTTTGAGCGAGTGAAGATTCCTATTCGTAGCGGAGGGCCTCGATGGGGTCGAGTGTCGCCGCTTTCCAGGCGGGGTAGATGCCGAAGACGAGCCCGATAACGCAGGAGACGGTGAATGCGACCACGGCCCAGATGGCGGACATCTGCGCGGGCAGGACGGTGCCGAGGATCAGCTTGAGGAGCAGGGTAAGAAGCGCGCCGAACAGGATGCCGACGACGCCGCCCAAGGCGCAGAGCGTGATGGCCTCAAGGGTGAACTGAAGCATGATGTTCGGCGTGTTGCGCCCATCGCCTTGCGGACGCCGATCTCCCGCGTTCGTTCGGTCACGGTGACCAGCATGATGTTCATGACACCTACGCCGCCGACCATGAGGCCCACGCTGGAGACGCCGACGAGAAAGATGAAGAGGCCGCCGGTCAGCGATTCCAGAGCTCGAGCAGGCATCGGAGGCTGAAGATGGCGAAGTTGTCGCGGCTGATCCGTCCGCACCTTGCGGCGCCGGCGCAGCATTTCGCGGATCTCATCTTCCACGGCGATTTTGTTCTTCTGATCGTCGTACTTCACGCTGATCCAGTGATCGAGGATCTCGGGGTGGAGCTTGTGGAAGGTGATGGCGGGAAATGGGCGGAGTTGTCCTCAGGGTTCTTGCCGCCGCCAAAGACCTGCTTCTGCTTGCGAGCACGCCCACCACGGTAAAGATGTCCCCTTCGATCTGGACTTCTTTGCCTACGGCGATCTTCGTTGCCGAAGAGCTCTTCGGCAGTGTCGTGTCCGAGAACGACGACGTTGGCGCGGCGCTGCTCTTCCTGGTTGGTGAAGAAGCGGCCCTGGGTGAGATTGAGGTCGTAGACCATGGGCTGCTGCTCGGAGTCGCCTTCCAGCATGGTGTTCTGCACCTTGTGGCTTCCGTACTTGACGGAGAAGCTGCCGAGGTGGCCGGTGGGCGAGCGGTATTGCTGCGAGGCATCGACCGCCACGACGTGGGGCAGCACCCGCATGGCCATCGCGTCCTCATAGGTCAGCTGCTTTCGGGCCAGCATCTCCGTGGTCGGGCGCGTGCCGAAGACGGGGAAGCGAAAGATCCAGTAGACATTGGTCCCAAGCGACTTGACGAGGCCTCGACATTGCCGGTAAGGCCGTTGATGACCGAGGAGATGAGGATGACGGTAGTGACGCCGATCATGATGCCGAGCATGGTCAGGCCGGAGCGCAGCTTGTTGGTGCGCATGGTGTCCATCGCCATCCGGATCGCTTCTTCTGCATCACTCAGCCGCATGATTGACTCCTTATAGTTCCGCGCGCAAGGCAACGATGGGATCGAGCAGAGCGGCCTTCCGGCCGGATAAACGCCGAAGAAAATGCCAACCGCCGGTGGCCACAAAGAGGCCCAGGATCACGGACCAGAGCTTGATATCGGAAGGAAAGCCGATGATGAGGGTGATGATTTTGGCCATGAGGCTCCCGCGACGACGCCGATGAGGCCGCCGACAGAGGACATGGTGGCCGACTCGATCAGGAATTGCAGCATGACATCGCCGCGACGCGCGCCCAGCGCTTTGCGGACGCCGATCTCGCGCGTGCGCTCGGTTACGCGAGACCAGCATGATGTTCATGATGACGATGCCGCCGACGACCAGCGAGATGGCGGCAAGCGAGACAAACACGCAAAGAAGCTGGAGCTGATGCTCTGCCAGATGCCGACGAAGGTCTGTTGGTGTCGACGGAGAAGCTGTCTTCTGCGCCGGGCCGGTCGTGGCGATGGGAGCGCAGGATGGCGCGCACCTCGTCGGAGGCCAGCTCCAGCGGATCGCCGACGCCGTAGGCGCGGGCGTAGAGGGTGAGGCTGCGGTTGTTGGCGCCGTAGGTGTCGAGGAAGGTGGTGAGCGGGACGGCGACCCAGTTGTCCTGGCTCTGGCCGAGAGTCTTGCCCTTGCGCTCGCCGACGCCGATGACGGTGTAGTGCTCGCCGTCGACGCGAATCTCTTTGCCCATCGGGTCTTCGCCGTTCATCTGGTTGTCAACGATGTCCGGGCCGATGATGGCGACGTGCAGGCGGCGCGCTCTCCTCGGCGGGTGTGAAGGCGCGGCCGCGCTCGATATTGATGTTGTAGATGCCGGGCATGTCGGCTGTCCATCCGCGGATATCGATGTCGGTGGCGGAGTGGGTGCCATAGACGACCGAGCCGGTGGCACTGGCCATGGCGCCGGTGGCGGAGCATGCGGCGCAGCGCTCGGCGATGGCCTCATAGGCGTCATAGCGGAGGTCTTTGCGCTTCTGATACTTCATGAACTCGGCGTCGCTGAAGATGACGGCCGGCTGCTTGGAGGCGGTGAAGACGTCCGCGCCGTAGCCGTAGACCTTGGTGGCGACGAACTTGTTGGCGCCGGCGACAAGCGTGATGACCATGATGACCGAGGCCACACCGATGACAACACCGATGAGCGTGAGGATGGAGCGCAGCTTGTTCGCCCAGAGCGACTGCAGCGCGATTCGGATGGCTTCCCGGAAGGCCATAGGTTATCCAGAGGGTGGAACGAGTTTATCAGCCTGAATGTTCCCTCCGAGCGGGCAGATGGGCAACATCGATGCATCTTTTGCTGCTCCTACAGAAAGGCGGGGCGAGCGGCACCGTCGTACTGCTGGTGGGGAGGTAGCCGCTCTCCGGCGGATTTTTCTTCTCTGATGGCGCGGAACTGCTTCGCGCCGCAACCCTCTTACCGCGAAAGGAGCCGTGTCCTATGGCTGCGAATCATGGCGTTGTTTACCTTGGCCCGAACAAGGTGGAAGTACAGTCGATCGACTATCCGAAGATGCAGAACCCCCAGGGAAAGGCGATCGAACATGGGGCGATCCTGCGAATTGTCTCGACAAACATTTGCGGGTCGGACCAGCACATGGTGCGCGGACGGACGACGGCTCCGAAGGGGATCGTGCTGGGTCATGAGATTACGGGGGAGATTATCGAGAAGGGCAAGGACGTAGAGTTCCTGAACGTGGGGGACCTGGTCTCTGTGCCCTTCAACGTGGCCTGCGGACGATGCCGCGCCTGCCGCGAGCGCAATACGGGCGTGTGCCTGAATGTGAACCAGTCGCAGCCGGGCGGGGCGTATGGCTATGTCGACATGGGTGGCTGGGTGGGCGGCCAGGCGAATTACGTGCTGGTGCCCTATGCGGATTTCAACCTGCTGAAGTTCCCGAACAAAGAGCAGGCGATGGAAAAGATTACGGACCTGACGATGCTGTCGGACATTCTGCCGACGGGCTTCCACGGGGCGACGTGCGCGGGTGTTGGCGTGGGCTCGACTGTGTATATCGCAGGCGCAGGTCCGGTGGGCATGGCGGCGGCGGCGAGCGCGCAGATTCTGGGCGCGGCGGTGATCATCATCGGCGACCGCATCCCGGAGCGGCTGGCGCACGCGAAGAAGATGGGCTTTGAGACGGTGGACATCGCGAAGCACGACAAGCTGGGCGAGCAAATTGCGGAGATCCTGGGCGAGCCGATGGTGGATGCAGCGGTGGATGCAGTGGGGTTTGAGGCGACCCAGCATGGCACCCGGGATGAGCCGGGGCCCGCGTCGGTGCTGAACCAGTTGATGGATATAACGTTTGTCGCGGGCGGGGTCGGGATTCCCGGGCTCTACGTGGTGGAGGACCCGGGCGCGCCGAACGAAGATGCGAAGAAGGGCATGCTGAAGGTGCGGATCGGCAAGGGCTGGTCGAGGTCGCTGCACTTCCACACCGGGCAGGCGCCGGTGCTGCAATACAACCGGCAACTGATGATGGCGATCCTGCACGACCGGCTGCCGATTGCGAAGATCGTGAACGCGACGGTGATCCCGCTGGAGGAGGCGCCGCAGGGATACAAGGATTTCGACAAGGGCGCGGCGAAGAAGTTTGTGCTGAATCCGAATGGGTTGATTAAGAAGGCGGCTTGAGGAAGACGAGTGGCCCTGTCTCGCGGCAAGGGCCACTCACGTCGCAGTGTCGTTAGTTAAGTCCCGGTGAGAATCGCCGGAGAACGTCGTCAACCCGCTCGTCGCCTGTGGGATAGTTCGACAGGTCCGCAGGGCTGCCGGCTGTGAGGAGGGACTCGACTACATGGGCGAAGTCGCCTTCGGGATGTCTCTTTTCCACGACGCAGTCGTGGATGGCCCAGCCGAGCGGGGTGGCTTTATAACGCGGATCGACGAGATCGACGGGGTGGCCGCGAGAGATCAGCAGATCGACGAGGGCTGCATCTCCGGACCAGGCGGCGTTGTGGAGCGGTGAGTAACCGTGGCTGCGCTCTGTTTGGGCGATGGGAAAACCCAGATCGAGCATGAGGCGGACCGCCTCAAGGTTGGTATTGGTCTCCCAGCAGTAGCGTGGCAGGAGCTCGAGATCGGGGCTGGGCAGCCTGGCCACGATATCGGGATAGCGGGCGACGATGGCCTCGGCCTCCTGACGACGCGCGAGCACGCAGCAGACGAGCAAACGGGTCTGCGGATCGCTTTTCTCGTAGAGAAGATCGAACAGATCGTGGCGCCCTTTGAGAAGCGCGACCTGGTGCGGGTAGGAATTGAAGGCGAGTGTCCACTGCAGAATGGTGCCGCCCTTTGCCTCGTGCCCTATGGGCGGAAGGTCCGGCAGGCGGCCGATGCGGTGGGCGACGCAACCGGGCGTTTCGGAGATCAGTCTGGAGACAAGTTGCTGGTCGCCGAGCGCAACGGCGAGGAAGATGTCTGGTGTTGCACCACGATCAAGCAGGAAGCGGCTGACCTGCGGCGCATCGCCGATTCGCCACTGGGCGGGAGTGGAATTGTGGTCGTCATCGCGGGCATCGATTTCGGCGCGGTGATCGAGGAGGAGCCCGGCGGTGGCGATATCGCGAGCGAAATGAAGAGGAGTGCACCCGTCGCCGCCCTTTGCATGAACCAGAGAAGGATCCGTTCGAAGGAGATCAGCGAGTTTGTCGGTGAACCCGAACCCTGCCGCAGCGTGGATGCTGAGTGGCGCACCGGCTTCCACCAGAAGCCGTGCGGTGGCGGATGGAATCCGATCCGTGGCGAAGCCATCGGCCCAGTACTTGCCTATCTCACTGGGGAGATCAGGGTGATCCCGGATGAGGGATTTGACGGCGGCACCGGGTGCATCTGACGGCGAGAGCTTTTTCAGGAGATGGGGGAGCGAGTCGATCATTTGATTCACCAACACTGGTTCAATGAGAATTCATCATGCTCCGACAAATACGCCCGTAGTACCTGTGGCATGACGGGCGCCTGTCGATTTTCGACGTCCCTCCTGAAGGGGGACGATCTTTGAAGATTCCTCAGGCAGTGGCTGTTTTGCCTTTGAAGAACCGGTAGATCGCAAGCAGGATGAGCGCGCCGATCAGCGACATGATGAAGCCCGCGCCCTGGCCTGGCTTGTACCAGCCGACGGCCTGCCCGAGCCAGCCGGCGAGCAATGCGCCGGCGATACCGAGCAGCATGGTGATGATGATGCCTCCGGGATCCTTGCCCGGCATGATGAGCTTGGCAAGTGCGCCGACGATGAGCCCGATGATGGCCTCCCACAGTAGATGGAACATGCTCGCCTCCTGGTGGATGTGCGCGGCCTACTGGGAACGCAGACCTGCGTAGGCGGCATGATAAGCCTGTTGGGTTGCGGGAGTACTTCAGGACGAGAAGAAATTTGCAGGCGGGCCTGTAAGCCGAATTCTGTCGAGGACGGCCATTCCTCTAGACGCGGCATTGCTGCCGACGTTCATCAGCGACCTACCCGGAGGTTTCCGCTGCGGCGGCTTGCGCCTTCGCAGGGCCCACGTGGGCGCGCCGGGCCGGCACGCGACTGCAGGCAATTGGGCCAGCCTGCGGTCTCCCTCCCTATTTGGTCTTGCTCCGTGTGGGGTTTACCCTGCCTCCGCCCTTACGGACGGAGCGGTGCGCTCTTACCGCACCTTTTCACCCTTACCCTCGTGCTTGCGCGCGATGGCGGTATGTTTTCTGTGGCACTAGCCGTCCCGGCGCCTTGACGCGCCGGTCCCGGACGTTATCCGGCACACTGCCCTGCGGAGTTCGGACTTTCCTCCCCCGGACAACAAGTGTCCGGCAGCGGCCGTCCAGCCCGCCTGCATGGGTTATTTTACGCGAGCAGGGTCTGGTCAGACTGCAGTAAGTTTTCTACTGCAACAGAGATCCGCCATCCATATCCCGGCGGCGTTGGTATTCCGAAATGGCCACTTTTGACCAGGGCTTGAATACCACTCGGTCTGGACCACAAAAAGATCCCTCCGCTGCGCTTCGACGGAATCGCGGAGGGATCGGTCAGGGATGATGCTGCGTTGGCACGTCTCTAGTGCGCGGATGCCAGTTGCGGCTCGCGGAGCCAGTCGTAGAGCGGGAAGCTGTCGGCGAGCTCGTGGACCTGGCCGCGGATGCGGGCGAGCGCGGCTTCGTCGCTGCGCTTGTCGAGAGCTTCGGTGATCCAGTGGGCGATGGTGCGCATTTCGTTGTTGCCCATGCCGCGGGTGGTGAGAGCCGGTGTGCCGATGCGGATGCCGCTCGGCCTCATTGGCGGGTTGGTGTCGAAGGGGATGGCGTTCTTGTTGACCGTGATGCCGGCGGTCTGGAGCGCGGTCTCGGCTTCGCTGCCGAGCATGCCTTTGGCGAAGACATCGATGAGCATGAGGTGCGTGTCGGTGCCGCCGGAGATGACGCGGAAGCCGTGCGAGGCAAGCTCCCCGGCAAGCACCTTCGCGTTGCTGACAATCTGCGCGCTGTAATCACGGAAGCCGGGCTCGAGCACCTCGCCGAAGGCAACGGCCTTGGCGGCGATGATGTGGACGAGCGGGCCGCCCTGCTGGCCGGGGAAGACGCACTTGTCGACGCCGGCAGCGTAGGGCTGCTGGCAGAGGATCATGCCGGCGCGGGGACCGCGCAGCGTTTTGTGCGTGGTGGTGGTGACGATCTGTGCGTGCGGCACGGGCGAAGGATGCACGCCGCCGGCGACCAGGCCGGCGAAGTGGGCCATGTCGATGAGCAGGAGAGCGCCGACCTCATCGGCAATGGCGCGCATGCGCGGGAAGTCGAAGGTGCGCGGATAGGCGCTGCCGCCGCCGATGATGAGCTTGGGCTTTTCGCGGCGCGCGGTCTCGGCGAGCTCGTCGTAGTCGATGACCTCAGTGTCCTTGCGCACGCCGTAGGAGACGACGCGGTAAAGCTTGCCGGAGAAGTTGAGCTTGTGGCCGTGGGTGAGGTGGCCGCCGTGGGCGAGGTCAAGGCCGAGGATGGTGTCTCCGGGCTGGAGGACGGACATATAAGCCGCGGCGTTGGCCTGCGAGCCGGAGTGCGGCTGCACGTTGGCGTGCTCGGCGCCAAAGATCTGCCGGGCACGGTCGCGGGCAAGGTTCTCGACCACATCCGCGAATTCGCAACCACCGTAGTAGCGTTTGCCCGGATAGCCTTCCGCGTACTTGTTGGTGAAGACGGAGCCCGCGGCCTCCAGCACGGCGCGGCTGACGAAGTTCTCCGAGGCAATCATTTCCAGGCCTTCGTGCTGGCGGGCGACTTCGTTGGCGATGGCCTGAGCGACGGTGGGGTCGGCCTGAGCGAGGGGGCGGGACTGGCGGGCGGTCTGGCTGGACATGCCCTAATTTTAGCCTCTAGCTGCCAGCTTCCAGCCTCTGGCTTCCATGCCAGGCGACGGGACTTTTCCTGCGGCGCACCTTCGCTTTGCGAAGATGACGGCACCCCCGCCTGTGACAGCGCGGGCGAACGGCAAGGCCCTTCGCTTTGTTCAGGATGACAGGGACTGCGTGAGTTCGCGCTCCGGCTGCTCGACGGGGCGTTGGCCGGTGAGGGCGAATTCCTTGAAGGCGCGATAGACGAAGGAGCCGAGAAACCAGCCGTCCATGAATTTGTAAGGTGTTTCGCCGGTGGTGTAATGGCCGCAGGGCAGGATGCGCGATTCAAAATCGAGGCTGTGGCGCTGGAACGCGTCGAGCACCTCGCGTGAGTATTGGGCGAGGAAGGTCAGGTCGTAGGTGGCGTGGACGACGAGCGCCTTGCGCCGTGGCGCGGCAAACCGATCCATGAAGCAGACGGGACTGATGCAGCCCCAGATCTGGCGGAGCTGGTCCTGCGTCATGACAGGCTCGAAGGCGGCGCGGATGTGGCGCGTGCTCTGGCCGCTCCACACGACATCGCCAAAGTTCATGGAGGCGTGATTGAAGGCGCAGACCTGGAGGCGCGGGTCCATAGCGGCGGCGATAAAGGCATAGCAGGAGCCAAGGCTGGTGCCGAGCACGCCGAACTGCTCGTAGCCCTGCTCTTCCAGCCAGTCGAGACAGGCGCGGATATCGATGACGGCCTGACGGCAGGAGGAGATGGTGCGGCCGAGGTTGGAGCTGACGGCGTAGTCGGAGCGCTCAAGCTCAGCGGGGCGGCGGATGTCGTGGTAGGGCTTGGAGAGCCTGAGCGCCGAGATGCCGAAGCGATTGAAGAGGGCGCAGAGCGCGTTGTGACTGAACGCGTCGGCGTTCCACTGCGGCATGACGATGATGGCCTGCTTCGGTTTGCCGGCTTGCCTTTCGGGCATCGCGGGATACCAGCGCGCATTGACGAGATCGTTCTCCGGATACGGCGTGCAAATGGGCGATGTGAAGCGGAGGAAATGCGCCGTCTTGCCACGGCCGGCAGCGGCGGCGGCGCGGAGCTGCGCATCGCGGCGCAACGTCTCCGGACGGACATTGGTGGGGAAAAGCTGCGGATGACGTTCCTCGAGGCGGAAGTCCGCGGGCCGCGTGTAGCGATAGAAACTGTCGCGATCGGCGAGGGCGGCGCGATTGATGGCGAGCAGCGCGTCTTCCGCAGCGGCGGGATCGCGCTCGACGGAAGCATCGGGCATGAGGCCGCGGGGGCGCGCGAAATCTTCGAGCCAGTCGAAGCCCCATTCCACGGGGCGCACGATGCGGTTGGTGTCGCGGGTGGTGAGTGCGGTTTCCCATGCGAACATCCACCGCGCGTACAGGCTGCCGAGCATTACACTTATGGTAGTCGATTGAAAAGAATCAGAGCGCGAACGATCGTCCACCTGTTTTCTCGCTGCGCGGTCAACTTTTTACATGGGTGATTCGTCTGTTGTTTGTAAGCGCTCTCACGGCGTCTGCCCGTAGTGTCCACATTTTCTCAGGGGTTATTTCAGGAAACGGATGAATTGTCTTTCCCGGTTGTTTTGCATTTCTTTTCTCATTCTGATTGGTTGGGCCGCGCCGGCAGTGCTGGCGCAAAGCAAGGCATCGCTGCACGGCCAGGTGACGGACCCGAGCGGCGCGATCGTGCCGGGAGCGACGGTGCAGCTCTCGGGCGCCGGCGGCAAGAGCTACACCACGACGGCGGGCGGCGACGGCAGCTATTCCTTTGCGACGCTGGCGCCGGGCAGCTACACCCTGGACGTAAGCGTGGCGGGCTTTACGCCGTTCTCCGAGACGGGTGTGTCGATTGTGGACGGCACATCGCGAATGCTGAATATTCCGCTGACCATCGCGACGCAGGAGCAGCAGGTGGAGGTGACCGCAGACGTGCAGCAACTGGACACCGAGCCGGCCGACAACGGGAACGCGGTGGTGCTGACGGGCAAGGACCTGGATGCACTGTCCGACGATCCGGACGAGATGCAGAATGAGCTGACGGCGCTGGCCGGGCCTTCCGCGGGCAATGGCGGCGCGCAGATTTATATTGACGGCTTTACCGGGGGCGAGATGCCGCCGAAGTCGGCGATCCGCGAGATTCGTATCAATCAGAATCCTTTTTCCGCCGAGTTCGACAAGCTGGGATATGGGCGCATCGAGATCCTGACCAAGCCCGGCTCAGAAAAGCTGCACGGATATATTCAGGCGAGCGGCAACGACTCCGCCTTGAACACAAGTCATTTCGTCACCAGCACGCCTCCCTATTACCAGTATTTCCTAAACGGGTCCGTAGGCGGCCCGATTTCGAAGCGGTCGTCATACTCGTTCTCCATTTTCACGCGTAACAGCCAAAACATTCTGATTGTGAATGCGCCGGGCACGCCGACGGAGCCGAATTATCTCGCCGATCACGGTTACAACTTTGTGCAGGATCTGGAAAACCCGCAGTCGCGCATCCACCTGACGCCGCGCTTTGATATTCAGTTGACGCCGAGTAACACGCTGACTGTCCGCTACCAGTACCACCGCCGTGTGGATACAGGCGACGGACCGGGACAGCTTGCCCTGGCCTCGCAGGCATACAACACCCACGGGACCGAGAACTCGATCCAGATCAGCGATTCGCAGGTTATCAACGCGCACCTGGTCAACGACACGCGATTTGAGTATGAGCGCGACCGGGACGAACAACTGCCGCAGGACATATCGCCGACATTGACCGTACAGGGCGTATTCACCGGGGGCGGCAGCAACGACGGCACTTCCCGCACCAACGGCGACTACTACGAGCTGCAGAACTATTCGACGGCGAGCCTCAAGAACCACACCCTGCGCTTCGGTGTGCGCCTGCGCGCGAATCGCCAATCGGATTATTCCAACGCCGGATCGAACGGCAACTACATCTTCGACACCACCACGCATTTCGAACAGAACAAGCCATCGCAGGGGACGGTGACGAAGATCAACAATCCCAATGCGCAGGCAACACTATTCGACGCGGGGCTGTTCTACCAGGACGATTGGAAGGTGAACCGGAAGTTCACCTTCGATTACGGCCTGCGCTTCGAAGGACAGAACCGCATTCACGATCATGCCAACTGGGGACCGCGCATCGGATTCGCCTACGCGGTGGACGGAGGCAACAAGCGGCCGCCGAAGACGGTGATCCGCGCGGGATATGGCTGGTTCTTCGATCGCTTCAGCGGCACGAGCGTGATCCAGACGATTCACCAGAACGGCAAGAACCTGCAGCAGGTTGTGTATACCAATCCGGTATACACGCCGGGGAAGCCGCCCACCGGCAATGGCACGACCAGCCCTCGCTCGGCGGCTTACAGCATCAGCCCGGATCTGAAGGCGGCGCTGGACATGCAGGGCGCAGTGGGAGTGGACCGGGGCATCGGCAAGGCGATCACCGCGAACGTGACCTATCTCTACAGCCGCGGCGTCCATCAGTATCTGAGCGTCAACGTCAATGCGCCGCTCTACGATTACGCGACCAACACCTTCATCCTCGATCCAAACGGGAACAAGATTTATCCATTTCCGGGGAAAGGGAATTTGTATCAGTTTCAGTCCGAGGGAGTGTACCGGCAGAACCAGTTGATCACCTCTGTGCACGCGCAGGGGCGGAGATACTCAGTCTCGGGCTTCTATGTCCTGGGCTTCTTCAAGAGCGATACGAGCGGCGCAAACTACTTTCCCTCGCGGCAGACGGACATCGGGTTCGATTACGGGCGCGCGAGCAATGACGTGCGCAACCGCTTCTTCCTGATCGCGAGCACACTGCTGCCCTACAACATTCAGGGATCCATCTTCACAATTGCGAACAGCGGAGCGCCGTACAACATTACGACGGGGCAGGACCTGAACCTGGACAACCAATACAACGAGCGACCCGCGGTGGTGGACGCGAGCCTGTGCACGCCGAACTCCAACCAGTATTACAAGACGCGTTACGGATGCCTGAATATCAGGCCGAACACGGGCGACACGATTATTCCTTACGGCAGCGGACGCGGGCCGGCGAACTTCAGCGCGAACGTACGGCTCAGCAAGAACTTTGCCATCGGGCCGAAGCTGGAAGGGCACGGCGGCGGCGATGGCGGACCGCACGGCGAGGGAGGCGGATCGCACGGCGGTCCCGGCCCACGCGGCGGGCTTGGGCCGGGCGGTTTGAACGGCAGCGGCGGCGGTGGATTCTTCGGCGGCCCGCACTCGAAGGAGGTGCGGCGCAAGTACAACCTGAACTTTACCGTCGCTGCCAACAACGTTTTCAACGTGGTGAACCTGGCGCAGCCAAACAACGTAGTGACCAGCGACACCTTCGATGAATCGCTGGCGCTTGCAGGGCAGTTCTTCAATCGCAATGAGACGGCGGTGCGAACGATCGATCTGCAGATGAGCTTCAGCTTCTGAGGATTTTGCCATCCAGGCGGATGCGCCTGCGGCGCGTGTTGTTCAGTTCGCTTTGGGTGGGCGGCTAATTCCAGACGCGGGGGACGCGCTGACCGATGGCGCAGAGCACTTCGTAGGCGATGGTACCGGCGTGCGCGGCAATGTCGTCCGCGGTGATGCGATCGCTTCCCTGCTCGCCGATCAACACGACATCGTCGCCTACAGCGGCCGCGGGAATCCCGGTGACATCGATCATCGTCTGGTCCATGGTGACGCGCCCGGCGATCGGCGCGCGCTTTCCGCGGAGCAGCACTTCGCCGCGGTTGCTGAGCAGGCGATTGTAACCGTCCGCATAGCCAATCGGGAGGAGCGCAATGCGCGTGGGGCGTTGGGCGCGGTATGTGGCGTTATAGCTGACAGGCTCGCCTGGCGGGATGTCGCGCAGGGTCGCTATGCGGGTCTTCCAGGTGAGGATGGGTTGCAGTCCACGTTGCGCGGCGTGCGGGCCGTAGCCGTAGAGCGCGATGCCGGGGCGCAGCAGGAGGCGGCTGTTGCCCTGCCGGGCGATGTCGTGGAGCGCGGCGATCTGTGCCGCTTCGAAGAGGCTGGCGGAGTTGCCGGCGTGGATGAGCGGCGGCGCGATGCCGTGCTCGCGCAATGTAGAGAGCGCGGCGCGAAAGCGAGTGAGCTGCCCGGCGGTTTGCTGCGATTCGGGGTCTTCCGGCGAGGCGAAGTGAGTCATTGCGGCCTCGAGCTGCAGTTGCGGATTCTCTGCCATACACGCGGCGAATGCTGCGAGGCCGGCGGTGTCGTTCCATTGAATCCCCTGGCGCGCCATGCCGGTATCGATTTCGAGATGAAACGGGAATGGCGGACGGGCGGATTCCGGTACGGCTGTGGCAAGCCAGGTGAGCTGCCCGGTTGTGCCGACGACGGGGGTGAGCGCGTGGCGAACCATCTCCGCGGCTTCGCCCTCGAAGAGGCCGGAGAGAATGAGCGTGCGGCGGTCCTTGAGTTGCGGGCCGAGGATGCGCGCTTCATCCAGACAGGTGACGGCGAACCATTCGCATCCCTCGGCAGCAAGCGCGGTAAGCGCCTCGAATGCGCCATGGCCGTAGGCGTTGGCCTTGATGACGGCGACAGCTTCGGCGTCTGTGCGGGCGACCTGGCCGCGCAGGACGCGGTAGTTGTTGCGCAGGGCGGCGCAGGAAATCTCCGCCCATGTGGGACGGGTGGAGGGAGACATCATGATTCGTAACCGGAAGCGTCACCTTCCTGCGCCAGGTTCTCGAAGCGGGTGTATTCGGCGAGATAGGCGAGATGGACGGAACCGGTAGGCCCGTTGCGCTGCTTGGCGATGATGATCTCCGCCTTGCCTTTGCTGTCGGGATCTTCTTCTCCGTTCTCGTCCTTGTTGTAGTAGCTGTCGCGGTGGATGAAGGCGACGACATCGGCGTCCTGCTCGATGGAGCCGGATTCGCGAAGGTCAGAGAGCATGGGCTTCTTGTCGCCGCCGCGCTGCTCGGAGGCGCGACTGAGCTGCGAGAGCGCGATGACGGGGATGTGCAGTTCCTTGGCGAGTGCCTTGAGACCGCGCGAGATGGCCGAGACTTCCTGCGTGCGGTTTTCGTGACGGCGCGTGCCGACGGCGCCGGGCAGCGTGGCGGACATGAGCTGCAGGTAGTCGACGACGATGAGATCCAGGCCGCGCTGCTGCTTGAGGCGGCGGGCCTTGGCGCGCATCTCGGCGAGCGAGATACCGGGAGTGTCGTCGATATAGATGTGCGATTCGGTGAGCTTGCCGGCGGCGCCGATGAGCTCGTCCTGATCGTCGCGGCTGATGAAGCCGGACTGGATCTTGCGCATGTTCACGAAGGCCTCGGACGCGAGCATACGGCGGAGGAGCGATTCGCTGGACATTTCCAGCGAGAAGATGCCGACGACCTTGCCGCCCTTGATGGCGGCCTGCTGCGCGATGTTGATGGCCCAGGCCGTCTTGCCCATCGAGGGGCGGGCGGCAATGATGATGAGCTCCGAGGATTGCAGGCCGCTGGTCATGCGGTCGAAGTCTTTGAAGTGGGTGGCGAGGCCGGTGACTTCGCGCTTCAGCTTCCAAATGGAATCGATCGTGCCGAAGTGCTCCTTGACGATGGCGGGGATGTCGGCGAAATCGCGAGTGATGCCGCTCTCCGAGACCTGAAGCAGTGAAGCCTCGGCGGCGTTGAGGATTTCAAGCGCTTCTTCGGACTGATCGGCGGCCGAGGTGGCGGTGGTGTTGCAGATGTGGATGAGCTGCCGCAGCAGCGACTTGTTCTTGACGATGCGGACGTATTCTTCGATGGAGACGCGTCGCGGGAGGCCTTCCGTCAGCGAGGTGATGTAGGCGACGCCGCCGACGGACTCGACTTCCTTTTTCTTCGCCAGCTCTTCGACCAGGGTGACGAGGTCGACGGCGCGACCGGCGCCGATGAGCTCGTCCATGCGGGCGAAGATGCGGCGATGCGAATCGAGCGAGAAGTCGTCGGCAGTGAGCTTTTTCTCGGCGGCTTCGTGGAAGTGCGAGTTTTCAAGCAGGATTGCACCGAGGATGGAGCGCTCGGCGTCGGGGCTGGCGGGCATGCCGCGTTCGAGTGAGATGTCTGGGAAGGCAGCCATGGGGTCTATGTTGCTCTATCTGGGCTTGTTCGAAACTGAAGAAATTTGTGTGAATCTAGCCTTCATACGTCGCTTGTATCATGTGCGGTGGAGAAAGCTTCTCATGCTGTTGCCTCGGTTTCGTTGCATCCTGACCCTTGCTATTTTCGCTCTACCATCCACCAGCCTGATAGCCCAATCCGCCGAGCCGCCCTCGACGGTCGCCCAGATGCAGCAGGTGGAGGATGCGTGGGATACCGCGGTGACCAAGCATGACCAGTTCGGGCTGGAGAATCAGCTGGCTGTGGACTTCGTCGGCATCAGTGCGGAGGGCGATGTGACGACACGCAACCAGCAGATCTCGCATCTGTTTGTGGCGGGCGCAGCGCCGGTGTCGTTGAAACAGACGGTGCTTGGCGCGCGGGTGCTGGGCGATGTCGCGGTGGTGAACGGCACCTATGTGATGGAGTGGCAGGGAAAAACGGAGCAGCAGAAGGTCGCGGAGAAGGGCGTGTTTACGCATGTCTTCCGCAAGAACAGCGCGGGGAACTGGCAGTGCATCAACTCGCAGCGCACCGTGGTGGCGACCGAGGAAGAACGGAAGAAGGCTGCCGCGGCCCCGCGCACGAAGAGCGATGCGGCGCTGCCGCTGCATATCCCGTTGATTTACAAGGGGCCGCAGAGCACGCAGAAGGCGCCGGGGACGGATCAGCCTCCCCAGTAGGTCAAGGCATCCTGGCGAATGGCGAAGCAACGGGCGGCAATCGTTATTTTGCCAGTTGAGAGAGTTTCTTATCGCACTCGGAAACGCCCGCTTCGACGTTGCAGTCTGCATAGAGCTTGCGGGCCTCGCTCCAGAGCTTCTTCGCTTGGTCCCTGTTGCCGATTGATTCGTTCACCAAGGCCAACCCTCTCAGCGTGTTCGCCAGGTCGAGGACGGCCTGCCCGCCAAGTTGGCGGTAGATCGTTTCGGCTTCGAGATAGAGCGGCTCAGCATCGGCAGGCTGAGACATTTCTCGAAGCACGTCTGCCTCGTGACGAAGCGCATATGCCAGCCTGGCCGGCGGCCCTATCTCACGGTAGAGGACCGTTGCATTCGCATACTGGTGACTCGCCGGACCGAGGGCGCCAATGTCGCGTTCGGCCTGAGCCAGACCGCAAAGCGCCTCTGCCAAAGAAGCTCGATCGGCCTCCAGCGATGCTTCGCGTACTGCTTCGAAAAATGCAGCGCGCGACTCCGCCGGATCATTCGCTGCCCGGGCACGATAGCCGCGTGCTAACAGCTCTTTCAATGTCTGCATCGTCGTCGTAGCTTAGCAAAGCTGCTTCGCGTTGGTCAGGATGACAAAAGAGCGTAGGTCTTCGCTGCTGTCGAGATAACAAGAGATTTTGAAGGAGGGATCAGGAGCCGGCCACGGCATCGGCAGTGGCGGCGACGGCCTCGCTGCGTTTGCGGGCCTGGATCTCGATGTAGACGTGGATCAAGGCTAGACGGCGGCGGGAGTGACGCCGGAGATGCGGCTGGCCTGGCCGAGGGTCTGCGGGCGGACGCGGCCGAGCTTCTCCTTCATCTCGCGGCTGAGGCCGCTGACGCGCTGGTAGTCGAACCAGTCGGGGATGGCGCTTCTGCTCGGCGCTGCTTCAGCTTTTCCATCGACTTGCGCTGCTGGTCGAGATAGCCGGCGTACTTGATCTCTGTCTCGACGGCGTCTTGATCTCGTTGCGAACCCAGACGGAGAGTGGCCTTAGCTCGCCGATGCAGCGGCATCGAGTCCATTCGCGCAGCTTCGGCCGAGCGGGATCACATGGACTGCAGCGCAGGCGCAGATCGCCTCGATCGTGATCGCCGGACGCTTCAGCAGCTGCGCGAAGGTCATGCCCTCGACGCTTGGTGCCGATGAGTTCGGGCAGTACGATCGGCGGCCAGTGCGTCCGACATCGATGCGTCGTGGATGCAGAGCAGCTTCGAGCGCGCGGCGCGGTGCTGGCTTGGCTTCGTAGTCGACCCAGGCACTGTCGCCGATCAGGCCCAGGCGGCGGCCGTGCGGCGTGAGGCGCTTGTCGGCGTTGTCGATGCGCAGGTGCAGGCGGAACTCCGCCCGCGAGGTGAACATGCGGTAGGGCTCGTTGGTGCCCTTGCGAGATGAGGTCGTCGATCAGGATGCCGGTGTAGGCCTCGGTGCGGTCGAGGGTGAAGGCGGGCTCGCCGCGTGACCGCGAGCGCGGCGTTGATGCCGGCCATCAGGCCCTGGCAGGCCGCCTCTTCGTAGCCGCTGGTTCCGTTGATCTGCCCGGCGAGGTAGAGCCCGTCGATAGCTCTTCACCTTCAGCGAGCGGTCAAGCTCGGTGGGGTCGATGGCGTCGTACTCGATGGCGTAGCCGGGGCGCAGCATCTCGGCGTTTTCGAGGCCGGGGATGGAGCGCACCATCTGCGGCACTGGACCTCCATCGGCAGCGAGGTGCTCATGCCGTTGATGTAGACCTCGTGCGTGTTCAGGCCCTCGGGCTCGAGGAAGAACTGGTGCTGCGCCTTCTCCGGGAAGCGGACGATCTTGTCCTCGATCGACGGGCAGTAGCGCGGGCCGATGGCCTCGATCTGGCCCGGGTACATCGGCGAGCGGTGCACGTTGTCGCGGATGAGCTCGCAGCGTCTCCGGCGTGGTGTAGCGCGATGTGGCAGCTGATCTGGCGCAGCGGAGGCAGCCCGTTCGCGTAAACGGCGAGCGGAAGCTGAAGGGCGTGGGGTCGACGTCGCCGGGCTGCTCTTCGAAGCTGCGACCAGTCGATGGTGCGTCCGTCGAGGCGCGGCGGGGTGCCGGTCTTCAGGCGGCACTCGCGCAGCCCCAGGCGCTTCAGGCTTTCGCCGAGCAGCACGCTGGCGGGTTCGCCGCTGCGGCCGGCGGTGTACTGCTGTTCGCCGCAGTGGATGAGGCCATTGAGAAATGTGCCTGTGGTGACTACGGTCGCGCCAGCCCGAATCTCGCGTCCGTCGCGCAGCTTGAGCCCGTGCGCGCGCCGCGTACCGCCTGGCGCCGCGTCGTCGATCAGGAGATCGATCACCTCCGCCTGCTTGATGAACAGGCTCGGCTGCGCCTTCGAGCACCTCGCGCATCTTGACGCGATATAGCGCCTTGTCGCACTGCGCACGCGGCGACCACACGGCGGGGCCGCGCGAGGTGTTGAGCAGGCGGAACTGGATGCCGCACGCGTCAGCCACCTCGCCCATGACGCCGCCGAGAGCATCGACTTCGCGCACGAGATGACCCTTGGCGATGCCGCCGATGGCGGGATTGCAGCTCATCTGCGCGATCAGGTCGAGGTTCAAGGTAAAGATGCGCCGTGCGCAGCCCCATGCGCGCCGCGGCCACTGCGGCCTCGCAACCGGCGTGACCTGCGCCGACGATGACGACATCGTATTGTTCGGTGAAGGGCATGAAAGGGTTCGCCGATTCGGTCCCATGCTCCCCGGCGTGCTGCTCGGGGTCCGGATGGGGCACACCCTTATTCTAGCGAACACAGAGCGGCAGCCGGGCACTAGAAGCTGAGGCGAAGCACGAGCTCGAGCTGGCGCTCGCGATAGAGAGTGGTGCTGTTGCTGTTGGTGACAGTGCCGAAGCTGGGCTGCCAGGTGAGTGTCGGGTTGGCCGTCGCGCTGGATGCGCCGCTGATCATGTAACCGAGCTTGCTGATGCCGGTGACGTTCTGGTGATTCAGCAGATTGAAACCCTGCACCATGATTTCGAATCGTGATTTCTCGCCAACCGGGATGGTGCGCGAGGCGCGAAGGTCAATGGTGCAGGTACCGGGATAGCGATAGGTGTTGCGGCCAACCGCGGGGATCCAAGTGGCTCCGCCGGAGCCGTTGATGCTGCCGGCGAGGCCGCGGAGTTTTTCCGTCTGGCCAAACGGGTTGATGTAGCTGAGGTATGGAACCGCTCCGCCAGTGTGCATGGAATAGGGGAGGCCGGTTTGCGCCGCCGCGGTGGGAGCGAGAGCGTATCCATTGATCAATGCCCCGCGCCAGCCCTCGAGCTTCCACGGAGCGCGCAACACGAGGCCGGCGGTAATGCGCTGGCGGACATCGAAATTGGAATCGGCGAAGTCGAGGCTGAGATTGGTGGGATCCAGGACATCGTTGGAATCGCTGAAGGTGGTTTCGTTCTGGTTGTTGTCCCTGGCGTGCGACCAGGTGTAGCCGGCGCGGAGATGCAACCAGCGGCCGCCGCTGTGCGTGGCCTTGATGACGATGGCCTGGTATTGCGATTGGACGGAACTGTTGATGTCGGTGATTGCGCCGTAACCGGCATTGAGCCGCTGCGTGAAGAGATGCGTGGAGTAAGCCGCCTGCCTGAGCGGGCCCTGGTGCTGCGAATCGCGGATGGTGTAGGTGATGGGGACCGCGGTGGCGAGGTCGATGTTGGTGTCCATGAAATTGGGAAGCGCCTGGCCCGTGCTGCGCAGATAGCTGACGGTCACCTCGGTGTTGCGGTGGATGCGCTGGGCGAGGGAGATCTCCGCCTGGGCGATACGGGGATTCTGAAAATTGCGATCGAAGTAGTTGGCGGTGGGCGGCTCGGCAACGACAACACGGCCGTGGAAGATGTAGGGGAAAGACGGCGCGCCGGCATCGCCGGGACGGAAGTAGTAGCCGAGCTGGCCGGCGGGCGAGCCGGTCTGGGTGTAGGCGGTAAAGATGGTGGAGTTGATGATGCGGCCAAAGTAGATGCCATAGCCGCCGCGCAGAACGGTGTTGCCATGGCCGGTGAGGTCGTAGGCTGCGCCCAGGCGCGGGCCGTAGTTGTTGCGGTCGCGGGGAACGAAGCCGGTTTGGGAGAGAGCGGGGTTAGGCAGCAGCTTGTTCTGGGGCGGAAGCTGCTCGTATTCGTAACGCAGTCCGTAGGAGAGCGTGAGGTTGCGGCCGATCTTCCACTCGTCGCTTGCGAAGGCCGCGTAGTCGTTGGTGTCGAAGCTGAAGGCCTGGGGGCCGAGCTGCTGGGTGAAGTAGTTGTAGCAGGGCGAATTGCCCACGCCGCTTCCGTTGGCGTTGCAACGGCTGGGGGCGAGCGCGTCTGAGGCGAAGTCGAGCAGGTTGGAGTAGTCATAACTGCCGTTGCCGTTGTAGACGCTGTCGATTCCGTCGAGAACGTGATTGAAATCGTAACCGAGCTTGATAGTGTGGCGGCCGCGTACCCAGGCGAGCGTGCTCGCGATCTGGGTACGGCGCTCGTCGGGAAGCGCAGCGCGGTCGAGCGTGGGCGGCTTGCCAATGCGCAGTCCCGAGCCGGAGCTGACGAGGATAATCTGCGGCGAGCGCCCGTAGGCATTGTGACTGAACGGCTCTTCGAATGCGGAGGGCGCAGTGCTGAATTCCGATTCGAAGTCGCGGCCATACTGCACGCGCAACTCGTGCATCAGGTTGGTTGTCAGAAAAGTGTTCCAGCGGCCGATGAGCACATCGTCGGTGACGTGATCGTCGCCGAAGCTCGAGACGCCGTAGCTGGCGGCCGTTTGCGTAAGCGCGCCGTGCGGGGAGTTCCAGCGGAGATAGTTGTATTGGAGCGAGAGGTGATTGCGGTCGTTGAGCTGCCAGTCGAGCTTGGGAAAGAGGATGATCTGGCCGGCGGTGCGGGGAACGATGCCGGTTTCGCTCATGAGGCCGGAGATGAACTGCTGATATTGCTGGAGCGCGTAGCCGGGCAGCGGCACGCCGAGGCGCTGGCGCAGCGTTTCGAGCTCGGATGAGGTGAGCCGGCGGTTGAAGAACGCCGGGATATTGCCGGGCCTGGAGACCGCGGGGAAGTTGCGGCGGAACTGATCGTAGGTGAAGAACCAGAAGAGTCTATCGGGGCGGAGCGGACCGCCGGCTGCGGCCCCCCACTGCCGGCGATTGTCGGTGGGGGCGACCGGGATGGCAACCACTGTGCCGTCCGGTTGCAATTGCGCCAATTGCGTAAAGGGATTGCGCGCGCCCCATGCGCTGTCGCGGGTGAAAAGGAAGGCCTTGCCGTGCAGCCGATTGGTGCCGCTGCGCGTGACCGTATTGACGACGCCCCCGGCGGCGCGGCCGTATTCGGCGGAGTAGTTGGAGGTGTTCACCTGGAACTCGCGGACGGAGGCCTGGCTGGCAAAGTAGGCGGTGCGCGTGCGGCCTCGCTCTTCGGAGAAGAAGGCCTGGTTGTTATCCGCGCCGTCGAGGGTGTTGTTGTTGAGCAGGACGCTGATGCCGCGAAAGCTGAGCTGGCCGTAGCCCTGCTGGTCGGGCGCTACCGCGGGTGTAAGGAGCGCGAAGTAGGACCAGCGGCGGCTGTTGGAGGGAAGCTCTTCGAGGGCAGTCTCATCGATGTTGGTGGAGAGGGCGGGTGAAGCGAGGTCGATGGTGGCGCCCGGCTCGCGGACTACGATGGTTTCTTCGGCTTTGGCGATGGTGAGGTGCGCCGCAAGCGGAGTGAACCGGCCGACCTGAACGGTGAGGAGAGGAACGTGGAGGCGCGCGAAGCCGCTCTGGGTGACCCATGCCTCGTAGCTGCCGGGTGGCAGGCCGAGGAAGCGGAAACTGCCCTGGGAGTCGGTGTAGGCCTGATAGATCTGGCCCGTATCGAAGCTGGTGAGATCGACTTCAGCCTGGGTAAGGACCGCGCCACGCGGACCAGCCACCGACCCACCGACTACACCCTGCGTGGTGGACTGGCCCCAGAGAATTGACGTGGCAAGCGCTGTAACGACCGCTGAGAGTGCGCGGTATCTCAGAATCGTTCCCCAACGCGCGCCGCGCGCAAGCGGCATGGCCCATTACCCCGAATGAAATACTGTCGGTGCCCTCCGTTATCGCGAATAGCGGACCCGGCATGCTTTCGATGATCACGGAGATGGGCGCTTGCTTCCATGCCCCGTAAGTTGTGTGATGGTCTGCGGATAGGGGCAGAGCAGTTCCGAATCGGGAATGAGTCACAGTCGAGATTTCGTGGATACAACGCAGGACGCGCAGGTGCGTGGGTTTCTGCATGAATCCGCCACGCGAGGCGATGCGCTGGTGCTGGCCCACGGCGCCGGGGCGGACTGCCGTGCGCCGCTGCTGCTGGCGCTGGCGGAGGCATTCTGTGCGGCCGGTGTGACGGTGCTGCGGTTGAATTTGCCATTCCGGCAGTTACGACCGCATGGGCCACCGCCGCGGGGCAGCGCGGAACGCGACCAGGCGGGTTTGCGAGCAGCTGCGGAAGCGATGCGACCGCACGCGAATGGACGCGTGTTTCTGGGCGGTCATTCGTATGGGGGCAGACAGGCTTCGATGCTGGCGGCGAGCGATGCCGGGCTGGTGGAAGCGCTGCTGCTGCTCTCGTATCCGCTGCATCCGCCGAAGCGTCGGGAAGAGTTGCGGACTGCGCATTTCCCTCGCCTGGAGACGCCGGTGTTGTTTGTTCATGGCAGCCGGGACGGCTTCGGCTCGACGGCTGAGCTTGAGGAGGCGCGGAAGCTGATCCCGGCGAGGACGGAGTTGCTGACGATCCCAAGCGCGGGGCACGAACTGATGACGAAGCAGAATCGTGAGACTCTGCCGCGGCTTTGCGTGGAGCGGTTTCTGGCGTTTGCCGAAGCAGGCTGAGGCTCCGATAGACTTGCAAGAGCGATGTTTATTGACGAAGCAAAGATCCGGGTGAAGGCGGGGGATGGCGGCAACGGCTGCATGGCCTTTCGCCGGGAGAAGTTTGTGCCGCGCGGCGGCCCGTCGGGCGGGGACGGCGGGCGCGGCGGCGACGTAATCATGGAGTCGAGCGAGCGGCACAATACGCTGGTGCACTTCCGGTTCAACCCGGAGCACAAAGCGGAGCGCGGCCGGCATGGCGAAGGCTCGAACTGCACGGGGCGTGAAGGCGAGAACCTGGTGCTGAAAGTGCCGGTGGGCACCGCGCTCTTTGACGAGCAGACGGGCGAGCTGGTGCACGACTTTGCGCGGCCGGATGAACGGATCGTGATTGCCCGCGGCGGCCGCGGCGGCCGCGGCAACCAGCACTTCGCCACGCCGACGCACCAGGCTCCACGGGAGCACGAGCTGGGGCGGCCGGGCGAGGAGCGCGCGTACCGGCTGGAGCTAAAGCTGCTGGCGGATGCGGGGCTCGTCGGGTATCCCAATGTGGGCAAGAGCACGCTGATCTCGCGGCTTTCGGCTGCCCGGCCGAAGATTGCGGATTATCCCTTCACTACGCTCGAACCGAATTTAGGGGTCGTGACGGTGGGCGAGGCGCCGTACGAAGAGAGCTTTGTAGTCGCGGATATTCCGGGGCTGATCGAAGGCGCGAGCGAGGGCGCCGGACTGGGCATGCAGTTTCTGCGGCACATTGAGCGCACGCGCCTGCTGGTGCACTTAGTGGATGTGTCGGACGCGAGCGGGCGCGAGTCTCCGCTGGATGACTTCAAGGTGATCCAGTCGGAGCTGAAGAGCTTCGGTCATGGCCTCGAGGAGAAGCCGGTGATCGTGGTGGCGTCGAAGGTGGATGTGGCGAATCCGGAGAAGCTGAAGAAGCTGCAGGCGATGGCGAAGCGGCGGAAGCTGCCGTTCTATGCGATCTCTGCGGTGAGTGGCCAGGGTGTGGATGCGCTGAAGTATGCGATTGCGGCTGAGGTGAAGCGGGTTCGGGAGACGGAGCGCGAGATCACAGTAGACAAAGCAGTGAGCTTCTAATTCCTGCTAGACCTGCACGGGAGCCAGCCGTGCGGTGCGTGCCGGGTGGCGGGTGACTTCAAGCTGTGGAAGCGTGATGATCTCCCAGGCGCTGCGGTCTGCGAGCAGGCGCGAGACGAGCGCGGTGTGCATGGCGTGGCCGGCGCGCTCGGCGACGACGCGGCCGAGGATGCGATGGCCGGCGAGCGCGAGGTCGCCGATGAGGTCGAGGACCTTGTGGCGGACAAACTCGTCGGGGAAGCGCAGGCTTCCGTTCTGCACGCCGGTGCGGGTGAGGATGATGGCGTTCTCTTCCGATGCGCCGCGGATCAATCCCATATTGCGCAGCATGCGCTCGTCTTCGCGGAAGCCGAAGGTGCGGGCGGCGGCGATCTCTGCGCCGTAGGCGTCCTCGGCGAGGTCGACGGTGAAGTCCTGGCGGCCGATGGGTGTGGGGAAATTGATCTCGTAGGTGATGCTGTAACCGTCGCCGGGATAAACGCCGATGAACTTGTCGTTCTCGCGGACTTCGATCTTGCGCAGGATGCGCAGGTATTCGCGCCGGCGACGCTGGATCTTGATGCCGACTTTGTGGAAGGCCTGAACGTAGGGAAGGCCGCTGCCGTCGAGAATCGGGAGCTCGAGATTGTCGAGCTCAGCGATCACATTGTCGATGCCCATGCCGATGCAGGCGGAGAGCAGGTGCTCGGTGGTGGAGATGAGGACGCCCTGGCGCATCAGGCTGGTCGCGTAGCTAGACCTTGGCGACGTTTCTGCCGGTGGCGGGGATTTCGAAGTTGTCGAGGTCTGTGCGGCGGAAGACAATACCGGTGCCCGCGGCCGCCGGTAGAAGGCGGAGGTGGACGGGCGCGCCGCTATGAAGACCGATTCCGGAAAATGAGATGCTGCCCGCGATTGTCTGTTCGAGTTGAGCCTGCATGTAAGACGTTGGGCACCTCTGCCCTGCCGTGGTGGGGCTTCCCATAGTAGGAGCGGGAAAGCCAAAGAAACGCGTACCGCGAATAGACTACCTATGCCGGCAAAAGTTTCACTGTGGTAATGATGCAACACAAAGGCCAACAAAATGACAGAATCGCAACACAGTGACTCAGCCTCCCTCGGGAGGCAAGCCCATGGGAACAAAGGTCTTAAAGTAACCCCTGATCGGATGCCCCGCGGCGAGGGCAATGTCGAGGTCAATCTGGATCGGATGCTGAAGCGGGTATCTGCTCTGGTTCGTATGGAAAGTCCTACATGCGAGCCGCAGGCGGTCGAGGCGGTCCAGAAGGTGGTTGCGGGCTGGGCCGGGGAGCTTGGCGGAGTGTGTAGAACCGACAGCGGCGGAGTGCTGGAGATCCGATTTGGGCATGCGGGAGCCACCCGGAAACCCGTGCTGCTGCTGGGGCACCTGGATACGGTTTGGCCTCTTGGAACGCTGGCCGGGATGCCCTGGCGCGTAGAGGATGGCTGGGCCTACGGACCGGGCGTGCTGGACATGAAGGCCGGAGTAGTGATGGCGCTCGAGGCTGTCCGACTGGCGCGGGAGGCGGATGCGGAGAGACCCATCGTCCTGTTGCTGAGCGCCGATGAAGAGACCGGGAGTCACCGATCGCGGACGCGGATCGAGCAGGTGGCGAAGGAGTGCCGCGCAGTGTTTGTTCTGGAGCCGGCGCAGGGCGCGCAGGGCGCGTATAAGACGGCACGCAAGGGCGTGGGGCAGTTCCGGCTGGAGATCGAGGGCGTGCCCTCACACAGCGGCGTGGACTTCAGCGCCGGCCATAGCGCGATTCGCGAGCTGGCCTGGCAGATCGAACAGATCAGCGCGCTCACGGACCTGGAGCGCGGGACGACGCTGAATGTGGGCGTGGTGGGCGGAGGCACGCAATCGAATGTGTTGGCGGCATCGGCATGGGCGGACATCGATCTGCGGGTGACGTCGCTCGGGAACGCGGAGGCAGTGTCGCAGAAGATTCAGGCGCTGCAGCCGCGCGATGCGGGGTGCCGGTTGCGGCTGACGGGCGGCATGAATCGGCCTCCCATGGAGCGCACAGCCGGTACAGTGGCTTTGTTCGAGCAGGCGCGTGAGCTGGCGGCCGGGCTGGGCTTTGCGCTGGAGGAGGCTGCAACCGGGGGTGGTTCGGATGGGAACTTCACCTCGGCGCTGGGGATTCCTACGCTGGACGGCATGGGCGCTGTGGGCCGGGGCGCACACGCGGGGAATGAATCGATCCGGATTGATTCGCTGACGCGCACGGCTTTGCTCGCGGCGATGATCGCTAATGACAGTGTGGCAGTTTCAATTTGAGATCGGCACAGGGCAGGCAGGTGACGTGATCTGCACTCACCGCATTCCCTCGATCATGCTGCCGACGAGTGCCAGCGGCAGGCCGACGACGTTGAAGTAGCAGCCGTGGATGCGCGGGACCCAGAGTCCGGCGCGGCCCTGGATGGCGTAGGCGCCCGCCTTGTCCAGCGGCTCGCCGGTGGCGACATAGTCCTCGATCTCCCGGTCGGAGAGTGTGTTGAAGCGGACAAATGTAACTTCGGCGGCGCGCTGCCGTTCGCGTCCCTTGAGGATACAGACGCCGGTGATGACCTGATGGGTGCGGCCGGAGAGCAGGCGCAGCATGCGGGCTGCGTCGGCTGCGTCGTTTGGCTTGCCGAGGACTTCCTCATCGACGAGCACGATGGTGTCTGCGCCGAGAACCATCGTGCCGGGCGGGATTTGATTGTGCTCAGCAACGGCCTCTGCCTTTTCGCGCGCCAGGCGGGTGACGAACCGGATGGGATCTTCGCCGGGCTTGCGGAGCTCGGGGACGTTGGCGGCGATGACGTCGAAGGAGAAGCCGGCCTGGGCAAGCAGCTCGCGGCGGCGCGGCGACGCCGAGGCGAGGATGAGTTTGTGGGACCCGCTCATGCCTGATTGATCCGGATGCCGACCTGCATGCCGCGCTGGCTGCAGATGCCCCACGCCATGCGCGGCGTGTTGTGCGCGAGCCCGTAGCGTCCGTCGGGGCCGAGCAGGATGATGCCGCCGTGCCCGCCGAGGCGCTTGAAGAGATAGGCGATGGCGGCCAGCGCGGCGGCTTCCGGTGCTTCGCCCGCGAGGACGCGATCGACGGCCCATTTGCCGAGCACGAGCTTCATGATGGGTTCGCCCCAGCCGGTGAGCGAGACGGCGGCGCTGAGATTGTCCGCATAGCAGCCGCAGCCGATGAGCGATGAGTCGCCAACGCGGCCGGGCGCTTTGTTCAGCGTGCCACCGGTGGACGTGGCGGCGGCGAGGTTGCCGTCCGCGTCGAGGGCAACGGCGCCCACCGTGTCGTGTGACGACGCGTCGTATGAGCTGTCATGCGAACCAGGCGCTGTGTAGCCGGGAGCTTCCTTGTCGGTCTCGCCGGAGAAGGTCTTGTCGGGCAGGCCGGCGCGTTCTTTGTGCTGCGCGATGGCGAGGCGGCGGCGTTCGCGATCGAGGACCAGCTCTCTGTTTTCGACGAGCGGCATGCCTAGTTCCGCCGCGAAGTTTTCGGCGTCGTGACCGACGAAGTAGACATGCGGGCTTTTTTCGAGCACGAGGCGCGCGGCGCGAATGGGATTGCGGAGGCGCTCGACGCAGGCGACGCCGCCGGCGCGCATGCTTCCCGTGATGCCGCCGTCCATGAGCAGCGCATCGAGCTGCACGCGGCCGTCGCGGGTGAGGAAGGAGCCGCGTCCGGCGTCGAATGCTTCGTCGTCTTCGAGAACGGAAACGGCCGCTTCGACTGCATCGACCGCGGTGGCGCCGCGCTCCAGCAGCGCATAGCCGGCGAGCAGCGCGCTGCGCACGCCGAAGGTGTGAGCTTCGACGGCGTCGTCCGGAATAGCCCAGGCGCCGCCGTGAACGAGAAGGATGGGATCGGGCATGAACAGAACATCGTACTAGGTGCCGGCGGCGCGGGCACAAGCGCCTGCGGCGCGAGCATCTCGATTCGCTCCCTTTGGCCGCCCACGCCTGGGTCAGCGGGCGCGTTGGTCGAGACGGCGACCTCTATTCGAAGCGCAGGGCGGTCATGGGATCGACGCGCACGGCGCGCCCGGCCGGCACCCACACGGCCACAAGCGCGACGGCGGTGAGCAGCATCGGTGTGACGATGAAGGCGAGCGGTCCCATGCTTTTACGTCAAACAGGAACTGGCCGAGGAATCGCGTGAGCCAGAATGCGCCGCCTATTCCGATGACTACCCCGACGACGGACGAGCACCATGCCCTGCCGGATCACCATGTTGCGGATGTTGGAGGCCTGCGCGCCGAGCGCCATGCGGATGCCGAGTTCCTGCGTGCGCTGTTGGACGGAGTAGGCCATGAGGCCGTAGATACCGATGGCGGCCATGAGCAGTGCGGATGCGCCGAAGATGGTGAGCAGCAGCATGTTGAAGCGCTGGCGCGAGGTGTTGCGGACAACGATCTCATCCATGGTGCGGATGTGCGCGACGGGCAGGCCGCCGCTGGCTTCGCGCAGCGCTTCTGCCATCGGGTGTGGCGAGCGAATGGGGCTCGACGCGGGTGCGGACAATCCACCATGAGGGCGCGATGCGGGAGTTGAGCGCGGTCATCTCCGTCGGGCATCTGTGCGATCGGGGTGTACATGGTCGGGTCAGGCTCCTGGTTGAGGCTGCACGCGCATGTCTCCAACGATGCCGATGACCTGCGCGGCCCGACTCGGCGAAGTTCGGTCCCATTCCGGCCCGATCTGAGGCGGTCCTTGAGCGGATCGCCCTTGGGCCAGAATTGTTTCGCCATGGCCTCGTTGATGATCACTACGCCAGGCGCCGCGCCGTCGTCCTGCTCAGTGAACATGCGGCCGCGCAGCAGCGGGATTTTGAAAGCGTCGAAGTAACTCCAGGAGACGGGAGATAGCCGCCGCCGCCGGTGGACGGCTCTTGCCTTTTGGCCGGCCGACGATATCAAAGGGCAGGCCGAAGCCGCCTTCGAGGGGAAGGCAGCATGCGGCGGCGGCATGTCTGAACGCCGGGCACGGCGTTGAGACGCGCTCGGTGCCCTCGCGAACGACTCTGGGCGACGCCCGCGGTCTTCTGGAAGCGGTCGCCGCCGATGGACATGGCCATGGTGAGCACGTTGTGGGTGTCAAAGCCGGGATCGACCGCCTGGAGCTTCATGAAAGTGCGGATGAGCAGAGTCGCGCCGATGACCAGGATGAGGGCCAGCGCCATCTCGCTGACGACCAGAACCGAGCGGACCTTGCCGCTGCGGAAGCCTGCGCTGCAACGGCTGCTGCTCTCATTGAGCGCGGCGACCAGATTGTGCGCGATGCGCTGATGGCCGGGAACGAGGCCGAAGAGGATTCCGGTCAGGACGGAGACCCCGAGGGTGAAGAGCAGAACGTGCCAGATCGAGGGTCGACGGCCGATCCGTCTTCGCCGATGCGCGGGATGCTCCCGGGGCCATGGCGAGCAGCAAACGGACGCCGACAAAGCCGAGCACGAGGCCAAGCAAGCCGCCGGAGAGCGAGACCGCGAGACTTTCCGTCAGCAACTGGCGGATGATGTGCGCGCGTCCTGCGCCGAGGGCGGCGCGGGTGGCGAGTTCGCGCTTGCGGACGGAGGCGCGGACCAGCAGCAGGTTGGCGACGTTGGCGCAGGCGATGAGCAGCACGAAGCCGACGGCGCCCGAGCAGCACCCAGAGCGAGGTGCGCGTATCGCCGACCATGGTCCTGCGAGAGACGCCACGCCGAAGCCGTCCTGCGGGCCCATGAGCTTCCGGGCCATAGGTGCGGCGGAACTGATCGGCGGCGAGCTTGAATTGCGCGTTGGCCTGCCGCGATGGTGACGCCGGGCTTGAGCCGCGCAGCGACGGCGAAGTAGTGGGCCATGTCCTGGGAGTTGAGATCGAACTGGAAGGGCAGCCACAGATCGGCCGGAACCTCAGTTACGAAGTCCTTCGGCCGATGATGCCGACGACCAGATAGGGCTGGCCATCGAGCTGGATATTGCTGCCGACGATGTTGCGGGTTGCCGCCGAAGCGGCTCTTCCAAAGGCCGTAGCTGAGCACGACGACATGGCCGCCGTGGGGGCTGTCTTCGGCCGCGGTAAACGTGCGGCCGGCAGTGACCGGCGCGCCGAACAGGCGAAAATAGTGCTGCGATGACATGCATGCCCTGCACCTGCTTCGGATGATCGCCGCCGGTGAGGTTGAGTCCGGCCCCGCCGTAGTCGTAGGCAGCAACATTGCGAAAATGCTGGTCTGCTGACGCCAGATGTTGAACTTAGGCACGTTTGCGCCGGAGAAAGATCCCTGCGGGCCGGTGTTCATCAGCTGCACCAACGTCTTGCGGGTCGGGATAGGTGAGCGGCTTGAGCAGGACAGTATTGATGACGGAGAAGACCGCTGTATTCACGCCAATACCGACCGCGATGACGATGATGGCGACGATCGTGAACCCGGGCATCTTGCGCAGCGAGCGCAGCGACGAATTCGAGATCGCGCCAGAGAGTCTTCCAGCCACGGCAACGACCGATAGCGCCATTCGCGGTCGCGGAGCGCGTCGCGGGTTGCCAAAGCTCAGGCGGGCGCTGGCGGTGGGCTTCTTCGGGAGAGAGGCCGCGGGCGGCGTTTGTGTCCTGCTCATGCGCGAGATGCGATTCGATCTCCTCGGCGAAGTCGGCGTCCTTTCCTTCCGTTGCGGTGAAGCGACGCAGGTTCATGTTGCCTCCGCTTAATTTGGTTATTCGGCGGATTCGCCCAGAATCAGGCCGATGGCGCGGGTCATGTGACGCCAGCGGCTGGTGGCTGCGGTGAGTTCCCTTCGGCCCTTGGCAGTGAGCCGATAAAACTTCGCCTTGCGATTGTTCTCGCTCACGCCCCATTCCGACGGAGAGCAGGCCGCGGTCTTCGAGGCGATGAAGCGCGGGATAGAGCGAGCCCTGCTCGACCTCGAGCGCGTTTTCGGAGGTGTGCTCGATGACCTGCGCGATGGTATGGCCGTGCGCCGGCCCGGTGACAAGCGTGCGCAGGATGAGCATGTCCAGCGTGCCCTGCAGAATTTCACCTGCTGTGGGCCTTGCATTCCCCATGAGAAGTCCGTTCCCCCTCGAATGACACAGGGAGCACTATACTCCACTCGAATGACACAGGGAAGGATGCGCGGACAGGTGGAAAAGGCAGATCCCTCCACGGCGCGCCTGATGGGCTTCGGCCGGGATGACGGAAAGGCGGCTGTAGAGCTAAGCGCCGGGGGCGTGGGGAGCGGAGAGGAGATCCGACTGGTCGGCTGCGCTGACGGATGCAGCGCCGGAGACGGCGTCCGGTGCAGGTGCGGCGCGATTGGGCACGGGCTGCGCGTCCGGGTGTCGCGCGTCCGGGTGCCCGGGGTCGGGGTGTCGGGGGTCTGGGGGGCGGGGGTCCACGCCGGCGCGGGTGGCGGCGCCACGGGCTTCCAGCTGCATGCCTTTCGCCATGGTGTAGGTGTAGGAGATGCGATGGATGACCGTGATGGTGGAGAGCACGGCGAGCACCCACAGCGCAGGCGCCATGACGCCCCAGCGCGCGAATAGAGCACCGAGGATGATGAGCACGACGCGCTCCGGCCGCTCCATGAAGCCGACCTTGCAGGAGCCGATGAGAGCCTCGGAGCGGGCACGCGTGTAGCTGACCATCAGCGAAGTGATCATGACAAACGCGGTGAGCACGACGTAGAAGAAGCGATTGCCGCGAGCGTAGAAGACGAGAAGACCGAGGAAGAGGACGACGTCGGAGTAGCGGTCGATGACGGAGTCGAAGAACGCGCCGAAGACCGTGACCTGATCGGTCTGGCGGGCGACGCGGCCATCCACCATATCGAAGATGCCGGCGCCGATGATGACCAGACCGGCGTAGAAGAAGAAGTGGACGTAATTATCTCTGTTGGCCAGACCGAAGAAAACGGCGGCGGCGGTATTGATGATGAGCCCGATAAACGTGAGGACGTTGGGCGAAATGCGAGCGATGGCGAGGCCATTGACGATGGCCTGAAGAACGACACCGCAGGCGCGGCCGAAGGCGCTAGTCCAAGTCATAGGCTGCGCCCACCATGGGTCATTGTTCGCGGCTCCGGTTGACCATTCGGCCTCGCTACTTACTTGCTGTCGCCGTTGGCGGCTTGGTCGTGGATGGTGGTAAGTTTCAGGACTTCAAGCTCGCGCTTGCCGTTGGGCGTTGTGACAGTGACCGTGTCGCCGACCTGTTTGCCGATGAGCGAGCGTCCGATGGGCGAGGTCGTGGAGATGAAGCCCTTGTTCACATCGGATTCTTCCGAGGTGACGAGCTTGTACTCGAGTTCCTCGTCCTTGGTGGTGTCGAAGACGCGGACGGTAGAGCCGAAGGCGACGCGATCGCGCGGGATATTGGAGAGGTTTACAAGCGCGAGCTCGGCCATGCGCTTCTTGAGCTGACCGAGGCGGGCGTTGACAAACTCCTGCCGCTGCTTCGCCATGTGGTACTCGGCGTTCTCGCTGAGGTCGCCGAGGGAGGCGGCCTTCTTGATTTCCTGGGGCAGTTCGTGTGCGAGCTCGTGCTCCAACTGCCGGATTTCTTCTTCCAGTTTTTTCTTGATGTGTTCGGGCATGGAGAATATCCGTGACGGCCTGGGAAAAACACAAGCCGCGAGGAAACGGCAGGGATCCGGTGTCCGCCAAAACTCCATTATACAAGGGCAGGACCGTAATCGAGGGCTCTGATCTAAGTCTCCGGTGGAGTCTCCGGGGGAAGCAGCGTGACGGAACCGGCGTGGTGGTCAAGCCACCCCTGGAGGATGAGGGAGGCAGCAGCCTGGTCGACAACGTGGCGGCGGACATGGCGATCGGCGGGATTCCGGCCGGTGGCTTCGAGGGCGAGGTGCACCTCCGCGGTGGAGAGGCGCTCGTCCCAGAGGTAGACGGTGAGAGCCGGATGCTCCGACTCAGCGATGAGGGCTTTCAGTTCACCGGCAAAGCGATGGACGCGCGCGGTCTGGGGACTTGCCTCTCCAGAGAGTCGCAGGGGATTGCCGACGATGATGCCGGCGCATCCATGGCGGCGCGCGAGACGAAGGATAGAGCGCTGATCGCGCCGGGGCTGCGTGCGCTCGATGGTGAGCAACGGCTGGGCGATACCGAGCGCGTTGGAGAGGGCGACGCCGATGCGGCGCGTGCCGATGTCGAGGCCGAGCCAAGGCTGAGGTTGTGCGCACATTCTGCTTATCTTAGCGATCGTATGACAAGAGAGGTTCCTTTCCCGGCTATGGGGCGGCCGATAGCCGAGGACTAAAATCGAAATAGTGTTGTTCGATTGACCCGGGAAGGGATTTAGCGATTGCGCCGCTTTCTGCTTGTACTCCTCCTGCTGATCGCGCCTGGCGCCGGGGCGTGGTTCCTTTTCGCACCGGCCGGGCCGCATCTGGAGACCTTTGTAGAGATTGCGCCGGGCACTTCTTCCAAGCAGATGGGCCATTTGCTGGAGGAGCGCGGCATTATCCGCAGCCGCTATGCATTCGACGTCGCGCGGATGCTGAAGCATGGGCGGCTGAAGGCAGGCGAATATCGTTTCGATCATCCGGCAAGCGTCTTCGATGTATACGACCGGCTACGACGCGGGGACGTGTACTACCGGGTAGTCACGGTCCCGGAGGGTTACAACCTTTTTGATATCGCGAATGCGGTGGAGGCAGCGCAGCTTGCCACGCGGGATGATTTTCTGGCGGCAGCGCACAAGGATACGACGTTAATTGCCGATCTGGATCCGAAGGCGACGAGTCTTGAGGGGTACCTCTTTCCCGATACCTATCGTTTTCAGCGCACCGATACTACGATGACGATGCTGCGCGCCATGGTGAAGCGCTTTCGGCAGGAGGCGGCGCAGATTGGGCTGACGGGCGATGTGCATCGCACGGTGACGATGGCGTCGCTGGTAGAGAAAGAAACGCCGGTGGCGAGCGATCGTCCGCTGGTGGCGAGTGTGATGGAGAACCGGCTGAAAGCCGGAATGCCGCTGATGACCGACCCGACCGTCATCTATGCGGCGATGCTGGAGAACAGATATCGGGGGACGATTTACGAGTCGGACCTGCAGCGCAATTCTGCTTACAACACCTATCGTCATAGCGGCCTCCCGCCGGGCCCGATCTGCAGCCCGGGGATTGCTTCCCTGAAAGCATCACTGCATCCCGCAACGACGAACTATCTGTACTTCGTTGCGGACCCAACGATGAACGGCCACTCGAAATTCGCAGCCACGCTGGAAGAGCACGACCACAACGTTGCGGCCTATCGTCATGCGCAGCGGGTGGGCGGCGCCACCCCGTAACAGCCAGCTATACTTAAGGTTTGCTGTCCTTATCAGACCCGTGATGCAAAGACGATGGTGGAGTGTGGGATTACTGGCCGTGCTGCCTTGGCTGAGCGGCTGTCTTTACCACACCCACAAAGTGGAGCGGACTACGCAGGCGGGTCCGGCCATGGACGCGAGCGTGGCGCAACTGGTGAACGGGGTGAACGAGCGATACAGCGCGATCACCAGCATGACGGCTACCGTGGATTTCCAGGCGACGACGGGCGGCGCGCGTGAGGGCAAGCAGACCGACATCACCCCGTTTCATGGCTACATATTGCTGCGCAAACCGGCGATGCTGCGGGTTCTGGCGCTGCTGCCGGTGGTGCGCACGCATGCCTTTGACCTGGCGAGCAATGGCAAGACATTCGAGCTCGTGATTCCGCCGAAGAGCCGGGCGATTGTGGGCAGCAACACGGTGAGCAAGCCATCTACAAGCTCGCTTGAGAACCTGCGTCCGGATATTTTTCTGGATTCCGTGCTGGTGAAGGCGATCACGCCGGAAAGGCTGGTGTACCTGACCAGCACATCGCAGACGCAGCGGCAGGGCAAGAAGCTGGTGGAGACGCCGGAATATGACCTGCACATCGGCGAACAGGACCCTCAAGCGAGCGATGGACTCAAAGTGCACGTTATCAAGCCGACGCGGGTGATCCGATTCAGCCGGCTGACGCTGCTGCCGATCGGGCAGGATATTTACGGCGAAGACGGCGGGGTGCAAACGCATGTCGAATATGGGCCCTACAAGCAGTTTGGAATGGCGCACATGCCGAGCACGATCCTGATCGAGCGGCCGCGCGAGGCATACCGCATCACCATCACGGTACAGAAGGTGGTGCTGAATCAGCCGCTGGGCGACGAGCAGTTCGCGCTGAAAATTCCGCCAGCTTACAAGGTGCAGAATCTTCAATAGCGCGCGTCCGCGAGTCAGCTCAACGCCGGTCAGCTAAGAAAGCGGTTGGCGAGGGCTTCGCCCCAGGCGATTTCCAACGCAGGACATGGGCGGCGCGACAACCGACAGCAAAAGACTCTCCCTGCAATTCCCCTTCAGCCTTCACTCGGGCGCCATAGAAATGACGATTCAGAACGATCAGATAAAGCGATCGAGTTGGGCGCGGGTCGCGTGCTCGGCGATAGCGCTGTTGATATCGAGGGCGAGGGCGAGGACGGCGCGACCCTGCTCGCCGGTGACCTGCGGCTGCTGCCGAGTGCGCACGCTTTCGAGGAAGGATTCGATTTCGAAGCGCAGCGGTTCGCCGGGTGTGACGGTGGGTTTGGCGACGGCCAGGCCGCCGAGTGCGGCGGCGGGATCCGAAGTCTGCTGCGGCCTGACGTTGATGAAGAGCAGGTCCTGGCGGGCGTAGTCGATGGAGATGTATTGGTGCGGCTGGAAGAAGCGCAGCTTGCGAACGCGCTCGGTGCTGACGCGGCTGGCGGTGAAGTTGGCGACACAGCCGGAAGCGAATTCGATGCGGACGTTTGCGATGTCGACCTTGCGCGAGAGCACGGGCAGGCCGACGGCCTGGAGCGAGCGCACGGGCGACTGGGCCAGCGTGAGCACGATGTCGAGATCGTGGACCATGAGATCGAGGATGACGTCGACATCGAGCGAACGCGGCGTGAAGACGCTGAGCCGATGCGCCTCAAAGAACATAGGCATGTGGATGTATGGGCGCACGGCAAGCACCGCAGGATTGAAGCGCTCAAGGTGACCGACCTGGAGAATGCGCCGGTGGCGGGAGGCGAGTTCGATAAGCGCGTCGGCCTCGGCGAGTGAAGACGCGATCGGCTTTTCGACTAATACATCGAGGCCCGATTGAAGCAGCGCAGCGGCAATCGCGGCGTGGCTGCTGGTCGGGACACAGACCGAAGCTGCGTGAATTTCGAGACCGCCAGCCGCGCGCGCGGCGAGACAGGCATCGAGATCGTGAAAGATGCGCGCGGATGGGAACTCCATCTGAAGCGCCTGTCGGCGGGTCGCGTCGCTTTCCACAATAGCGGTGAGGCGGGCGTCGCTGAGATCGCGAATGACGCGAAGATGATTGCTGCCGAAAACGCCGGCGCCGACGACGACGTAATCGACAGGCTGGGGCACACTCAGCGGCCGGCCTTGCCTTCCACGACCTGGAGGCAGCGGGTATAGAGCTCGAGCAGATGATTGACATGATCTTCCGCCTTCGCGCCCTGCGGTGCGGTGAAGCCTGTCGATGCGGTGCCGGGGCGTCCTACGTTGGTCGTACCGGCGATGAATTTGAGCAGATCGAGTGCGATGTCTTCGTTACGGCGAGCGGCGCTGGACAGTGTTGCGGGTTGCTCCATTTGCGTCCTCCGCAACGATGCTACCAAAGGACCGGCCATCCCGGGGGGACTGGCCGTCCGGGCACATGCGCTTCCAGCGCGTGTTGCCGGGTTCGCTTCCTTTGGCCGCTCACGACTGCACTTGCGGGTGACCGAACTTCTTGTATCTCTCTTTGTGAATGGAAGCTTGACGCCAGCAATGTATGCAGAGCACAAATACTTTTTACGGAATTGGCGCGATGGTGAGACAAACGCGGCCGACGATGATATCGGACGGGATTTCGTGCGGGCCGAGAGCGAGCAGGTGCACGGGGTGATTGAGCTCGAGTGGGCGAAGGATGAGGCGATTGTTCTGAAACTCCGCGAGCCGGAATTGCAGAGCGTTGCCGACACGGATAGCAAAGATGGATGGTTGCGGGGGATGGTATGCGGACGGAGAGTTGTAGTGGCGGTCGATGACGGCGATGGTGTCCGGCGGGAGCACGGGCTGCATGCCGACGGACTGCTGGCGTGTGATGCGAACGGAGACGAAGCGCAGCCATCCGCGCCGTGCTGTTGCGCGGCGTGTGCGCATCTGCTCGAGTATGCCAAGCGGCACCTGAATGTGATTCTGGGTCGCGGAAGACGGCGGCACGGGATCGTGAATTGCGGCGCTTTGCGTCACAACGGGAACAGGAGTGTGTGTAGCGCTGCTGACACTTTCGCGTGATGCGGGAGACGTATCTTCCGTTGCGAGCAGATCGTTGACGGTGAGCATTTGCGCGGCGAGAAGTCGATCGAGCGCATCGAGGCTGAGAGTTCTTCGACGACGCAGGAAATTGGAAATGTGTGAAGGTTGAAAACCGGTTTGTCGGGCGAGGAGAGCTCCGTTCACACTGCCTCGATCGATCCGCCGAAGAAGTTCCAGGCGGAGACGCTCATGCAGTTGGGAAAAATTCATTGTGGAAAGTTAGCCAGTAGACAAAGATGCCATAGTGAAGGATTGTCTGGGAGAAACGTAACCGTCGGCGGTTCCTGTGGTAATTGGCATTCGGGAACGGGATGCCACGATGCACTCTCCTCCTGGTGAACGTATCGTTGACGGTAGCGATACCTGCTTTTAGAGTCGCATTGCTTCCATCCGCAATAGCGAAGCCTGCCTGATAACGAACTAACAACTGTTGTGAAGGACGAAAGTCTTGCGCAACGGGTGTTTATGAGGCGGAGCTTGCGGCAATTATTTGCGGGTTACCCGGAATCGATCTGCGCGAACTTGGAGCGCCCGCTATTGCCAGAGAGCATACGCGAAGGCGCTTCGGAGCAAGCTGCCGGTAGTCCCAAAAGAGGACGCGAGAGAGCAGCCAACTGACTACGAGCCAGCCGCGACGCCCGCGATGCGGGAGATAGGGCGCGACGGTGGGCCTGACGGGCCTTGGAGAAATGATGGAGTATTTGCGCGTTCAATTGAAAGTATGTGAAGGATGCGGAGGACTTTGGTTCCGCACGCACGATGCAGAAAATGTTTACGGGCGCTGCTGCGCGGGAAAGCTGGCGGTGCACGCTAAAGCAATTCCAGGACAGCGGCGGGGACGCCGCGCGAAGCACCACGGAACCGCAGTGTGCGGAGGTGCGGCATGAGCGCCGCGATAGTGGTGCGATGTGTGCAGGCGAAGCGTGCGACGCGACGCGAGGAGCAGGCGGGAAAACCGGCACCGGCGAAGCCGCCGGTGGAGCTTGCGTTCTACCGCAAGTACACGGAGGGCACGCTGCGGCGGTTCATGTACCGCTCGATGGAGATCGGCAAGGTGCCATCGCTACTGGGCGAATTCACGTTCCGTGGAAAGTCGAGCAACCGGCGCGGGTACACCTTCGAGGACTCGGTGATCTTTGTTCATGACGTGGAGCGTTGCCTGAAGGTGTTGCACCCGATGGAGCGCGAGCTGGTTGGGCGGATCGCGCTACAGGAATACACACTGGCGGAAACAGCATCGATGATGGGGACGAGCGTGCGCTCGACAGTGCGGCGGTATGAGCTGGCACTGGACCAGTTGACGCACATTTTCCTGCGGCGGGAGCTCATGCAGGTTCCCGGCACAAATAGCTGTCAAGCCCCCGAGGGTGCAGCAAGAGGAGGTAAGTTCAAGTAAGCAGAAGAGTTACAGAATTGCAAAATCTTGCCACTTAATTCCCGTCGAATTGATATCCTGAACTTAAGAGTTGAGACAAAGAGAAAAGAGGGGTGGGGCGCAAGTCGCTTCGCCCCTTTTTTGTTTTGTCTGGTTGGGTGTGGGCTGAGAAACGTGGGAAAGAAGAGAGTAGAAAGCAGCAGCAGGGCGTCAGGGAGCAAATCAGAGGCAGCGGAGACTGAGGGTTCGGAGGCGCAGCAAGCAAAACAAACAGCAGGCAAACCGACGAAGGAAAAGAAGCAGCGGCCGGTGCGCTGCATACAGGAGCATACCGACCGGGAGTTCCGGCGTGAGTTTCGCGGGGTATGCACGGGATTGATAGAGAAGGCGAAGGGCGGCAGCACGGCACACACCAGGCTGCTGCTGGAGATTGGGAAGCCGGGCGACCGGAAAGCAGCGAAACGCCGCCGCGGCAGAAGCCTGAGCGAGATGCTGCTGGATGAATTGAAGCGGCGGCAGGACGAGCGGGAAGCAGCAGCGGACAAGGCAAGAGCGGACGAAACGCAGACAAACGCGAAAGCGGGCAACGACGAGGATGCAGCGAGTGTTGAAGACATTGAAAAGGAATAACGGCTGGTGGCGCGGCGTGCTGTTTCTGGCGGGTCTTTGGCTGGCGACGCCTCGGTGGGCGCATGCGCTGCCGATGACCGCGGTGCAGGGAGTGGTGTACCGGGCGGATGGGTCGACGGCAAGGGGCACGTTGCTGGTGAGCTGGCCGACGTTTACCGCATCCGACGGAAGCGCGATTGCGGCGGGGAGCAAGACGACCGCAATCGGGAGCGACGGTACGGTGAGCCTGTCGCTGGCCCCGAATGCGGGCGCCGCACCGCAGGGGACCTACTACACGGTGGTATACCACCTGACGGACGGGACGGTTTCCACCGAGTACTGGGTGGTGCCGCAGGCGGCGACGGCAACGATCGCACAGATGAGGGCGCAGGTGGTTCCGGCGGCGGTGGCGCAACAGACGGTGAGCCAGCAATATGTGGATTCGTCGATCAGCGCCGTCCGAGGGAGCTATCTGCAACTGCAGGGCGGGACGATGGGTGGATCGCTGACTCTGTCCAGCGATCCGGTGAACGCGATGCAGGCTGCGACGAAGGAGTATGTGGACACGCATGCAGCGAACCTGCCGGTGAACTCGATACCGTATCAAGGAACTCCGGGCAGCATGCCGGTAGCGGCGACGCCGGCCAACATTGCGAGTCTTTACCGGAGCACGGTGTGGGGACCGGGGCAGGCGACACAAGTTGGAACGACCTTTCACGAAGGCTCTTCCGGAGCAGCATTGGCGGGTACGAGCCCGGCCACAGGCACGGGGAGCGTATGGGCTGCGTGGCCTTCGGTGAGCGGCGGAAGCTATGCGGCAGGCGGCGGGGTATCGCTGCCCAGTTCGCGCGGCAACGACATCAATGCCGGCGCGAACGATTACACCGCGACGTGGAGCGGGATCACAAATACGGCGAGTGTCTACTATGTCGCGCGCTTCGGTGGTACGGCAAGCAGCGGGTATCTCGCCGTGGAGACGCTTGGCGCGGGCGGGGTGTCACTGCTGGACATCAACTCGGGGGCTGCGACCACGGTGGGAAGCAGCGCCGTTGCAAGCGGCGCCTCGGGGTCGATTGTGGTTACGGTTGCCGGCAATTCGGTGACAGTGACGCCCTTCGGCGGCCAGCAGATCAGCTATACGATCCCGGCGGGGCACCAGGCTCTTACAGGTCAGTATGTCGGGTTCTTTAACGTGGGTTCGGGTACACAGACTATCGGCGGACTCAATGTGATTGCCGCGGGAATAGTGCCTTTGCCGGTGGCGTGCTCTGGATTCATGAATCAGGACGGCAATTGTTCGGCGCCTTCGGCGAACAATATCGCGGCGGCGGACACCAGCGGTCATTTTGTGGGTCTCCCGGAGAAGGGAACGACGTCGGTGAACGGGGTCGGATCGATTGCGTGGCAGGACGATTTCAGCGCAGGTGTGTACGATCCGCGCGATCCGCGATGGGGACCGCAGGATACGAGGGCGCATCAGGCCGCCGCATTGCAAAACATGTCGAACCAGATGGCTTGCGACCTGGCGATGGGCAAGGTGCAGAATGCGAGGGCGCAACTGCCGCAAGGAGCTTTCGCAGCGGATCAGTTGCTGATGGCGCCTGGATCGACCTGGGAAGGGGTTGCCGCGTCGGCGGGAGGCACACGCCTCTATACCTTCGTCAACAACCACTTCGCGGCGCAGTTTCCTTTCACGATGACGGTGACCTGTTCGGATGGACAAAGCCATAGGGACAGTCTCAGCAACTCGCACATTTCGCACATTACGTTTTCCGGCTGTGCCCAGGGCGGTTGCTCGAACGCGGCGGGAGATACCGCGATCTATGGCACGGGAGGTCCCTTAAACAGCGGCTTTGAGATGCAATCGACGGCGGGAGTGTTGGAGTATGTCAGCGCATCGGCGTTTGGCGGCGTCGGCATCCGGGTGGATGGGCAGGACACAAAATCCTTCCATATCACAGTGCAGAGCAGTCTGGAGTGGTACTACTACGGCGGCTATAAAGGCGTGCTGGAGACGGCAGCGAGTCCTGAACAGAGTGCGACGACGACTGGCTCCACGGGTTCAGTAGCTCTTTCATGGACAGCCGTTCCCAACGCAACCGGATATGTGATCTATCGCGGCACTGGAGCAAATGCAGAGAACACCACGTATTTCTCTGCGACCAACTCTTTCACGGATACCTGTGCGGCGGGTGCGTCTTTTTCTGTCACCAATGTTGTGACATCCTCATTGCCTACTCCGGGCGCGATCACCGCGACCCCGTCGACAACGGGCGGGACGTGTGCGGCGGGGACGTACTACTACAAGATCACTGCTTATGCGGCGGATAGCTGGCATGGAAGTACGGAGCTTGTGGGGACAGACGGAATGGCTGACTGGGTCGAAGCATACGGCTTGTTCGATCCTCCGACCACTTACACGTATCACCACCTGGCAGACATTATCTCCGGCGGCGGGTACTCGCATTTCGATCACCTTTGGCCGCAGCTTGGGTTGGTTGGCATCGCGCAGCCTTATGGCACAGGCGTCAATGACGTGTACGAAAACTATCGGGTAGATTTCGCGCGGCAAGAAGGTATCTGGGCAACTGCTTACGGCATTACGTTCAATGGGGGAACCGTGGATGGAAGCTGCACCGCAGCGAACGCGCGGACGATCAATACAGGACAGGACAGGGCGAGTTTCGCGGGAACGTGCGTGCAGTTCTTCCTGACTGGCGGCCGGAGCAAGCTCAACAATACGCGATTCTCCGATAACAACGGATTTGGCCCGACATACAAGACTGCCGACATCCTGCTGGAGAACGGCGATGCGCATGGAGTACTGGGAACTTACCAATACATACCTGCCGAGGGGCTGAAGTCGGGCATGTACATGCTTCCGCAGGACGCAAACTTCCAAAGCGTGACGGGACCGCAGCCGAGCGTTGTCGGGTTCAATGCGCTCAGTCCGGGCGATAGCTCGCCGATCACCTATACAGGCTTCCAGAATGTGGAGGTGGGACAAGACTTCTATGTATACGGCGGCAATGGCAATGTAACGATTGCCAACAACGCTTACATCAAGACCTGCTCCGGGCAGAGCATCAACCTGGCCAACGTAAGTGGAGTTCTGCACTTCCGCTATACGGGGGTTGGCGCGCCCGGGGTCTTCGGTTTGCCGGCGGGAGTGGCGCAGGTATGTTCCAGCTCGCCTGCGCAGCCAACAATTGCCAGCACCGAGACGGTTACGTTCTCAGCGACGCCGATATTCTCAACGGCAACGCGCTCGAGCTATATCCAGCTCGGCGGCAACGTAAGCAGCTTCACGCTGGGGGCGGGAACGAATGGGCAGGAGAAGACGCTGACCTTCTGCCAGAATGCAACCGGCGGGTACACGGTGGCGGCGCCGGCAAATGTTCGCGGATTGATGACTGTGGGGACAGCGGCGAATAAGTGCAGTTCGCAACACTTCACTTATTCGGCGGCGCAGGCGGCATGGCTTGCGGATTCGGCCGGGGTGACGAACGAGTAGGAAATTCAGCAGGAATTGGCGAAGCAGGCCCCGCGTGAATGCGGGGCCTTTGCTTTGCAAGACAGATGGTTTGGGAAGAGAGGGTGAGTTGATGGGAATGAAGAGTGTGTTTTCGGAGATCGGCCGCGGAATGGAAGTGGCGGCCCAGGACGTTGCGAAGGGCGCCGAGGAAGTGCTGACGGTTGGCGCGAAGGTGCTGAAAGTGATTGCGGATGTGCGGGCGATCTCTCCTGAGTTCAAGCAGAACCTGGCGACGCTGATGGATGACGCAAAAGCGATCGCGATTCCGCTGGCTCCGGTGCTGGCGAGCGGCGGCGAGAATGTGGCGGCGGATCTGGCGGCGATCATGCCGGTGACCCAGGATGTGATGAAGCTGGTGCGGGACTTCCTGGCGTTTCTGCCGAGCATTGAGGCAGCGTTGAAGAAGGTGGATGCGGATCTGACGGCTTAGTGGCGAGCCGGCGAGTCAGCGACTTCCCGATGCTGCAAGGCTTGTGAGCGCATTCGGATCGGGCGGTTGGCGTGACGAGGTGTGGGTGGGAGATGCATTGAGGATGGATGGCGATCTGGAGGAGCTGCTGGGGTTGGGCCGGATGCTGGATGTGACGGCGGAGTCGCTGGGCGGGGAGACGGCGGGAATCTTTCTGTCAGGGACGCTGCTCAGGGTGCGGACGCGCGAGGGGGCGTTCGCACCGCTGCGGCCGAACCGGGCGCAGCGGGAGTTTGAGAGGCGGCGGGGTCGGGCGAATATCGTGCTGAAGGCGCGGCAGATGGGCATCAGCACCTGGGTGGCGGGGCAGTTTTTTGTGAAGACGATTACCCAGCCGGGAACACTGAGTGTGCAGGTGGCGCATACGCAGGAGGCCGCGGAGGAGATCTTCCGGATGGTGCGGCGGTTCTATGACCAATTGCCCGAGGAACTGCGCGACGGCGCGCTGCGGACTTCGCGGGCAAATGCGCGGTCGCTGGTGTTTCCGGCGCTGGACAGCGAGTATCGCGTGGAGACGGCGGGCGATCCGAACGCAGGGCGCGGGCTGACGGTGCAGAACCTGCACTGTTCGGAGGTGGCACGGTGGCCGGGCGATGCCAAGGCGACCCTGGCTGGACTGCTGGCGGCGATGCCGGCGCAACGGGTCGGTAGATCGGGCGGCGAGGTGGTGCTGGAGTCGACGGCGCAGGGCGCGCATGGATGCTTTTACGAAGAGTGGATGAACGCGGAAGAGAATGGCTGGGTGCGGCACTTCTTTCCGTGGTGGTGGGAAGCGAGCTACCTGTCAGAGCCAGGCGAGGATGCGGCGTCGGAAGAAGAGCGCGGGCTGGTGGCGGCGCATGGATTGACGCGGGAGCAGATTGCATTTCGACGGAGACTGCAGCGGCAGTTTGGCGTGCTGGCGCGGCAGGAGTATCCGGAGAGTGCGGATGATTGCTTCCTGGCGAGCGGGAACTGCGTGTTCGATGTGGAGGCAATTGACCGGCGTCTGAAGGACGTGCCGGCGCCGGTGGAGCGGCGCTGGGGCGGCGCGCTGGAGATATGGCTGAAGCCGATGCCCGGACGGGAATATCTGGTGTCGGTGGATCCCGCGGGCGGCGGCAGTGACGGCGATTTTGCAGCGATGCAGGTGCTGGACGCAGCAACAGGATTGCAATGCGCGGAGTTCCAGGGCAAGTGCGGGCTGCTGGAACTGGCGCAGCGGGCGGCAGGGTTGGCGCGCGAGTATAACGGCGCGCTGTTGATTGTGGAGCGGAACAATCATGGCGCAGGCGCGATTGCATATCTGACCAGCGCAGTTCTGTATCCGCGGCTGTATCAGCAGGACGGTCAGCCGGGATGGCTGACGACGGCGCTGTCGCGGCCGGGGTTGCTGAAGCAGGTGGAACGGCTGGTGGTGGAGTCGGCTGAGTGCGTGATGAGCGCGCGGTTACTGCGGGAGATGAAGACGTTTGTGCGCGATGCTCGCGGACGGACGGGCGCGGAGCCGGGACAGCATGATGACCTGGTGATGGCGATGGGGATTGGACTGGCGGCGCGGAACTGACCGTTCCGGTAGAGGCGGTGCTGGCCGCGGTTCGGGCAGATAGACAATGCAGGTTCTTCGCTGCGCTCAGAATGACATCCATATAGGTGGGATGGGGCCGGTAGAATCGCTGGCAGGAGATTGGGACGAGTGGCGGTATTGGCGGTGCAGCAGATTCGGGCGATGCGCGGCGGGGCACAGAGCCACCTGATGCTGGGCTCGAATGAGAAGTTGTGGGTGGTGAAGTTCCAGAACAATCCGCAGCACACTCGGGTGCTGGCAAATGAGTATCTGGCTACGCGGCTGGCAGCGAGTGTGGGCCTGACGGTTCCGGCGTGCGATGTGGTGGAAGTGACGGAATGGCTGATTGCGAATACGCCGGAACTGCTGATCCAGATGCCCGGGAGGCGCGAGCCTTGCCGCGCGGGATTGCATTTTGGATCGCAATTCGTGGGCGGGCTGATGCCAGGCCAGGTGGTGGACACGCTGCCGGAAGCGCAGCTTGCAGAGATAAAGAACCTGCGTGAGTTTGCCGGGATGCTGGTGATCGATAAGTGGACGTCGAATGTGAACGGGCGGCAGGCGGTGTTTGGAAGACGAGCGCGCGAACGGAAGTACACAGCGACGTTCATTGACCAGGGGTATTGCTTTAACGCGGGGGAGTGGAAGCTGATCGATACGCCGCTGCGAGGGGTCTTCCGGAGCAACCTCGTCTATGAGCGGGTGACAGGCTGGGAGAGCTTTGAGCCGTGGCTGGGGCGAGTGGAGAGAATGGATCCGCAGACGATATGGTCGGCGGCGGAGGCGATTCCGCCGGAGTGGTACGGTGGCGATACGGCAGAGCTGGAGCGGCTGGTCGAGGATTTGCTGGCGAGGCGGACGCGGGTGCGTCAGTTGATCGACGGGTTTCGTGAGTCGACGCGGATGCCGTTTCCGCACTGGGGAAGGAATGCGTCGGAGATTTTGCCGAGAATATTCCCGGAACCATTCCCAAAGGGGGAGTGGGGCGTGAAAACGGGCGTAGGGAAGCTGGTGATGTAGCTTGCGCGGTGTGAGAATGCAGAGTGGCCTGGGAGTTTGCTAAGGAGTTACGTTGCGGTGTTGAGTATTCAGGACGCGGGGTGGTGCATTGGCATCCAGACAGCGATGTGAATTTTCGCTGATCCGGTATGTGCCGGACCCGGTGAAGAACGAGTTCGTGAATATCGGCGTGCTGCTGCGGAGCGAGGGCACGGGCGCGGCGGTGCGTCTGACGCGGGACTGGAGCCGGGTGCGCTGCGTCGATCCGGATGCCGACACGGCGATGTTGGAGGCGCTGGAAGGCGAGATCGGAAGGCGGTTGGCGGAGGATGCGCGGGCGGGTGTGGCTTCGCTGGAAGATGCGCTTTCGAATGCTGTGCAGTTGAGCGAATCGAAGGCGTGCCTGGCAGAATCGTTCGCGACGGAGCTCGAAAGCCTGATGGCGCTGTATGTGCTGACCGCAAAAAGGAAGCGCGAGAGCCGGCGCACCGGACGCGCGGCGCTGCAGGCGCGCATGCGTTCGGAGTTTGAGCGCGCGGCGGTGTGGGATCTGATGCAGCGTCGCATCCATGCGGCAAGATATACGCGGCCGGGCGATCCGCTGCGCATCGATTGCGGATACCGCCCGAATGGGGTGGTGCGGATGTTCCAGGCAGTGTCGCTGGCGGGTGATGTGGAGGGAGCGAAGGTGCTGGCGTTCTCTGCGGGGGAATTGATGGATGGAGTGGCGCGGGTGGAAGGCGCGACGCTGGAACTGACGGCGATTGTGGAGCCGCTGCGCGAGATAGAGGCTGAGGACGAGCAGGATTCTTATCGCTTCGGCGTGGAGACGATGGAGCGGGCGCGCGTGAGGGTGTTGGCAGCATCGGATCTCGAGCGCGTGGCGGAAACAGCGCGGCGGGAGCTGAGGGTGTAGGGGCAAAGACGACTGCAGACCAGGGCAGACAACAGCAGACCAAAGCAGATTGATTCGATGTGAGCGAAAGGGTGAAGCCAAAGGCTTTGCCCTTTTCTTTTTGCAGCGAGACGGAACGAAGGAGCGAGGGACGGATGAGTGTGCGAGCGAGTGTGCGTGAGCTTTGGCGGCGGGTGAGTTCGATATCCGGCGGCGCGGCAGAGGCGGCGATGCCGCGGCAGACACAGATGCTGCCGTCGGTGCTAAATCCGTACCAGGCGGGGCAGGCGCTGCTGCCGAAGCCGACACCGGAAAACCTGCGGCGCTTTGCCGAGACGCCGGTGGTGCGGCGCGCGATCAACCTTATTAAGGATCGCGTGGCGGCGATGCAATGGCAGGTGCGCGTTCGCGCGTACTGCGTGGTGCCGGCGGATGCAGCGGAGCGGATGGCGGCACTGCGGGGATCTCTGGAGGAGCCGAATGAGGCCGATTCGCTGCGCACATTACTGGAGCAGGTGCTGGAAGACATGCTGGTGGGCGGCTTTGGCGCCGCGGAGATGGAGCTGACCGGAATTGCGGAGCGGCCGGTGGCGTTGTGGCCGGTGGACGGAGCGTCGATCCGGATCAATCCGAAGTGGAAAGGCGGCAATGAGGAGCCGCGCTATGCGCAGTTGAGCGTGCTGCAGAGCCCGGATCGCGCGGTGCCGCTGGATGACGATCAATTGATGTACATCCGGATGAATCCGCGGACACATACGCCATTTGGGCTGGGGCCGCTGGAAGTTGCGTTTGAGACCGTGAACAGCTTGCTGAGCGCGCAGCGTTTTGCCGGGAAGCTGGCCAGCAACGCGGTGGTGCAGTACGCGCTGTGGCTGAACGAGGCAACGCCGGCGGAACACGAGCGGCTGATCCGGTGGTGGCAGGACGAGATTGAGGGCACGGGTCGAGTGCCGGTGCTGAGCACGGAGCAGAAACCGGAAGTGCTGCGCTTCGGCAGCGGGACGGACGCGGACCTGCGGATGGAGTGGCAGACCTTTCTGATCCGCATGGTGGCAAATGCATTTGGCCTGCCGCCGATGCTGCTGGGCCTGGAAAACGATGTGAATCGCGCGAGCTCTTCGGAGTTTGGCGATGAGGCATTTCGCGGCGCGATTGTTCCGGTGGCGAGGCTGCTGGAGCAGCACATTACGCGCGATGTGTTCTGGAAGCGGCTGGGATGGCGGGAGTACGAGTTCCGGTTCACGGAGCTCGAGTCGCGCGACGAGGCGACGGAGTTGCAGATCCAGATGGAGCTGTTGAAGGCGGGAGTGCTGACGGTGAGCGAGGTGCGTGCGCTGCGCGGATTGGGGGCCGTGCAGCCTGCGATGACGGAAGAGACGAACGAAGAGAGCGGAGAGAACGAATGAAGCTGGATGCAATGGCGGTGACGATGCCGCTGGTGCGGGACCATCCGAACCGGGTGCCGTTCGAAGGAGTGCTGACGTATGTGGATGTGCCGAGCGATCGAGCGCCTTCGGGCTCTCGAGGACGGCGGGTGATTCTGACGCGTAGCGCGGCAGACGCTGCGCTGGCATCACTGCTGGGCATGGCGGTGGACTTCTGCCCCGGCTGGGACGGGCACGATGCGCGGCGGAAGTGCGGCATCATCACGGACGCCGAGATTGTGAGCTCACGCGGCGTGGGTGAGATCCGGGTGGCGGGCTACCTATTCGGGCGCGATTTTCCGGAGGTGGAGCGGCACCTGCGGGCGACACCCAACGAGCAGATGGGCATGAGCTATGAGCTGGCCGACGCGCACGTGGAAGACATGCGGGCTTCGGTATGGCGGCTGACGAAGGTGACGTTTACCGGAGCGGCGATCCTGCTGCGGGAGAAGGCAGCGTATGGACGGACATCGTTTCGTTTGTGCGCTGCCCGCGGCAGCAAATCGAGACAGGCACTGGCAGCGCGCGGCGCCTGAGGCAAGTGCAACAACAGAAAGCGAGGAAACGATGGACGAGAGCAATGCAAGCGGCGCGGCCACTGAGGTGACAGAGCGGCTGCAGGCAGCGGCGGAGCGGCTGGAGAAAACCGTCGCGTGGCTGGAGGAGAAGCAGGCTGCCATGTCCGGAGATGTTGCCCGGATCGTGGCGACGGTGGATGCGACCGCCGATGCACGCCAACGCGAGCTGGAGCGAAAGCTGGAGGAGGCGGAGCAGCAGATTGCCGAGCTGAAGGCGCAGGCTGCCACGACTACCGGGCGCAAGACGGTTCCGGTGGCGACGATGCAACTGCTGGCGAAGCAGGGCATCGGCAGCGTGGATGGGCTGGAAGCCGGCTCGCTGGATGCGGCGCTGAATGGGCTGAGCCTGGAGCAGCGGATTGCGGTGAAGGCGCAGCTTATCCGGGCAGGTGCACTGGCCTAAACGCGGAGGCTGAGGCGGCCGTTTTGCGGGCGCTGCCGATGGCAGCGCCTTTTGTGTTTCGTAACAGCATTTGCTCTTTGAAAGGACATATTTCCATGAACGCACAGTTTCTTGATATTCACTCGGCGGCAGACTACATCGGGCCCGGCGCGGTTGAGGTTCCGTTTTACCAGACGGAGATCACCGACCTGGTTCGCCGGCGCGGCATGTTCGGCCAGCGCATCAAGCAGGTTCCGGCAACCGGGCATCCTTCGCGGTACTTCGAGCAGACGGCGATTCCCAATCCAGGAGCAGCCGGCTTTGTCGATCCGCGCAACATCACTCCTTCCCTGGTGACACCGACTCGCGTGGAGCGCAGCGTGCCGCTCAAGGGCCTGGTGGCGCAGCTCAACTACAACCTGTTCGACATGGAGCTGGGCGCGCAGCAGAAGCAGTTTGCCTATCTGCAAGCGAAAGACCTGATCGACACGGTGGATGGCGTGCTGCACAGCCATGATGTTGCGCTGTGGAACGGCAACGATACGTCGTTGAGCGCTCCAACTTCGACGCAGTATTTTGGCGCCGCGGGTCAGATCGCGGGCGGCGGCAACGTGGCGACGATCACCTCGAGCGAAAGCATCGTGGACGGGCTGAAGTCGCAGGTAGCGCAGATGGTGGCGAACAGCAATTTTGCGGTGCGTCCGACTGCCATCTACGCAAACCCGGTGCTGCTGGACCTGATCGACCGCGAGATGAAGAGCGAGTTCAATGTTGTTCTGAATTCGCGCGAGATCAACGGCGGGTTCACGGTGAAGACGCTGTCGACGCAGGCGGGCGAGTTGCCGCTGGTTCCGGAGTGGGCGCTGAGCTACACCGGCACGCCGGGCTCGGGCAGCGCTTCGCTTCCGGCCTACATCGTGACGGAGGACCTGATCGAGTTCCACTGGCTGAGCGATTCTGCTCCGCGCATTTTCCAGCTCGGCATGCCGAACTCGCTGGCTTCGCAGTATGTGGTGGTGAAGTTTGGCGGCCTGGTCGTGAAGGGCGCCAGCTACGCGCATGCACAGGTGACCGTTCAGCGCTAGATGCAGGAACGCTGCCCGAACCTGAGCAGCGCGCAACGTAAGAGGGGCGGCGATGCTGCTGCCCCTCTCGTTTTTTGAGCAGCAGCGGCGAAAGCAGACGGCGCGGTACGAGGTCGCGGCAGAGGAGAGAGTACGGATGGCCTACTTAGATACGACGGAATACGGGAGTTACGGTCTGGCGCCGGACACGAGCGATGACTGGATCACGATCGCGTCCGGAATGATCGACGGATACTGCCGGCGGGCGAGCGTGCTGGCGACGCAGTATGTGGAACGCCTGCGCATCAGCGAGGGCAGCCAGACGGTGCGGTTGAGCTACTTGCCGCTGCTCGCGGTTGCGCCGGCTACGCTGCCTCTGCTGACGGTGCGGGGACGGTACACACGGCCGCGGCGCGGTGAGTTGTGGCCGGTGGGTCTGGACGCGGTGGCATATGCGTTCTCGCTGCCCGGCGCGTGGACACAGGTGGATCCGGCTTCGATTGATTTTGTCAGCGACACAGGCGAGCTGACGCTGCCCTATAACGTGCTGGGGCTGCCTTACAGCGAGGTGGAAGTGACCTACACCGCCGGATGCGCCACGGTTCCTGAACCGGTGAAGATTGCCTGCGCGCAGTTGGTGAAGAATGCGCAGTCCACGCCAGGGATAAACGTGAAGAGCAGCAAGATGGACACGATGTGGATGCAGTACTTCTCCAACTCGCTGATCGATGCGCAAATACAGCAACTGCTGCGGCCCTATGTTGCAACGAGGCTGGGATGAGCGGAGCGAACGTGGGATCAATGCAGAGCGGCTGGCAGCGAATGGCAGACGCGTTGCTGCGCTCGCTGGGCGGATCCGTGGCGATGCTGCGCATGCCGGCAATGGCGACGGGCGCGATAGGAGAGCAACTGGGAACGCCGAGCGCCGGCTTTGTCGATCTGCCGCTGGCACCAGCGGCGTTCCGCAAGGTGCGCGTGGCGGTGACGGACGGCAATCAGGCGAAGTACGAGGTGCTGATATCGGCCTCGGCGGTGGAAGCGCAGGTGAGCCGGCTTGGGCTGACTTCGGCTGAAGTGTTGTTTGCACAGGGGCTGGGTATCACGGTGGGCAACGAGTTCTTCGTGATCGAAGGCGTGTCCTTTACGAGCGCCGCGGGACTGGCCTGCATATATCGCGTGCTGGTGCGGGAAGCAGCTACGCAGAGCTATTAGCCGTTTTCACCGTTGTGTATCGGACCGGCGTTTCGTTTGTTCACCCGGCTGAACGCTTTTGTGAAAAACGGTTCATGAAGGGAATGGAATGAAGAAGGCACGCGATTCTTTTTATGTAGCGCTGCGCGATCGACTGCAGGTGCTGAATCCGTCGCGGCAGGTGATGATCCGGGGCGTGTGGCGACCGGGTGTGCTGGTGGAGGAGAACGAAAGCTTCGGTCCAACACTACCGGACAACGTGTTTGTGCTGCGCTGGACGAAGGCGGCGGTGGACAGACAGCACGCGCTGCCGCGGGCCGAACAGATCTGCGAGATCCAGTACCAGACGGCGGGCACGCCCTCCGCGGGAGGCATGGACCGAGGCGCCCTGCTGACTGCGATGGATGGCGAGTTGCTGGCGGTTCTGCAACCACAACAGGCACATAAATTTGACTACAGTACGACACCTCCCGCCGCGATGACTACCTGGGTGTTCTGGGGGGATGCGGTGTTCGGGCCAGTGATGCGCGAGCGGGATCGGGTGGTGCGCAAGGCTGAGATCACGGTGGTGAGCTACGAGGAGGCTGGAGAGATATGAGTACGCCGACTTTGGCGATGCAGCCAGGACTGCCGCCCGCAGTGCGGCGCGTCCGCGCTTACTTTGCGCCGGTGAACCGTAGTTCGGCGACACCGGCTGCATTTGATGCCAGCGCCGCGGCATCGTTCGATCTGGATGCGCCACCGGCGCCGTGGGTTGACCTGGGCTGGATCAGCGGCTTTACACGCACATCCGGAACCAAGCTGCAGGCGGTGGAGGGCGGAGCGCCGGGCGCAGTTCTGTTGCAGGGGCGGCAGAGCGTGGGCGCGACGGTGAACATGACGTTTGAGCGATGGTCGAAGCTGACGATGGCGTTGAGTTGCGGCGCACAGCAGATCAATGTGCTGCAGGCGGGCGCGAGTGCAACACCGATCGCAGCGGCGAATTCGACCGCGACGTTCCTGAGCACGCCGAATGGAACGGGAAGCATACAGGTCGGGGACATCATCGCGGTTGATGCGGATTACAACGGGCAGACAGGATATGTGGGCGCGGGCGCCTCCGCGGCTTATCTGACGTCCGCGGCGGGCAACGATACGCACTGGATTCGGCGGATGACGCTGAACGTGGCGCGTGTGACTTCGGTGACGGCGCCGGGCCTGCAACTTGCCGAGCCGCTGCTCGCCGGCGTTCCGGCGCAGGGAATGCAGGCGCAGACGGTGGTCGCGTTGCAGGACCGCGAGGGCGGCACTTTCTTTCAGGAGTGGTCCGGTCTCTTCTGCATGGCGGGTGAGCAGGGGGATGCACTGTTCTTCTACTATCCGCGGCTGCAAACCGCGGGAGGCGCCGCGGAGACGGCGGTTCCGCTAACGGCGCCGCTTTCACAGGTCCTGTTGAATGGTAAATTCGTCGCGCTGCCGGTTACCGATTCGCTGGACGGCGCACAGGTGTGCTGCTACCGCACGTATGTACCTTGCGCCAATGCACAGATTTGAAGAAAGAAGGGGAGCGTGAGGATCACGATCGACAATCTGGACGGGAACGGCGCGTTTGACTATACGCAAACGCTCAGCGGGCCGACACCAATGACGATTGAGCGCAAGCTGAACCAACCGAGCCGGTGCGTCTTCGAGGTGGCGCCCGGCAGTGCACCCCTGCCTGCGAGCGGCGCCCGCGTTGTTGTGACGGCCGACAACGGAGTCATCTTGTTTACCGGTTATACGATCGCGGCGCCGGCACGGCTGTATGCGGGAATGGGGACGACGGGTCCGGCATATGTATCGCAGCTCACATGCCTGAGCGATGAGGTTCTGCTTGATGCACGGGTGAGCGAGAAGACGATCGAATGCGTAGACACCACCGCGGGCGACCTGTTGGCAAAGATTACCGGCCGCGCGACAACAGAGGTCATTCCGGTGAGCGGGGATGCGGCGGCGGCACGCGTCGGCGGCTTTCAGCCACTCGCGGGCAAGAGCTGGTCGAAAAATGTGGGCGCCCTGGCAAATGCAGCGCGGGCCAGCTACCGGGTGGTCAACAATGCGCTGTTGTTTCAAAGCATCGGCAACCAGGTGCATACGCTGGCGGAGGGTGACAACAGCTTTGACTACGGCGCGTTTAAGGGCGAGCGGATACGGCTGGCGGTGAATGACATCACGGTCTGCGGCAAGGAAGAGCCGCAGGCCTATGTAACCGAGATCTTCGAAGGCGACGGCATTACGAGCGCGTTTCAATTGGGCGAAACGCCGCTGATGGAAAAGGGCTCACTGCTATTCGACACCTTCTCCGGCGGCAGCGTTGATCCGCAGCGTTGGATCCTCACAGATCCGGGCGGACATGTATCGCTCACCAGCCGCGGCCTGACGCTTGGCGGAGGCCAGGCCACGGGAGGCACAAGCAGCGTGGTTGCGGTGGACGCCGTGGAGACCGGCGGCACGCTGCTGCTGGAGCTTGCGGGCCTTGAAGTTGACAGTCTGGGCGAGGGCTATTTTGCGGCGTTGTCGGCGGGGCCGGTGAGCACAACGAGCCTGATGGCCGGCTTTCACGTGCGGCCGAATGGGACGTCGATGCTGATTGCCCCGGTGGTGCTTGGATCCGAAGCCGGGGCGACGATGGCGCTGCAGACCGGGCACACGTACACGCTGCGGTTACGATTTCATTGCAAGGATCGCCAGCGCGCGCTGCAGAGCTACAGCGTGGGCGGATCTGACGGCACGACGCAGTTGGGCGGCCAGGCATTGAGCGCGAACGGCGACCTGATGCTCGAGGTACAGGAAACCACCGGCGGCGCGCAGATGCCGGTGGTGGTACTGTACGACGGCTCACTTAGCCAGGCGCCGGCGAGCTGTACGCCCGTCGTAGTGGAGAGCGTGAATTTCCTGGGCAGCATAGCGAGTTTCGAGCTGACGCGGCCAGGCGATGTATGGGTGAGTTGCACGGCGACCGGTTCTGCCGCGGCATCGCAGCGGCTGGGCGCCAGCGCGCAGACTTCGCAGGCGAAGCTCTCAAGCAGCGGAAGACTGACGTTTTATCCGGGCTATGTGCCTGCGACGGGCACACTTGTCAGGACGAGCTACCGGATCGGCGGGCGTGCCGTAGCGCGCATGGCAGCGGCGTCGGGCAACGAGAGCAGCCTTATCGTGACGGCGGAGCATCCGATGACGCGCTCTTCGCAGGATTGCGAAAACGCGGCGATGGCAATACTTTCTGCATCGTCCTGGGTCAACGGCGCATGGCAGGGTTCGTACAAGTGCTGGAATCCGCACCTGACGGCCGACGTGTGGCCGGGTGATGTACTGGATATGGAAGTGCCGTCCGCGGGGATATCGACAGAACTGGTAGTGCGCAGCGTGCAGATTCAGGCAACCTCGTGCGCTCCGGAGATGCTGAACTACACGATGGAGTTTGCCAATGAGTGGGCGGCACCTCTTTCGCTTACGCTGGCAGAGGGTGCGCCCGCAAACGTATGGTTGCCGCCGGTTGCTTCGGCTGCTCCGACGGCGCTCGCGTCGTTGCGAGACCTCGCGGTGACGAGCGTGAGCACGACGCAGATCCAGGTGCAGGCCAGCATGACGCCTCCGAGCGGCGGCGGCTTCGAGGTGCGGCGCAGCGACTGGAAGTTTGGCGCGGGCGATGGCGCGGACCTGGTGCTGCGCAGCCCGGTGGCAAACTTCACCATCGTGCGCGAAGCTCCAGTGGAGCGCTACTACATTCGGATGTATGACGGCGCAACACCGCCGAATTACTCGCGATTTTCCAGCGCAGTTTTTGTGAACGCAGCAATGCAATGACGTGGAGTGGTATGGAGATGATGAGTACGTTTGAAGCGCAGGTGCTGGCGGACCTGAGTGTGGTGAAGAGCCAGATGGCGTCGCTGCTGGGCGACGGGCAACCCGGACGGCTCAGCCTGCTGGAAGAGCGGGTGGAGCGACATGAGTTGAGCGTGCAGCGGGTGAAGGGCTTCGCCGGCGCATTCGGGCTGCTGTTTACCCTGCTGCAGCTTGCCGTGGAGTGGCTGCGGCCGCGTTGACAGAGCCGTATAATGCGACGATGGCGCGCTCAACAATGGTGGGTGTGGTGATGGGCAGCAAAAGCGATTACGCGATGATGCAGCCATGCGTGGAGCTTTTGCGGGAGTTCGAAGTCCCACATGAGGCGCGGATTGTCTCGGCGCATCGCACCCCGGATCTGGCTCTTTCAATATGCGAGCGAGGCAGAGCGACGCGGGCTGAAGATCATCATTGCGGCTGCAGGCGGCGCGGCGCACTTGCCGGGCATGCTCGCCGCAAAGACATTGGTTCCTGTGCTGGCAGTTCCGGTTCCCGCCACTTGCCTGCAGGGGCTGGATTCGCTGCTTTCGATTGTGCAGATGCCAAAGGGGGTCCCGGTGGCGCACGCTGGCGATCGGCAAGCCGGGAGCCGCCAACGCAGCGTTGCTGGCGGTGGCGATTCTTGCGGACAACGACCCTGCATTGGGCAACCGGCTGCGCGCCTGGCGCGAGAGCGCGCACGCAGCGAAGTGCTGGAAGACGGAGCTGCCGGATTGAGCGCGATTCTTCCGGGCTCAACCATCGGCATTCTGGGCGGCGGCCAACTGGGCCGCATGACCGCCATGGCGGCGCGTTCGCTGGGCTACCGGGTGCAGGTGATGGATCCCGACCCTTCCTGCCCGGCGCGCTTTGTTGTGGATGCCTGTTTTGTGGGCGTTGGGACGATGCCAAAGCGGCCTCCGACCTGGCCCGCGGCTGCGATGTCATCACCCTGGAAATCGAGCAGATTTCGCATTGCTTCGCTTGAGGCGGCCGCGGCGACATTGCCCCGGTGCGGCCCGGGAAGGCGCTCTGGCCATGGTCCAGGACCGTATTACGCAAAAGAACTGGCTTGCGGGATCAGGGTTTCCCGGTGGGACCTTACCGGGCGATGCGGTCGCTCGAGGCCGACCTGCGCGGCGGCGCTGAATGTACTTGGGCCGCGACTTTTTGTAAGAGTGCCCGCGGCGGCTACGACGGCCGGGGCCAGATCAAGCTCGATGCCGGCAGCGGTGCCGGCGCAGGCGCGGCCTGGCGGGCGCTGGGACGAACAGCCCTGCGTCGCCGAGCAGGCGATCTCGACTCGAAACGGAAATTTCCGTGATGGTGGCGCGGAACCCCAGCGGCGAAGCTCTCGCTTACCCTGCGGCGACCAATCATCATGAAAACCAGATCCTGGTCTGGAGCGCGATTCCGTCTTCCATACCGCGCGGCACTGGAAGCCGGGCGCAGAGAGCTCGCTGTTCGCCATGGCCGGCAGCTGACGCTGGAGGGCCTTGCTGGCCGTGGAGATGTTCGTTACCCGGGACGGCGGACTGTTCGTGAATGAACTGGCGCCGCGTCCGCACAACAGCTATCACGCCAGCCAGCGCTGCTGCGTCACCAGCCAGTTCGAGCAGCGGTGCGTGCGGTGTGCGACCTGCCGTTGGGAGACGTGCGGATTGTTCGCCCGGCGGCCATTGTGAATCTCCTGGGCGATCTGTGGCTAAGGGCGAGCCGCAGCTTCGACCGCGCGCTGGCGGTGCCCGAGGTCGAGTCTGCATTTGTATGAGAAACACACGGCCGGGCGGGAAGAAAGATGGGACATCTCTCCGCGACCGGCGGATACGGCCGAAGAAGCCGTGATCGGGTGTCTGGAGGCAAGGCCGGCTCTAAGCGCGAAAGTGGCGTGTCACGCACGAGTAGCGCGTCACCCCCTTCTTGCGTGTATTCGACTCCGGATTAGCCGATCTCCTCGTTCCAGTTTTCCAGGTACTTCTTCACTTCCGCCATGAACCTGCCGGCGTCGGCACCGTCGATGATGCGGTGGTCGAAGCCCAGGGTTAAGCGGATGATGCTGCGGATGGCGATCGAGTCGGAGCCGTTCTCATCAGTAACTACGGTTGGTTCCTTAAAGAGGCCGCCGACGCCGATAATGGCCGACTCCGGCTGATTGATGACCGGCGTGCCGAACTGCTCGCCGAAGATGCCGGGATTGGTAATCGTGAAAGTGCCTGATGCCACTTCTTCCGGCTTGAGCTTCTTGGCTCGCGCGCGTTCCGCCAGATCGACGATGGCCCGCGCGATGCCCAGGAAGCTCTTGTCTTCCGCCTGCCGGATGACGGGCACGATCAGCCCCCAGTCAAGCGCCACCGCAATGCCAATATTGATGTTCTTGTGGTAACGGATGGCGTCGCCTTCCATCGAGGCATTCACGATGGGCATCTTGCGCAGGGTGGCGATGACCGCGCGGGAAAGGAACGGCATGTAGGTGAGCTTGACGCCGTTGCGCTGCTCGTACTTCGATTTCTCCTTCTCACGAATGCGCACGATGCGGCTCAGGTCGACCTTGAAGACGGTGTGCACGTGCGCGCTGGTACGCTTGGAGTCGACCATGCGCTGGGCGATGATGGAGCGCATGCGGGTCAGCGGCACCAGTTCGTCGCCGGCTGGCTGGGCGGGTGCGGCGAGCCGCGGCTGCCAGCTGCGGCGCGGAGCGGGAGCGCAGGCCGCGGAGTTGCTGCGGCAGGTTGAGCTGCGGCGGAGCCGCGCCCGCCCTTCGCCATGATAGCCGAGAATGTCTTCCTTGGTGATGCGCCCGCTCGATCCGGTGCCCGGCACCTGGCGCAGGTCGAGATTGTTGTCCTTGGCGATCTTGCGGACCAGGGGCGAGGAACGCACGCCGCTCGCCGCTGCCGCGGCGGCTGGCTGCGCTTCGGGCGTCCGCTTCGACTGCAGCGGGCCGGAGTTGCCGCGAGCGGGAGCCGATGCCGCAGGCGCTGGAGCCACAGCCGCCGGAGCGCTCGCCTTCGCTGCGCCGCCGCCGATGACGGCAACGACGGTGTTGATCTGGACGGTGGTGCCGGCCTCCACCTTGATTTCAGAAAGCGTGCCGCCGCCGGCGACGGAATCTCCGCATCCACCTTGTCGGTCGAGATCTCGAACAGCGGCTCGTCCTGCTGGACGGTGTCGCCCGGCTTCTTCAGCCACTTGGTGATGGTGCCCTCGAAAATCGACTCGCCCATCTGGGGCATGATCACATCGGTGAGGCGCCGCCGAGCTGCGGCCTGCACCGGAGCGGCAGGCGCGGGCGCGGCTTTGGGCGCTGGCGGGTTTCGTCCGCCGGGAGCTTCCGCTTAGCAGGAGCAGGCGCCGGCTGCTCGCTGCCTGGCCGTCGGCTTCGCCAATCACGCCCACTACGGTGTTGATCTGGACCGTTTGCCCCTTCGGCGATTTTGACTTCGGTGAGCACTCCGCTGGCGGGCGAAGGAATCTCCGCATCCACTTTGTCGGTGGAAATCTCAAACAGAGGCTCGTCCCGCTGCACCGTGTCACCTGGCTTCTTCAGCCACTTGGTGATGGTGCCTTCAAAAATCGACTCGCCCATCTGGGGCATGATCACATCGGTCGGCATGGACTCCCTTTCGCCTTCCCATTCAAACGTGCGCCGCGTACCCGCCACGCACTCAATTTCGATCATAAAGTCTTAGTAAGCAACCAGCCGCCGCGCTTCGCGCACCACGTCCTCCGCCTTCGGCAGGAACGCCTTTTCCAGCGGCGGCGAAAATGGCACCGGCGCATCCATCGAGGCGATGCGCATAATCGGAGCGTCCAGAGCGTCGAAGGCTTCCTCGTTGATGATGGCCGCGATCTCGCCCGCGATGCCGCCGGTCTTGGTGTCTTCATGCAGGATGATCACGCGGTTGGTTTTCTCCACGGTCGCCGCGATCGCTGCGTTGTCCAGCGGCAGCAGCGTGCGCAGGTCCAGGATCTCCAGCTCGATACCTTCCTTGGCCAGAATCTGCGCGGCCTCCGCGGCCACGTAGACCATCGCGGCATAGGTGATCACCGAAACGTGTTTGCCTGCCCGATGGATACGGGCCTTGCCGATCTCCACCGTGTAGTCCTCGGTGGGCAGCTCTTCCTTCACCCGGCGGTACAGGTACTTGTGCTCGAAGAACAGCACGGGGTTGTTGTCCCGGATCGCCGACTTGATCAGGCCCTTCGCATCGCGCGCGGTCGCCGGGCAGACCACCTTCAGCCCCGGCGTGTGCACGTAAAACATCTCCGGGTTCTGCGAGTGATACGGGCCGCCGCTTACGCCGCCGCCCGAAGGCCCGCGCAGCACCATCGGCGCCGGCGCGCCCCAGCGGTAATTGCTCTTCGCCAGGATCTGCACGATCTGCGAATGCGCCGAGCTGATGAAGTCCATGAACTGGAACTCGCCCACCGGCCGCAAACCCGTGAGCGATGCGCCGTACGCTGCGCTGACAATCGCCATCTCGGAGATCGGCGTGTCCACCACGCGCTCCGTGCCGAAGCGCTGCAGAAAGCCCTCCGTTACCTTGAACGCGCCGCCGTACACGCCTACATCTTCGCCGATCACGAAGACGCGCGAGTCGCGCTCCATCTCTTCCCACAGTCCTTGGCGAATCGCCTCTAAATACGTAACTGCTGCCATGGTTCGATCGATCCTCCTACTTGTAGTGCGTGGTCGCGCTGGACTCGGCCAGCTTCGCGCTCGCGTTTGCGTTCTGCACGCGTACTTCGCCGTACTTCAGCGGAATATCCGTCGCGTTGTCGAAGTACACGTCCGTGCCCGCCTCGGCCGGATCGGGCATCGGCGAAGCCTCCGCAAATGCGCGCTCCGCTTCCATGTAGGCGTCCACTTCGGCCTGGATCTTCTTCGCCTGCTCCGGCGTCATCCATTCGCGCTCGATCAGGTACTTCTCCATGCGCAGGATTGGGTCGCGCCGCTTCCAATACTCCTTCACGTCCTGCGGCACATACACGGCTGCGTCGTGCATCGCGTGGCCCTTCATGCGCATCAGCTTCGCTTCAATCAGCGAAGCTCCCTCGCCGCGATAGGCCCGTTGTACCGCCTCGTATGTGGCGTCGTAGACCTGGTTCGCATCGGTGCCGTCGACGATCACCCCCGGCACGCCGTAGCCCAGCGAGCGATCCGCCAGGTCCTTGCAGGCAAACTGCAGTTCTACCGGGGTCGAATAGGCCCACAGGTTGTGCTCCACCATCAGCACCACGCCCAGCCGCTGCACCGCCGCAAGATTGAAACCCTCGTAGGTCGGCCCGGTGGACTGCCCGCCATCGCCGATGTACGCGAGGCACGCAATGTTCTTGCCCTGGATGCGCGCGCCCAGCGCCACGCCGGCGCACACGCCGATGGAGTCGCCCAGGTGCGAGATCGGTGCGATCACGTTCAGCTTCTTGTAGTCGCCGTAGTGTGAGCCGCTCTCCCGCCCCCGTGTCGGCGATCCGCCCTTCGCCATGTACTGCATCATGGTGTCGCGCGGCTGAAAGCCCTTCACGATCATCGATCCCTGGTTGCGGATCATCGGCCCCAGCCAGTCGTCCTTGCCCAGCGCATAGGCAGAAGCAACCGAGGTCGCCTCCTGCCCCAGGCTCAGATACAGCCCGCCGATCACCTTGCTCTGCTTGTACATTCGCTCCAGCGCGTCTTCCATGCGCCGGTTCACGATCATCAGCCGGTAGATGTCCACCGACTGCTCCTTCGTCAGGTACTTCGAAGGACGCAGCGGCGGAGCCGGAGCCGACGTGTCGCCCACCACAATGTAGTGGTAGTGCCCGTCCTTCCACTCGCCTTGAATGTGGAAAGGCAGCTGCTCCAGCCGGTAATCGGGAATGCCGTGGGGATTCTTGGCAGGGGGTGGGAGCTGGGGAGAGTTCTTACCGTTAGATTCTTCGGATTCCTTCGGTTTCCCATTCACGGAGGCAGACGCCGCCCCCGCGTTCTTCACTTCTGTATTTTTACTCGCCATGCGACAGCGATCCTGGTCGGTCAGTACCGAACTGGTCATTCTAGAGCATTTTCCCGCTCGCTGTAGAATGCGAGGCCAATCACCGCCTACAACTCTCGTTCGCTCCGGAGCTTACGCCGTCACGCGATCCGGCCTCAGGTCCTCGATCGAATCCAGCCACAGCACCTGCGCATGGAAGACCTGCCCGAACTGACGCGCAACACGCTCGGCCGCCGTCTGCAGCGCCAGATCCTCGCCCTGGCTCTCCAACTCGAGGCTCGTCACCCCCCGGTCGCTGATCCCGCACGGCACAATCCACGCAAAATCCCTCAGGTCCGTCGACACATTCAGCGCGAATCCATGCGACGTCACGCCCGCCGATACGTGGATGCCAATGGCCGCAATCTTCTTCTCCTCTACCGAGCCATTCGGCTGTGTCCACACGCCGGTGCGCCCCGGCACCCGCTGCGCCGCCACGCCATAGTCTGCCATCGTGCGGATCAGCGCCTCCTCGATCTGGCGCACAAAGTCCACCGGCCCCAGCCATTTGCGCTCGCCGCGCACCGGCCCCCGCAGATCGAAGATCGGATACCCCACAAGCTGTCCCGGCCCGTGATACGTGATATCCCCGCCGCGGTTGGTTTCCACCACCTCCACGCCGCGTGCCGCCAGCGCCTCTTCGTCCAGCAGCAGGTTTTCCCGGCCTCCGCCGTTCGCATTACTGTTCCGGCCCAGGGTCAGCACCGGCGGATGTTCCTGCATCACCACCACATCCCCGATCGCCCCGGATTTGCGCAGTTCCACCAGCCGCGCCTGGATCTCCAGCCCCTCGCGGTACGAAACTCTCCCTAAATAGACCACCGACAACACCATGGCTGGCTAACCGGAACCACTGCTCCTACATCCATTCTGTCACCGCCCCGCGCTGCCGTTGCCCGGCCCGGTTTCGCAGTTGAGACACGCGACTTTTTTTGAAGGAGAGCCCCAATGTTTTCTTTGTTGAGCTCAATTCGTCCTCGCACGATCCTCATCCTGCTTTCCGCGATCTTGGCTGCCACGGTCGCATCCGCCCAGACCGGCCTGTATGCCGAATACGGAGCCTCCAAGGTCGACGCGCCCGGTGAAAACTGGATCCAGGGACCCACATTCGGCCTCTACCACGACTTCTACTCGATACCTCTCATTCACTTCGGCGCCGATCTTCGCGGATCGCTCCTCGGCATCTCGCAGAACACACAGCTCTACAGCGGCGAGATTGGCCCGCGCGTCTCGATTCATCCCCACGTTCTGCCTCTCATGCCCTATGCAGAAGCCGTCTTCGGCGTCGGCCACTTCGACCTCGGCGAAGGCGGCGGCAGCGACACTCAATTCGAATACCAGTTTCTGGGCGGCGTGGATCTCACCTTCTTCCCCCACCTCGATTGGCGCGTCATCGAGTTTTCCTATGGAGGGCTCAGCACCCTCAATGGCGATCTTCACCCCAAGACGCTGAGTACCGGACTCGTTCTCCGCCTGCCCTGACGCCCGCCGGACAAAACCGATACCGCGCGGAACGTACAATAGGGACGACCATCACTGCCAGCACGCGGTCACGCACCCTTTTGAGTAGAGGCTTCCTCCTGAATGAATCGATTTGCGATCCGTCGTTCCCGCCGTTCCTGCATCCTTTTCGCCCTGCTCCTCCTCGCCCTCAGCTTCTCTCGCGCCCAGGCGCAAACCGCCGTCTACGGCCAGTTCAACGCCTCGCACTTCAACACCCTGCCCAACACCAATGACTGGGGTTTTGGCGGCGGCTTCGGCTTGTACTCCGACTTCGTCAAGCTGCCTTTCGCCCGCCTCGGCGGCGATATCCGTTTCCAGTTCACCCGCCCGGCTGACAGCACCACGCTCTACAGCACCCTGCTTGGCCCGCGACTCGATTTCCGCTCGCACACCGGACTGAACCCGTATGCGGAATTCCTCTTCGGCGCCGGTCGCTTCAGCTACGGCAACAACGCTCCCTCTACTACCCAGTTCGACTGGCGCGTCCTCGGCGGCCTCGACAAAACCGTGTTGCCCCACATCGACTGGCGGGTCGTCGAAGTCTCCTACGGCCAGCTCAACACCTACAACGGCCATCTGAGGCCCCTGACCATCGGCACCGGCATCGTCCTCCGCTTCCACTGAGGCCCGAACGGAGCATAAGAGATGTTCCTCGGCCACTTCGCGATCGCATTCGGCAGCAAGAGGTTCGCGCCGCGCACCAACATGGCGGCGCTCACCGCCGCGCCTCTTTTTGCCGACATGCTGTGGCCCGTCTTTCTCCTGCTCGGCTGGGAGAAGGTGCGCATTGACCCCGGCAACACGCGTTTCACACCGCTCGATCTCTACTGGTTTCCCTGGTCGCACAGCCTCATCATGCTGGTTGCCTGGGCGACCCTTTTCGCCGCCGTCTACTATGCGCTCACGCACTATCGCATCGGCGCCATCGTCATCTGGATCGGCGTAGTCAGCCATTGGCTGCTCGACTGGATCACTCACCGCCCGGACATGCCGCTCTACCCCGGTGGCGCACGCTACGGCCTCGGTCTCTGGAACTCCGTCGCAGGCACCATGATCGTCGAGCTCGCGATGTTCGCCGTCGGTCTCTGGCTCTACCTCCGCGCCACCCGTGCGAAGGACCGCATCGGCCGTTATGCACTTCTCGCTTACATCGTGCTGCTCCTATTCAGCTACATTGCCGATCGATTCGGCGCGCCGCCTAGCGGCACCCGCGATATCGCATGGTCCGGCATCATCGCCGAAGCCATCCTGCTTCCCTGGGCATGGTGGTTCGACTACCACCGGACCGAGCGAACCAGGAATCACGAGATCGCCGCAACGGTCTAAGCCATGCGCGACCGCCTTCCCTTCTCCCACCTGCTGCCGCTCATCGATCTCGCGCTGCTCGTCATCCTCGTTTTCGTCCCCATCACCCTGACCGCGCTGCATCTCTACGAATTCTCGAAAGGCGCCGACTCAGTTCACATCCAAAGCGGCCCGGTCGAGTGGACATTCCCCCGCAGCCAGATCGTCCCCTGGTCCATCCGCGCCGTCACCATCACCAAGGCGCACACCATCATGGCAATCAACATTCCCGGTGCGCTTGTCCAGTGGCTTATCTCGGTTCCGTCATCGGAATCTGATTCTGGCTGGCACCCGCGGGCGCTGGTGCTCGAGACCTGGCAGGCACTTGCATTCCCGTTCTTTGCCCTTCCGTTCTGGTGGCTCGTCGGCTGCGGTCTCGATGGACTTGTTTACAAGGAACGCCTGAATTGGTCGATAGCTCTGATCGGCGCGGTGCTGTTTGGGGTTCTAATCGTCGGTCGTTTTTATCAGGACCCCAATGCTCCGCTGCCCGAGTTGGACGGAACTCTTCCATTACTTCACGCGCTGACTTGCTGGACCATCGGCTTCGCCACCCTCCCCGCTGCCTGGATCGCGCAATCCATCCGCCAGCGTCGCACCATTCACAACGAGGGTGCCCCATCCTGAGCGGAGCGAAGAGTGGGAATCCCCATTCCCTGATCCCTGCCCCCTGACCCCTGACCCCTCGAAGTAGACATTCCCCAGACAAGATGCAATAAAGGGACGCGAACCCACCGGAGACCCAATGCGTCGACGCGACTTTCTTTCCTCCGCCGCGGCCGCAGCCGCGCTGCTGCCCACCGCCGCACTCGCCAGCAACTTCGCGCCCGATCCCGAAGCCCTGGCGCCAGAATCCAGCAGTAGCGCGATGCCCCTCGGCCTCCTCATCACCCCCGCCGAAGGCCCCGAAGAAACCATCAAGCGCGTTCACGACCTCGGCCTGCCCACTTGCTTCCTCTCGCTCGACGCCTACATCGGCAAGTTCACCCCGCAGCTCGCCTCCGAATTCAAAGGCCTGCTCGCGAAGTACAACGTCACCGCACCACCGTGGAAGTCGTCGGCCCCAGCCTCTGGTGTGGGACTTCATGCAGGGCCCCTCCACCATCGGCCTCGTCCCGCGCGCCACCCGCGCCGCCCGCATCGACGCGCTCAAGCAGGCCTCGGATTTCGCCAAGCTCCTCGGCATCCAACAGGTGCAAACCCACTGCGGCTTCATCCCCGAAAATCCCGACGACCCGCTTTACCAGGAAGCCGTCGCCGCGATCAAAGAGGTTGCCCGGCACTGCGCGAGCAATGGTCAGGACTTCCTCATGGAGACCGGCCAGGAGACCCCGACCACCATGTCGCGCGCCATCCGCGACGTCAACCTGCCCAACCTCGGCGTCGGCCTTGACACCGCCAACCTCATCCTCTACGGCAAAGCGAATCCCGTGGACGCCGTCGACATCCTCGGCCCGCACGTCCATGCCGTCCACGCAAAGGACGGCCGCTGGCCTACCAACCCCGACAAGCTCGGCGAAGAGGTTCTCATCGGCACCGGCCTCGTCGATTTCAAGAAAGTCTTTGACCAAGTTTGCGCAAAGCCGGTTACACCGGCGCCATCACCATCGAGCGCGAAACCAACGGGCCCCAACAGATCGAAGACGTCCGCGACGAAAAGGAATACCTGGAAAAAGTGCTCGCGCAAGTTACATAATCGGCAGTGCCACCTATCGGGTGTTAGAAAAAGTACGACGGAAATCATCATGGACAGACGCGACTTCCTTAAGACCACCACCGCGGCCGCCGGCCTCCTCATCGTGAAGCCGGAAACCGCCTTCGCCTATCAGGCCAACTCCGCCGTGCGCCTTGGCCTGCTCGGCTGCGGCAATCGCGGCACCGCTGTCGCCACCTCGTTCGCGCAGAACACCACTGCCCGCATCACCGCGCTCGCCGACATCTTTCCCGACAAGCTCGCCCTCGGCAAACAGCACTTCGATCAGATCAACGCATCGCTCAACGTCCCCGCCATCGACCCCAAGCTCACCTTCCACGGCTACCGTGCCTTCGAAGAGCTCGCCGCCTGCAAGGACATCGACGCGATCCAGATCTCCACCCCACCCTTCTTCCACGTCCAGCACCTCGAAGCGGTCGTTGCCGGAGGCAAGCACGCCTACTGCGAAAAGCCCGTCGGCGTCGATGTCCCGCAGACCCGCAAAGCCCTCGAAATCGCCCAACGTGTTCAGGGCAAGGTCAGCGTCGATGTCGGCTTCCAGATCCGCAGCGCGCCGCCATTCGTCGAGATCGTCAGACCGCATCCACTCCGGCGCGCTGGGCAAACTCGCCAGCATCACCGCCTACTACAACGCGCCTGCCTCCGTGGACCATGCAAAGCCGGGCATGTCCGCGGACGAATACCGCCTGCGCAACTGGCTCTGGGACCGCACTCTCTCCGGCGACATCCTCCTCGAACAGAACATCCACGTCATCGACATCTGCAACTGGGTGCTCGGCGCGCATCCGGTCAAAGCCGTCGCCACCGGGGGTCGCAACGTCCTCACTCACGCGGGCGACATCTGGGATAACTACGAGGTCATCTTCACCTATCCCAACGACGTCCACGTCAGCTTTTCATCCACACAGTTCGGCGACTTCGGCTTCGATGTCTCCGAGCGCGTCTACGGCGCCGACGGCCTCGCCGAGATGCCCTACTCCGGCCCGCTGCGCATCCTCGGCAAGAACGCCTGGACCTGGGTCGATCCCGAAGGCACCCAGCAGCAATCCACTGAGCCCGCGCGCTTCGCCGCGAACGGCGCCTTCACCGACAACCTCATCCACGCCGACCGCGACAAGGACCGCGGCTTCATCCAGAGCATCACCAGCGGCCAGTTCCACAATCAGATCGCCGCGGGCGTAGAAAGCGCGCGCGCCTGCATGCTCGGCCGCAAGGCCGGCTACACCGGCCGCGAAACCACCTGGGACGAACTTGAGAAAGACAGCGAAGCCTGGCAACTCGGCATGGACCTGAAGCAGTTCAGTTAGACCGTCGTGTCATCCTGAACGAAGCGAAGGACGGTTCATACGGCCGCAGCGCCAACCGGCGCGGTATTTCTGCCGTCGTCTGGAGTAATCTAGCTGTCCTCTGAGATCCGGCCTTTTTCCTCGCAACCAACGAAGCCCGTCATCATCTAGCAATCAATCTCCCCATACAGTCGTTCCCACCACGCCAAAGGAGAAGATCGATGCCCCTTCCCAGCGACCCCAAACTCCTCGCCCTCAGCGAAAACATCCTCAAGCAATTCGACGCCATCTTCGGCCTCCATCCCGGCTTGCGTCCCGTGCACGCCAAAGGCATCCTGCTGAGCGGCGCCTTCACCCCCGCTGCCGCGGCAAAGGACCTCACCCGCGCGCCGCATGTCACGCAACCCTCCACGCCGGTCTTCGCGCGCTTCTCCAACTCCACCGGCATCCCGCTCATCCCTGACCCTGATCCCAACGCCAGCCCGCGCGGCTTCGCGATCCGCTTCCAGCTCGCTCCTCATGTCCACACCGACATCGTCAGCCACTCCACCGATGGCTTCCCCACCCGCACCGCCGATGAGTTCCTCGAAATGCTCCGCGCCATTGCCTCAAGCGACCCGGCCAACCTCAAAGGCTCGCCGCTCGAGGCCTTCCTCGGATCGCACCCGGCCGCGCTCGCCTTCGTGCAGGCGCCCAAGCCCAATCCGTCCAGCTTCGCCCGCGAAACCTACTTCGGCGTCAACGCCATGCGCTTCACCAACGCAGAAGGAAAAAGCCGCTACGGCCGTTTCAGAATCATTCCCGCCGCCGGCAATGACTTCCTCGATGAAGCTGCCGCCAAGTCTCAGCCGCCCAACTACCTCTTCGACGAGATCGCCCGCCGCGTCACTTCCGAGCCCGCGGTCTTCCGCATCGCCGTGCAGGTCGCCGCTGACGGCGACACCGTCGACAACGCCACCATTCATTGGCCGGAGACGCGTTCCCTGGCCGATCTCGGCGCCATCACGCTGAACGCCGTCGTGCCCGACAACGCCGCCGAGCAGAAGCAGATCATCTTCGACCCCATCCCCCGCGTCGATGGCATCGAACCTTCTGCCGATCCGCTGCTCGAGCTGCGCGCCGCCATCTACCTGATGAGCGGCCGCCGCCGCAGATCGGCTCCCGCCAACTGACTCGCGATTCGTTACCGGGTGCTCGCTGCTCGTACCAGCGGAGCACCCGCAGCGCATGCAGTGTTCCACCGGCTCGGCTCGCCCGCTGATTCGCCGAAGGGCAATGCCAGCGCCTCGTCGTACGCGCGATCGAGCAGCCAATCGATGGTGTCCACGCCGCGATCTCAGCTTGTTCCACTGCCACCCGCTCCACGCAAAGGCACTCGAAAAGGAATAAGTCCGCTTCTGTTCTGAAGTTGTCTGGGGCTCCGGGCAATCCCCATCCCCCAAATCTTCATCTCTCCCCCTGTAGCGTTCAGGAGCCTCCATGTTTCGTAAGTCGAACAATGCCGCCCGCAAGCTTCAGGACTTTCAGCCGAAGAAGCGCCACGAAACCAAACTCCTCGGCGGGGTCGCCGCGGGCCTCATCGCAGGCCTCGTGGCCACCTGGGTCCTGGACAAATACCAGCAAGGCGCGCTCCAGGCCACCCGCCGTGTAGAAGACGCCGCCGACGCCCAACCCCACCTCAGCCGCCAGCAGGAGGAGCAACTGCGCGAGCAGCACCGCGCCCATGTGGATACCGCGCGTCGTATCGCAAAGTCAGCCACTGGAAGAAAGCTGAACCGCACGCAGCAGCAGAACGGCGCGGTGATCGTGCGTTATGCCGCAGGCGCGCTGGCAGGCGGCGCCTACGGCCTCACCGCCGAGTTTCTCCCTGCGGTGCGGCGGTGGTACGGAATGGGCTACGCAAAGGCGATCTTCCTCGGTGGATCGGAGCCGCTATTGCCCTGGCTCGGTCTCGGCGCAGGACAAAAAGTGCAAGTCACCCCCGCCGGCCTGCCCGCTCCGCTCGTCTTCGGAGCAGCGATGGAAACCACCCGCCGTTTCCTGCGCTGGGTGCTCTAAAGTCCTCCACCAGGCAGGCCCGCGTGCCCCATATCTGGGGGCCATATCGCTGGATGTGGGAATCGCGCGACAGCGCGATCCCTTTGTCCGGAAACACTCATCGCGGGAACAGATGACGGGGTGCCCCATGTCCCAGTTGTTGGGACATGGGATTCATTCACCGTGCCGGTCTGTCCCATCCTTCGCGAGTCATGTCGCAGCGAAGCTGCCTTCCTGTTGTCTTCCGGCCAGAACGAAGCGAAAAATAGCCACGACCCCAGCGGTCTGCGATCCAGCAGTATCATGCAATCCATGAGACTCACCAGATCACGTGGGCCGGGCCCTAGATCGAGACTCATTTCTCTACTCGCATTGCTCATACTGGCCTCAGCAGATGCACGCATCGTCGCTCAACAGGGCGGTCACGCGACATTGATCCCCATAGCCGATCGAAAACCGGCTCCGTCGTTTGATCTCGCGAGTGACGATGGAAAGAAGTCTCCTCTCTCCGCATATAGGGGAAAGGTCGTCCTGCTCAATTTCTGGGCTACCGATTGCGGCGGATGCGTGCTGGAAATTCCTTCCTTCATCGCGCTCCAGAACGCATATCGCGACAAAGGCTTTACCGCCGTTGGTGTTTCGATGGATGTGTTCTACGAAGATCTCAAAAATGCGGACGAAGCATGGAGCAGGGTCAGGCCCTTTGCTGCAAGCCACAAGATGAATTACCCGATCCTCATGGGCGACCAGGCGGTCTCCAATGCCTACGCATTGAAGGCCTACCCGGCGACCTACCTCATCGACAAATCCGGAAGAATCGCCGCGCAGTACGTAGGAGAGCTTGTTAACAAGGACAACGCCGAGGCGAATCTAAAGAAGCTGCTTTTGGAACATGATTAGTGAATTCGCTCACTTCTTGCAGACCGCACAATCTGTACTATTCGGGCGATCCGATAAAAATACTTAGCGAATCATCGGCTAGGTTTGACCTTTTAGATAATTTTGCGTGCAATGCGACACTCAGCTTCGAGAGTCGCTCCGCCTGCGATTTTGTAATTCCCGGCTCACCCCGCATTACATCCCCCTCCAATTGACTCCAGTTTGCATTTCCTGGGGAAATATATTGGCCGCACACCGAATTTGGCCGATCAGTCCATTTATTCCAAATGACCACTCCCGATTGTGTTTGAATATCGGAACCTATAACCGGACCCACCTTCCACTTGAAACCTTTCTCTAAGGCCGCGGCCAGCGTTCTAGCATCTATCCAAGACATCTTTTCCTGTTTAGTCTCTTCATGATCTTTTCCTCTAAACCTTAACAACCACCACCGCTTAATAGTTACAAACATTTCAGAGCCTCTAAAACACACCCGCATGCAACCGCATATCCCGACCATTTCACTAATCGGAACCAAAATGCACTATTCGCTTCAAGCGACAACCGAACTCTGTCCACCGCATCTGCAGAATCATTCGAAAAAATAAGAGGAAGAAGAGAGAGAGGCACAAATAGGTCCCTTATTTGTAGGAGCTATGGTTTTAATTCTGGTCTGTGATGCAGTGTACGTCTTCGGTTTCAAAAAGGTAGGGGTCTTTCATCGCAGCGCAGAACGCCTATCAGAGAAAGGATTGACAGACTCGGCGTGTCGATGGGTTATCTCACACGCCTACGCTTTGCACGCCATCCCGGCACTTATTTGATCGACAAGTCCGGAAAGGTCGCCGCCTCATATATCGGGCAGATCGTTCACAAAGAAAATGCCCAAGCGAATCTTTAAAACTGCTGGCTAAATGATGAAGGCAGCTTTCGGTCGCCCTACTCGCTGCCTCGCCCATTCTGAACTTTCAACGTCTGACTTGAGTAGCCGCTGGCTACTGCGGCTTCGCCGCCTCGCTGTTCGCCTTTTCCGCCTCGCGCGCAGCCTTGTCCTCGTCCTTGGCCGCCTTATCGGAATGCTTCTCTGCCTTCGCGGCTGCCTTGTCCGATTCCTGGTTGTGCTTCAGTTCCTTCTTCTCGCGCTTCTTCTCCTGCTCGTATTGCTTCTTCGTATGCGGCTGCGGATTCTGCACCTCGCCGCTCTGATCCGTCGGCGGCGTCTGCTGCGGTGCTGTCTGCTGTGCTCCGAGCGCCGGCATCGCGAATCCCATTCCCAGGCAGAGCGTTGCCACTGCAATCCATCTCGGATTTGTCATCGTTTCCTCCCGTTCCTAAATGGGATGCGAGCGAAACAATTCGGCAAAAGTTTGCCATTTAATTAGGCACGATTTTCTACAATAGAAATAGGGAGCAAAAACAGATCACCTCTGGCTGCCGATAGGGTGCTGGATCGCGTCAGCTAAGTCCTTTCATTGGACATCTTTAGCCCTTAAGTCCTTTAGACACCGCACTTGGCCCTCGGTACACCCTCTATCCTCCTGATTCTGCAAGGCTTGTACCGCACTCTGCCGCATGGGGTGGGGGAGGGGGGAGGGGGGTCGCCCACAGAAGGACGTGAGCGACCAGGGCAGCGAACCCCGCAACTCGCATCGCAGGCGCAATCGCCCGGACGATCAGCCCTAGACGTTGATGGCCATCGCCTCAACCGCGCCGAAGCCGTCCAGCATCGCCTCGGCAAGCGTCGGATGCGCGTGGATGGTAAACATCATCTCGTCTATGGTCGCCTCCAGCTCCATCGCCGTCACCGCCTCGGCGATCAACTCCGTCGCCTGCGGCCCGATGATGTGCACGCCTAGCACCTCGCCGTACTTCGCGTCGGCAATGACCTTCACGAAGCCCTCATGCTGGCCCACGATCGACGCCTTCGAGTTGGCCGAGAACGGGAACTTCCCAACCTTGACCTGCAGTCCCTTCTCCTTGGCCGCGGCCTCGGTCAGTCCTACGCTGCCGATCTGCGGCTCGCAGTAGGTGCACGCTGGAATCCGCTCACGGCGCACCGCCCTCGCCGGCCGCCCGGCGATCTTCGTCACCGCCACGATGCCGCACATCGCGCCCACATGAGCCAGTTGCGGCAGTCCGGCGACGATATCGCCAATCGCATACACCCCCGGCTCCCCCGTCTCCATCCATTCGTTCGTATGGATGAACCCGCGCTCGAGCTTCACTTTCGTTTTGTCGAGCCCGATCTTTTCCGTGCGTGGCGCGCGACCCACCGCAACCAGCACCTTTTCCGCCTCCTTCACCTGCGGCTTGCCGTCCGCGCTGGTGAAGCTCACCTTCACGCCGTCCTTGGTCCTCTCTACCTTGTCCACCTTGGCGCCCACATGCGAGTCGATGCCGCGCTTGCGGAAGACGCGCGCCAGTTCCTTGCTCACATCCTCGTCCTCGTTTGGCACCAGGCGCGGCAAATACTCGACGATCGTCACCTCCGAGCCAAAGCTCCGGAAGATTGACCCGAACTCCACGCCCACCGCGCCCGCCCCGATCACCACCAGCGACTTCGGGATGCGATCGATGCTCAGGATCTCGATGTTGGTCAGGATGCGATCGTCTGCATTCAGTCCCGGCAGCATCTTGGCGTCGGATCCCGTGGCGATAAGCACGTTCTTCGCCTGCACCGGCGTCGCCTTGCCGTTCGCGCCGGCCACGGCAACTGTGTGAACGCCCCCGTTTGCGCCGCCGCTCAGGCTCCCCGTGCCCGGGATCACAGTGACCTTGTTCTTCCGCATCAGGAAATCCAGGCCCTTTACGTGCTTGGCGATGATCTGGTTCTTGCGGTCGAGGATCGCCTTCCAGTTCAGCGTCACTTCGCCCACGCCCTCAATGCCATATTCCTTGGCGTGCTTCAGGTGGTCGTACACCTCGGCGTTGAACAGGATCGATTTGGTAGGAATGCAGCCCACATGCAGGCAGGTGCCTCCCAGCTTCGGCTCACGCTCGATCAGCGCCACCTTCAGCCCTAACTGTCCGCCGCGGATTGCCGCCGTATACCCCGCCGGCCCTCCGCCAATCACCGCCACGTCATAAATCGTCTCTGTCAAAATGTTCGCTCCTCTTCAGTTCGTCAACAGTCCTGTCCGCGGTCAAACACATCATTCTACGCGCATATGACACACTAACCCTGTGCATCAGCATCCGGCCCGCCCGCATCTGGCCACGCTGCTTGAGGACTTTCGCCGCCATGGACAAGACCGCGCGGTCGTCACCCACACCGGCAACCGCAGCCTGCCGACTACCTACACGGAACTCGCCGAGCTGAGCGCTCGCTTTGCCGCCGAGTACGTTCGCCGCGGCATTACCCAGGGCGACCGTATCCTCCTTTGGGGACACAACTCCGCAGCATGGATCGCAGCCTTCTACGGATGCGTGCTGCGTGGCATCGTCGTCGTGCCGCTCGACGCCGCCGGTGACCCGCGCTTCGCCCAGCGAGTCATCGCGGAAACGAAGCCCCGCCTCCTAGTCGGCGATTCGCCACTGCTCCAGAAGCTGCAGTCATCTGATGTTCCAACCCTGTCTCTCGATGCAACCGGCCTGCCCGCGCCCGACTACACGCCAGAATCGACCCTGAACCGCAGCACGCTGTTCCAGATCATCTTCACCTCAGGGACCACCTCGGACCCCAAGGGCATCGTCCACACCCACGGCAACGTGCTGGCCTCGCTCGATCCCATCGAGCGCGAGATGGCAAAATACCACCGGTACGCCCGCGTCTTCCACCCGCTGCGCTTCCTGCACACCCTGCCGCTGTCGCACGTCTTCGGCCAGTTCATGGGCCTGTGGGTGCCGCCGCTGCTCGCCGCCGAGGTCCACTTCGAAGCGCGCCTGGACGCGCCGCGGCTCACGCAGCTCCTTCATGACAAGCGCATCTCTGTGCTCGCCGCAGTGCCGCGCGTGCTGGAGCTGTTGCGCAGCCATCTCACGCGGCTCGATCCATCGCTTACCACGAGGTTGGAGGCCGCTGAGAACGTCTCCGCGCTAAAGCGCTGGTGGCACTTCCGCCGGCAGCATCGCCTCTTCGGGTGGAAGTTCTGGGCGTTCGTGTGCGGAGGCGCGACGCTCCCTGCTGATTTGGAGCAGTTCTGGACGCGGCTCGGCTTCGCGCTCATCCAGGGCTACGGCATGACGGAAACCACCGCGCTGGTGACGCTGAACCATCCGTTCCACACGGCACGCGGCAGCATCGGCAAGCCGCTTGCCGGCCGCGAAGTCCGCGTGGCGGAAGACGGCGAGATCCTCGTCCGCGGCGAATCGATCGCCGAGACAGAATGGCGTGAAGGACGAGCGCGGGCACGCACGGCGGATGAAGGCTGGCTTCGCACCGGCGACCTTGCAGCGCGCAACGACAAGGGCGAGCTCGTCTTCGCCGGGCGCAAGAGCGACATGATTGTCACCGCCGCAGGTCTGAATGTGCATCCGCAGGACCTCGAAGCCGCGCTCAGCCGACAGCCCGGCGTGCGCGATGCCTGCGCCGTCGCCTTCGATTCGGGCGCCGGCCCGCAGCCCGCGGCGGCGCTGCTGATGCAGGATGCATCGCAAGCCGATGCTGCCGTCGCCGCTGCGAATGGCGCACTTGCCGACTACCAGCAGATTCGCCGCTGGCTGCTCTGGCCCGATGCGGATTTCCCGCGCACCACGACCGGAAAGATCAAGCGTCGCGAAGTTTCGGCGCGCGCCGCGCTGGCGTTTCGCTCGACTGGCGAAATCGCTCGCGGCCACGATCTGCTGATCCAGGCGCTGCGCGCCATGCGCGGTGCACGCGTAGACAACATCTCCGAACAGAGCCGGTTGAGTGAAGACATCGGCCTCGACAGCCTGGGCATGGTCGAGCTGCAGAGCGCACTCGAGCAGCAGTTCGCGATCGAGATTCCCGAAGATGCATGGCAACGGGCACGTACGATCAGCGATCTGCGTGCGTTTATCGCTCCTCGCGCAGAGGTCGTCCAGTCCGTTGTCGTTGGACGCCCGGCCGGCCTATCAACTGCACAGGCCTCGATAAGCAGGCAGGCCGACACCGATGACACGACCTATCCGTGCTGGCCATGGAGCGCGCCGGTTCGATGGCTGCGCATAATCTTCCTCGAATGCGTCTCGATCCCACTTACGCGCCTGCTGGTTGCCCCGCGCGTGGAGCGTCCCCCCGTCATTGCGCCGCAGAAGCCAATGCTCATCGTCGGCAATCACGTCACGGCATTCGATGTGCCGCTCGTTCTGTATGCGCTGCCGTCGCGTATCCGTCGGCACACGGCAGTGGCGATGGCCGGCGGCCTCCTGACCGGCTGGCGCCACGCGCGGGTCGAGCGCCATCCGTGGGCCCGTCCCCTGACGCCGATCGCCTACTGGCTGGTCACCGCGCTCTTCAATGTCTTCCCGCTGCCGCAGGGCGCAGGCTTCCGGCGCAGCTTCGCGCATGCGGGCGCGGCCATGGACCATGGCATGCACGTGATGCTGTTCCCGGAAGGCCGCCGCTCCGCCGAGGGAACACTTGCGGCCTTCCAGTCCGGCATTGGGCTGCTGACGCGCGAGTCATCCGCTTCTGTGTTGCCGGTTGTGATGGCTGGTCTGGGAGAGCTGAAGCAGCGCAAACGGAGGTGGTTTCGATCCGGAACGGTGACGATTCGCGTTGCCGAGCCGATCGCGATGCGGCCCGAAGAATCACCCCAGGACTTCACTGCGCGGCTCGAAGCGCAGATGCGCATGCTCGCGCAGGGTTGATGATCTACAGCAGCCGCGCGGCTTCCTTGGCGAAGTAGGTAACGATGAAGTCCGCACCCGCTCGGCGGATCGAGATCAGCGATTCGAGCATGGCGCGCTCGCGCTCCAGCCAGCCCCGCTCAAAGGCCGCCTGCATCATCGAGTACTCGCCGGAGACCTGGTATGCGCCCATCGGCACATCGAAGCGTCCACGCGCTGCGTGAATCACGTCGAGATACGGCATCGCCGGCTTCATCAGGATCATGTCCGCGCCCTCGCCCAGGTCCTGCTCGATCTCGCGCATCGCCTCGCGGAGATTCGCACCATCCATCTGATACGTCCGGCGATCGCCGAACTGCGGCGCCGAATCTGCCGCTTCACGGAAGGGGCCGTAGAAGGCGGAAGCGAACTTCGAGGCATAAGACAGAATCGGCACCTGCTCAAAGCCGTCCTCGTCCAGCTCATCGCGGATCGCCGCAACCCGGCCGTCCATCATGTCCGACGGTGCGACGACATCCGCGCCAGCATCGGCGAGAGACGCCGCAGTTTTCGCTAGAAGATCGAGTGTTGCATCGTTGTCGACGTGAAATTCGCCGCCGCTGCTCTCGACCACGCCGCAGTGGCCGTGCGAGGTGTACTCGCACAGGCAGACATCCGCGATCAGCACCAGCTTCTTCGCCGCCGCGCTCTGCTTCAGCGCGCGCAGTCCCTGCTGCGTGATTCCGTTCGCATCGTATGCGCCGCTGCCCTGCTCGTCCTTTGTTTCGGGGAGTCCGAAGAGCAGCAGCCCACCGAGTCCTAGCGATGCGGCCTGCTCCGCTTCCTTTACCGCTTCGTCGATGGAGAGGTTATATACGCCGGGCATCGACTTCACCTCCCGCCGTACACCTTCTCCCGGGCAGAGGAAGAGCGGACAGATCAACGCGCCGGGATGAAGCTGCGTCTCGCGCACGAGCGCGCGCATCGGCACGGTGGTGCGCAGGCGGCGGAGGCGGGTCTGCGGGAACTCCATGAATGCATTCTATCCATGCCGCCAAGGTAGAGTGGGAACGTGAGCCTGTTGCCCACCATTCCCGAACCGGTAGCCGAATTCAGCCCCGCCACGCTGGAGTGGGAGCCGCTGCTCGCGATGGTCGCGCAATACGCCACCGCCGCTGTGACGCGTGAATGGATCACGCCTCTTGTACCCTCCACGTCCAGTGCGTGGGCATCGCAACAGCATCTGTCCATTGCGGAGATGCGTTCCTGCATCGCCGCGGGTGTGCGGCCGGCACTCGCAGCGCTTATCGATCCCGCCATCATGCTGGCCAAGGCGCGGATCGCGGGAACTGCCCTCGAGACCGAAGAACTGCTGCACCTCCTCGCGCTCGGCGACGACATAGTCGCCTGGCATCACGCCATGCAGGAGCCGCCGGAGCAGCTTGCGCCACGCATTCCATCGTTGCGCGCCATGACCGAGCCACTGCGCGGCAATCAGCTCGCGCCTCTGATCCGTTCCTTGCGCACGCGCCTCAATCCCGACGGCACGCTGAACGACAATGCATCGCCTGAGCTGAAGCGCATCCGCCGCGAGATCGAGCGGCAAAGACATGCCATCGAGAGCAGTCTGCGGCAGGCGCTGCGGCGATTCTCCGGCGAGGGCTCGACGCAGGAAGACCTGATCACCATTCGCGGGGAGCGCTTCGTCATCCCGGTGAAAGCCGAGTGGAAGCGGCGTATTCCCGGCGTCGTGCATGGCGCCAGCAGCAGCGGGCAATCCGTATTCGTCGAGCCGCTCGAGACCATCGAGCAGAACAACGAGCTCATCCGGCTGCTCGATGAGGAGCAGGCGGAAGTGCACCGCATCTTTGTGCAGATGACCGGCGAGATTGCACGCGAGTCGAACGGGCTCTCCATCGGTGCATCGATCCTGGCCGAGGTGGACGCACTGCAGGCGCGTGCCCGATTCGCGGAGGAATACGACTGCACTGTGCCTACATTCGTCGGCGATAGCGACCCGGAATTCGTGGTCCAGAAAGGACGTCATCCGCTGCTTGAGCGGCGGCTGCGACGCAGCGGTGGGACCATCGTTCCACTCACGCTGGGGCTGGAGCCGGAGAAGCGGCAGCTAATCATCAGCGGCCCGAATACCGGCGGCAAGACGGTCGCGCTCAAGACTGCCGGGCTCCTTGCCATGATGGCGCAGGCGGGAATTCCGGTGCCCGCAGAGCGCGTGGTCTCGCCCATATTTCGCTGCTTCCTGGCCGATATCGGCGACGCGCAGTCTATCGAGCAGAACCTGTCTACCTTCTCCGCGCATATGGTGAACCTGAACCGCATCGCCGCAAAGGCGGACGAGCATTCGCTGGTGCTGCTGGATGAGCTGGGCTCGGCCACGGATCCGGAGGAAGGCGCAGCGCTTGCCGTCGCGATTGCCGAGCACTTCCTGAAGGCGCGCGCGTGGACGATCATCTCCACGCATCACACCTCGCTCAAGGTGTATGCCGCACAGCATCAGGGCGTGCTGAACGCGGCGGTGGGCTTCGATGAGCACACGCTGGCGCCGACCTATGCGCTGCGGCTCGGCGTGCCGGGCGCATCTGCGGGCATCAACATCGCGCTGCGGCTGGGGCTCGATTCCGCGATCATCGCGGCGGCACGACAGCAGCTCTCGGGCCAGACCGAGGACATCGCGCACTTCCTCGACCGCCTTCATGCAGACCTGGCGGCGCTCGATCGCGAGCGCGCCGCGCTGCGCCAGCGCGAGTCAGACGTGGAGCGGGAGCGACAGCGGCTGGATAGCGAGGGTTTGAAGGAGTGGAAGGCCAAGGTCCGGGAGCTGGAGCAGCAGCTTGCCGCGCTTATGAAGGACTTTGAGTTCCGCATGCGCGAGGCGGTGAAGGCGATCGACGATCGAATGCAGCAGCAGAAGCTCTCGAAAGAGGCCGAGCGGCGCATCGCGCGACTGCGCCGCGAATTTGCGGAGCAGTTCAACGCCACTGCCGTCGCGCAGCATACCGGCGCGGACAAGGGCGATCCGCAGGCGCAACCGCATGTCGTGCGCCACATCGCGGCGGGCGACACGGTGCGGCTGAAGTCGCTGGGTCGGGTCGCCGTCGTCGAGCGGCAGATCGATGGGGAAAATTTTGAGGTGGCGATCGGGCCGATGAAGATGAGGGTGGCCCGGGGTGACGTCGCGGAGGTCATCTCCAGCCGGCGGGCTTTGGCGGAGCTGAACCCGGTGGAGGCGGCACGGCGCCGGGGGGTCTCGGTCACCATGGCCTCCTCGACCGACGATATGCGAGCGGAGCTCAACGTGATCGGGCAGACAGTGGCCGAGGCCACGGCGGAGGTCGAGCACTTCCTGGACCGGGCGTTCCTGGCGGGACTGACGCGGGTGCGCATCATTCACGGCACAGGGATGGGCGTGTTGCGGCGGGGAATCCGGGCCATGCTGCAGAGCCACCCGCACGTGGCGGGCATTGCCGAGGCGACGCAGGCTGAGGGCGGCGCGGGCGCCACCATCGTCGAAGTAAGACAGTAGCAGCCGGCCCGGCGCGAGTGGTAAGCTTCAGCCGCAATGGTGCGCATCATCACGATCGAGCGCGAATATGGCAGCCGCGGGGGCGAGTTCGCCCACCGGCTGGCCGACCATCTGGGCTGGCGCATCATCGACAACTGCATCGTGGACGAGATCGCCCGCAAGATCGGGCTGGACAAGAACACGGTCGCGAACTGCGACGAGCGGCTCGACCCCTGGTATTACCGGCTGGGCAAGACCTTCTGGCACGCCAGCGTGGAACGCATGCCCGCCATCATGTCCGAGTCGGAGGTCTTTGACGCGGAACGCATGACCAACCTGATCCGCGACTACCTGAAAGACCGCGTGAAGGAGGGCAACTGTGTCGTGGTCGGACGCGGCGCAGCCTCGGCACTGTTCAATGTCCCGGGCACCTTCCATGTCTTCGTCTATGCGTCGACTGCGCGCAAGCTGGCGTGGTTCCGCGACCAGTTTCCCGACCGCGCCGACGATGCTCTCGAAGAGCTGGAGGCGACGGACCGCCGCCGCGCGAACTACATCCGCCGCTTCTACAACCAGGACTGGAACGACTACCGGCTCTATCAACTCATGCTGAACTCCTGCATGGGCATTCCGGCGATGATCGGCGCGACGGCGGAAGCCGCCGGGCTGGCGCATAGCGTCCGCGAAGTTGCGGCTGTGCAGAAGTAAGTTTCCTCGCAAACAAGAGGGCGGACCCGTTGAGGGTCCGCCCTTTTGCCTTTCGGCCTGGGTTCAGCGTCCGTGGCCGCCGTGCCCGCCGCCCGTTTCAGGGTGTCCGCCGCCGCCACTCGAGTGCTGGGGTGCGGGGTGGTTGGCCTGCGCCTGTGGCCGGGGCTGGTTGAAGTTCGGCCGAGGCTGATTGTTCACCTGCGGCTGCGGCCGGGGCTGATTGTTCACCTGCGGCTGCGGCCGATAGGTCTGCTGCGGCCCGTGGCTGAAGTTCTGGTTTTCCGTGGGCCGCGGGCTGTTGTTCATGGTTGGCCGGTTGAGGCCCTGGTTGTTGACCGTGGGCCGCGGCGTATTGTTTTCCGCCGGACGATTGAAGCCCTGGTTGTTGCCAGGCGTGGGCCGCGCAGGGCTGTTCACCACCGGGCGATTGACCGCCTGGTTGTTGTTCACCGGGCGGTTCGTGTTCTGGTTGCCGGGCATCGGCCGTTCAGGATTCGTCACGACCGGCCGGTTGACGTTGTTGTTGTTCATCACGGGCCGATTGGTGTTGTTTACCGGCGCGTTGCGATTGAAAGAGACCGGCTGCGTGTGGGCCGGGGTCTCCGGACGGCCATGGTTCACGTTGGCGAACTGCAGCCGGTTCTGGCCGGCGCGGATCTGGTTCTGCTGCTGCGCCTGCAGCGGGGCCGTGTGCTGCTCGTGCGACCAGCGCTGCTCGTCGCCGTTCGGACGCAACTGAACGCCATTGCGGCCGCCGTTAAAGCTGGCGCGGCTGGTGTTGTAGTTGTTGATCACGGTCTTGTTGTAGACGTTGTGAATGTTCACGACATTCACGTTCGTGGCCGAGCGGTTGTAGTAGAACCGGTTGTGGTTCCAGTAGCCGCCCTGGTAGCCATGGCCGTAGTAGCCGAAGCCGTAGTTCACACCGCCGTAGAACCCGATGTGCAGTCCCCAGTAGCCGGGGTTCCAGGAGTAGCCGGTGGGCGCATAGCCCCAGTAGCCGGGGGTCCAGAGGGCGCCGGGATAGGGCGCGAGCACCCAGGCGCCGGGAACCCAGTAGTAGCCGCCGTCATCGTTGTAGGCCCAGTAGCCGGGAGTCCAGATGTAGCCCGCCGCCGGGCAGATAGGCTGCGCGTAGACGGGGAGCACGGGCGGCGCGCCGATGCCGATGGAGACGAAGACTCCCGCATGAGATACCGCCGGAATGATGCTGAGTGCAGCGGCCAAACCTAAAGAGCGAACTGCTGTCGCGATGCGCATACCCTTCACCTTGCCGGCGGCTGTCGCTGAATCGTTCCCGTTCTCTGCGATGCTGCCCGGGAGTGCTGTCCGTCCGGCCCTGTCTGCTGCCTTAGCTTTCCTTGCAGACTGCTTATGTGAACCGTGATTCCGGGGAAATGTTGCGGCAGGGTAACGTGACCCCCACCCCCCTCCCCCCTCCCGTGCGGCAGCGTGTGGTACAAGCCTTGCAGAATCAGGAGGATACAGGGTGTACCGAGGCCTAAGTGCGGTGTCTAAAGGACTTAAGGGCTAAAGATGTCCAATGAAAGGACTTAGCTGACGCGATTCAGCACCCTGTCGGCGGCCAGAGGTGAGTTGTTTTTGATCTTCTATTTCTATTTTAGCGATTCTGACAGGGTGAACCGGCAGGTTTCCGGCTTTTGGGGAAACGAAGGTAATGGTCCCACAAATGATGCTGATCCACCGCTCAAGGGATCATCGGAACTCTACAAAGGCCAGTTAGACAAAGACCACGGTCTTATTTTGATAGACGAGGACGCGGTTTTCCAGGTGCCATCGGACGGCACGGGAGAGCACCGCCTTTTCGAGATCACGGCCCTTGTAGAGCATGTCGTCGACGCTGTCGCGATGGGTGACGCGGGCGACGTCCTGCTCGATGATGGGGCCTTCGTCGAGGTCCGCGGTGACGTAATGGCTGGTAGCACCGATGAGCTTGACCCCGCGATCGAATGCCTGGTGATAGGGTTTGGCTCCGACGAAGGCGGGAAGAAATGAGTGGTGGATGTTAATCATTCGCAACAGATACTGGGCAACAAAGTCCGGTCCAAGTATCTGCATATAACGCGCGAGCACGATCAGGTCGACGTTCTGGCCGAGCAACTCGAGCATCTCCTGCTCGCAGGCGCTTTTGTCTGCGGGCTTGCTTAACAGGTAGAAGGGCACACCGTAAAAGCCGGCGAGACCCTGTGCAGTGGAATGATTGCTGATGACGGCCACGATGTCGCATTTGAACTCGCCTATCTTCTGCCGGTAGAGGAGGTCGGCCAGGCAATGGTCGTAGGCGGAGACGAGGATGGCGACCCTGGGGCGGTAGGAAGTAAGTGCGAGGTGGTAGTGGATCTGGTACTGCTCGGCGAGCGGTCTGAAGTGCTCCTCGAATTCGGAGACAGGCGCGTCGAAATCACTGAGATCCCACTCGAGCCGAGAGAGGAAGACGTCCCGGCTGCTATCGAGATGGTCATCTCTGTGCAGGACGCTGCCGTGATGCGCAACGAGGAATTTTGAGATATCCGCGACGAGGCCCTTGCGAGCGAAGGGTCCGGGCATGCTGAGGAGAAGTACAGCGGTATTCATTTTGGCCGCCCGTGATACTCGTCGCGGATGTATGCGCGATGGAGAGGATTTTACGCGGCATGGGCCGGAGCCACACCATCAGAAGGGATCGAATTCTTCAGTTTGCAGCGTTCTCCGCGGCGGGTTCGTTTCTCCGATTCATTCGTCGCGCAGCAGGATCATCGGATCGACGGCGAGAGCGCGCCGGGCTGGGATCCAGGCGGCGAGCAGGCCCACACAGAGCATGGTGAGAACGACGCCGCCGAGGATGAGCGGGTCTTTTGGCGTGGCCTGATAGACGATGAACGAAAGGACGCGAGTCGCCAGCAGGCCGAGGACGATGCCGGCCGCAGAGCCGATGGCCAGCAACCGGAAGGCGCGTCCCAGTGCTGCGTCCAGCACCTTGCGTTGATTCGCGCCGAGAGCGATCCGGATGCCGAACTCGCGGAGGCGTTTGCTTACGGTGTAGGAGGCCATGCCGAAGATGCCGGTAATGGCGAGCATTGCGCCGAGCAGGCCCAGGACGCCCAGCGCCACGGTGGCTACGCGGGAGGCGAAGAGGGCGGAATCCAGTTCGTGGTTCCAGGTCCTGATCTCGAGGGGCAGGGCCGGGTCGAGGCTGCGAATCGATTGATGCAGAGCTGTGGCGATCTCCTGTGGATCGCGTTGGGATCGAAGCTCAATCCAGGTATCGGAGGAGGGCTCCTGGAGGAAGGAGAAGAACATCGCGGCCTTGGGATCCTCGGTGAGCGTCTCATACTTGCCGTCTTCCACCACACCCACTACCTCGGCCCGTTTGCCGCCCCAGAACCTGAAGTGCCCTCCAACGGCGCGATCGACGGATCCAAAGACCTTGCGGGCAAACTCGCGATTGACGATGGCGACCTGGGGAGCCTTTGCATCATCGTGCATGGTGAAGACCCGTCCCGCCAGCAATGCGGTTCCGGCAGCGCGGAAGTAGTCAGGTGAAATCTGGAAGTTCTGGGCATCGGCTACAGCATTCGTGGGCCGGTAGTCGGTGGTGGTATCGGAGAATACGTCGGAATCACCGCCGCCGATACTGAGTGGGAGCCGATTGGAATATCCCACGCTGGTAACGCCCGGAATCGCCGCAGCAGCGGTGAGCATGCGCTTCTGCATCTGCACGCGCCGGTCGCCGTCATATCCAGCCATATGCAGATCCGTGTGCAGGAGCATCACGTCTTTGGGCTGAACACCGTAGTTGCTCTGGAGTGAACGCGCCAAACCACGCACAGCCACGAGCGAAGAGGTGACCAGAACCGCACAGATGGCGATCTGCAACCCGAGCAGTACATCGCGCAAGGAAAAGCGACGTAACGTCTCGACATTGGCGGAGCCGGAGCGGATCACCTGCCACGGATCGGAGCGGAGTACCTGGCGAACCGGCACCAGGCCGAAGAGCAGACCGCTAAAGACGGCAAGCAGCAATGCCAGAACGTATGTTTTGGCGTCCGGGTTTACGGGCACATTGATGGGGATATTCGGAATTGGCCGCCACGAGCTGAGCATGCGAAGAATTCCGACAGCCGCCGCCATGCCGCAGACACCTCCGGCGACCGAAACTACCAGAGCTTCCGTGAAAAGCTGGCGGAGGATGAATGTGCGGCGAGATCCGAGCGCCATGCGGATCGCGATTTCGCGCGACCGGTCCGCCGCCCGCGCGGCAAACAAACTGCCGAGGTTGGCGCAGGCGGCCAGCAGAATGAGGCCGGCCAGGAGCATGAGACCAGCCATGAATGCCCGCGTGGGCCGGCCGAGGGTATTTCCTGCAAGTCCCGGATGCGACAGGATGAACTTCAGTCCATCATCCGATTTGGGATAGGACTTCGCGAGCGAAGCCGCAATGGCGTTCAGATCAGAAGTGGCGGAGGCCGGCGTAACTCCGGACTTGAGATGCCCGATGACCCAGGCGGAGTGGTTGCCGCGCTCGTCCAGCATCTCAAAATCGATCAGTGCCGGCGAATCGACGATCGGGGCCCAGAGATCGGGCGCGAAGAAGAGCTCAGTGCCGCGGAATTTCGGCGGCGCGACACCCACGATCGTGAACGAGTGCTTGTTGATCTCTACGGTGCGTCCCACGGCGGCCGGGTCGCCGTTGAAGCGGCTGTGCCAAAGGGCGTAGCTGAGAACGATCTCCGGCATGCTGTTCTTTCCATGTTCTTCGGAAGCGTGGATGAACCGGCCAAGATACGGCTGGATGCCGAGTGCGTCGAAGTAATTGCCGCTGACCAGATAGGGCCAGATCACGCTGGGATTTCCTGTCCCGGTGTCGAGGCCCAGACCGCCCACGATGTTATAGATCACCAGCGAATCAAAGCTGCGGTTCATATCGCGCAGGTCACGGTAATCCAAATAGGACTGGGACGGAGTTGTATCTGCCCCGTAACCACGCTCCACCATGAACAGGCTCTCGGGGTGGGGCACATTGAGCGGGCGCAGAACCAGGGCATTCAGGACACTGAAGACAATGGCATTGGCGCCGATGGCGAAGGCCAGCGTGAGCACCGCGGTCAGGGCGAATCCGGGGGCTTTTCGCAATTGCCGCAGAGCAAGTCGCAGATCGGCGTTCATGCCATCCCCCTTGCGATCGATAACGGACCGGTTTGTTCTTCGTGGCCTGGGCTTGTCCGGTTGTACGCCTGCGGAGGCGCCGCGGTTCCCTTTGGTATTTTGCGTGTTCCGACGCGAAGGGCTGCCGAGTCCGCTGACCCCGGCCAAGGCATCCCATGCTGCAGATGCGGCAGCAATGGACCACAGACGAAGCGCGCCTGGAGGCGCATCGCGCCTTTTTTGCCCGGCTGATGGCGGCGCGCGCCGGCGTGGCCGCGGATGGTCCGCTGGCCGAGGCTTTTCGCACGACGCCGCGGGAGCGCTTTGTAGGCGGGCCGCCGTGGCGTATCCTGGCGCGGCACGGATTTGTGGAGACGCCGGCCGACGATCCGGCGTTTTTGTATCAGGACGTCGTCGTGTCGCTGGGGGTGGACGGGCTGAACAATGGCGAGCCGTCGCTGCATGCGATGTGCATTGCCACGATGCGGCCGCGGCGGGGCGACTCGGTGGTGCATGTGGGGGCGGGCACGGGGTACTACACGACGATCCTGGCGAAGCTGGTGGGCGAAGCAGGCCGCGTGGACGCGTATGAGATTGAGCCGGAGCTGGCGCGGCGCGCGGCGGAGAATCTGGCGGCGCTGCCGCAGGTGCGGCTGCATGCGCGCAGCGGGGCGGAGGCGCCGCTGCCGGAGTGCGATGTGTTGTATGTGAATGCGGGCGCGACTGCACCGCTGCCGGTATGGCTGGACGCGCTGAAGCCGGGCGGGCGGCTGCTGTTTCCGCAGACAGCGGAGGACGGCATGGGCGCGATGCTGCTGATCACGCGGGGCGAAGGCGCGGTGTGGCCGGCGCGGTTTCTGTTTCAGGCGCAGTTTGTGGGCTGTATCGGCGCGCAGGAGGCGCAGGAGAGCCGGCGGCTGGCGCATGCATTTCGCCATCGCGGCTGGCAGAAGGTGAAATCGCTGCACCGGGACGATCACCCGGGCGAGGGCTGCTGGGTGGCCGGCCCGGGATGGTGGCTTTCGAGCGCTCCGGTGCCGGTGCCGCGATCGGATGGGTTTCGGAGTGGTTGAGCGGCACACTTGCCAGCCGATATCGAACGACAGGCGATGCGGGTCTTTCACTCCGGCTACCGGTCAGCTTCAGGACGACCAGCTTTCAGGAGATCAGCGCTTCGCGCATCAGAGATCAGCGCTTCGCGCATCAGGAGATCAGCGCTTCGCGCATCAGAGATCAGCGCTTCGCGCATCAGGAGATCAGCGCTTCGCGCATCAGAGATCGGCGCTTCGCGCATCAGGGGCGCACGAATGGAATGAGGCGGGAGACGGAGCGACGGTATTGCATGAACTGTTCGCCGAAGCGCGCGGCGAGGAGTTTTTCTTCGGCGCGGATGCGGATGGTCGTCCCGGTGAGGAAGACCACGAGTGAGATGACGAAGAGCCAGAGCGGGGTGAGGAGCAGCGCGGTGGCGATGTGGGCGCAGAGCATCGAGGTGTAGACGGGGTTACGGACCCATCGATAGGGGCCGGAGCGAATGAGCTCGTGCTCGGTGTCGAGCGCGGCATCGACGCGCAGATAGCGGCCGAGGGCGATGCTGGCGGTCCAGGACGTAACTGAAGCGAGCACGAAAAGAACAATGGATAGCGCGAGCTGCCAGGGCGCGGGCGTGTGCAGCCAGAAGCGACCTAGCCAGAGCAGCGCATAGGCAATGCATTCGAGCAGAATTCCCCAGCGTGCGGAGTAGTCCTTGGTGAGCGGACCCGCAGCGCCGCGGGTGTAGTAGATGGGAAAGGGCGCAAACCAGGCGACGGCGCCGACTGCGAGGATGACGTAACGGAGCGTGTTCATGTGCCGGCTTTCATCGCGGCGAGGAAATTATCGACGGCGAACTCGACCCAGGCGCGGCGTTCGCCAGAGGTTTTTTTGTTAGGGGAGTGGAGGCCGATCGAGGCGCGGAGACTAATGTCGCTGACGATGAGGGCGAGGAGGACTTCAACCGCCTGCTCCGTATCGCGCAGGCGAGAGCGCGGGGCCGGCAAGTTGCCGAGCTTCTGCTGTGTGCGCAGATACTCGGCCAGCATGGCGCGGACGCGGCCGGGGCCGCGGCTCCAGAAGATTTCGCCGAGTTCGGGGAACTCCATGCACTCGGCGATGACGACACGATGCACGCCGCGCGCATCGGGGGAGACGATGAGCTCGAGCAGGTTTGCGCCGCAATGGATGAGGGTGTCGCGGACGCTGCGGGTGCCATCGAGTGTGCCGATGGCCGCAAAGAGATGAGCGGCCTTGCGCTCGATGAGGGCGGCAAAGAGCTCTGCTTTGCTGGGATAGCGGGCATAGAGCGTCTGCTTGGAGGCGCCGGCGCGGCGGGCGATCTCGATCATGCTGGCGCCCTTGTAGCCCTTCTGGAGGAAGACCTCGGTGGCCACATCGAGCAGGCGTTCGGCGCGGCTCGCAACCTCGCGCGCGGGCGGGCGGCCGCGGGCGGAGCGCCGCTTCTTCACCGCGGGTTTACGAGCCGAGGCCTTTTGCTTCATCAAAGAATAAGGATAGCGAATGTGACGACCGACGGGCGGGGCGACTTGCATTTAATGTACCGGATGGTACTATTTTTGCCATATGGCAGATGCAACGGCCTGGAAACCCAAGCATAACCCGTGGGTGGTCGCGCTGACGGTCACGCTTGCGACCTTCATGGAGGTGCTGGACACCTCGATCGCCAACGTATCGCTGCCGCACATTGCCGGTTCGCTGGCGGCGAGCCAGGATGAGGCGACGTGGGTGATCAGCTCGTACCTGGTGGCGAATGCGGTGATCCTGCCGATCAGCGGCTACCTGGCGACGCTGATCGGACGGAAGCGCTTTTACATGACGTGCGTGGCGATGTTCGGCGTGAGTTCGCTGCTGTGCGGGCTGGCGCCTTCGCTGGGCATGCTGCTGTTCTTCCGCGTGCTGCAGGGGCTGGGCGGCGGCGGCCTCGCCACATCGGAACAGGCAATTCTGGCAGATACGTTTGAGCCGAAGAAGCGCGGGCAGGCGTTTGCGCTGTATGGGCTTGCGGTGGTGACGGCACCGGCTATCGGGCCGCTGGTGGGCGGATGGATCACCGACAACTACCAGTGGCGCTGGATTTTCTTCATCAACGTGCCGGTGGCGCTGATCTCGCTGTACCTGACGAACCGTGTGGTGGAGGACCCGCCGCACCTGGTGGAGGCGGTGCGGAAGGCGCGCCGGGGCGAGATCAAGATCGATTACATGGGTTTCGTGTTTACGGCGATCGGCTTCGGCTGCCTGGAGGTGGTGCTGGACAAGGGGCAGCAGGACGACTGGTTCGGGTCGCAGTTCATCACGACGTTCACGATCATCTGCGTGGTGAGCATTGCCGCGCTGATTGTGTGGGAGCTGCGGCAAATCCGGCGCGGGCTGAAGCCGGTGATCGAGCTGCGGCTGTATCGCAGCCGGACCTTTGCGCTGTCGTTCCTGATGATGTTCATCCTCGGCATCGCGCTGTACGGCACGACGATCCTGATTCCGCAGATGCTGCAGACGATCATGGGCTACACCGCGCTGAACGCGGGCAAGACGCTCTCGCTGGGGGGAATCGCGACGCTGATTTGCATGCCGATTGTGGGCGTGTTGATTGGGCGGGTGGACGCGCGGTATCTGCTGGCGTTTGGGTTCACGATTACATCCGTCGCGCTGTTTCACATGACAACGATCCACCTGACGATGAGTCTCGGCTACACAGCGTGGCTGCGCTTCTTCCAGGCATGCGGGCTTGGCTTCCTGTTCATTCCGATTCAGACCCTCTCGTATGTAGGCGTGCCGATGGAACGGAACAACGATGTTTCCGGGCTGACCAATCTGGCGCGCAATATGGGCGGCTCGGTGGGAACGGCGATCGTGTCCACGATGCTGGCGCGGCAGGCGCAGCAGCACCAGTCGTACCTGGGGGCGCATGTCACCGGAGGTGCTGCGCCGTACCTGCGGGCAACCACGCAGATGGGGCATCAGCTGGTGGCGGGCGGATTGTCGGTCACCGGAGCGCATTCGGCGGCGATGCTCCGGCTGTATGAGCAACTGCAGCGGCAGGCGGCGATGCTCTCTTACATCGACATCATCCGGTTCTTTGCGATTGCGTCGCTGTGCATGATTCCGCTGCCGTTTGTCATGCGCAGGTCCAAGGGCGGCGCGGCGATGCACTAAGGATTTGCCAGGCACACAGCAGTTCGTTCACTTCACTTTCGCTTGGTGTTCAGGAAGGCGAGATTCATGAAACATGTCACCGCACCAGATCGGCCGATAGCTTTGACTGATGAACAGCTCGTGGATCACGCGCGGGCGGGAAATGAGAGCGCGTTCGCGGAATTGTTCACGCGACATCGCGGACGGCTGCTTTCGCGTGCCCTGCAACGCAGACTGACGGCGCAGGATGCAGAGGATGTGGTGCAGCAGACGATGATGAAGGCCTGGCAGGGGCTGGACGGCTTTCGCGGGGAAGCGCGCTTTGCGACGTGGATCACTCGTGTGCTGATGAACGAGGTCTTCCAGCAGCAGCGGAAGCGGGCGCGGATGCGGCTCGATGAAATGGACGACGCGGCAATGCTGACAGCGGTGCTAGAGGCGGGGAGCACGATGACACGCCGGCAGGTCTCGCAGGAGCAGCGCCTGCTCTTGCTGGAGCGCAACCGGCTGGTACATGCGGCCCTGTGGTCGCTTCCGGAGACCCTGCGGTCCGTGCTGCTGATGCAGTTCTTTGAGGAGCGCCCGCTGGCGGAGATTGCCGCGGAGATGAACCGGCCGGTCGCGACGGTGAAATCGCGGCGGCACCGGGCGCGGCTGGAGCTGAAGAAGCGCTTCGCAAGGCAGCTGCGCGGGGTCGATCTTTCGATGGCGTTCCAGTGAGAGTCCCGGTTCTCGTTCGTGCTTCTTTCCTTGCGATGGAGTCCTGCTGAGGTACAGTGGCGGCACGGGAACTGCGGAGGAACGTGACGGATGAAGCATCGACTTGCACTATGGATGTGTGCCACGGGGGCGTGCGCATTGGGACTGCCGGCTGCGTGGCCGGCGTGGGGACAGACGGGGGCGACAACCGCCGCAACGGCGATAGAGCACAATTCCAGTTACGTTGATGCGAACGGGACGGCGCATGTGGGCCGGGTTGTCCCGGTGCCGGAGTCGCTGAGCCCCCAGGCGCAGGCGAGGCTGCGGCATCCGGAGACGGATGCGAAGGCCGAGATATCGCTGGCGCAACGACGCGCATCGACGGACGCCTACACGGCGCGTGCGGAGAAGCAGTGGCGGAAGATCTGCCCGGTGACGATCGCCAACGATACGATCGCCGGTGTTCCGGTGCGGCGTGTGACTCCGCCGCATGTGCCAAAAGCGAATGCGGATAAAGTGCTGCTGGATTTGCATGGCGGCGGCTTCGATTCGGACTCGGGCAGCTATACCGAGTCGATTCCGATTGCCTTCTATGCGCGCGTGCCGGTGGTGGCGGCGCTCTACCGGCTGGCGCCGGAGCATCCATTTCCGGCGGCGGTGGAGGATGCGGTGGCGGTGTACCGCGAGCTGCTGAAGACGCACAAGCCGGAACAGATCGCGATCTATGGCACGTCGGCGGGCGCGATTTTGACCGGGGAAGTCGCGGTGAAACTCAAGCAGGCAGGGCTGCCGGAACCGGCGGCATTGGGCATTTTCAGCGGGTTTGGCGATTTTGCGCGCGAAGGCGATTCGGTGCATCTGTATGGTCTGCGTGGACTCAGCGGATACCTGGCGCCTCCCGGAGATAAAGGCCCGCTCAAGTATGTGGCCGGCGCGGACCTGAAAGACCCGGTGCTTTCGCCGATGTATGCGGATCTGAAGGGCATGCCGCCGTCTCTTTTTGTGACCAGTGGACGCGATTTGCTGCTGAGCGGCACAACGGACCTGCATCGCGCCTTTCTGCGGGCGGGCGACGATGCGCGGCTGATGGTTTTCGACGGCCTGCCGCATGCGTTCTGGTATGACCCGGCGCTGCCGGAGTCGATAGAGGCGAATCGGGCAATGGCGAAATTCCTCGCGGAGCATCTCAAGTGATAATCGCGGGCGCCGGGAAAAAGCTGCATACTCTTTACTCGGCGCTGCGTATAGCAGAGTGAGGGTAGTCATTCAAGTCCGGCGGGGTCGTCGGAATCCAGGTGAGCACCTGCAGAGGTCGCACCCAAGCTTTCGCGAGCTGATGCTGGAGCACCAGTCGATGGTGTTCAGCATGGCGCGGCGCATTGTTCGCGATCCGTCGCTGGCCGAGGAGATTGCCCAGGATGTGTTCCTGGAGTTGCATGACGCATTGCCTTCGCTTGCATCTGAGGATCATGTGGTGCATTGGCTGCGGCGCGTGACAGCGCACCGCGCGATTGACCAGGCGAGGCGAAGGCTGCGGCGTCCGCAGGACCATGCGGCGGTGAGCTTTGCTGCGCCGGGGGTTCCCGAGCCGGCAGCCGAGGCGCGGAGCAGCGATCCGTGGCTGAGCGATCCGTGGCTGGCGGAGCGGCTGCGCGCGATGGTAGATGCGCTCCCAGTGGTGCCGCGTACCGTGATAGCACTGCGCTACCAGGAAGAGCTGATGCCGGAGGAGATTGCCGCGGTGCTGGAGATGCCGGTAGCCACGGTAAAGAGTCATCTGCAGCGCAGCCTGAAGGTGCTCCGCGCCAAGGCCGCGCGCCTGAGAGGTTGAAAACGAACCTATGTCGCCCATGATTCCCAATCCGAATGAAATGGAAGAGTTGGAAGGCCAGCTTCGCCAGGCATTGCGGCGCGGCGATGCGCCGGTGACGCTGGCCGCCGGTGTGGATGCGCGGCTGCGCGGTGCAAGCATGTATCAGGCACCGTTAGAGCCGCACCTGTTGAATCCGGTGGTGGATGAGCCGGTGTGGCAGACGATCTGGGGGAACCTGAGGGGGTTGTTCCGGCAGGAGAAGTTGCCGCCGCTGGTGCTGACCTCGCATCCGGTGGCGGTGCTGGATCCGTTCCGGGTGAAGCGCAGCCCGCTGTCGTCGGCGTTGTCGGTTGGCACGCACGTGGTGGTGATTGCGCTGATCATTTTCCTGATCATTGAGGCGCGCAAGCATGTGGTGCCGCCTGCGCCGAAGCCGCAGATGGCGAATGTGGACATCTCGCCGTTCCGTCCGATTGCGCCCAAGGGACCGGCGATGGGCGGTGGTGGCGGCGGGGGCGCGCATGAATTGGTACAGGCGCCGAAGGGCCGGCTGCCGAAGTTTTCCGAGACGCCGATAACGCCGCCGATGCTGGCGGTGAATCCGCAGCCGAAGCTGGCGGTGGAACCGACGATCAAGATGCCGCCGAACATCGCGCTGCCGAACAACAATCTGCCGAACCTGGGCGATCCGCGGACGAATATTGTGGGGCCGGCGGCCAACGGGACAGGGTCGGGGGCCGGGCTGGGCTCGGGCGATGGCGGCGGGATCGGATCAGGCTCGGGCGCGGGCTACGGGCCGGGCGAGGGTGGCGGCTACGGCGGCGGGTTGTATCACGTGGGTGGCGGCGTGTCGCCGCCGGTGCTGATCTATTCGGTGGACGCGGAGTTTTCCGATGAAGCGCGGCGCGCGAAGTACCAGGGCGTGTCGGTGGTGAGCCTGATCGTGGACGCGCACGGGATGCCGCAGCGCATCCGCGTGGTGCGCAAGCTGGGCATGGGGCTGGATGAGAAGGCGGTGGAGGCGGTGAAACAGTATCGCTTCAAGCCCTCGGTTTACCAGGGCAAGCCGGTGCCGGTGGAGATCACCATCGAAGTCAATTTCCATATCTATTGAGGATCAGGCCGTCCAGGCAATTGCGGCTGCGGCGGGAGTCGCGGGTTCGCTCCCTTTTGGCCGCTCACGCGGATTGTGCGGGCGACCTGTCAGCGCAAAAAGCAGATTCCTCCACTACTTGCCGGTGATCGTTACTCCTTGCTCCCTTTGTAATCGACAAATAGATCCGGGAACTGTTGCTTGAGCGCGGCGATCTTCGGGCGGTCGCAGACAAGGATGTAGGGATTACCGGGATTGTTCAGGGCGTAATCCTGGTGGTAGTCCTCGGCGCGATAGAAGTCTTTGAGCGGCGCGACCTGAGTCACGATGGGCTTTGGGAAGACGTGCGCCGCGTCGAGCTGATGGATGTATTCGGTGGCGAGGCGCTTCTGCTCGTCGTTGGAATAGAAGATGGCGGAGCGATACGAGGTGCCGACATCGGGGCCCTGGCGGTTGAGTTGCGTGGGGTCATGCGCCACGGAGAAGAAGATGCGCAGCAATTGTCCATAGGTGATCTTTGATGGATCGTAGACCACCTTCACCGACTCGGCGTGGCCGGTGGTTTCCGTCGTGACCTGATCGTAAGTGGCAGTGGAGGCCGATCCGCCGGAGTAGCCTGCCGCGGTGCCGACGACGCCTTTCACGCGCTCGAAGACCGCCTGCGTTCCCCAGAAGCATCCGCCGGCGAAGACCGCGGTCTGCCGGCCGCTGGATTTGGCGAGCGATACGTCATCTGCCGGCGGCGGTATGGGAGTGCGGCCGAGGGCGCGGGCTGTGCAGCCGATGAGCGATGCGGCGAGGACAAGAGCCAGAAACGTGCGGATATACATGCATTGCCTTTCACCGTTGAGACGCCGCGGGAGCGCCTGAGGTTACGCGAATCGTCACGATGCGGGAGAATCTATGGAATATGAGCACTCTTGAGCTGGGTAAAGGAAAGATTCGGGTGGCAACCGAGGGGGACCGTGAAGCAATCCGGCGATTGATCAACACGGCGTTCGAGGTGGAGCGATTCCTGAAGAAAGGCGCAGGCGATCGCCTGCAGAACGACGGCGAGTACGAGCAGGTGTGGGAGCGCAGCACCTTTCTGGTGAAGGAAGAAGACGGCGCTTTGCTGGGTTGCGTGTGCGTGGAGTTGCGCGGCGATCGCGCGTACCTGGGACTGCTGTCGATCGATCCTGCGCGGCAGGGCGCCGGGCTGGCACGGCAATTGAATGCCGCGGCGGAAGATTACGCGAGCGAGCAGGGCGCGCGGTGGATGGATTTGCGAGTCGTAAGCCCGCGCGAGGCGCAACTGGTGCCGATCTACAGCAAGCTGGGTTATGCGGTGACCGGGCGCGAAGAGTATCCCGAGTGGCTGGTGCCCAAGATGGCGCTGCCGGGATATTTCATCCTGATGACGAAGGCGCTGTGAGCTGAGCCGGGGCGGCGGTAGATCCTGGCGCCGATCTTCCGCCCGGGGCTATTCGACAAAGAGCAGACCGGCTAGTCTCCATGCCTGGCATAGCAGGCTCTCCGGGTGGATGCCGGTCAAATAAAGTGGTGGCATGCATTGCCGAACGCTTTGCCGCGCGCTCTCTACTTTTCTGGCGCTCCTGATAACGCTGCCGCTTGCTCGCGGCGAAGATGCCGCCACGGTTCGCGTGACCGTGCATGCCGACGCTCCGGAGGGGGCGTTTACGCCGATCTGGAGCTACTTTGGCGCGGATGAGCCCAACTATGTCTATGCTCCGCATGGGCGGAAGTTGCTGGCCGAGTTAGGCAAGCTTGGCCGCACTGCGAACGCGCCGGTGTACTTTCGCGCCCACAATCTTTTCACGACCGGCAACAGCGAGGGCTCGCTGAAGTGGGGCTCGACGAATGTGTATCGCGAGCGCGCCGACGGCACCCCCATCTACGACTGGACGATCACGGATCGCATCTTCGATGCGATGCGCGATGCCGGCGTGCGCCCGATCGTGGAGCTGGGCTTTATGCCCGAGGCGCTCTCCACGCATCCGGAGCCGTATCGCCATAACTTTCCCAAAGGCGATGTTTTTACCGGCTGGAGCTACCCACCGAGAGACTACGGGAAGTGGGGCGCGCTGGTGCAGGCGTACGCTGCGCACCTGAAGGCGCGCTACGGAGCCGCTGTGGATGGTTGGTTGTGGGAAGTGTGGAACGAACCGGACATTGCGTACTGGCATGGAACACCGGAAGAATACGACCGGCTCTACGATGTTTCCGCCGCGGCAGTGCGCAAGGTGCTGCCCCATGCGAAGATCGGCGGGCCGGAGTCGACGGGTGTGTATGCGGGAAAAACAGGGGCAAGCACCAGCGAGGCGTTTCTGCGGCAGTTTCTGGACCATTGCGCACATGGGAAAAATGCAGCCACCGGCGGCACTGGAGCACCGCTGGATTACATCAGCTTTCATCCCAAAGGTTCACCGAAATTTGTCGATGGGCACGTCGTGATGAATGTGAGCCAGCAGCTTGCCGCTGTGGAGCGCGGCATGAAGGTCGTACGAAGTTATCCCGAGTGGCGGAGCACCCCGATCATTCTGGGCGAGAGCGATCCAGAAGGATGCGCGGCCTGCCACGGCCCACAGAATGGGTACCGCAACGGCCCGCTCTATGGAGTGAGCGTGGCGGAGGCGATGGCCCGCACCTGGGAACTCGCGCGTCTGCACGAAGTGCGATTGCAGGGAGCGGTCACGTGGGCATTTACCTTTGAGGACCAGCCCTACTTTGCAGGTTTCCGCGAGCTGGCAACCAACGGCGTGGACAAGGCGGTGCTGAACGTCTTCCGCATGATGGCCATGCTGGGCGGCAACTGGGTACAGGCCGAGAGCACAGGCGCGCTGCCGGTATCGGAAATCATCACAAACAGTGTTACAAATACGCCTGACGTGAATGCGATGGCAACCCGCAAAGACCACGAGCTGGATGTGCTGCTGTGGAACTATCACGATGTGGATTTGCCCGCCGAGCCGGCGCAGATTGTGCTGACAGTAAACGGACTGCCGCAATCGCAGGTGACAGAGGATGTCTTCCTGATGGATGCGACACACAGCAATGCTTATGCAGTGTGGAAGCGCATGGGAAGTCCGCAACATCCGACGACAACCGAGCAGCAGGAACTGGTCAGCGCAGGCAAGCTGGCCCACATAGAAAATCGGCACGCGATGGCGGCGACAGACGGCACAGTACATCTGCAAATGTCGCTGGCGCGGCAAGGGGTCACCCTGGTGCGGCTGCGCTGGCAGTAGCTATGCGGTTCGGATGGCCGTGACTGCCTCGAAAAGATCTAAGGCGTAGGACACTTCACACGAGCAAAGATTTGGCATGGCTGGATACTTCCGCCCTCCCCGGCGGCCCCGTGCGGCGCCGCCCGATTCCGCAAGGCCGCGCCGGGGGAGGAAACAATCAAGCGGATTTCGGCAGTCTCTCGGGATCGGGAGATGCCTTGCTGGATTTGCGGGCGAGGTCTTCGCCCTTGCGAATGCTATCGGTGATGCTTTTCACGAACTCCGGCGTGTCAGCGACGCGCAGGCCATCCTGACTGATCCATTTGCCGACGCCGTCTTTGCCGAGCGGCCCTTCGCCGGTGGAGTCGTTGTAGTACTCGTCGACGATGCCGGGTGTGGGTGGCAGCTTGCCAATGGAGAAGCGGCCGGTGCCCAGGCTGTCGAGCGCCGCGGTGAAGGCTTTCATGTGCGTGATCTCGCGCGTCATCAGGAACTGCAGCGCCGCCTTCGAGCCGGCATCGTCGGTGAGGTGCATGAGGCGCTCGTAGGTGATTTTGGCGCGGGCTTCGGCAGCGATGTTGTTACGCAGATCGACGTCGAGCTCGCCGGAAATTTTGAGATAGTCGGCGGTCCAGGGATTGCCGGCAGAGTTGAAGAGGTTCAAGCCTCCGCCACCCGTCACTGCGACCAGCGGATCCTGTTCGGCGTCTTCCAATTCTTTTTTCACCGGCTTGAAATGCATGCGGATGAGCGCGCCGACAACTTCGAGATGGCTGATCTCTTCAGTGCCGATGTCCATGAGCAGGTCCTTGCGCTCCGGATCGTCGCAGCCCCAGCCCTGGATGGTGTACTGCATGGCCGCAGCCAGCTCGCCGTTCGCGCCGCCGAATTGCTCGAGGAGAATATGGCCGAAGCGAGGGTCTGGCTCACCGACATTGACGTCGTACATGAGCTTTTTGACGTGGTGATACATGGGGAGATCCCTCCTGTGGGTTCTACAGGTGGGATGACAGATTCGGCAGGATCATGTAACTAAAAAGATCTATTTAATGAATTGTGGACGCAGGCCGCTCGGTCGCGATCGTAGCGGCGGCCATCTGGCGCAGCATCTCCGCCTGACGCCGGTAATCCGCGGCGAGCTCGGGACTCAGGGCGAGAGCTGCCTGCGCTTCGCGTTCGAGGCGTTCTGCAAAGAGTTCGGAGGGCGTTGCTTCACGGATGCGGAGAGGGGTTTCCATGTCCCGCAGAGTAACGAGACGAAAATGCGCTGCGAATACGACCTTCGCCGTTCCTTCTTTCTCCCAAGGCGTGATGGCGAATGCAGCACAAGCCACCGCTGCTGTAAGTTGATGTGTCTACTTTGACGGGGCGCCGTTACCGGCTGCGAGCTCCTGCCGGCAGGCTGAATATTCGAGCCCTCAGCGCATCCAGCAGGCTGTCTGAAAGCAGCCTCGGCAATATGGCGAGGGGCCGCGCATCTTTGCCGACGACATATCGGATCTTCGGCGCGCTCGCGGTCAGAGCGTGATGGATCGCCTTTGCTACGACAGCCGGCGGACTGCCATTCTTCTCTCTCGCGTAAGCGCGCTTATTGAAATTTCTGAGCATCTGCCCATAACGCGATGAGGCCTCCGGAGGAAGCCGCGCAATTACCCCTTCGACATCACCCAGCGTTTTGTCGACTGCCGGCGTGGCAATCGCTCCCGGCTCAATGACGCAGACGCGAATACCGAAAGGGCGAAGTTCCAGCCGAAGCGCGTCACTCAGCGAGCCAAATGCACTCTTGGAGGCAGACAACAAGCCGCCGAATGGAATTGCGATATGTGCGCCGACCGAGCTTATGTTGACGATGCGTCCGCGCGCATCACGGATCATCGGCAAAAATGCCTGGATGACCGCGATCTGGCCAAAAACATTAATCTCAAAGACCCGATGCATTTCTTCGGCGGTCGCATATTCCAGCGGGCCAGTAACTCCGATTCCAGCGACATTCACAAGACCGTCCAACCCGGACCCGATCTGATCTTCCACCTGCGCGCGGGCAGTGGTTATCGACGCTGCATCGGTGACATCGATGATGACTGGGGTGATGTTCTTTCCGGCCTTTTGCCGGAGCCGCTCTCCATCCTCCGGTTTGCGAACTCCGGCCAAGACGCGAAATCCATTGCGGGCCATAAGAAGGGCGCTTGCCTCGCCGATGCCGCTCGACGAGCCCGTGATCAGTACGGTTTTTGCGATCGTGCCTGTGTTCCTGGTTCGCAAAGACATCCTCTACAGGTGGAGATAGCGGTGGATGTATTCCTTGTGGGCATCGCCGACAGGAAGTAACAGATGCTACCGACCCGCCCGCGTGCGTGCTGCTTTTTTCGCCGCGCTGCGGCGGCTCCCTTTACTTCGTGAGATGTAATGGGAGGTGTGCGAGGTAGCTGAGGTTCGGGATCGACGCAGTGGGCTGCGAACGCCGGCGGTTCAGTCCGGAAGCAGCCCCGGCCATCTCAGATCCGCATGGGCATGATGATGTAACGGTACTTGTACTCGTCGCCGGCGTCTTCGGGGCGCATCTGGCCTGCCGACTGGGCGTCCTTGAACTCGAGGCGCACTTCGCCGGTGTTGCCGATGGCCTTCAGGAAATCGAGCATATAGGCGGAGTTGAAGCCGACGACCAGCGCGTCGAACTGATAGGGCGCCTCGATGGTGTCCTCGGATTCGCCGGATTCAGCGGAGGAGCTGGAGATGCGGAGCTCATTCTGCTCCACGCGAATCTTGATGGCGCCGGAGCGCTCGTCGGCGAACTGCGCGACGCGCTGGATGGAGCCGGAGAGGTCTTCCGAGCGGATGATGATGAACTTGTTGTTGTCGCGCGGCAGGACGGCCTCGTAGTTGGGGAACTGGCCGGTGAGTTTGCGCGACGTCAGCACGCGCTTGCCGATGCGGAAGAAGAGCTGGTTCTCGTCGTCGGCGAACTCTACTTTTTCGGCGTCCGTGTTCGAGAGCAGCGACTGCAGCTCCGAGAGCGCCTTGCGCGGGATGAGGGTCTTCTTCTCGCCGCCTGGAATGCCGGTGAGCTCCTCGCCCTGCTTCTCGATGTGGGCCAGGCGGTGGCCGTCGGTGGCAACCATGGCAATCGATTCCGGCTTGAGGATGAGCAGCGCGCCGTTGAGCGTGTAGCGGGACTCCTCGTTGGAGATGGCGAAGATGGTCTTCGAGATCAGGTTGCGCAGCGTGGCGACGGGAATGGCGACCACGGAGGCGGACGGGAACTCCGGCACCTGTGGGAAGTTGGCGCGGGCCATGCCGACCATCTTGGTGTTGGAGCGGCCGCTGCGGATCTGCACCCAGTGGTTGTCCTGGAGCTTGATGGAGATATCGCCGTCGGGGAGCAGCTTGATGTAGTCGTAGAGCTTGCGCGCCGGGATGGTGCAGGAGCCGGGCTTCTTGACCTTGGCGCTGCAGGAGGTCCGGATCGACTGGTCGAGATCGGTGGCCGTGATGGTGAGGCGGCCTTCCGCCTCGTCGGCCTCGAGCAGGAAGTTCGACAGGATCGGGATGGTGGTCTTGCGCTCGACCACGGACTGGGTGGCGGTGAGTTCGCGGAGCAGATCCTGCTTGCTGACGGAGATTTCCATGGCGAATCCCTGAACGGTGTGCTTGTCTGCTTCGAGTCCTACGGCGGGCATTGTGCGGCTCCCTGATTTGCAGGTGCGAAAACTGGATGGATTGCCCACACTCTACACTAGACGGCGACGGAAGTGCAGGAATCCGAACGGCACCATTTTAGCGGCGGCTGGGGAGTGGAAAGTCGGGAGTTTTACCGGAAAAGCAGTGACTTGCTCCGAGCAAAAGCTGAAGCGATCCGACCAGCAGAAGTGCGAACCGAAGGGGACGCGGCAGGCGCCATTGCCCGTGCAGCCAGCGACGGCTACTACGAAGAATATTTAAAGGTATGTATAGATAGCCGTCGTAGTCGTTTGCTGTGGGGAAGTGGGAATGCGCGGCAAAACTGCGTGGATACGGGCGACCGAATGGGTGCGGGTTTTCTAAATCCGGCTACTACGAATGTGGGAGTGCTGGAGAACCGGTGGATAAGGCCCGAGGAGCGGTCCGGTTCTTCAATGCCATCCACAGGCGGGGACGCGAAATGCGCAGGGCTTGAGGCGTGGACGCGTGGAAATTGCGGTCGCGTCCACGGCGGGTGCGGCGATGGCGCAGTGCGGATTTCCACCGCGAGCCATTTGCAGACGGGGTTTGCAGCGCTTCCACAGGCGGGGATGGAATGTGGAAGAAGCGAAGCTAAAAACATTTTCGGCATTGGCGTGGACCGTCCTGCGATCGGTTTTTTTTATGAAAAGTCACGTCGAGAGAAATATCGGCAATTCGCAGGATTCCGGAAAATGCCTTAATGACGGGAACCGCTGACCTCTTTGACCAGCAAAACAAGAAGCACCAGGAGCGCGAACCCGAGGACGAGGTTTACCAGGTCTTTGAAATTCAGGAAGGAAAGGTCCGCGGCTAGCCCCCCAATGGATTGCGCTACGGACATAACCGTCATTCGGGAGGCCTCATTCCAGGACGTGATCGTTCTAGTCCTCCTGCGGACCGGAATCCAGCCGAATCCCTGCGGGCAAGAGATTTCAATGAGCCAGCCTGCGACGCCGGCCAATGGCGAAGACCGCAAGCCCGGTGACAACGATGGTTAGGGTAGAAAGCAGAACCTTGGCGACGCTCAGGGAAGGATTGGTGTCCTCGGGCCCGGGGATGGTGCAGAGCACGATGGTGGCCGCGGTACAGCAGAAACCGATGGCGGCCAGGACCACAGCTAGACGACCTCCCCCGGGCAAAGGAAAGCGAGTGAGTGCTCCGCGGCGGACGAGCCGGATAAGCGCGGCAAAGAGCAGCAGGTAGGGGATGAACATGGTGATGACGGACATGCTGACGAGCACGTCATACGCGCCGCGGACGCTGGTGCCTGCCTGGCCCAGAATGGCCGTGAAGATGCCTGCGGATCCATACACAATGAGGGCGACCCACGGAGTGCGGTAGCGCGGATGGATGCTGCCGAAGGCCGCGGGAAGATAGCGGTCGATGCCGGCGACAAAAGGCAGCCGGGAGGTGGCGGAGAGGTAGCCGGCGGCGCCTCCGACAGCGCTCAGGGTGATCAGCGCGGCGACCAGCGGCACGATCCACGAAATGGAGAGTGAGGCGGCAAGATGCTCGATGCCGCGCATGAATCCGTCGACGCCGGAGACTGCGCTGCCGGGCAGCGCGATGAGCATAGCGGCGGTGCCGGCGATGTAGGCCACGGCAATGATGCTGCCGGCGATAAACAGAGCGCGGGGCAATACGCGGCGGGAGTTCTCGATCTCATCGCCCATGAAGGAGCCGGCTTCGCAGCCCGCAAACGCGAAGAAAATGGTGGACCAGAAGATGGCATTGCGAAGGCCGAGGTGCGGCGTCATGGACGCGGCGGTGAAGCGGGTGGCAGAGTCGTGATGCCGGAGATACGCAAACGCGAGCACAACCAGGATGAGAATCGGCAGCCAGTTGCCAACGGAGCAGATGTTGTTGAGCCACTTGCCGGATTCGATGCCACGGACATTGAGCGCCATGATGACAGCGAGCCAGAAGACCGCGAAGCCCATGTACCACGCGGGGCTGGCAGCAAGGGCGTTGCCGCGGCGGCCGAAGGCGACCAGCACAGAGCCGGCGCCGAAGTAGAGGATGGCCGGGAAGTAGGGCAGGTTGGACATCCAGTAGGTCCACGCGGCGAGGAAGGCGGTGCGGTCGCCGAAGGCCTCGCGCGTCCAGATGTACAGGCCACCCTCGTCCGGATACTGCGCGGCCAGTGCGAGCACGCTCGCAGCCAGCGGCACAAAGAGTCCAAGCAGCGCCAGCACCCACACCACGAGCGTGCCCGGGCCTGCTGCTGCGGCGGTCGCAATCCAGCGAAGGCTCAGGATGGTGACGATGTAGAAGAGCGTGAGATCGCGGAAGCGCAGCGAGCGTTTTAATGTGGGGCCGGCCGGCTTGCCGCCGGCAGGTGGTGAGACAAGCGGAGCGGCCAGGTCAGCCAAGCGAGTCCGCCACAACAGCAGATCCCTCCGCTGCGCGACTTTGCCGCTTCGGCCGGGATGACGATTGTGTGGAGCTGTCGGCGAGGACGGCCATGGCGGCATTGCGGCCATTGATGGCAATCACCGAGCCGCCGGGATGCGTGCACGCGCCGCACATGTAGACGCCGGGCATGGGCGTGCGGGCGCTGAGGCGCTTCGACCACATGTACGGCGGCAGGCATTCGCCCTGGAAGATGTGGCCGCCGGTAAGGCCGACCTTCTGCTCGATGTCCGGCGGGCCGAGGACCTGCGCGTCGATGACGGCGGAGTTGGGGCCTTCGATGTTGGAGCAGAAGCGGCCGATGGAGCGGAGAGCAAGTGCGCGGACCTCGTCGCGGCGCGAATCCCATGTGCCGTCCTGGAAGCTGTAGGGAACGTATTGCGCGAAGACGGACATGGTGTGCCGGCCGGGCGGGGCGACGGTGGTGTCGTGCGCGCTCTGGAAGTAGAGCTCGCACCAGAGATGCTCCGGCAGATAGCCGCGCTTTGCCGCGGCGAAGCCGGCCTGCCACTCGGCGTGGGTGAGCGGTGCGTTGATCTGGCCGTAGTGATGCGGCTGATTTTGTCCAGGGCGGGCGAGGAAGTCGGGCAAGGCGGAGAGCAGCACGTTGAGCTTGACGGTGCAGCCCTGGATGGGAACCGATTCGATGCGCGTGCGCCACGCTATGTCGGCGCTCTTGCCGAGCATGGCGAGGGTGCGGACGGGGTCGGCGTTGGAGATCACGATGGGCGCGGCGATGCGTTCGCCGGATTCGAGGAGCACGCCTTCGCCGGGGAGGATCTTAGCGACGGGCACACCGGATGCGATGATGGCGCCGGCTTCCTGCGCGGCGTCCGCGATGTAGAAGGAGACCATGCCCATGCCGCCGGCGACGTAGCCCCACATGCCGGGCATGCCGCCGAGACGGCCCGAGGCGTGGTGGAAGCGGATCGAAGCCGTGCCTGGGTCGAAGGGGCTGGCGTTGGTGCCGATGACGCCCTGGCCGAGGTAGGCGGACTGGAGGCGCGGATCGCGGAGGTAATGCTCGACGAACTCGGCCATGGACCAGTCGTAGAGAAGATGGCGGCCTTCCTGGTCGTCGCCGAGGCGCTCGTCGATCTCTTCGGGGGCGGGCGCGTCGCCAATCCAGAAATCGCGCGGGCCAGTGTTTTTCCCGGCGGCGCTGCTTCCGGGACGCAGTGCGTCGCGCAGGCGACATAGAGTCGCGTTCATGGCCTTCCAGCCTTCGACATCGCCCGGTGCGAAGCGGCGGACTTCGGCTTCGCATTGGTCGTCATCGTCCCAGAGCTGGATGCTGGTGCCGTCGAGGAAGGGGACGAAGAGGCCGTTGACGGCGGGAGTCCAGTGGAAGCCGCGCGCGGGGAGTGCGAGCTCTTCGACGACGAGCGGATGCAAGAGACCGGCGAGATAGGCGCAGGGTGACATCTTCACGCCGGGGAAGGGCTCTTCGATGGTGCAGGCGCCGCCGATGCGTTGGCGCGCTTCGAGGACGAGGACGCGCTTGCCGGCGCGCGCGAGATAGGCGGCGCAGGCGAGACCGTTGTGGCCTGCTCCGACGATGATGACGTCCCATGGCTTGGCGGCTAGCTCGCGGATGGGGGCGGGAAGGCCGAGCTCGCCTAGTTTCTGTGCGGTGGGTGAGGTACTGGGTGGCAAGAGCGACGGTCCTCCGGCGTGGCTAATGGTAACTCGCCGTGGCGACGATTCTCTCCTTCTCTCCTGCTTAAACAGTTCTTATGGGCGACGCGACAAAAAGGGCACTCACCGCCGCTCCCACCGCTCCTCATGCCGGTCATCGTGGTAGAGAATCCCGGTCACGCGTCCGCTCGGATCCTTCTGGAAGATGATTCTGGTCGGGCTGCCGCTGGGGTAGAAGTAGGTGGTCGGGTTCTCCGGCAATAGCTCGTTGAGATCGTTGGTGCGGTTGCGGGAGAAGAGCTTGTCGCCTTCTACGAGGATGGTGACCTGGCGGACGTCGCCGTCGTAGTAGTCGCCGACGTAGTCGTCGTAGATGTCGGGGTCGACCTTCGCGGGAATCGGATGGAGCGGCACGGTGAGCTGCTGCGCCTGTGCGTGCGCGGCGGCGATATCGGAAAGTTTATGCGCGAGCAGCCACTGTGGGAGTGAACGGTCGGCATAGGCTTTGTCCCAGGAGTTGTGGTGCCAGCCCTCGTAGAGATAGAGGCGCACGTCGCCACCGGCGGTCTGGAGCGCCTGGTACATGATCTGCGACTCCTTCGCGGGAACGACAGGATCAAGCGTGCCGTGGAACATCCAGACCGGGGTGCGGCCGACGGCGCGAACGTAATCCGCGGGAAGTGCGTTGGAGCGCTTCCAGCGCTGCGGTTCGTAAGACCAGAAGATGCCCCCGGAGACAGGCACGAGTGCTGCGAAGCGATTGGGATAGTCCTTCGCGATCTCCCATACACCGTAGCCGCCGAGCGAGAGGCCGGTGAGATAGACGCGCTCCGGGTCGCCGTGGAACTCCTTGATCTCGGCATCGAGCGCGGCGAGGGCCATCTGCATCATGTCGGGGTCGGTCCAATGGTGATGGCTGTAGGGGAGCTGGGGCATGACGACGATGAAGGGCCAGCGCTCGGGATGGGCACGGATGGCGTTGGGCAGACCGACCTGCGTCTCGTCCATGCCGTCGGAGCCGCGCTCGCCGGAGCCGTGCAGGAAGAGGATGACGGGCCACGGGCGGTGAGGGTCGTATTCGAGGGGCAGGTAGACGACGTAGCGATAGCTGGCGCCGTTGAGCAGGATGACGCGATTGAGGAAGCCGGTATCCTGCGGGCGAACGGCAGGGCGCGGCGCTTCGTGCTTGGTGTCGGTGACGGCAGGGTGATCGGCGGGAAGAGCGGCGGCGGCCGGCGGGCGGTTGACGGCCTGCGTGGCCGGCATGGCGGCCCATGCGGCGAACGAGGCAAACCCGAGACTTAGCGCGGCCAGAATGCCGGCCCGGTGACGAAAACGACGCATCTGGGCAAGGATACCGTACGGGCTTGCCGTCCGGGGCAAGAGCGCGTGCGGCGCGTCTCGTGTGGTTCGCTTCCTTTGGCCGCTCACTCCAGCCCTGCGGATGAGGCGAAAGGAGATGTGGCTCCCTGGCTATGCCGCGCAGGCCTAGTTGTTGAGGGTCTCCATAATTTTGTTGAGGGTGCGGTTCAGGTCTTTGTCCGTGCGCTTCTCTTCGTCGATTTTGCCGATGGAGTGCATGACGGTGGTGTGGTGCTTTCCGCCGAACTGGCGTCCGATTTCGGGCAGGGAGGCCTCGGTCATCTGCTTGGCAAGATACATGGCGATCTGCCGCGGAACGACGACAGCGCGCGAATTGTTTTTCTGCTTGAGCTCGGCGATCTTCATGCCGAAGTGCTCGGCGACCGTGCGCTGGATGGCTTCAATGGTGATCTTGCGCACCTGGGTGTCAATAAATTGCTTGAGTGCCTGCTGCGCTGTGGCAAGCGTGATTTCGACGCCGTTCAGCGAGCTCCACGCCATCAGGCGGGTGAAGGCGCCCTCAAGCTCGCGGATGTTGGTGCGGATATTGGTCGCCATGTAAAGCGCGACGTCCATCGGCAGCGAGCAGTTCTCGCTCTCTGCCTTCTGCTGCAGGATCGCGACCTTGGTCTCGAGATCGGGGGGCTGAATGTCCGCGATCAGTCCCCACTCGAAGCGTGACCGCAGGCGCTCCTCAAGACCGGCGAGGTCCTTGGGCGGCCGGTCGGACGCGATGACGATCTGCTTGTTGTTCTCGTGCAGCGCGTTGAAGGTGTGAAAGAACTCATCCTGGGTGCGCTCCTTGGAAGCGAGGAACTGAATGTCGTCGATGAGCAGCAGGTCCACGCCGCGATACTTATCGCGGAAGCTGGACATCTTCTCATTGCGCACGTAGGAGATCATCTCGTTGGTGAACTTCTCGCTCGAGACGTAGCAGATGGCCGACTGCGGCTGGCGTCGCTTTACCTCGTGCCCGATCGCGTGCATCAGGTGGGTCTTGCCGAGGCCAACGCCGCCATAGATGAAGAGCGGATTGTAGGCCTTCGAGGGACGCTCTGCGACGGCTTCCGCCGCCGCGCGGGCGAACTGATTGCCGGCGCCGGAGACGAAGCCCTCGAAGTTGTAGCGCGGATTCAGTTGCGACGCGGTGTTCCAGTCGAAGCGGGTCTGCTGGCCGTTCATGCCGGGCGCGGCAGGGCGCTGTCCGGGAGGGCGCGGCGCGCCGGCGGCATTTGCCGATGAAGGCGGGAAGCCGCCGTCCTCACGCTGCTCGCGCGGGCGCTGCGGGACCGATGGATCGTTTTCAAGCGTGACGAACTGAACGTCGTCGAGCTCGAGCTCCAGCTTGTCGATCGCTTCGCTGATCAGGTCGGCGTAGCGATCGCCGACGTGCTGAAAGTCCGCGGAAGGAATGCGCACGAAGAGGATGCGGCCGTTCTGATGGCTGATGCGCGTGGGCTTCAGCCAGGTGTTGAAGGAGTGTCGATTGACCTTTTTTTCCAGCGCCCCGAGGATTCGTGTCCATGGATCAATGACGGTCGTGCTGGTTGGAACAAAAGACATGCGCTTCCTTTACTAGCGTACGGGCCGCCTGGAGGGCAGATAGAAAGAAGCAACAGCGCGCCTCCATGTGGAAGGCGCGTCAGGTGGTAAATCAGCTTCTTTGGCTCCACTACCGGAATCACGCTGTGCGACGGGGAAAATCTTCGCAGAGGTTTTCGATCCAGGGTTGGGGGCGTGACGCCAGAAAAAATTCAGTTGTGAACGCAGCCGATACTAGCACAGACGGAAGCATCGGGTGAGCGGCATTGTCAGCAAAAAAGTTGTGTTGCACCACCGCTAGTGAAGACGCGCGCAAGGATGGATGCGGCGCGCAAATTTTGTGGCAAGTTGCGCGCCGAAATGTTATGCGGGCGGAGAAGTGCGAGCCGCAAAGGCGAAGATTCGGCAAGCGAGAACGGAAGCGCTTCGCCGGCAGCGTTTTGCCTGATTTACACAGGATCGGCTATACTCAAAACTTGCCTGTATGGCAGTGATTCTCTTATCCAGGACAGTTCGATGCCCAAGCGTACCTTCCAACCCAACCGCCGCCACCGCGCCAAGGTGCATGGCTTTCGCACGCGCATGAAGACCAAAGCGGGCGCTGCTGTGCTGTCGCGCCGCCGCGCCAAGGGCCGGCACCGTGTTTCCGTGTCGCCGGGCTTCCGCGACTAATCCAAGATCCTTCGCGTCCTCTGGCCACGGGCCCTGGGGACGCGAACCGAACCCTCCCGACGCAGTGCCCCTTTCCACTGCTGTTTCCCTTCGACCGACCGGCTCTTCCGCGCGCCAAAAACGCGAGTGGCGGCTGCACAAGCATGCAGACTACCAGCGCGTCTATGCAGCCAGCCGGAAGCAGTTTTCTTCCCTGATGACCTGGTTTGCCGCGCCGCGGAAATCTGCCGACGCAGGCCAGGGCCCGCGTATCGGCATTACCGCGGGCAAGGTGCTGGGCAAGGCAGTGGAGCGCAACCGCATCAAGCGGCGCATGCGCGCGGCCATCGTGGCAAACCTGGACACATTGCATAGCGATCTCGATGTCGTGCTGCATCCGAAGCGCGCTGTGCTGCATGCGGAATGGGCTGCGCTGGGGAACGAAGTGCGAAGCATCTTCGTAAAAATTGAAGAGAGCCACGCACGAGGTATGGAACGGAAGGCATGATGCGCGGGTTGCTGTGGGTGTATAAGCGCGGAATCTCGCCCCTGCTGCATGCCGCGGCCGGCGCGACCGGCGCATGCCGCTTCCAGCCAACGTGTTCGGAATACGCGGCGTTGGCCGTGGCAACGCACGGGCCGCTGCAGGGGAGCCGGCTGGCGGTGTGGCGCGTGCTGCGGTGTCATCCACTGTGTCGCGGAGGCTTCGATCCGGTTCCGGGCACCGGTTACGACGGGGCAACGACGGACCACATATGTGAGAACGGTGGTCATCACCTGTGACGTGATGCATTTACCATGATGTGAGAGGCAGCGCCGCGGTCGAACCGGGGCTGAGCGATGCTTTCCCCTTTTTTGCGCGCGCCTCGACCGATTTTCCGATCCACAAGAAGCAAAAAGAATAGCGAGCAAAGTTTCCTTGGCAGAGATACGCAATCCCAACCAGCAGAGCGGTGGCAAGCAGCAGGACTCCCGCTCCTTTTTAGTTTTCTCCCTGGTATTTCTCGTGATGCTGCTGGCGCTGCAGTACTTCCGGCCGAAGAAGCCGGCGCCGCATCCCGAGGAGCAGAAGCAGCAGCAGACCGCAACCACGGCAAATTCTGCGGCACCGGCGCCGGAGGCAGTTCCCGAGACTCCAACTACCGAGATGGGAAGGAAGAAGCGGGTCGCCGGAACGAAGAAGGGGGCGGCCGCGCCCGCTGCCTCGGTGGCTGCGACAGCGGAGCAGACCACAACGATAGAAAACGAGAACTATCGCATCGTCTTCACCAATCGGGGAGCCCTGGTGAAGAGCTGGCTGCTGAAGCGCTACGAGGACGATAACGGCAAACCGCTGGACCTGGTCAATCCGGAGACAGCGGCGAAGTTCGGCTTTCCGCTCTCGCTTTACTCCTATGACGCGGGGCTGCGCCAACGGCTTAACGACACGCTGTATGTGCCTTCCAAGACCGGCACGCTGGCTGCGCCCGGCGAGCTGAGCTTCGAGTATTCCGGCGGCGGGTTGGAGGTGAAGAAGACCTTCCGCTTCGACGAGAGCTACGTTCTGCACGTCACTGCATCGGTAACGAACAATGGCAGCCCACTGCCCGCGTTGCTGACCTGGCCGGCGGGCATTGGCGATCAGAACACGCTGGCTGCCTATTCAAAGGCGCAGTTCGATGCCTCGCAGAACGGCAAGTTCGAGAAGACCGCCGCCGAAGAAGGTGAGCGGCGGCGCAACACTGAATGGCCCGTTCGATTACGCGGGCATCAGCGACCTGTACTTTGGCGCGATCTTCCTGCCCGACCAGCCGGACCAGGCCTCGGTGGTGTCGCTGAACAACAGTTGGAACATTCCCAAGGACGCGAAGCAGCCCAAGGGCGCGACCGAGGCTGTGCCGCTGCTGGGGGCGGCCGTGGGCTCCATGAGCACGCCCGTATCGCTGCGCGTCTTCGCAGGACCGAAGGTGATCTCGGTATTGAACAGCGTGAAAGCTACCGGGGCGGATGGCACGGAGACGGGCCCGAACATTGAGCCGATCCTGAACTTCGGCTGGTTTGGCTGGATCGCCAAGCCGCTGTTCATGGCGCTGCGCTTCACCTACGACCACATTGTGCCTAACTGGGGCTGGGCGATCCTGGTTCTGACCCTGGTGATCAACCTGGCGATGCTGCCGACGCGCATCACGATGATGAAGTCCGCGCTGAAAATGCAACGCATTCAGCCGGAGATGCAGCGATCAAGGAGAAGTTCAAGAAGTACAAGGCCACCGATCCCCGCCGCGCAGGACATGAATAAGGAGATCATTCGAGCTGCAGAAGCGCGAGGGCGTGAACATGTTCGGCGGCTGCCTGCCGATGCTGATCCAGTACCCTCTGCTCTACGGCTTTTACGCGATGCTGGAGAACGTGATCGAGCTGCGGCAGGCGCACTGGTTCTGGCTGCATAACCTGGCCGCTCCGGACCAGCTGCACATCCTGCCGATCTTCTTCATCCTCACCATGTTCACTGGTCGTACCTGTCGCCGTCGCCGGGCGTCGATCCGGCGCAGCAGAAGATGATGGCCTTCATGATGCCGCTGATTTTCGGCTTCATCATGCTGAACATCGGCTCCGGACTGGCGCTCTACTGGGCATCCAGCAACGTGATCACGACCGGCATGCAGATCATCATGAACCGGACGGGCATGGGCAAACAGATGCGGGAGATTGCCGCCAAACGCGCGGCCAAGAAACTGCCGCGCAGCGGGCGGCGCACTGCATAGGGACTGACCGTCCGGGCGGGTGCGCCTCGGGCGCGCGTGCTGCCCGGTTCGTTCCGTTGCCGCGCACGCCCGGGTTCGCGGATGAACGAGAGATCCGAACGAGAGATCTAAACAAGAGATCTGAACGAGGGGTCGATGTAGGATAGGGGAGCTTATGCCGATTGAAGACTACCGTGTTGCCGCCACGAAGATTTCCGAATTTCTGAAGCTGCTGACCGCCACCGGAGGGCTGCGGCTGAAATACCGCATCACGGCGGGCGAAGGCGCCGCCGACCCCGACGGGCTGGAAGCGCGCGAGATTTACGTGGAGATCGGCGGACCGGACGCGCCGCTGGTGACACAGCGCAACGGCGAACTGTTGCGCGCGCTGGAGCATATCGCGGCCAAGATGGTGCGACTGGAGCCGGAGGAGCACGACCGCATCTCTTTTGACAGCGGAAACTTCAAGGCAATCCGCGCGCGTGAGATGAAGATGGCGGCCGATGCGGCGGCGGAACGCGTTCGGCGCAGCGGCACTCCTTACAGCTTCCAGCCGATGAGCTCGCGCGAACGGCGCATGCTGCACCTTGCCTTCCGGCAGTTCGACGACCTGGAGACGGAGTCGAGCGGCGAAGGACTGCGGCGCTTCGTCGTGGTGTACCGCAAGGGCGATAAACACGTTCCGCCGGTAGCGGCGCCATCCTTTCAGCGGGGCGGTCGCGGCGGCGGACGTGATTCGCGCGGCGGCGGACGTGGTGGAGACCGGCGCGGAGGTGGTCGCGGCGGCGATCGGCGTGGTCCCCGCGGCCCGCGCCGCTGAGCGCGTTCTATCGATTCAGCGTGTCGCGGTAACGACATGACCGCAAGCATCACAAACGACACCATCGTTGCCATCGCAACGCCGCCGGGTCGCGGCGGTATCGGCATCGTGCGGCTCTCCGGGCCGGATGCGCGACGCCTGCTATTGCCCAATCTGCAGTTACGTTCTGAGCTGGCTCCAGGACGAGCGCGTTACTGCGCGATTCTGGACGCGAACACTCGCCTGGATGAGGGTGTTGTGACGTACTTTGCGGCGCCGAACTCCTACACGGGCGAGGATGTGCTGGAGGTAGCGGCGCATGGCTCGCCCGTGATCCTGGACCTGCTGGTGCGCCGGGCGCTCGAAGCTGGAGCGCGGCTGGCGCGGCCGGGCGAGTTCACCGAGCGCGCCTTTCTGCATGGCCGCATCGATCTGACACAGGCAGAGGCGGTGCGTGACCTGATCGCCGCGGAGACGCTTTACCAGGCGCGGGTCGCCGCGGAACAGCTTGGCGGCGCGCTGAGCCGCCGTGTCGCGCCCGTGAAGGAGCAGCTTGTGGAGTTGATCACGTTGCTCGAGGCCGGCATCGACTTTGCGGAAGACGATATCGATGTGACGCCGGATGCGGAAATTGCGCGCCGGCTGGCGGGTGTGGCTGCCGCGATCGCGCCGATGGCGGCGAGCTTTCGCGAGGGGCGGCTGGTGCATAGCGGACTGACCATGGCGATCGTGGGCCGGCCGAACGCAGGCAAGTCCTCGCTGTTTAATCGGCTGGTGGAGCGCGAGCGCGCCATCGTGACTGCCGCTCCCGGCACCACGCGCGACCTGGTAACGGAGCGCATCTCGCTGGGCGGCATCCCGGTGGAGATGGTGGATACTGCCGGCCTTCGCGAGACTACGGACGAGGCGGAGTCGCACGGCATTGCGCGAACCGAGAGCGCGATGGCCGATGCGGACCTGGTGCTGTTGCTGCTGGATGCAACGGCAACGGTGGATGCCGGCGGCGTGCTGCGGCTGCCGATGGAAGATGCTGCACTGCTCACATCACTCGAAGGGCGCTCGCCGATTCTGGTGCTGAACAAGATCGATCTGGCGCGGCCTTTGCGCGCCGAAGGCATCGCGGCAGTGGTGGCGGAGGTTTCCGCGCTGACCGGCGAAGGCGTGGCCGAGCTGCGCGCAGGTTTGCTCGAGCGTGTGCGCGGCAGCGTCAACGATGCCGAAGGCGGCATGCTGACCAGCCTGCGGCATTACGAAACACTGCAGGGTTGCACGCAGGCATTGGCGCGGGCGCGCGCCGGGCTCGACAGGCAAGTGCCGCACGAGATGCTGCTGCTGGATCTGTACGCAGCGCTGGGGCAGCTCGATCAGCTCACCGGCGCAACTACGGCGGACGACATCCTGAATCGCATCTTTTCGAGCTTCTGCATCGGCAAATAACTTTGGTTTCCGGGCGTGATTGATTTCCAGATTCCGCTGCGGAGTACGCTACTGCAGCTTGCCGGCGCCTGCCGGTCGCCCGGTTGCTTCAAACGCATTCTGTGCGTCCTGGAGAGATGTCCAGCCAGACCACTCGGTACTGCTGCCGGTGCAGTCGGCCTGCACTGCCACATGCGTTACCTGGCGAGCGACATCATCGGGGATGTCGACGGACGCGCTTCTGCGAATGATGCCTGTCTCGCCGCTGCTCTTGCCGCCGATGCTGACCTCATCGGTTTCGACGGTGTAGAGCTTCACCAGGGGATCGTGCACCGCGTCGCAACTGCCGTGTACGGGATGTAAGCAGCCTTTGCTTAGCGTGACATTGAGGCGCCCTTTCGGGCCCGCCTGCGGTGAATCCGTCTCCAGCTCCAGGGTCAAGCTGAGCCAGCCAGTCTGCGGACTCAGTGCGGCGGAGCCGCGTACCCAGCTCTCCGGACTGGCGCCGCAATAGGTCGCCGTCTGAAGGCCGTGGTCCTGCCCATCGTGACGACCGTCGTGCGGCGCGACGTATGTTCCCCATCCAAGGATGGGCGGCGTTCGTTCCTGCGCGGCGGCAGAGAGGCAGCAGAGCGCCAGCAGTATGCCAAAACGGGAGGACATGCAATGCATGGTACCGGCAGTGCGCAGCCGCCCGAATCCCGCTTTAAGGTGAGACGGTTTCAGCGTCGCATCCCGGGCTCAGACTAGCGAGCGGGCATAACTCATGAGGAAACAGGCGCCCACGCCTCCACCATGTCTCCTTCACGGTTACCAATAACGCGATGCTTGTACACGCAGTCAGTTATGCGAGCTTTGTATCGGCAAATAGATTCAGCCTCAGGTGGTCTCAAGCCACATCGAACTATGCGTTTGTCGAAACGCTGTGTTGCTCAGCGCGAGGGCGCTTTCTGTCTTCGCCGGTAGTCCGCTCGAGCCATATCTCTCGCCAATAGATGCGCTCATCCAGCGGAGCAAATTCGAAGTACTCCCCGGTTGCTGTCACGCCGTCCAAAGCGATGCACGGGTTCTTGAACGTCATCATCTTGCCCGATCTTTCGTCGATCTGGCGGTTCACGCGCGCCAGCACCCGGTAGGTTCCACCGCAGAAGCGTGTCATCTCCTTATCGAAAAAGAGCCCACGATTCTTGAATTGCGCGTCCAGAGTTTGCTCGATTTCCTGCTTGCTCTTGATTCGCACAAGCTCGCCGGGCTGCAGATGGAGCAACGCATGCGGTGTGACCTGCGAGCCAGCCTGCAAGGGAAATGGGAAGAGCACACCCCCGAAACGGCGCTGCACAGCATTGAAAACGAGGATAGATATATAGACGAGAAAACGACCGGGACGCACATTTCCGCTGACCACGTCCCTAAGCAGGTTGCGCGGATGGTTCCAGGGTGTGGGAGTGGTTGCCTCCGGCAACCTGCACAGTTGACAGACGAAGCGAGATTCGGAGGTCTCCGCGTCGATGCGCGTGGTGAACCGACGAAGATCCAGTTGCGCGGACGATCCGGTGATCTGATCAGTTGACGGCTTCCGCTTTGAGGAAACCCGGCGCAACCATACTTCTTTCCACAGAAACGGGCAGTCGGCCTGACACCCCGCGTGATGGCTGCCATCGCAGCGGAGATCTGCCAGGATGACGGTATCGCGCATCCGTCGCATGCCGGTCGCACGGATCCAGTCAAATATCTTGTCGACGCGCCGGAATACGCGCGCTTGAGTGCCACACCACGCTTCCATCTCGGGCATGAATGGCAGGGAATCCCGTTCGCCCCGCGAATCGAGCGTTGCAAGAATCTCTTCGCGAGAGCGGATCTCCACCAGCTCCCCAGCTCGCAGATCAAGCTGGTCTCGCGACCGGCCGGCAAGAGCACGAATGCCTCGCAGGAGCGCACGAAAACCTCGGACGGCGAATCCGCCATGCCATTCCCGGGGCGCCCCTGCATAGGGCAGTCCACGGCTTTCGAGGCTATCCCGGCGCAAGCTGATCAGCGCACCCGCCAGCACGAGCACGGTTACAAATTCGCTGCACAGGAGCCCAATGCCAACTGCCCACCAGAAAAACAGGACCAGCAGCGGCGACTTGAAAGCCGCGGCCTTTTCAAGCATGAGCCAAAGAATGGCCGCCATCCCGGCGAGCGCAAGCAACGCGGCGCCCACGGCGGTCTTCCAATAACTTCCTCGGTGATTACTCAACTTAGAACCTCGTCACTCTGTCGACAGCGCTTTGTTCGCTCTGCGCTGCCCTCGTTCCTGATTCATTGACCTGGTCAGGAGCAACGGAGCTATAGAGGCTTGGGGAGCCTTAGCCCAGGGATTCTGTAAGGAAATCGTAAAAACTATAGCATCGGCAATCCGGGCCCACAATACAACGGAATAGCGATGCGATATGGGGCCGCAAGTTGCCCGCGCAGGTAAGAAATGGACCATTCGCGACGGATAGCGAGAGTGGAGGAGATTTAGCTTTGTGAGCTGACTAAGTAAAGAAGCCATCGCGGCCCACGCGGATAGCTCCGAACTGCTGTCCCGCATCGTATTGCAACACGTTGAGATAATCCGGAAGGGTGCGATTCTCTCTGGAGACTACAGCTCGGACTCCGGTAGTCTAAGCCGGCAGAAATGTGAGGGACGTCATTGCGACTCGTTGTTTTGATGATCGAGGTGGAGCAGCCTGAAGGGGTTTCCGCGCGAAAGCTGGTTTTGGAAACGGCGCGCCACAACGTGATTACCGCGTATAACTCAGCTTCGGGCATCGAATTACTGCGCCGTTTTCCGAATGTCGATGTGGTTGTAGTCCATACCGAGATGGAGAACCACTCGTTTGAGAAGACAGTTCGCGACCTGAAGAAGGTCCGGAATGATGTCCCTGTAATTGGCATTACGCCACACGGTCAAAGAGAGATAGACGGAGCGGAGTACATGATCTCGAGCCACGATCCGCACGCTCTTCTCCAACTACTTGCCCAGGAGTTTGAAGCATCTATCTCAGATAACGATCGGGAGTGACGACATCCGATCCGAACGTCTCGAGCATCGCGAACCAGACTACTGCGAAATAATCATGGTGGAGCTGCTCGACATGGTCCAGGGCTTTGCCAAATCGCACTTGCTGTGCCGCTCGCACAGCAAGAGTAGCCGCGGGGATCGTGTGACCAGCTCCGGTGGATGCCAGCCTGCTGCTTAGGGGTGCCCTGCCGGGGACGCATGGCCGCCGCCCATTGCGCCGCCACCGGCCGACATAGACCCGCCGGAGACTGGGGCTCCTCCCATCGAGTGAGTGCCGCCTCCGACTGGTCCCGACGGTGCGGAATGCGAGCCCATTGCGCCTCCCGCTCCGCCGGCAACGCCGGAATTGCCTCCAGCCGGCATGGTGTGGGTGCTCATATTGCCGTGATAGTCGCCGGCGCGGGCGCTGTTGTTCATGCCATGGTCATTCGGAGTAGACCCGACAAAGACAGGACGCTCCATGGTGCCATGCTGGATCACGTTGTTGGAGATATGGTCCAGCTTGCCAAAGCTGCCGCGCGGCACGCCAAGGCCGGCGGAGTCTTTCTGGAAGGTAAATGTGTCGTGGCTATCGTTGAGTTTGGAAGTCACCAGCGGCTTCTGATTGACCGCGATCACGGTGGGACCGACGGGACGCGGTTTGCCGACCGGCATCTTGAGCTGCGTCAGGCGGCTCGGAAGTTTCGCGATCGCGGCAGTGTTCTGCAGGCTATTCCAACTATTGTTGGGCTGCCATCCCCAGCCCGCGCCGGGGCAGTAGTTCCACATGCCCGAGTGGAACGCGGTCCAGCCCCAGGGATACGGCGAAACCCAGGAATACCCAGCGCTGGGATAGTAGGCCCAGCTGCCATTGTCGTACGGGCTCCAGTTCGCGCTGGCCAGATACGGACGCCACATCGAGCCGCAACCCCCGGCGGAAGCGAAGCTGCCGTAATAGTTCATGTCGGCCAGGCCGTAGGCGTAGGGGACGGATGCGTAGCTGCTGCCGCTGGGAGCGAAATTTTGATGATATTCGGCTTCGTGCTTGTCCCATTCATCGAAGGGGCCCTTGTCGTTCTTGCTGACCAGGGTCGGCGGGGCGGAGTCCGTGGGATCGAAGAGCAGACCCTTCTTGTGTCCAACCGTGGTGACGGTGCCTCCGCTGGCTGCCTGTACTGTGCCGTCGAGGACATCCAGCCGCGGCTGCTTGCTGCTCAGCGAGAGCACGATATGCGCCGCCGGATCGAGCGTGAGGCTTTGCTTGCCGAAGGTGATGTGGACGTTGTTGCTCTTGCTCTTCGTCATGCTGGCGTAGATCTGGCCCTGCACGAGGTGAATGGTGGACGACCGCGCGCCGCTCGCGTCGAGCGAGAGTTCGGGAAACTCCACGATGGTGTTGGGTGTCAGACGGAGGCTGCTGTTGTCCTCAAACTCCACCTCGGCCACGCCTTCGCCGGTGCGCAGACGGCTGCCCTGCACGATGGGCAGATTTGCGAATGCCGCCTCGAAACCGTTGCCGGTTTGCCGATCGAGCTGCACGTCTCCGTTTACCTGGCTAAGCCGCACGATACGCGGGCCATGGGAGGCGGGTTCTGCAGGCGCGGCCGTTGTCGCAGAGGCGGCAGGAGATTCGGCCTGCTGCGCGGAAACTGGATTTGCCCCAAGGCTAAAAAGGAGAAAAGCTGCCGCGGAGGCGGCGCATACGAGAGTGTTCGTCATGGGATGCCCCATCTGTCCCGGCAGGGAGCCGCCGGCACGAACATCTGAGGCCGAAAGCTTGCCCTGCGAAGGCGACTTGAGTATAGCCCTGTGGAGCAAGGCCTGGCTCGGCGAAAGTAGTCACCAGATTGTCAATCTTTCTTGCCTGACGCCTTGCGGGCTTTTTTGACCAGATCCATTGCTATTTCGATCTCTTTGCAGCCCAGGAGCTTGTATTTCTTGCCCTCCAGCCGGTGATAGTTCACGAAAAACGCTTCCAGTTCAACGACGAAGTTCTTCGGAAGATCCTTGAGCCTGGTCCAGTCCGCGTATTCATGGCTGAGATCCGCTACGGCGATCAGGCGATCATTCCGGATCTTCTTCTTCCCATCGATCTGTTCGCCTTCAATCACCCCGATGAGCCGCGACGGCACGACACAACCGGGGAAAGCCGGCACATCCATCAGCAACAGGACGTCAATTGGATCCCCATCCGGAGCGAGCGTGCGCGGCAAAAAGCCGAAGTCATGCGGGAAGACCATGCCCTCGGGCAGGACCTTGCGCAGAACGAAGATGTTCTGTTCCGGGTCGAAGCCATATTTGTTGCGACTGCCCTTCGGAGTTTCGATGATCACCTGAAAGCTGTCTTTGCTGCGCGGTGCAAGAGAGATGGGAGAGCTGAGGGATGCGCGTTTCTGGTCTTTAGACATGGCTGCATGGATAAGAGGAGAGTCCCGGGGAAAGTGATGCTCGCAGCCTGACCCAAACCGGCTAAGGGCCCTGCGGCGGCTATGAACTCTGCCGATACGGAGCGACCAAAGGGAGCGAACCCCACAACCAGCGCCGAGGGCGCCTCTGCCCGTGTGGCACTAAACTAAACACCATGCTCTACACCGAGGCCGTCGATCGCCTGCAGGCCCTGGGCGCCGAGCTTCATACCGCCCCCGGTCAGCTGCGGCGGAAGTTCGAGCTCGCCCAGATGCGCACGCTCATAGCGTCGCTCGGCAATCCCCAGCAGAGCTTCCGGTCCATCCTGATCGCCGGCACCAATGGCAAGGGTTCCACCGCCTCCACGCTCGCGTCGATCCTTGCCGCCTCCGGGCTGCGCACCGGCCTCTACACCTCGCCGCACCTGGTTCGGGTGAATGAACGGATACGCGTCCTGACCCGCGCTGCCGGACCGGCGCTTGACGTAATCACCACGCTCATCCCCGACGAAGACTTCGGTGGCCATCTCGAAGCCGTGATCCACGCCGCCGAGCGCCTCGTCTCCGACGGCTGCCTGCCTGGACCGCCCAGCTTCTTTGAGACGGTCACGGCCATGGCATTCCTGCAGCTTGCCGCGTCGCAGGTGGACATCGCGGTGCTTGAAGTCGGCCTTGGCGGGCGTCTCGACGCTACCAATATCGTCGATCCGGTGCTCTCCATCGTTACGGACATCTCGCTCGACCACACGGAATGGCTGGGCCCGACCATCACGCATATCGCGCGCGAAAAGGCCGGCATTCTCCGGCCCAACGGTGTACTCGTCACGCTGCCGCAGCATCCGGAGGCCAACCAGGCTATCGGCGAGGCTGCCGTCGCGCTGAATGTGCGGGCCATCAACGCCGCGGCGGCGCTTCCATTCGATACAGCAACAGCGACGAATACACGCAACCGCTATTCGCTCGATATGGCCGGCATGCACATCGATGTCGATTCGCCACTCGCCGGCCAGCACCAGCAGCGCAATATCGCGCTGGCCGTCACCGCTGCCCTGGAATTACGTAACTTATACGGTTACGAAATCAGTGCCGCATCCATTGCTGCCGGCATTCGCCAGACTCACTGGCCCGGCCGCCTGGAAAAGCTCACACGCGATGGCCGCTCCATGCTGCTCGACGTGGGTCACAATCCCGCCGGCGCATGGACGCTTCGCGCCGCCCTGGCGGCAGAAGGCAAACCGCCGTCCGTTGTGATCTTCGGCTGCCTGGACGACAAGCCCGTCGAGGAGCTGGCCCAGATTCTCTTTCCGCTGTTTGATCGCGTGTTGCTTGTCCCGGTGCCCTCGCCGCGCGCTGCCTCGGGCGCGCGCCTGCTTGCCGCCGCGCAATCCGTCGGCACAGCGGCTTCGCTTGAGCCGAACTTTGCAGCTGCTCTCGCAGCGACCGGCGGCGACGACGCCGTCATTACCGGCTCCGTTTATCTGGTTGGCGAAGCCCGTGGACTGCTTCTTCATGAGGGGTGGATCTCGCATGGCGGCTGAAACGGAAACGGCGCTCGAAACCCGGCCCCCGCGCCGCCTCACGGCCAAGGAGCACCTGTTATCGACTTTGGTTCAGGCGCCTCTGTTTTTTGGCGCCACCGCAGCCTTCGGGACAATTTCGCTGCTCGCCTCACTCACCGAAACGGACGGACGCCGCCAGCACAGTATCGCTCGCGCCTGGGCCCGCTTCTCGCTCGCCGTCGCGCGTTCGCCTATCCATATCAAGGGACTCGATGTCGCTCACAATCACCCGGTCGCGGTCTATGCCTGCAACCATCTCTCCTACATGGACACGCCGGCGGTCTTTGCCGCGATGCCCTTTCAGTTCCGGATTCTGGCCCGCAGCGATCTCTGGAAGCTGCCATTCATTGGCTGGCACCTGAACCGCTCCGGCCAGATTGCGGTCAATGTCGACAATCCGCGCGCCTCCATCGCCAGCCTTACGAACGGCGTCCGCGCGCTGAAGGCCGGCATGCCGCTCTTTGTATTCCCCGAGGGTGGGCGCTCGCGCGATGGCCAGCTTGGCCCGTTCATGAGCGGCCCCGCGTGGATGGCGATCCGCGCCGGCGTGCCGCTCATTCCCATGGCGCTGGCCGGGACCTTCGAGCTGCTGCCGATCCATACCATGCAGTTCAGCCCGCGGCCGCTGGAGCTGCGCATCGGGGCGCCAATTTCCACCGAGGGCCTTACAACGCGCCAGTCCGAGACGCTGACCGCACAATTGCGGCAGACTATCGAAGAGCTGCAGCGCGCCTGAAGGACTGATTCATGCCGAAGCCACGCATCCTTATTCCTGAACCCACCTCCACCGATCTGGACTATAACCAGCGCGGGTGGCCGCAGTATGCCGCCGCCATCGAGCAGGCGGGCGGCATTCCCGTTGCAGTCCCGCTCCAGGCCAGCCAGGAGGAGCAGGCCCAACTCATCGCTGGAGCAGTGGGAGTTCTGCTGCCGGGTAGCCACGCGGACGTCAACCCCGAGAAATGGAACGAGCCGCTTCACCCCAGGTCCACACCTGCCGATCCTCTGCGGGAGGCGGCTGACGAGCTCCTGTTGCAGGATGCGTTCAATCTGCAAAAGCCGATCTTCGGCATCTGCTACGGGATGCAGTCCATGAATGTGTGGCGAGGTGGGTCGCTGGTCCAGCACCTGCAAACTTCGGTGAACCATACGCCGGGACGCCACATTGCGGAAGCACACCAGGTTGCGGTCACCCCGGGAACCCGACTCTTCGAGCTGGTCGAAAGCGCTCAATCGGGCATCTCGCCGGTGCTGGTGAACTCCAGCCACCACCAGGCAGTCGCCCGCGTGGGCGATCAGCTCCACGTTGCGGCCATCAGTCCGCTGGATGGGACGGTGGAGGCCGTGGAAGGCCCCGAGCCGGGAGCCTTCGTGCTGGGCGTGCAGTGGCACCCCGAGCGCACTTTCGATTCCAGCCGGCTTTCACGAGAGCTCTTCCGAGCCTTTGTCGAAGCGGCCTCCGCTTGGAAGCCGCAACCGAACGGCGGGTAGATGGCGATCACGCCGGCCGATATCGAGGCTGCCGCCGCGCGCTGGCGCCTCCCTATCGCGCCCCTCGTAGCCGAGAAGTTCGCTGCCTATGGCGACCTATTGTTGCGCTGGAACTCCCGCATTGCGCTCACTTCCATCCGGGACGAGGGTACGCTGGTCGAACGTCATCTGATGGAAGGGCTGTTTGCCGCGGCGCATTTGCCTCCCCAAGCGGCGAGCGCGCTTGATTTTGGCTCTGGAACCGGCATACCTGGCATCCCGATCGCGCTCTGCCGGGCGGACGTTGAAGTCACCCTGGCGGAATCCCAGCGAAAGAAGGCCGCTTTCCTCCAGGAAGCGAGCCGGTCGCTGGGTCTTCGCTGCGTGGTTCACGCGGGGCGAGCGGAGATGCTTCCCGCGGAGAGTTTTGGGGCGGTGTGCATGCGCGCGGTGGACAAGACCAGCGAGATGCTCCCGGGAGCCATCCGTCTCCTGGATCCGCGCGGCGCTCTATTCCTGATGATTGGGCGTGATTCTCCTGAGCTGGGCCCTGACTGGAGATGGAGCGGCTTCGAGTTGCCTGGGAGCCACGGACGGGTTTTGCACATTGGGCGCCGTTTCTGACGTTCCACGTGGAACACGCATCTCCATGCATCTTCTGATGTTCCACGTGGAACACTCCTGAGGGTCCCGGCGTTCCACAGCATCTTCCACAACTCCCACCGTGGCGTCTGTTTGCATCCATACGGACTCGCCATTAGGTTTATCTTCAATGTCCGAAGCCATTATTTTGGCCATCGCCAACCAAAAAGGTGGCGTCGGCAAGACAACTACCGCCATCAATCTGAGCGCGGCCCTTGCTCTCGAAGGTTTGCAGTGCGTTCTGATCGACTGCGACCCCCAGGCCAATAGCTCGAGCGGCCTCGGCGTTTCGCGCGACGGGGACCATGGCTCTGTCTACGACCTAATCACCGGGGGCGCGACGGTGGATACACTGCTGCTGCCCACTCCCGTCGAGACCCTGAAAATCGTCCCGGGCAGCCGCAACCTGATCGGGGCCAACCTGGAGCTGGTGGACAGCAAGGATCGAGAGACGCGCTTACGCGACTCGCTCAAAGAGCTGCGTATTGCCTACGACTTCATCCTGCTGGACTGCCCGCCGGCCCTTGATCTGCTCACACTTAACGCCCTAGTGGCAGCCGATCGCCTGCTCGTGCCCATGCAGGCGGAATACTTCGCTTTGGAAGGCGTGAGCGAGTTGCTGGGCACGATCGGTCGCGTACAGCAGGCCTTCAACCCCCGGCTGGAACTCGAAGGCGTGGTCCTGACCATGTACGACGAGCGCACCAACCTGGCCCAGCAGGTGACGGAGAACCTGAAGGGCTTCTTCGGCGACAAGCTTTACAAGACCGCGATTCCGCGCAATATACGGCTGGCGGAGGCTCCGAGCCACGGCAAACCCGTGCAGATTTATGACCCGCGCTCGCGAGGCTCGGAAGCCTACCGCGATCTGGCAGACGAGCTGCTGGCCAATCACAAGATTGTCAGTCCCGCCGCCAAAGATCGTCAGCATCGCGCTAACGCCCGTAAAAACAGCAAGATACGCTTTTGGCCATATGCCTGATCACAGCCGTACCGTTTGTGAGAACGGTCGGAGACTCGAGAACCGAACATGAGCACTTCCGACAAAAGACGCGCTTTGGGCAAAGGGCTGGAAGCCCTTCTGCCTCACCGTGCCACGCCTCCCCAGCCCATCCAGATTGCCGCTTCTGCGGATGGAGCGCCCGCAGCTCAGTCGAATGGCGGCGGCGCTCCGCTGGAGCTCTCGGTCGAACTCATCGATCGCAATCCCTATCAGACGCGCAGCCATTTCGATGACAAGGCGCTGGAAGAGCTGGCCGCATCGGTAGCAGCGAGTGGTGTAGTCCAGCCGATTGTCGTGCGTCCGCTGGAGGGTGGCCGATATCAGCTCATCGCCGGCGAGCGCCGCCTGATGGCTTCGCGCAAGGCGAGTAAGGCGACAATTCCGGCAATCGTCCGCCAGGTCTCCGACGCGCAAGCGATGGAGATGACCATCGTCGAAAACCTTCAGCGTGCTGATCTGAACCCGATAGAGCAGGCTCGCGCCTTCGATCGACTGGGGATTGAATGCCAGCTGACGCAGGAGCAGATCGCGCAGCGCACCGGCAAGGATCGCGCCACCATCTCGAATTTTCTGCGACTGCTGCGACTGCCGTCGGAGATCCAGCGTAAGGTGGAGGCCGGCGAGCTAAGCTTCGGGCACGCACGCACACTGCTGTCGCTCGAGTCGACGGAAGAGATTCTGAAGGCGGCGCAGAAAGTGCTGGCGCTTTCCATGTCGGTTCGGCAGACGGAAAGCTTCGTTCAGAACATGCTCAACCCGGAGAAGGCGGCGAAGCAGCCGAAGTCGAAGGAGCCGCTTGATCCTAATGTCCGCGAAGCTCGCGACGAAATGCAGCGCGCACTGGGCCTGAAGGTTGCGATTGAGGACAAGGGCGGCAGGGGCAAAGTCGTCATCGAGTACAGCAACCTGGAAGCATTCGACTCACTGATGGAGCGGATCACGGGCGCGGCCCGGGCATGACGAGATCGGCACGTCTATCAGTCGTTCTGGAAACCGCAATTGTTCTGACAGTCGCGCTCTGTTTGTGGGCGCCATGGGATCGTGCCGGCGATGCGACCAGCTCGTCGCTGAACATGCTCTGGCTGTCGCTGCCGATGATGCTGTCGCATCGCGGCATGGCACTCGTATCTGTAACACTTACAGTTACGATATGCGCACTCGTGATTTCCGCGCTCGGGGCGCTGCTTGCGATTCTCGGCCGCGCGCGCGGCAAATCGGTCGTGTGGGCTGTCGGGATATTTCTCTTCGCATGCTCGGTCGCAATCCTGATGCCGGTGTGGACCGCGGTCGGCTTCGCGGGCGCGGTGCTGTTATTGCTCGCCTTGCGGGTGCGATTTACAACGATGCAGCCAATGCGGACGCTGGCCGCCGTGCTCAGCGAGCTGTGGCCTCTGGGTTATGCGATCGCATTGGCAGCGCTGGCGTGGCACTACAATCCGCAATATCTGCTCAAGGCGCTGGTGATTGCGTTTGGATTGTCGCTGGTGGCGCGGGCGTTGCTGCCGTCGCAAACTGCCAGGGTGCAGGCTTAGCGCACCAGCGTCTCAGAGGGGATTCGAATCGAGCCCGCTGTACGCCGGGGATGTGGAAGCGCCGCCGGATGCGGATGAGAGTGTGTTGAAGCCGCACGACGCACAGAATCGCTGCCCGGTATAGATTGCCTGCCCACATTGCGGGCATGGCGAGATAAGCGGGCGACGCAACGCAAAGTAGAAAAGGAAGCCAAGCAGGTTGGGAACGAGGGCCGCGATCAGCGCCCAGGGAATCGCAGGCATCGCGCGCCGCCGAGCGTCTGCATACACATAGCCGATACAGACGACCCAGGCGCCCATCAGGCCGCCAAGGAGCAAACCTATCGCGGCACCCGGGAGCGCATTCAACGGTACCGGTACATTGCGGATCGGCGCCTGAACAGTTCCAACAACCAACCCGATGAGTACCGCCAGGCCCCAGATCGTGAACGCGGTTGCTTTCGTGGGGCGGGGTACGACATTCCAAAACTGACGTTTCATATGATCTGTCCTTTCCTGCTTGCCGACCTGGCGGAGATGAGGAGCAGCACGGGCAACAAAAGAAAGAAGCACCAGGAGGGGATAATCCAGAAGGTGAACAATCCGGTTTGGGCTTGAGCAGCAGGAAGATGAAGAAAAGCCGCAAGTGGATTGGAGATGTGCACTGCGCCGAAGGAGCCCGCCAGAGTGAGCAGAAGGGCGACAACGCTGACCACTACGATGCGCGTGCGGTCAGGCTGCCGGGCCTGCAGTTGTTGTGCTCGCAGGGCGAGCGCAGCGTTCACTTTTGCGTGCAGCTCTGGATCAGTGGCGAAGGAAAATCCGCTCAGTGCGGCAATCGCCCGCCGGCCCTCGCTTGCGTATCTCTGACAATCCGCACACGCCGCCAGATGCTCGCGCAGCGCCTGTTGCTCCTCAAGGGAGACCTCGCCGGCGAGAGACTTGTCGATGAGCTGGTGCATTGCGTTGTGAAGATCAGCCTGCATGCTCTTCATCCTTCATGTGTGTCCGTAACGCAGCGAGACCTCGATAAATTCGCGACGAGACGGTGGTGAGCGGAACACCTGTCAGTGTGGACATCTCCTGCAGGGACAAATCTTCCTGGAAGCGCAGCACGAGCGCTTCACGATAGATAGGTTCGAGTTGGTCGAGTGTATGTGCGAGACGCTGTGCGTCCTGTGTGCGCGCGGCTATCTCAAAGGGCGATGGAGCGGTGGAGACGGGCTGCGCCGGATCCCGATGCTGCTCTGATTGTTCGCTTGAATTGGAATCGAGACTGAAGATGCGCCGTTTGCGCAGGTGATCGATGGTGAGATTGCGGGCAATGGCGAACAGCCATGGCTCAAAGCGAGAGCGCCCGTTGTAGGAACCGCCGCGCTCGAGGACACGCAACCAGGTTTCCTGCACCAGATCGTCCACGGCTTCGCGGCGGCCGAGCAAATAGATGAGGTAACGGACAAGGCGGAACTGATACTGCTCGACCAGGTCGTGCAGCAACGCCATATCTCGATGGCGGAGGCCGCGTGCGATCCGCTGCGTATCGGGAGTCAGAGCCTCGGCCACGGTCTCGTCGCACTCAAGCATACGAGGTGTATACGGAGCAGGCGGCCGAAATTACGCATGGATCGGAGTTGCTGCCGGAGCAGGAGCCTCATCGAAAGCAGGTCAGAGACTTGCCTTCCGCCATCATTGCGAACTTCCGCTGAACAGGATTGTCTCGCAATAAAAGATGGCGTGACCATTTGGCCACGCCATCTGAGCGTCTTTTAAACGGATAGACGCTCATAAAACCACACTCCGGGCGGCGCCAGCGATGCCGCTGCCGGAAACCCTGCCTCCGTTGCTACTTCTTCGGCGGCGCGATGGTGTCCTTCGCCGACTTGGCGACGCGGAATTTTACCACCGTCTTGGCCTTGATCTTGATCTGCTCTCCGGTCTGCGGATTGCGGCCCATGCGCGCCTTGCGCTCTGCCTTTACCAGGCGGCCGAGTCCGGGGATGACGAACACGCCGTTCTTCTTGGTCTCCTTCACCGCGGTCTCGGTGAGCAGGTCGAAGAAACCGCCTACCTGCTTGTTGGTCAATTCGAGCTTCTCGGCCATCTGCCGAACGAGCTGAGTCTTGGTCAGTCCTGATGCCATTCTGAAATCCTCCTGTGTCTCATCGGTAGCGCTTCGCCGCGGATTTTCGCAGCGAACGCCTTTTTCGAGGGAAGCTCCGCACCCGCTCCGCCTGGCGATCTTTCCTACGACTGCACCGAATCGCCAGTGTTTATGCGGGTTCCCGTAACTCCTACCGAGGATCACCATGCGGCCTTTTGCCACTTCTTGTCAACGGCAAATAAGGCATTTCCACAGTTTTATTCGTGTTTTTCCGCGTTTTACAGGGTTTTGGACCGATTTGTACAACTTTTGCAGCAGTTTTGTCGCATTTTTTGGCGTTCGCGAACGCCTAGAAGAGCGGTTTTCGCGGCTTCTGCGCCTGCGCCACGAGAGGCCGATTCAGCAGCGCCACCAGCGGCGCGGCTGCACGAAAATGCGCCGCGACGGTCTTGGCGAAGTCCGGCCTCGTCGCCGTTTCCGACAAAAGCGACACGCCGAAACCCCACCGCCTCTGCCGGAAAAGCTCAGCAGCCGGATGTTCGGCCGGAAATCCCTTGGGAGAACGGCTCAACCGGCCCTGACTCCCATCTCCACTGCCTTCGTCATCCGGAAAGAGACGCCGGAAGCCGCGCGCCTGCGCGAGCTTTCGATACTCAGCATGATGCTCCAACAAGTGACGCCGGATCGCAAGCAATTGTTCGGCGTCCGCCATAAATGCGCCTGCGGCGATCTCCACCTGCGAACCGGAGACATGCAGGTAAAAGCCCGCGCCAGAGGTCTTCTGCAGGCCATCGTGCACCCACCACGCGGCCACGTGCGGCTTGTAGGGACGCTTGTCGTGGGAGAAGCGCGTGTCCCGGTAGATGCGCATCATGACCGACTCCGGCGCGCGCACGTGGCCGGGAGCAAAGTCCATCATGGCGCCGGTGATGGCGTCGATCACGGCCAGCATCGGCCGCTTGATCTCCGCCTCGTAGACCGGCTTGCGCTCGTTGAACCAGTCGCGGTTGTTATTGCGCTTGAGGCCGCGGAGAAAACGTAACCCGGCGGGGGTGAAATAGGGCACGGCCTCCCGCACCTGCTTGTGACTGCTTACCGATTTCTGTTTTGCCCTGGCGCTCGATTTCATCCTGCTCGTTCACAGTTGTACCCTATGGCGAGCTTCAAGAATCCACAGCCGACAGGACTTCCCGCAGGAATAAGAAAACGGCAAGCTTGCCGGTACGCAGTGCGTTCCGCTTGCCGTCGATTGGAAGGCGTACAGCTCCCGCTCACCGGGCAGGCGCTGCAGCCGTGGCCACCTGCTGGACAGGTGCTTCGTGTGACTTCGCCGGACCCCGGTCCACAATCTTCGCGCTATCGAACTCCGCCTGGCGATCGATCTGGCGCAGCGTGTAGCCCTTCGCATCGCGATCGAAGGTCAGAGATGAGCTCGCAGGCGCCTTGTTGAGCGATGCCCATGTGACGGGGACGAAGACATCCATGTGACCGAATGTGCGCAGCTTCAGCACGCTTCCCTGCTGCGACCGCGAGATTACATAACGGCCTGCCGGCATGGAGACGCCCCCCGCGGTGAAGGCAAAAGGCACGTTGACGGACATCAGGTCGGTTTCCTGACCATATGCCAGTGGAGACGCTGCGAGCAGCGCCGCAACAGCGATCATTCGCATGAGCTTCATAAGTTTCCTCCTCGGTCTTGCATGAATGCATGCTGCGACGAATCGCGGCGCGTCACCATCGAGTCTTGGCGAACGCCACAGTTTGTCTGGCGAGCGTCTGCTGGGTTGCGGCGAAATTGTCTTGCCGGTTCCTTCTTCATTGGCCGTGCGAGGAGGTCCGCCGGCGCGAGCGCGACAGCCCTGCAGGGGAATCGATCCCAGGCGATTGATTGCTTTTGCGGTACGTTCACCAGCCTGCAAGGTGCGTCCACCCTCGAGAAAGGGTAGTTGGACCTGCGACCTTGGCTTTTCGCGGCGGCAGCGAGCATGATGTGAGCGTGCACGGGGAGGACCAGGTGCGAGCCGATGGATCCGTAATATCGCCGGGCCAGAATGACAGGATGATCCGTTATCCGGGCTACGGGATACTCTTCGCTGCGTGGACGTTGATGGGCAGCCTGTCATATCTCCACCATCGGCTCCTGCCGGGTACTCCGCCGGAAAACGTGTTGTTCGGACTTTCAGGCTGGCTGGGCTGTTATTACGCCTGGATTCCGCTAACACCCATCGTTTTCCTGCTCGAGCGCAGGTTCCCAGTCGGACGGCCGTTCTCCTTCAGGAATGCAGCAATCCTGATTCTTTGCGGATTGCCTTTCTGCTACGCGGCATTCCAGCTCTCCATTGTCTTCAGCCGCGCGGTTCATCTTGTGTTCTGGAATCGCGCCGGTATCGAGCGCTTCGTATGGCGCATACCGACAAGCGAGATCGCACTGCAGTTTTTCGTATATGCGGTGACCGTGGTGGCGAGCGCCTTTATCCGCTTTCTCATCGAGACTCAGCAGAGGGAACGGGAGGCGGCTCTGCTGGCGCTGGAGAAATCGCGATTGGAGTCGGCCCTTCGCTCGGCGGAGCTGGAGACGCTTCGCATGCGGCTGAATCCGCACTTCCTCTTCAATTGCCTGCAGAACATCTCGGCGCTCGCCGGACAGGATGCAAAGGCGGCCAGCCAGATGCTGGCGCGGCTGGGCGATCTGCTGCGCGTCGCTTTGCGCAGCGACTACAAGGATCAGATTCCGCTGAGTGACGAGGTGGCGCTCACCCGGGCTTACATCTCCATTGAACAGGTTCGTCACGGCAATCGGCTCTCCGTGCTTTTCGACATTGCGCCGGAGACAGAGCGGGTGCTGGTGCCGAATCTCCTGTTGCAGCCGCTGGTGGAAAACGCGATCAAGCATGGCATCAGCGGGCGTGCCGGAGCGATCTGGGTGCAGAGCACGTTCGAGAAACGTGACCGAAGGAGCGATCTCGTACTGACGATCCGCGACAATGGCGCAGGCCTGCCGGTGAGAAATCCGGCCGAGCTACGGCTGGGAGTGGGCCTGGGCGCAACCAAAGAACGGCTGATGCGAATGTATGACCGGCAATCGCTCGAGATACAGCCGCTGCCCGAAGGTGGAACCGAAGTCCGCATCGTGCTCCCGGCACATGGCTCACCGCGAATGGCTGAGGCGGTCACGCTGGCCGCCGGGAACACCTCCGACCGCGCACCTGCGCATCTCGGATAACCGGATGGAGAGAGGGGATAACGCAATGGAGAAGCCTTTGCGCGTCCTTGTCGTTGATGATGAGGCTCTCATCCGCCAGAGCCTGTGCCGCGGCCTGGCAACGCGCGACGACGTGATCATCGCGGGTGAATGCGAATCGGGTGCGGAGGCGATTGCCGCCATTCTAGAGCGGCGGCCTGATCTTGTGCTGCTGGATGTGCAGATGCACGACGGCACCGGGCTGGATGTGGTGGAGCAGGTAGGACCGGAGCGCATGCCGGCGGTTGTATTCGTCACCGCGTATGACGAATATGCAGTGAAGGCCTTTGAGCTGAACGCAGTGGACTATCTGCTGAAGCCCTTCGATGACGAGCGGCTGAACCGCAGTATCGATCGCGCAAAGAAGCAGATCCTTGCGGCGCGCACCGGCGATCTGTCGCGGCAGTTGCAGTCGCTGCTGCAGTCGAAAGCAGAGCGAGGGCCCGACCGTCTTGTGGTGCGCACGGGCGAGCACTTCGATCTCGTGCCGGTCAGCTCCATCGACTGGATCGAATCGGCCAACAACTACGTCCAGTTGCACTGCGGAACAAAACAATTCCTGCTGGCGGAGACGATGACCAGCCTTGCGGAGCGGCTCAATCCGAACAGGTTTCTGCGCGTCCATCGCGGCCGGATCGTAAACCTGTCGCGCATCACTGCCGTGTATCCGCTGTTCAGCGGCACCTACGAAATTGAGCTAAGCGGCGGCACGCGAATCTCGACGGGACGCCAGTATCGCGAGCAAATTCAGGGGCTGCTGAAAAGCTGACCGGAGTCACTTGCCCGCGATCAGCATCACTCCGTCGGGCGTAATGCGGCACTCTGCGCCAGGATGCGTGTGCCACGTGGTGCCATCGGAATAGCGCAGCTCAATCACCGAGATCCAGGAAACGGATGTCAGGTCCTTCACCGAGACCGTATTGGTGCGCGATTCATCGGCAGGGACGGAGCTAGCGAGATGCACGTTGCGCACTGCATCGGCTCTCTGCTCATCAGTAAGTACAGCGCCTTTTGCGGGGACCACGCGACCCTTGCTCGAGGTGCCGTGCACTTCCAGCTCTGCTGCGACGATGCGCTCGAGCCGAGTGTTCTTCATCGAGAGATCGAAGGACTGCTGTGTTTGATTCGTATCGGTCCGCGGCACATTCGGACCCACCGGAATTGCCGCGCCCAGCCCGCGCTGTGCGGCGGAGAGCTCGACCGGGCAGGTGGAGCCGGCCACGACATCGGGCGCCGCAAAGCACGCGGGAGCGGCAAATGCGGCCAAAGACAACATGAGAAGGGGAACGGAAAAAGGACTGCGCATACAACACCTCCAGCGGGAGTGCCTTCCGCGCGACTTCAATCTACGCTCGCGCGACGGGCGCCTGCAAGGCACGGAATCAAGTTGGTTGCGGCCCATCATCTTCAGCGAATTGTCTGCAGCGCCGCGCGGAAGAGCGTATCGAAGTGTTCTCCGGCGCTCTTGTCCTTTGCCACGGCAGCTTCGATTGCCTTCTGCGCGGAAGGTCTCTGATAACCGAGGTTGACCAGCGCGGAGAGCACATCTTCCGCTGCCGGTCCTGCCGCCGCCACGACGGGAGCTGCGGCAGCGAGATCTTCCAACTTGTCCTTGAGTTCCACCACCAGCCGCTCGGCCAACTTCTTGCCCACACCGGGGATGCGGGTGAGCGTGGCGTGGTCCTGCGCGCGGAGGGCGCTGACGAGACGATCGGCCGGCAGCCCGCTCTGGATCGTGATGGCGAGCTTCGGCCCCACCCCGCTGACGGTGATGAGCTTCTCGAAGATGCGCTTGTCGTTGCGATCGAGAAAGCCGTAGAGCGCGAGTATGTCCTCGCGGACTTGTGTATGGATGTGGAGCGAGACTTCGGCGCCTTCGGCAGGCAGCGAGGTGTAGGTGGAGACGCTGATGGCGACGTCGTAGCCCACCCCGGCGGCTTCCACGATGGCTTGCTGCGGCTGCTTGCTGAGGAGACGTCCACGGAGGTGCGCGATCATGCGCCTATGTTAACTGGATCATTTCTCAATGCCGGCAATCCAACGAGCATGCGTGAATCACGAAGCTTCGGCCTTGTGGCAGGCCTCGGAGTGGGAGCAGGGATTTTCTACTATAAGTCCCTGGTTGAGGCACATCTTACCCGGGGCGCCTCCCCCAACCTCCTGATGGTGCATGCGGATGTGCGAAGAGTGATGCGGCTGGCGCAGGAACGCAGGGCACGGGAGCTGGCCGAATATTTGGCGGGTCTGCTTCAGAGGTTGGCTGATGGGGGCGCCGAGCTGGCTACGATCCCGGCGTTCTCTCCGCAGATCTGCGCGGCAGAATTGGCGGTTATGACTCCCGTTCCGCTGATCGGCCTGCTGGACGCGATTGCAGCGGAGGCAGCTCGCAGAGAGCTGCGGCGGGTGGCGGTCTTCGGCGCGCGAGTCACGATGGAGACGGGGTTGTTCGGGAGGCTCGACGGCTGCGATGTAATCGGATTGAGGAGCGACGAGACGGAGCTGGTCAGCGATATCTATACCCGCGTTGTGGAAGAGGCGAAGGCATCCGCTGAAGCCTACGACCAGTTGCGGCTGCTAGCGCATACAGCGATCGATCGGGAGAAACTGGATGCCATTGTTCTGGCGGGAACCGATCTGGCGTTTGTCTTCGATGAGACGAACACCGATTTTCCGCATTTAGACGGGGCGCGGGTACATATCGGAGCCATCATGGAGGCTATCTCAGGAACCGGATCCTGATCGCCAGCTCTACGCTTCCGCCTGCGCGCGCGGCAGCAGGTGCTCATCGATCTTCGGCAGCAGCCCTGTGAGCAGGCCCAATGCGGGCAGGTAGGCGCATACGTGGTAGACGAGGTTCAGGCTCGTCATGTCTGCGAGTTTGCCGAGCAGCGCTGCGCCCAATCCGCCCATGCCGAAGGCCAGTCCGAAGAAGAGACCGGAGATGGTGCCGACGCGGCCCGGCACCAGCTCCTGTGCGTAGACCAGGATCGCCGAGAAGGCCGAGGAGAGCACGAGGCCGATGATGAAGCTGAGGATGGCAGTCCACTCGAGGTTGGCGTACGGCAGCACCAGCGTGAACGGCAGCACGCCGACGATGGAAACCCAGATCACGAGGCGGCGGCCGTAGCGGTCGCCGATGGGTCCGCCGAGGATGGTGCCGAGCGCCACCGCGCCGAGAAAGACGAAGAGATACATCTCGGACTGGTGCAGCGTTACATGGAACCGCTGCATGAGATAGAAGGTGTAATAACTCGTGATGCTGGCGAGATAGAAGTATTTCGAGAAGACCAGCGTCATCAATACGACCATCGCCTGCGTGAGCTTGCTACGTGAAAGCTGCGACTGCCCATGTTCGGCAGCCTTCTTTCGGCTGGTCGTTTTTTCCCTTACCCGTGCCTTGTACCAGCCACCGATGGAGATCAGCATAACGATCGCGACCAGCGCGGCGGCAGAGAACCACGCGATGCGATGTTGCCCGGCGTGCGGGCTGCGCGCGGAAAGCACGAGCCAGAGCACGAGCAGTGGTCCCAGTGCCGAGCCGAAGTTGCCGCCAAGCTGGAAGAGCGACTGAGCCAGCCCATGCTGTCCGCCGGAGGCGAGACGCGCCACCCGCGACGACTCGGGATGAAAGACAGCCGAGCCAAGCCCTACCATCGAGCCGGCGATGAGCAGCCATCCGTAGGTAGGTGCATAGGCCATCAGCACCAGGCCACAGAGCGAAAAGCTCATGCCGAGCGCGAGCGAATAGGGCATCGGTTTCTTGTCGGTTGCCATGCCGACGAAGGGCTGAAAGAGAGATGCAGTGATCTGGTAGGTGAAGGTGATCATCCCGATCTGCCCGAGCGAGAGACCGAAGATGCTTTGGAAGAGCGGGTAGAGCGAGGGGATCGTCGCCTGGACCAGGTCGTTCAGCAGATGGCAGGCGCTGATCGCCGCCAGAATGGTGAAGACGGTTTGGCCGCCACGACGCGCCACAGCCTCCGGCACCGTGAAAACCGCTGTCCCCTGAGTCGGCAAAACTCCTCCTGCTGAAATTAGATTCAGTGCTTAGCTGCGATGGCTCACAAGGCGAAAAGCTGGGTCAGCGTCGCGAGTCGCGACGGTACAGCACCTGGAACTCGTATCCCGCATTGGGCGGAAACAGCGCCGCGACCGCGCGCAAGCGCTCCGCGAGCGCCGGCGGGGCAAGCAGGGGGTACTCCCGCTCCCGCAGATCGGCGTAATCGAAGTCCACGGTCAGCGACAACATATAGATGGCCAGCGCATCCGCGAACGCGGCGTGAATAAAGGAGGTCTTCGCCCTCTCGTCGATTCGCTGCGCCTCACCGGGCCGGCCGCGATCCGGCTCGCCATATGCGCGCGCGCGGCTCTCCCATGCGTCATGGCTGGTTTCACCCCGGGTTGCGGCCATGGCCTGACGGTCCAGCAGTTCGCCAAAGCCCGCGGGGACGCCGGTTTTGTCCACGAAGTGATGACCTACGTTGATGAAAAGCTCGAATGCGAGCGCGAACTTGTCCTGCATCAGCCGGGTGGAGATGAAAATGTAATCGCCGCCGGCAAAGTGCACGTTGCGGTGGCAGATGGCGCGATCGCTCAGCTCGTTCGTGAAGGCGGGCGAAATCAGCGTCTCTCCGCTGGAGTGCGCGTCGTCGGGGACCGAGTCGCCTTCCTGTTCATGGATGGTAAGTGGCACAAAGTAGTAGGCGCGATGCTTCAGCGCGGCGGCCACGTCGCGCGGGATCGCGCCAATCACCTGTTCCAGCTCGCCCGGCGGCAGCTTGTGGTCGCCAAAGGTGGCGTAGAAGATGCCATTCTCCGACTGCTGCACCGGCGTCTGGCGAGCCACCTGGGCGGCCGGCAGCAGCTCAGTCTGTGCGGTATGCCCCATCTTGAGTATTCTAGCTGAGAGCGTTCTGTCTATATGTCTGCAATCTCTGCCAGCAACTCCGGCCCAGCTCCCCAGGGACGGCCCCGCGATGACAGCTTTCGCATTTTCGGCATTCCGGTGGGCGACTTCGGCCTCTTCGCGAATACGCTGATCTCATTCGCGCTGGGCTTCATGGCCTTTTTCGGCGTCACATTTCTCAGCATCTTCGGCCTGATGATCTACAACCGCGCCGGCGGCCACCACGTGACGCTCGACACCAGCTACAAGTTGATTGCTCTGCCGGCCGGTATCTTCGTGCTGATCGTGAGCTTCGCGGCGCTATTTATTCTCTGGGTGCGGCGCAAGCTCACGAGCCATTCCTGAATAAAAGCCATGTCACTCGTCACCATCACTGCAGCAGAGACCGCCTCGCCCGAACAGCAGCGTGAGTGGTGTGAGCGCCTGGAGCAGGGCTGTATCCTCTTCTTTCCGACGAGCCCTATTCCGCTTGGTGAATCCGACTTGCAGTTCCTGCGGGGCCAACAGCAAACCGACAGCTCTCTGCATAAGAATATTGCGTACAAGCCGAAGTCCGACGAGCTGTCCGGCGTCGATACAAAGACTGCCAACCCCGCAGCGGTTGATCGGCTGCGTACCATCATGCGCGGCTACTCGCAGTCGGTGACGGCGTTTCTCAGCGGCTTTCTTGCGCCCTACGCCGGGCGCTGGCAGCTAGACTACGCCAGCTTCCGCCCGCAGGAGGAACAGGGCCGCGACCTGCCGCTGCGCCGCCGCAATGACCTGCTGCACACGGATGCCTTCCCTACGCGGCCCACGCATGGCGCGCGCATTCTGCGTTTCTTCAACAATATTCATCCGACGCGCACGCGCGACTGGATCGTGAGCGATCCTTTTCGCAACGTTGCCACGAAATACGCGCCTGCGGAGATTGCGCTGCCGCGACCGGACTCGCCGGTGGGCCGCACTTTCAAATCGTTCGCGACGGGCCTCGGGCTCGGTGCTGCCGCGCCCGCGCTGAAGCGCTCGCCGTATGACGATTTCATGATGCGCTTCCACAATTTCCTGAAGGAGAACCGGGAGTTCCAGAGCTCGTGCGCCAAGTATGACTACCAGTTTCCTGCGGGGTCGAGCTGGATGGTCTATACCGACATGGTGCCGCATGCGGTGCTCGCAGGCCAATATGCACTGGAGCAAACGTATCTGATTGCTCCGGACGCGATGGTCGCGCCGCAGCATGCGCCGCTTACCGTGCTGGAAGAGCTCACCGGCGCCAAGCTGCGCTGAGATTGGCTGGGTCGGGCGGCAGATCTTTTCCACTGCGCGGCTTCGCCGCTCCGGACGAGACGACGAGTTGCAGAAGGGGCACGCCATGGATGAAATCCTCGACAAGCTTCGGCAGGACTACGGTCGTGTCGCGGATGAGTACGCAGGCCACATTTTCTCCGAGCCGTCGAGCTTATATTCTCGCTCGCAAGGCATTCACTGATAAGACTTCGCTATGACCGCTGACCCGCTTCTCGTATGGCGCGATGAATTCCCTATTCTGGCCAACACCACCTATATGGTGAGCCACTCGCTGGGCGCCATGCCGCGCAGTGCCGTCGACTCGCTCACAGAGTTCACCGATACGTGGGCCGCGCGCGGCGTCCGCGCATGGCACGAGGGCTGGTGGGAGATGGCCGTGACAGTTGGCGACCTGGTCGGCACGCTCATCGGAGCGGGCCCGGGCGAAGTGGTGATGAACCAAAATGTCTCTGCCGGACAGTGGGTTGTCGCTTCCTGCTTTGACTGGCGCGACCGCCGCAACAAAATTGTCACGGAAGGCCTGAATTTCCCGTCGAACGACTACATCTACCACGCGCTTGCGCGGCAGGGCGCTCGCGTTGTCGCGGTGCCGTCTCCGGAGGGCATGACGATGCCGCTCCAGCCGCTGCTTGAGGCAATCGATGAGGAGACGCGGCTGGTCAGCGTCTCGCACGTCGCGTTCCGCTCCTCCTATGTGCAGGACCTTGCTGCAATCGTCTGCCGCGCGCATGAGGCTGGTGCTTACGTTGTGGCCGATCTTTATCAGTCCGGCGGCATTCTGCCTGTGGATGTGCGCGCGCTGGGAGTCGACTTCGCTCTCGGTGGATCGGTGAAGTGGCTGCTGGGCGGTCCCGGCGCAGGCTATCTCTACGTGCGGCGGGATTTGTGGCCAATGCTCGAGCCAGCAGCCACTGGCTGGCAGGCGCATCGCGCACCTTTCAACTTTGCCGGCGGCGCGATCGATTACGCGCCGGACGCATTCCGCTTTCTCAGCGGCACGCCCAACATTCCGGGCCTGTACTCCGCGCGCGCGGGCTATCGCATCGTGAACGAAATCGGCGTTCCGGCCATTCGCGCGAAGTCGGTCCGCCAGACCACCCGGCTGATCGAACTGGCTGACCGTGCCGGCATCACGGTGCGCAGCGAGCGCGATGACGCTCGCCGCGGGGGCGTCGTCATTCTTGAGGTATCAGACGGCGAGCGCGTAACCGCCGAGCTGCTGCGCCGCCAGATCATCGTGGACTACCGGCCCGGCGCGGGCATCCGCATTTCGCCGCACTTCTACACGACGGAGGACGAATTGGAGCGCACGATCCACGAGCTGGCTGCTATTCTGCACTCCGTCCGCACCCGCTGAACACGCCTCTACGGTGAGTTTATGTCCACGCAAGTGACCTCTATGGAAGCCGCCGGGCCGCATCTGCAGCGCTCGCTCAGCAGCGGCCAGCTCTCCATGATTGCAATTGGCGGTGCTATCGGCACCGGGCTGTTTCTCGGCAGCGGGCTTGCTATCGGGATGGCAGGGCCGTCCGTGCTGATCAGCTATGTCGTCGCTGCTCTCATCGCGCTGCTGCTGATGGGCTGCCTGGCGGAGATGACGGTGGCGCATCCTGTCCCCGGTTCGTTCGGCGCGTACGCCGGCTACTATCTCGGTCCGCTTGCCGGCTTTCTTGTGCGCTATTGCTATTGGTCCGGAGTCGTTCTGGGCATCGGCACAGAGGTGACGGCGATCGCCGTCTACATGCACTTCTGGTTTCCGGCGGTCCCAGGGCTCATCTGGATTGCGCTCTTTTCCGTGGCGCTCATCGGGATGAATACTCTGCAGGTCAGCGTCTACGGCTCGCTGGAATATGCGTTCTCGCTCATCAAGATTCTCGCCATCGTCGGCTTCCTCCTCCTCGCCGGCTGGATCCTTCTTTTCAGCAGGCATGGAGCGTCGATGGGGCCGCATCTTTACACAGCCCAGGGCGGCTTCTTTCCTCTAGGACTCCGCGGCACGTGGACGGCGATCGTTGTCGTGGTCTTCGGCTACTTCGGCGTGGAGATGATAGCCGTGGCCGCCGGTGAAGCGCGCGATCCGCGCGTTGCCATTACCCGCGCCTTTCGCTCCACCGCCATCCGTCTGGTGGTCTTTTATCTCCTGACAATCGCGGTCACGCTCGCCATGGTGCCATGGAATGAGGCAGGCACTGTCACCAGTCCATTTGTGCAGGTCATGCAGGCCTCGCATATTCCGTACGCGGCGGGCATCTTGAACCTAGTGGTGCTGATTGCGGCGCTCTCTTCCATCAATAGCCTGCTCTACGTCACCAGCCGCATACTCTTCTCGCTCTCGCGCGCAGGATATGCTCCGGCAGCACTCGGCAGGCTGAGCGGCGCGGGTGTTCCGGTTGCCGCGTTGCTAGCCTCTTCGGTGGGAGTGGCGATTGCTGCCGTGCTGTACATGGTCTACGCCAATGCCGCTTTCGCGCTCATTATGTCGGTCGCTTCATTCGCCGAACTTTTCGTGTGGCTGATGATCTTCATCACGCATCTCGCCTTTCGCCGACGTCACGCGGCCACTTCCGGCGAGTTCCGGATGGCTGGCGCGCCCTGGACCACGTTGCTTGGCGCAACGCTGTTGCTGGCCGTAATGGTCACATCCTGGTTCACTCCGGCCTTCCATTACATGCTGATTTATGGCGTGCCCTTCGTGCTGCTGCTCACGCTGCTCTATCGCATCTGCGCGCCGAAGACTCAGCCGGACGATCTATCGGCGGACATATAAGTGACAGCAAGCGGCTTGCGCATATGGCCGGAAGGCCAGTCCTGATATTCTTCCTGCCGATTGCAATTTTTCCTGGAGGCTCCACCCTATGCATACCGCTCGCGCGGCCGCGCTGTTGGCGCTGGCCGGCGCTATCCTTTCGCTTCCGCTTTCCAGCGTCTCCGCTGCATCGAAAGAAAAGAAAGCCAAGGCCACTGAAACCGCTCCCCAGGTCAATCCGTGGGACGTTCCTCAGCCCGCCGTCGAAAAGCTGGACCTGAATGCGTACGCGCGCATTCGCGAAGAGGGCCTGACACATTCGCACGTGATGGAGCTGGCGTCTGCGCTGATGGATGACATCGGCCCGCGCCTGACTGGTTCGCCGAACATGCAGAAGGCAAATGACTGGACGCGCGATGAACTGACGCGCCTCGGTCTTTCCAACGCGCATCTTGAAGACTGGGGCGAATTCGGCATGGGCTGGCAGCAGATCAACACCTGGGTGCGCATGACTGCACCCGATACCGCGGTGCTGATTGCCCAGGCGACACCGTGGTCGCCGGCGACGAATGGCCCGGTGACCGGCGACGCTATCAACGTTCAGATCAACGACGAGAAGGACTTCGACAAGTACAAGGGCAAGCTTGCCGGCAAGATCGTGCTGCTGGGCGAGATGCGCGACGTGCCCCCGGTCGACAAGCCGCTTTTCGAACGCTACAGCGACAAGGACCTCCAGGAAATTTCGGAGTACGAGCAGGCGGCGCAACGAAACTTCGAACAGCGCCTGCAGGCGTATCTCAAGCGCGCCGCGCTCCGCGACAAGATTGCCGCGTTCCTGGCGGATGAGAAGGTGGCCGGCGTGATCCTGCCCAGCCGCGACGGCAAAAACTCCGGCGGATCGGGCGGCACGTTCTTCGATGACAACGGCGCGGCGCTGGGCATGCAGCCTTATAAGGCGGAGAAAGCCGTGAAGGTGCCATGCGTTGTTACCGCTATCGAGAACTATGGACGCATCTATCGCCTGCTCGAGCATCATGTGCCGGTCACGGTTGAGATGAATGTCGAAACCAAAACGACGGGTGACCATCAGCATGGCTTCGATACAGTCGCGGAGATTCCCGGCACTGATCCGAATCTGAAGGATCAGATCGTGATGGTCGGCGGCCATCTGGACTCCTGGGCCTCCGCCGAGGGCGCGACCGACAATGGCGCAGGCTCGGTGGTTGCGATGGAGGCCGTCCGCATCCTCAAGGCGCTGGACATTCATCCACGCCGCACGATCCGCATTGCGCTGTGGAGCGGCGAAGAGCAGGGTCTTTTCGGCTCGAAGGGCTACGTTTCGCAGCACTTCGGCTCCTACCCGCTTTCCACCGCGCCCGATCAGATGAAGCTGCCCGAGTTTATCCGCAAGGCAGCCGGGCCGATCGAGACAAAGCCGGAGTGGAAGACGCTCGATGCGTACTTCAACGTCGATAACGGGACGGGTAAGATCCGCGGCGTCTACCTGCAGGGCAATGCGACGGTAGAGCCGATCTTCCGCCAGTGGATCGCGCCGTTGAAGGACCTGGGCGTGACCGCCATCACGATGCGCAACACCGGTGGAACGGATCACTTGTCCTTCGACGCGGTTGGCCTGCCCGGCTTCCAGTTCATCCAGGACCCGATGGACTACGAGAGCCGCACGCACCACTCCAACATGGACACCTACGAACGTCTGCAGCCGGCCGATCTCGCGCAGATCGCGACTGTCGAGGCGATCTTCCTCTACAACGCCGCGATGCGGGATGAGATGATCCCGCGCAAGGCGATGCCGCATCCGGAATTGCGCGACCAGCAGGTTGCGCCGCTGAAGGATATCTACCTGGGGGGTACGGGGGATCAGAAATAGCTTTCGAGACGCCTCGGAGGACAAGACGCATGCGCAGCAAAACGCAGGCCCGCTATGTAGCGGGCCTCGCGTTTCTCGCAGCAGATTTGGCCGTATGGAGCACACCAAAGGCCCAGAAGATCGGGTTCTCTGTATTTAACGAGGCGGATCAGGCATTCATTCCGCCCGCAACGCCACCATGGGATCGGCCTTCGTCGCTCTTCGGGCGGGAATGTAACCGGCGAGGATGGCAACCACAACCACTGCAAGCCCGATGGCTACGAACGTTACGGGATCAGCGGGGCTGACGTGGTAGATCAGGCTCTTCAGGCCCTGTGCAAGCATCAGCGCCAGCAGGATGCCGGCTGCGGTTCCGGCCAGCACCAGCCTGCCCGCTTGCATGAGCACCAGGCGCAGCACATCGAATCGCTGAGCGCCGAGCGCCATGCGCAGGCCAAATTCTGCGGTGCGCTGGCTGACGGAATATGCGATGACTCCGTAAGTTCCGATAGCAGCAAGCACGATGGCGAGGCCGCCGAAGAGGCCAACGAGCAGGAAGGCGAAGCGCGGTGTAGCCACCGATGCGGTTACGATCTGATCCATGCTGCGCATGTCGGCGACGGCGAGTGCGGGATCGAGGCGCGCGACCTGCTGCCGGATGGCGCCCACCAGCAGTTGTGGATCCGAGTTCGATCGGACAGCGAGCAACAGGTTGAATTTGCCCACCGGAGTTTGCGCAAAGGGCCACCAGTATGCAGGCTCCGCGCCGGGGCTGTTGGGCTGGTCCTTGACGTCGCCCACGATGCCAACAATGCGTATCCAGTCCGATTCTTTTGGATTGTCTGCGAAGGTGATGCGCTTGCCTAAAGCATCCTCGCCGGGCCAGTAGCGCTGGGCCATCGTGTGATTGACGATCACCACCAGCGGCGCCTTCATGTTGTCCGCATCGGTGAAGAAGCGCCCGCGGACCAATGGAATTCCGAGGGCTGGGAAATAGCCCGGAGTCGCCATGTGGTAACGGCCGTGAAAATCCTGATGAGGAGGAGGCTGCTTGCCTTCGATGTTGAAGCCTGCGTTATCGTCGTAGCCGGTCCACGGGATGTCGCTCCCCACACCGGCGCTCTCCACCCCCGGCAGGGAGCGCACATTTTCCGAAAGCTCCTGGATGAACTGTAGAGCCTTCTCCGGTGCCTTATAACGCTCATCCGGCAGCGAAAGCATTGCCGTGATTACGTGATCCGTCCGGAAGCCGGGATCGAGACGCATCAGGTTGAGGAGACTGCGCAGCATAAGTCCCGCGCCGATGAGCAGCACGCATGCGAGGCCCACCTCCGAGATAACGAGACCATTGCGAAGCCGGCTCTGCCGGCCCCCGCCAGTTGCGGCGCGGCCACCCCGGTGCAGCCCCTCCTTCGGATCGGTACGCGCAGCCTGCATGGCGGGCGCAAGTCCGAAGATAACTCCGGTGCCCACGCTGATCAGCAATGTGAAGAGAAAGACCGGAGCGCTTACATGGATCTCCTGCGCACGGGGAAAGCTTGCCGGCAAGAGTGCGACCAGCACCTTCACGCCGGCGAAGGCGAGCAAGAGTCCCAGCGCGCCGCCGATGCTGGAGATCAGCAGGCTTTCCGTGAGCAGTTGCCGCACGATTCGCGAACGCGGCGCGCCCAGCGCGACCCGGACCGCGATCTCCCGTCCCCGCGCGGCGGCGCGTGTGAGCATGAGATTGGCGGCATTCGCGCAGGCGATGAGCAGCACCATGGCGACCGCGCCGAGCAGGACGAGAAGCAATTGCCGGCTTCTCCCGACAATTTCATTGTTCAGCGAGATGACGAGCATCCTCCAGTCGCCATAGCCGCCATGCTCGTTACCGATCTGGGTGAGCAACGTATTCATGTCGGCACTGGCCTGCGCCATGATCACACCCGGCTTGAGCCGTCCGATCGCTTCCAGATAATGGGAGCCACGCTGAGATGGATTGCCCTCAAAGGCAAACGGCGACCAGACATCTACGTCTTCGCCGTAGGCCAGCGGCTGATACTCATTGCCGGGATGCGCGGTGCCGGGCGGCATAACGCCCACGACCGTAAACGGCTGCGAGTTCAGCGTGATCTTGCGGCCGATGATGTCCGGCGCCGCGCCAAAATGCGAGTGCCACGCACGATCGCTCAGAATCACTTGAAGACCATTTCCGGGAATTTCCGATTTCTGATCGAACTCCCGTCCCAGTTGAGGCGAGAGCCCGAGCACACGGAAATAACCGGAAGTGATCGCCATTCCATGCAGCCGCACCGGCTCACCGCGGCCGGACAACTGCAAGTCGGCGCGGGTGAATCCAGCCATGCCGTCGAACGATTTGTTGCGCGCGCGGAAATCCCGAAAGTCGAAGGGATTCAACGGAAATTTGGGAAAGGCGGGATTCGTGAAGAAGACTCGCACCAGATCTTCCGGCTGGTGATAGGGCAGCGGCTGTATGAGAACACCGTGGATGACGCTGAAGATGGCGCTGTTCGCTCCGATGCTCAGCGCAAGCGTGAGCACGATGACGACGGCGAAAGTGGGATTGGCGCGCAATTGCCGCATTGCATAGCGCAGATCCTGTCGCGCATTTTCGACGAAACTTGTGCCGCGCGCTTCGCGGCAATCTTCCTTCACCTGCTCATGACCGCCGAAGACGAGCCGCGTACGTCGCCGCGCTTCCTCCTCGCCCATGCCCGCGAGGCGGAACTTCTCCACCTGCTTCTCGATGTGAAAGTGAAGTTCATCGTTCAGCTCCACCTCTTCGGCGCTCCGCCGGAAGAGCGCCCGCAGGCGAAACAGCAGATCATTCCACATGACGTCACCTCACATGCTCTCGAGCACCTGGGCCACTGCCGCCGTCATCCTGCGCCAGCTATCGGTCTCCGCCTCAAGCTGCCGCTGTCCCGTACGCGTAAGCTCGTAGTATTTGGCGCGCCGGTTGTTGTCGGACGTGCCCCACTTCGCCTTGATCCACCCGCGCCGCTCCAGGCGGTGCAGTGCCGGATACAACGAGCCCTGCTGAATGCGCAGCACATCGCTCGACACCTGCTGCACCCGCTCGGAAACCGCCCACCCATGCTGCGGGCCGCTCATCAGCGTCCTCAGGATCAGCAGGTCGAGCGTGCCCTGCGGAAGATCGATGCGTTCCTGTGTCATCCCTGCCCTTTCACTTCTACAGGAGAACTATCACTTTCCCTGTAGAAGCGCAAGGGGAAGTCCGCCTCGACGCATTGCACGGCCTCCCCTATCCTGAAAAGGACTATGTCCGATCAGAACCCGATTCAGATTCACCTGCCCGACGGCTCGATCAAACAGCTTCCCGCCGGCACGACGCCGCATGATGTCGCGATGTCCATCTCGCCTCGCCTCGCCCAGGCTGCAATCGTGGCGCGGATCCGGCCTGCCCATCCCGCTCCGCAACCCACGCGCACGGAGCCACTGCCCGGCGATGAAAAATCCGAGCCAGGCGAGCAGGCGATGTATGCCGCGCCGGATGCAGCGGCTGAGCGCCTAGTCGACCTCCGCGTACCGCTGACCGAGGATGTCCACCTTCAGCTCCTCACGGAAAAAGATTCCGACGCGCTCCCGGTGGTGCGCCACTCCGCCGCGCACGTGATGGCGACCGCGGTACTCGAGCTTTTCCCGGAAGCGAAGCTCGGCCATGGCCCGGCTACCGATGCGGGCTTCTTCTACGACTTTTATCGGCCAACGCCGTTCACGACGGATGATCTCTCCGCCATCGAGCTGAAGATGGCGGAGGTGGTGCAGCGCGACGAGCCGTTCGTGCGCGAATTCGAGCCGCGCGAGAAGGGCCTGGCCGCATATAGCGCCGAGGGCGACTTCATGAAGGCGCACTTCATTGAGCGCTTCACCAAGCCGGGCGAAGAGATCTCGCTTTACCGCAACGGCAGCTTTGTAGATTTCTGCCGCGGCCCCCATGTGCCCTCCACCGGCCGCGTCAAGGCGTTCAAGGTGCTCTCGCTCGCCGGCGCATATTGGCTGGGCGACGAAAAAAACCCGCAGCTTCAGCGCATCTACGGCACGGCATTCTTCTCCAGGAAGGAGATGGACGAGCACTTCGCGCGGCTGGAAGAAGCGCAGCGGCGCGACCATCGCGTGCTTGGCAAGCAGCTCGATCTGTTTTCCATTCAGGAGCTCGCCGGCGCCGGGCTGATCTTCTGGCACCCCAAGGGCGGCATCATCCGCAAGATCATGGAAGACTGGATGCGCGAGGAGTGCATGCGTCGTGGTTACGATCTGGTCTTCACTCCCCACGTGGCCCGCGTCAATCTCTGGCAGACCAGCGGACATGAAGGCTTTCTACGCGCAGAACATGTTCACTCCCATGGAGCTGGATGATGCGGACTATCGGCATGAAGCCGATGAACTGCCCGTTCCATATCCTCATCTACAAAAACTCGCCCAAGAGCTATCGCGATCTGCCCATGCGCCTCGCCGAACTCGGCAATGTCTACCGCTACGAGCGTTCCGGCACCATGCATGGTCTTCTGCGTGTGCGCGGCTTCACCCAGGACGATGCCCACATTTTCTGTACCCCGCAGCAGATCGAAGACGAGGTCGTCGCATGCATCGACTTCGCGCAGGCCGTGCTCACCACATTTGGCTTCAACGAATTCAAAGTCGAGCTATCCGTCTGGGATCCCAACAGACCGCAAGACTATCCCGGCTCGGACGAGGGCTGGCAGCACGCCATCGACTCACTCAAGCGCGCGCTCGGGCGCAAGAACATTCCCTACAAGGAAATCCCCGGTGAAGGCGCATTCTATGGTCCTAAGATCGACATCAAGCTGGTCGACGCCTGGGCCGCCTCTGGCAACTATCGACTGTGCAGTTCGATTTCAACCTTCCGGCCCGCTTTGAGATGGAATATGTCGGCGAAGACGGTGAGCGGCACCAGCCGGTGATGGTTCACCGCGCGCTCTTCGGCTCGGTGGAGCGCTTTTTCGGTGTACTCATCGAGCATTACGCCGGCGCGTTTCCCCTGTGGCTCGCGCCGGTGCAGGTTGCGCTGGTGCCCATTGCAGAACGTCACAACGACTATGGCAGAAGTTGAGCAGCAGCTCAAGGATGCCGGTTTGCGCGTGGAACTGGACAGCCGCAATGAAAAGATGAATGCGAAGATCCGCGATCTGACAATGCAGAAGGTGCCCTACATCCTTGTCTTTGGCGACAAGGAGCAAACCGCCGGCGCAGTGAGCGTGCGGGTAAGAGGCAAGGGAGACCAGGGTTCCGTCCCGCTGGCAGATTTTATTGCCAAGGCGAAATCTCAGACTGACGCCAGGACGATTGAGTTGTAACGAAAGAACATGGACTACGATCAGTTCCGCGCCACGCTCCACGATCCGTCGCCGCCAGCGCTGCCGCCGCTTCTCGCTGCGCTCTGGTGGGATGCGAAGGGCGACTGGAATCAGGCGCACGAAATTGCTCAAACTGAAAATGGAACGGATGCTGCGTGGGTTCACGCGTATCTGCATCGCAAAGAAGGCGACGCATCGAACGCTACCTACTGGTATCACCAGGCAGGCCAGCCTGCGTGCAAGCTCCCGCTCGATGCCGAGTGGGAGGAGATCGTCGCCGCTCTGCTTGCCCGCACATGAGCGGAGCCTTTACTGCTTCGCTGTGAGTGCCGGCGGTGCGCACAGAAAAGCGCGCGAGTACGCATTCGCAATGGCGGGCTGCGCCTTCCAGATCCAGGAGTCCTGGTCGCGCCACACGCTGTCGGTATCTTTTACAACCACGGCATCGATCGAATAGTCGCGGCAGATTGTCTCCACCTGCGCATAACTCAGCTGTGCAGACGAGGAAAACAGCGGCTCGATTCCCGCCAATGTCGCTGCGCATAGCGCTTGGGGGCCGCCAAACACTGCTCCGCACGACAGGCCCTCTGCCACAGTTTGCCGATTGGCATAGAGCCCGTAGAACATATCTCCCGGATTCGTACCCGGATACTGCTGCACGATGGCGGACGCGGGAAGAATTCTATCCAGCGCTTCATAGGTAGTTCGCAGCGCGTAGGTTCGCTCGCCCAGTTTGTGATCCGGCGCCAGCCAGTGGTACCGCGGTATCGCCAGTTCATCCAGCAGAACAGGGTAAGCGCGCAACATCGTCAAGTCATAGAGCGTGGGCATCGCGCCAAGAATCAGCAGCACGCCGGCCGCGCTCCGCCATTTCCGATGCCTCGGAAAGAGACCATCGTCCCACAGCCGCGCCGCCCACAGCAGCAGAATGAATTGCGCGAGAAGAATCCCGCGCCAGCCCAGGTCATTGTTTGCAATTGTGTTCGATTGCAGGAACGAGCAAACAATCAGGCTGGTGGCCAGCATCGCGACGCCGAATGCGTCTTCGTCGCTCAGCCTGCCGCGCCCCCTGAGCCTTCTGAAGAATGCGATTCCAGCCAGGAAGAAAAAACCAAACTCCAGGAAATAATTCAACGGCAGCGAAAACAGATCGGCAAGCGCCGCGTGCCAATGGGGCACGGCAGGACTGACGAACGACTCAGCGAAAAAGAACCGCCGCACCGCGAAACTGATCGGCGCCGGCCCGCCGTGGGAGCCGCCGGCGAGCAGCGCGCGGAGATAAGGCAGCGACAACAAGAGCGCTATGAGCGCGGCCGCTGCATGGGCGCATGCTGCCTGCCGCCGGCCGCGGAAGAACAGCGTGATGGCCCAGACCACCAGAAACAGTCCGAAGACGGCCGCTACATATATCGACAACCCGCAGGCGCTCGCAAATGCCAGACCACAAATTCCGACGCCCGCCCATCGCATCGTGCCCCGTCGCTGCGCGCTCTCCCATGCCGCCAGCAGGCCGGTGACGCAGGCTACGAGCGCTGCTACCGAATGCGGCTGCCAAAGCGTGGAGTTCACCCATGACAGGACGGGCTCATTCCACCACTCGCTGCTCGCCAGCGGCCGCCCGGTCAGCAGCAATGTAATAGCGGTCGGCACAATATCCAGGCCAGTCACACCCAGCAGTCCCACAGCCACCAGCATCCGCCTGTCCCGTCGTTGGCCGTCGCTGCCTGCGAGGATCTGCGTGTACAGGCTGACAACCGCGATCAATGCGATGCCGCTCCACAGAGTTCCGGCGATGACGGCGATCCGCGGCGTCACCATGCCGCCGCTGAGTCGAGCCACCAATGCGCACAGCATGAACCAGAAGTAGTGATAACGCATCGGGTAGGCGTGCCCGGGATAGTAGTACGGATTTGTGGGCGGCACGCCGCTGCGCGCGATCGCAGCAGTGAACGAATCGCGCAACGTGTAGTCGAATGAGGCCACGTGAAAATACAGCCGATGACCGATCTGCATGTCGACCAGGGTGAGCGTGCCCACCACCAGCCAGCCGGCCGCCAGCGCCAGAACAATCTTTCTTTCTCTTGATAGCGGCGGGCGCACGGCGGTTCGCCGGCGCGCATCTCGCAGCACCAGCACAGGAAAGACCAGCCAACTGGCCGCGCAAAGGGCCCACGGCGCACCCGGTACATATCGCCAGTTGAAGTACGTAGCGATGGGGACAAACGCCAGGGAAAGACAGAGAGCAATGGCGAATCGGGCCGGCAGGCTCCTGCGATGAAAGTCGAACAGATTGGTGAGTGCGCCGAGCACATAACCCGGCACCACAACAAACAGACCGAGCAGCGTGAAGGCCGCTGGTGTCGCCGCAAGATCCCGTGCGGTAAAGTTTGCGATGGTCAACGATCTGTCCGGTCAGAGATTCAGCGGGAGTGTACGCCTGCATCTGCCGCGGAGAAACACCGCATGATCGCACATCGCAACCGTGAACTAAAAGAGAGAAGAGTTATCGGAGGCCACAGTCGCGGATGGGAACCGGCCGGACCTCGGAGGCGTCGAGACGTTCGCCGCTCAGTTCGCGTCCGTGAATGCTGCCGTCGCGCTCGCGCAACGCGCCACCGCGCCTTCCGGTAAAGGTCGCCTGCATCTCACTGAGAATCGAGAGCGCGATCTGCTCCGGAGTCTCGGCGCCGATGTCCAGGCCGGCAGGCGCGTGCACCCCGGGCGGCACGGCGTCGAGTCCCAGACGCGCGAGCAGATCGAGCGTGCGACGCCGGGATCCAAGCACGCCAAGGTAGCCGACGGGGCGAGTGAGCAGCGTTTCAAGAAAGAACGCGTCCTGGGCAAAGCTGTGGCTCATGATGATGGCCGCAGTGCGCGAGTCCAGTTTTAGCTCTCCGCAAGCGGATGCATCTTTGGCGACCATCACTCGCTGCGCCTCAGGAAATCGTGACGCTCTCGCGAAATCTGCGCGCCCGTCCAATACCGTGACGCTCCAGCCCAGCGCCGCGGCTTGCGCCACCACCGGCTGAGCGTCTGTGCCGGCGCCACATACCAATAGCTGCACCGGCGGTACGAGCGATTCCAGGAAGACACCGCAGCCCGAGAGCGGGCCTTCATGGAATTCCTGGAGGAACGAATACCCAAGATGCATGCAGCGCTGTAATGCCGCGGCGATCTGCCCATGCGTCTCTGCTTTGGTTGCGAACCGCTTGCCCACGCTCATGCCAGACGGTGTAGTCGCATGGATGACAACAGCCGCCGCTGATGTCTCGCGGCTTCGATTGACGTTCTCCTGCGTGAGCAAGGGATGCGATGCGTCCGCGGCATCCGGCGGGGAAAGTCGCTCTATCAGCAGGTCGATGCCGCCGCCGCAGCCCAGGCCAAAGCCCTCATTGTCTTCCTGCGTTGAGGTATCGAATGTCTTAAGAATCGCGGGCGATTGGGACGTCCACCAGTGTGCGCGCCGACAGAGTTCACCTTCAAGGCAGCCGCCGCTCACAGCGCCAATGCGCGAGCCGTCCGGCAGGATGAGCATGCGGGCGCCTGGCGAGCGATACGATGAGCCTCGCGTCCGCACCACGGTGACCAGCACGCACACGCCGGGGGCCTTCTCCCAGGCAGCCATCATCCGGGCATGCTCCCCCATGGCTTCAGTCTACGCCTGCTACTGTTTCGATATGGACGTGATGGATAACGTGGCTGGCATCCTGCTTGCGGCGGGCAGCAGCCAGCGCTTTGGTGCGGATAAGCAATCTGCGCTCGTGGGAGGAGTTCCCATGCTGACCCGCGCCGCAAGCACCTTGCTCGATGCCGGATTTGACATGCCGATCGTCGTGCTCGGGCCGAACGCGGCTGGGCATAACCGCCTGCTTCATGGTCTGCCTGTGCGCGTGGTGCGTAACCAGGAGGCCGCATCCGGCATGGCGAGCTCATTGCTGGCTGGGCTGGAGGCGGCGGGCGACTGCGAAGCCATCGTCGTCACCGTCTGCGACCAGCCCGCCGTGACCGCCCGCCACCTTCGCATGCTCGTCACCTCGTGGCGCAAGACCCACAGGAGCATCGTTGCTTCCGAGTATGGAGGGATTCACGGCGTTCCAGCCCTCTTTGCGGCCAGCCATTTTGCCGAGTTGCGCGATCTGCGCGGGGACCGCGGCGCTGGGCCTTTGCTCGCCCGTTATGCCGGGTCACTCCAGACCATACCGCTGCCCGGAGGCAACATCGATATCGACACGCTGGCCGATCTGTCGAAGCTGCAGTAAGAATTCATCGCCCCGTAACCAAAGGCTCCATACACTCGTCGGCATGCGCGACGCACCACTGACCGTGATGGCAAGCGATGGCAAAAGCGAAGGTGTGCTGGTCCTTGCGGTGAATGGGCCGCTGACGCTGCCGAATATCTTTGTGTTTCAGGAAGAGGTCGCTCGGCACCAGCCGCAACTGCTCATCATCGATCTCGCGCAATCGCCGTATATCGATTCCGCCGGACTTGGCTCGCTGATGAACGCCTATGTGCACGCGCGGAAGAATGGGCGCAAGCTGGTGCTGGCCGGAGCAAACATGCGGGTGAACGCGCTGCTGGAGATGACAAAGGTCCACCTGGTCCTGAAGAATTACTCGACCACAGCGGACGCTGAAGCGAGCGTCTAGCCGCCAGGCTCATGCCTCGGGGCTAAGAAGGATCTACGACTTCGTGTGGGATGCCGGACCTCAGGTCCTTTATGGACGTGTCATCCTCACGCAACTGGCGCTACTGGCCGGTTTCGCCGCCGTCGCGCTTCGTGTGCAAATACTTTCGAGGTTCCAGAGCTAGCCCTTCTCCAACTTTATCCAAGGCGATCCGTGAATAAGACAGGGTTCGCTCATATTCCTAGCTCACATTATGGGTGGCAGGACCCATGCTCAACATAATGGGGAAGGTGATCCGAAGGGTGACGGCACGACTCACACCTGCTCCGGCTCAGCAGGCTTCAGCGCGAAGCGAACTTCCTTGGTGCCATGCCGCGGATGCTTCGCCCGCAGCGTGACGGTTCCCTGCTGCTCGCCGGCGCGAACCCATACTGCGACCGCACCGCCGATAAGCGTTGCTGGATTGTCACCGATGAGCGTCGCCGGGCCTTCCAGCTCCAGAGCAAAGGCGTCGCTGGCGAACGGGCGGATTGCGCCAAAGGCGTCGTTCATGCGCAGCACCACGCGAGTGGTGTCGGCGCCGTCCGCGATCAGCTCCGTATCGTCCGGCAGCATGACGAACTGGTGGTCCGCGCCGTCCCCGGAGTAGCGTTTCGAGATCACCTGTTTGCCGTTGATGTATCCATCGATGCGCAGATCCCCCCAGTTCTCACGGATCTTCTCGCCGAAGTCCACATCGAAGGGCGCGTACTTCAGGTGATGGAACTGCGTGCGGTCCGGGTCAGCCTCGGCCAGCAGGTGATCGCCCGTCGCCGTGATGGTGTAGATCTTCACGTGATCGCAGTTCGAGCAGATGAGGCCCTTGGTGAAGCCGACGGACTCGTCGTTGCGCGCCCAGTGAAATGCGGGCTCGAGCACGATCTCTTCCGCGGGATCGCACTGCGACTTATAGAAGAGCGCGGCCGGCTTGGGCTCGCGGAAGATGTCCGCAACGCCGTGATAGCAGATGCGATCGCCGGAGCCGAAGTTCGCGTGAGTGTTGTAGTCGAAGGCGCACCAGCCGATGCCGCCGGCGTATTGCGGGTCGGAGGCGAGCTTGTCGTGCACGCGCGCGTGGCGAATGGTGTGCTCGCGCAGCCGCTCCATGTTGTCGAGGTTTTGCAGGGGTAGGTGTGGCCGACGAATTCGGTGTTGAGATAGCGCGGGTGGTTCGGCTGCCCCAGCGGCCAGCCGAAATCGTTCATGGTGAAGACGTCTTCGAGGAACTCGGATTCCTGGAAGTAACGGATGCCGCCGGTCTGCCGCGTAGGATCGAGCTTGTGCGCAAACGCATTGGTGCGGGTGTAGAAGTCGTGGTTGTCCCGCGATTCGTTGATGCGCACGCCCCACAGCACGATCGAGGGATGATTCCAGTCGCGGCGGACCATCCGGCCGACGTTGTCGACCGAGATATCCTGCCACGCCTTATCGCCGATGTGCTGCCAGCCGGGGATCTCTTCGAGCACCAGCAGGCCAATCTCGTCGCAGCGATCGAGGAAGTGCCGCGACTGCGGATAATGCGACGTGCGCACGATGTTGCACTTGAAGTTCCTGCGGAGGATGTCGGCATCGCGGCGCTGCACGCGGCCGGGCATCGCCTGGCCGACGTAGGGAAATGTCTGGTGGCGATCGAGGCCGCGCAGCTTGATGATCTTGCCGTTGAGCGAAAAGCCGTGGTCGGTGAACGTGGCTTCGCGGAAACCGATGCGGCCGTGTCTGCTCGTCGATGACATCGCGGCCCTGCAGCAGGCGCACGCGCACGTGGTACAGGCGCGGATGGTTCAGATCCCAAAGCTCAATCTTCTCGAGCTCGGGGATTTCGATGGCGTGCTCCAATTCGCCCTTCGCCAGGCTTGCCGCTGGAATTTGCTTCGTGCCTTTGCCGATGACGCGATCGCCGTCCAGCACCTCGGCGGTCAATGAGTAGTGATCGTGGCTTGCCTGTGCCGGGTGATCCAGATAGCACTTCACATCCACGGCAGGTTTGGTCGATACGTTCTTCGGGGCGGCGAAAACATTCTCGAGAAACGTCTCGGGCACGATGCGCAACGCGACTTCGCGGTAGATGCCGCCGAAGGTCAGGTAGTCGACCTCGTCGCCGAAGGGAGGGATGTCGGCGCGCTCAGTCGAGTCCACCTGGACAGCGAGGACGTTGTCGCCGCCAGGGTTGAGGATTGGCCCTGCGGTGAGCTCGAAGCTGAAGGGTGTGTATCCGCCCTTGTATTCACCGAGCTTGTGGCCATTCAGGTAGACGGTGGAAGCAGTCATCACGCCTTCGAAGTCGACAAAAACGCGCTTGCCCATGGCTGACTCGGGCAGCTTGAAGTGGCGACGATAGGTAGAGACAAAGGTGTAGTCGTGCTCGGTGAAGCTGTGCCACGGGAGCTTGATATTGGTGTGGGGAACCACGACGTGCTCAAAACCGGCATCGCTGAAGCCGGGTGCCGTCGCCGCATCATCGGCGGTGCGGCTGTACAGCCAGCCGCGATTCATTGGCAGCATCTGGCGGCCGCCATCAGCGGCTGCCGCAGACTGCTCCGCGGCAGCAAGTGAACCGGGCGCAAGCGTTGCACCGGCAATGAGCGTCCCGGTGCTCTTGATGAAATCTCTCCGATCCATGAAAAACTCCCTCTCGGCTGTATGAAGAAGTCCAGCATACATGCAAGCGCTTTCCCCCGGCCTGTCTTCCTGCGCTGTCTCCACGAGTAAAATCCGCATTGTGACAGGTGTGCATCTCGTCGTGAATAGCCGCATACCGCGCATTCCAGGTTCGCTTGCGGCGCTGGTATGTGCTGCGTTTTGTATGCTGCCGCCGGCCGGCGCACAAACCGCCGTTGTCATAGGGAACGTTCGTGATGCGGCGGGCAAACCGGTGGCCAACGCATCGATGACGCTCAGGAAGACGAGCGAGTCCACCCCGCGCACAACTCACACCGATGGGACGGGCGCATTCGAGTATGCGTCACTTCCGCCCGGCAGCTACTCGCTGCGCGCAGAAAAAACCGGTTTGCAGACCCGGACGGTTTCCGCCATCGAGCTTGTATCCGGAGAGCACCGTCAGATCGACCTGAGGCTCGCGGCATCTTCCGCAGGCGAGGCCATGAGTTTCTCCGACGATCCGAACTTCACGGTTGCCGGCGTCACTGACTGGACGGCGGTGGGCGGCCACGGCTCCGATTCCATCCTTCGCACCAGCGAGGATCTAGCGCGGGAGACACTGGCTCTAAAGGCGCGCCAACCGGATGCGAAACCAACCACCGCTAGTGACGCAGCCACGGAAAAGCGACTGCGTGCAGCTCTCGCCGAAAACGCAGGAAGCTTCGATGCGAACCGGCAACTGGGCGCCTTCTATCTTCACTCAGGCCGGGATAACGATGCACTCCCGCTGCTCGAAGCGGCCTACCGGCTCAATCCCGCCGACGGCACGAACGAGCGCGACCTCGCCCGAGCGCTCGAAGCGACGGGCGATCTGAAGCAGTCACAGGAACACGTTCAGAAGCTGCTCCAGCACGACCCAAGCGCCGATCTGTATCGTATGGCGGGCGACCTCGATGAAAAACTCGGCGATCCCCTGGCCGCGGTGCACGAATATCAACGCGCCGCTGCGCTGGATCCGAGTGAAGAAAACTACTTAGCGTGGGGATCGGAATTGCTGCTGCATCGCGCGGTGTGGCAGGCCACGAAGGTCTTCCGCAGCGGCGTCGAGGCGCACCCGCGATCGGTCCCGTTGCTCACCGGGCTGGGCACGGCGCTCTTTGCAGGAGCTGAGTACGAAGAGGCCGCGCGCCGCGTGTGCGAGGCCTCCGACCTGGCTCCGTCGAACAAAGAGCCATATCTCTTCATGGGCAAGATCGAGATGGCCGCGCCGTCGCCGCTGCCCTGCGTGGAAGACCGCCTGGCGCGGTTTGTGCGCGTGAAGCCCGACGACTCACTGGCCAATTATTTCTATGCCATGGCGCTCTGGAAGCGGCAGCAGCTCTCCAGAGATAAGAGCGCGATGCTGCAGGTGGAAACCCTGCTTAACAAAGCAGTCACGCTCGATCAGAAGTGCTCCGATGGCTATCTGCAGCTCGGCGTGCTCGCTGCTTCGCATCATGACGATGCGAAGGCCATTGAGCTCTACACAAAAGCGATTGACGCGAACCCGCAATTGAGTGAGGCGCACTACCGGCTCGGCGTAGCTTATGACCGCGCGGGCGAGCGCGACAAGGCGCAGCGCGAATTCCAGCTTCATGATCAGCTTCAGAAGCAGCAGGCCGCGGCTGTGGAGCAGGAGCGGCGCGATGTGAAGCAGTTCGTAGTGGTGGAAGGTCAGCCCTCCCACACAACCGTGCAGTAAGGCGGCTACTTCGCCGGCCGCAATGTGCTTACGATGCCGCTACCTTCACGGATCGTCAGGATCTGATTCGCCTTTACCCGCGTGAAGCGCTCGATCTTCTGGGTGGTCGGCCACCGTACCTCAATCGTGTCCACGGTTTCCGATTTTCCGAGGCCGAAGTGCAGCCGCAGATCGCTCTGCGACATCACGCTCGCGGCGCTGTGCACCTCATTCATCTGGACGTGCTTGCCGGTGATGACGCGCACACGCGCGCCGATCGCAGTGCGGTTACATTTCGTGCCCACCAGCTTCAGCTTGATCCAGTTCTGCCGGTTGCCGCCATCGTTGCGCAGCAGGGAGGGCAGGTCGTTCATGTTCAGCACCAGTGCATCAATGTCGCCGTCGTTGTCGTAGTCGCCAAAAGCGGCGCCGCGGCTGGAGAAATGCTCGCTGATGCCAGGCCCCATTTCCGCGGAAACATCCTTGAAGCGTCCATCGCCCAGATTCCTATAAACCAGCCGAGGGTTCTTGAATTTCTGGTCGAAGTCGTACTTGTCGATCTCCGGATACACGTGCCCGTTCACCTGCAGAATATCCGGCCAGCCGTCGTTGTCGTAGTCGACGAATCCGCACCCCCAGGCGACATACCGGCTGTTCACGCCGATGCCCGCCGGGAAGGTGACGTCGGTAAACGTGCCGTCGCCGTTGTTGTGGTACAGGTTGCAGGTGTCGTCGGCGAAGTTTGTCTTGAAGATGTCGAACCAGCCGTCACAGTCATAGTCCGCTACCGCAATGCCCATGCCGGCCTGCTCGTGGCCGCTCTCACTGTAGGCGCAGTTCGCCATCACGGCGACATCGGTGAAGGTGCCATTGTGGTTGTTCTGAAAGAGGATGCCAGGCATGGAATCCACCGCGATATAGATGTCCGGCCAGCCATCGTTGTTGAAGTCGTAGGAGACCGCGGTGATCGAGTAGCGCGGACCGGTCTTGAGAATGCCCGCCTTCTCCGACACGTCGGTAAAGGTGCCGTCACCATTGTTGTGGTAAAGGATGTTCGTGTCCGCCGGCAGCCCGCGCGGGCCGCACATGATGGGCACGCCCTTCCACTGGCAATAGTGCGTCGCATCGGCAGAGGGAATCTTCTCCGGATCGAGCTTGACGTAATTGCATACGAACAGGTCCAGAAAGCCGTCGCGGTCGTAATCGAGAAAGGTGCAGCCCGCGCCCCAGCGCACCTCCTTCTGGTGGAGTCCCGCCTTCTCGGTGACGTCGGTAAATGTGCCATCGCCGTTGTTGCGGAAGAGGATGTTGTGTCCCCAGAAGCAGCAGAACAGGTCGTCCCAGCCGTCGTTGTTGTAATCGCCGATGCAGACGCCGGTCTGCCACCCGGTCTGTGCCAGGCCGGACTTTGCCGTCACATCGGTAAACGTGCCGTCGCGATTGTTTTTGTAAAGATGCGAGGTCGGCGCCTGCCCGGCAGGCCAATGCGCATCCAGCCGGTCGCCGTTTGTCAGATAGATGTCGAGCCAGCCGTCGTTGTCGTAATCGAAAAACGCGAGACCACTGCCCTTCGCCTCAATGATCGAGTGCTTGTGATCGACGCCGCCCCAGACATTCGGTGTTGTCAAACCCTCCTGCTGCGCCACATCCACAAACTGCACCGGAGAAGCCGCCGCCGGTTTGCCGGTCGCAGCCGCGAGCAGCGCGGGATCTTTCCATCGCCACAGCGGCGTGGCCAACGCCTCCATCAGGGAGCCGCTGAGCATGAACAAGGATGAGCCGAGAAAGCGCCGCCGGGGCCAAATCATAGAATGAGTGCGATTATAGTTTTCACTGCGGCGCGCTCAACGACTCTATAGCCTCGCGGGCGTTGGCGTTGTCAGGCTGTACTCGCAGCAGTTGCTGCAGCACATCGATCGCCTTCTGCCGGCCGCCCTGCATTGCGTAAAGGCGGGCAAGGTTGAGATAGGCCTGATCGAAATTCGGAGTCACCCGAATACAGGCGCGGAACTGCTCTTCCGCCTTTGTAAGATCCTGTTCGCGAACGTACAGAACTCCGAGGTTGTTTATCGCTTCGGAATAGTCCGGCCGAAGCGCGGCGGCCTTCTGCAGAAACTGAGCGGCCTGCTCAAGATCGCTCTGCTGCGCGTAAAACATCCCGACGCTGTAGTTCGTTTCGGGATCGTCCGGTTGCAACGCCAGCGCGCGCGTCAAGCTGTCCTGCGCTTTTTCGTCATCACCCTGCCGCCGATAGACATTCCCCAGATTCAGCAGCGCCGTGGCATAGTCCGGTCGCAGCGCGACCGACTGCTGAAAGTCCTGCACCGCCTCATCGGTCCGGCCTTCCTGCGCAGCCATCATGCCCAGGTTGTTCCATGCCTCGGGATAATTCGGTTTCAGCTTCAAAGCCTGCTCCAGATACTGGCGCGCGTGGGCATAATCATTGCGCTGCAGGCTGAGCGTGCCCAGGTTGTAATAGCCCTCCGCGTACTCAGGTTTGGCTCCTATCACCTGACGGAAGGAAGCCGCGGCCTCATCCAGATAGCCGTGCTGGAACATGGCCACGCCGTAGGTGAAATCGTTGCGCTGGAAGGAGCCACGATAGTGCGTTCCGGCAAATGGCAGCGCACGACCGAAGCGTTCTGCCTCGTTCGACGGGATTATTTTCACATCGTCAAGGATGTTATCGGGCTGGGACTGGCCCTGGTACATCCTCACGATCATGCCTTCGCGGTCCACCAGAAACGATGAAGGGATGCCAAGATCACGCCGCCGGTCGAAGAGATAGCGATAGATGATGTTATAGATTCCCGCTACATCCTCGGTTGCAAAAAACACCGGGAATGGAATCGCCTGTTTTGCGGTGTAGGCGCGCGCGGCTGCTGCATCGGTTGCCGCATCAACGCAGATCGCCAGAATCTCCGCCTGCGCGGCCGTGAATGCCGGATAACCGTGCGCAAGCAGACTCAACTGTTCCGTTGAGGATGCTGCCGCCGTGGACCAGAAGGTGAGCAGCACAGGTCTGCCACGATAGTCCTTCAGCGCGCGGGTTGTGCCGGCCGCGTCCGGCAGCGAGAACTCCGGTGCATGCAGGGGCTGCATCAGCCACGTGGCCACTTTCGTGGGCAGCGCCTCGACTTGCGGCGCGGGCCCGGGCTGCGCATATGCGGCGGGAGTTGCGGCAAAGGGCTTTGCAACAAAGGCTGACGAGCCTTCCTCCACCTGAATGCGCTGGTCCACCGGCAGAGCGTCGAACGTCTGCGTCGTCCCGCTCGGCCAGTGAATCGTCGCGCGTACGGTTCCCTGAAAGGCACCCAGGCCGAAGAAGAGCTCTTTCGAGTGCTGTGACAGAAAGCCCGAGCCCGCCTGCAGACACTTTGTCTGGCGCAGCTCGCCGGCCTCTACGGTAACGGCAGCCCCGATGCCATCGCGATTGCTCTGCCGCCCGCTCAACCTGAAGGCAATCGAGCGCCCAAGCTCCGGCATGTTGTTATGCAGAATACGAAGCTGCGGCGCATTCCGGTTCTTCAGCACCACTTCGAGGCGTCCATCATGGTCGATGTCGGCTAGAGCAAAGGCGCGCCCGTCCTCCGTAAAATCGAGCCCGACCGCCCCGGAGACTTCCGCAAATGTCCCGTCACGATTGTTGGCGAACATCACATTCCGCTCGTAGCCGTTCCAGGTCGCGATCGGAGCGGATCAGCTCGTTGATCGCCTGCCATCCATGCTCGTACGCTGGCGTCGGTGTGGCATCGTCGGGAGAGTTGCCCACGACCTGGCGCCAGAAGAAGCTGGAAAGATCGCCACTCTTGTCCGGCGCGGAAATGTATCCATTAGCGACGTACAGATCGGGATAGCCGTCGTGATCGAAGTCCCAGAAATCTGACGACCAGGACCAGCGGCCCATCGCCACGCCGGCGCGTCCGCCAATCTCCTCGAACCTGCCATCGCCAAGATTCCGGTACAGCGAATTGCCGCGAGCATGCCGACGATAGAGACCACGAATCTCCTCGCCGGCCTTCTCGTGAAACATTTTCTGCCCTGACACGCGCTGTCCCGCCGCCGACCACATGTTCGCGGCGTAGATGTCCTGGCGGCCGTCGTTATCGAAATCGCACCAAGCGGCGCTCATGCCAGCGCCCGCTTTCTGCACCTGCGCCTCGCTGGAAACGGCGGTGAATGTGCCATCGCCATTGTTGCGATAGAGATGCGCGCGGCCGAAGTCGTTGGCAACGTACAGGTCAGGCAAGGCCTCCCGGTCCGGATGAGCCCCACGCGCAGGCAAAGCTGTAGCGGTCGTTCTCGGCGTTCAGGCCTGCGGCTTCGGTCCGGTCGACGAACTTACCATCGCCCTTCGTTGTGAAACAGAAAGTTCGGCGGGCCATTGCGTGCGTCGAAGTAGGGTACCGGATAGTGATACTGGTCGAGGCCCAGATAGTAGCTGTACAGGCAGAAGTAGATGTCGAGCCTGCCGTCTCGATCGTAGTCGGCAACTGCGGCGTGGGTGAACGTGCCTTCCGGCAGCGCGCGCGAACTGGAATGCATCGCGTTTGATGGCGAAAAGTGCCGTCTCCCTGGTTCAGAAACAAGAGCGGACCCGACCCGCAAACGACGAGCAGATCCTGCAAGCCGGTATTGCGGAAATCGGCAAACAACGCGCATGCTGTGTCGTCCAGCACTGCCGACGCCGGCCTTGTCCGTCACATCCTCGAACGTTCCATCGCCGCGATTGCGATAGAGCCGGTTCGGCAACCCGGCAGGCTGGCAGACGTATAGATCGTCGAAGCCATCGTTATCGAAGTCGCCGGCCGCGATGCCGTTATTACCGTAAACGTCCACGCCGCAGGCGCCATCCAGCACGGTGCGCCAATAGTCGGAACCATGCAGCATCTGGCTGTTGTAAGAATCCACGCTACCGAGCGCATGGCGGCTCACATCCGCAAAGCCGCCATGGGCACGGCTTACCGTCTCACCAACGGCCTCCCATCGGCTGACCTTCCATCCAGCGGCGTTGTCGTGCGTCCACTGCGTGCGCCACGTGCCTACGCGCTCCTCGCGCCTCTGGTCTGCGCGAACGCCTACCAGGTCATAGCGAATCTCGATGTGTGCCATGAGAGGCGCGGTGGAGGTCTGTTCCAGAGCAGTGATCTGAAACTCCGCCACTTCTATCCGCGCGAGGTCGGCCAGCCAGCGATCAATCCCGCGAAGAAAGCCGTCACGGCTCTCGCTGGGAGCGCCGGCGAATGTCCTTCTTACAATCTGCAGGCCTTGGCTGTTGCGCACGGTCGTGTCCGCAGCCTCGAGAGAAGCGGCTTGGATCGCCGGGCCCAACATCGCGGCCAACGTCGCCTGGTTGCGCGCCGATGCGCGCAGGGCACCGCTCCAGCCGTCGAGCACGGCCTGGATCGCAAACGCATATTCTTCCGTTACATATTCATCGGAGCCGGGCGGGACCAGCCGCAGCACTTCTTCCAGGTCGGACTTCTTCGGGTAGTGCGGAACCAGCCGAACATCGGAAAGGTGCAGCGGAAGATCAGCATCGGGGGAAAGCTCGGGTGCTCCAAAGAGGAACGAGTACCCGTGCAACGGAGAGCTCCGGAGCAGGAGGGGCACGGTCCCGAGGCCTTTCAGGAGCGACCGGCGGGAGAGGAACTGAAAATCTCGTGTGTGACGCGGCATCCTTGCGGGTCCCGTGCAGACGGCAATGCTAACACCAAATCAGACAATGATTTTGCTCTCACCCGTGGAAAGCGGTAGACGACGGCTGGAATTGGTGAGAAAGTGATCCTGCATTACGGGGACCCACCGGAAGGTGGCGTTCATGCCGACAGCAGCCACGCACTCGTTCCCGCCGCCGAAACTCAGGCAACTCCTGGTACGAATTTCCTATTGCTTGCTGGTTGCTAAGACCTATTCCTGCTTCCACCTTTTGGTTGACAAGTCTTTCGGAATTGGATTATGGTTCCCTCCGATTGGATGTAACCGGTTTCCCAGCCGGGCTGTGCCCTGCAGGATGTAACCGGTTACCCGAGCCCGATGAGATTCGAACCAGCGGGTCATATGCAGCAAATGGGCCTTTATCAGGGAGAGAGAGGTTTATTTTCATGGCCATTGATCGCAACGTTTTCCCGTGGTTCAGATGCTTCGCCTTCACGTGTCTGCTTCTGCTCCTGCTCGCGCCCCAGCGTCTCCTTGCCCAGGTAGACGAAGGCGCGATCAATGGCGTGGTGACAGACTCTTCAGGCGCCGCCGTTCCCAACGCCAAAGTGACCCTGCTCAATACCGACCAGGGCATCACGCTAGAATCCACCACCGGCAACTCCGGCGAATATGCTTTCAATCCGGTCAGGATCGGCCACTACACGGTGACCGTCGCTGCTCCGGGATTCTCGACCACGACCCAGCAGAACATCACGGTCACGGTCGGGGGGCACGTGCTCGCCAATGTTCAGCTGAAACTCGGCGCGGCATCGCAAACCGTACAAGTCACCGCTGCGCCGCCGCAGTTGCAGACGGACAATGCCTCGGTGGCTCAGGTTATCAACCGGGAGAATGTCAACAACCTGCCGCTGAACGGGCGCAACTTCACCTTCCTGGCGCAGCTTGCTGCCGGCGTGAACACCCCGCAGGCGGATACTCGCGGCAACGCGGCATCGGGCGCCTTTTCGGCCAACGGTCTCCGCCCGGCGCAGAACAATTACCTGCTGGACGGCATTGACAACAACTCCAACGCGGTCGACTTCCTGAACGGCACCAACTTCGTCATCCTGCCGCCGGTCGATGCGATCCAGGAGTTCTCGGTCCAAACCTCAAGCTTCAGCGCCGAACAGGGTCGCGCCGCAGGCGCCATCCTGAACGCGACCATCAAGTCAGGCACTAACAGCTTCCACGGCGCGGTGTGGGAGTTCTTCCGCAACGACAAGCTGGACGCCGCGGACTGGTTTGAGAACAACGCCCGCAGGCCAAAGGGCGAGCTGCGGCAGAACCAGTTTGGCGCGTCCATCGGCGGCCCCGTCATCAAGGACAAGGTCTTCTTCTTTGGCGACTACGAGGGCTTCCGCCGCGTACAGGGCACTGTGCTTAGCGGCAGCGTGCCGACGCTTCTGGAGAGAAACAGCGGCTACACCAACCTGTCGGATGTGATAACAGGCCAGGGCGGCAACGACCCGACCAAGGCACGAACAGATGCAGAGGGCCGGAGAATACCGCTTGGCACGATCATGGATCCGGCAACCACCCGTGTGATTCCGGCCGGCGGAGTCGATCCGCTCACCGGCTTCGTTAACCGCACCGGGTCAGGAGTTCCTGTTCGGGACCCATTTGGATCATGTGGACCAACAACGAAGGTCTTCGATCCGGTTGCCTGCAATCTGAACCACATCGCTGCGGGCCGTCTGGATCCCAACGCAATCAAGCTGCTGAACTTGTATCCGCTGCCCTCGACGGGTGCGTTCAGCAGTAACTACACGAACAGCCCCCATCTCTACGAGCACCGCAACGCCTTCGATGTTCGCGGGGACGTCAACTGGAACCCGAAGAACCAATTCTTTGTCCGCTTCAGCTACGTGGATGATCCGAATTTCATCCCCGGTATCTTCGGCGGCATCGCCGACGGTGGCGCTTTCCAGCAGGGCGACCAGACGGCGAAATCTGACCAGGCCGTGCTGGGCTACACCCACGTCTTCGCGCCCACTACCATCAACGTAGTCCGCGGCGGCTTCAACCACCTGCACACCACGCGCTTTGGTCCTGAGGGCAACACGCAGGGCATTCCGGCGCAGTTCGGCATCCAGGGCATTCCCCAGGCACCGGAGAACGGCGGTCTGCCCGCAATCATCGTCTCCGGCCTCAACCAGTTGGGTAGCAATGACTTTCTTCCCTCCGACGAAGTCAGCCAGACCTTCCAGGTCACGGACGATTTCACCAAAATCTACGGCAGGAACAGCTTCAAGATGGGCATGGAGTATCAGTCCGTCAACTTCAACACCCTGCAACCCGCGTACTCCCGCGGCGAGTTCAGCTTTAATGGCAACTATGCCGGCGTGCCGAACCAGGGCGGTGACAATACCGGCCGGGCGCAGTTCCTCCTTACGCCGACAACAACGACTGTCCCGGGCGGTGTCAGTTTCGTCGGGGGCGCGAACCACGTCAACGCTTCCAACATCAGCAAGACCTATGACCAACGGTCCTACCTGGCCTTCTACTTTCAGGATGATCTCAAAGTCACTCCGAAGCTCACGGTCAACCTGGGCCTGCGCTGGGATTATTTCAGCCCCATCTCGGAAACGAACGGCGCACAGGCAAACTTCGTGCAGACCGGGCCGCCGACTGGTAACCCGATCTATCTGATTCCCGCGTCGGGCAAGGCAGACAGGCACCTCTCCTCGACCGCCAACAACCCCTCACTCAACGGAAACGGCTTCCTCGACCTGCTGGTCAAGGACGGCATTGCACTGGGCTCGACCAACAAATACGGCAACGCGCTGGTGCAGACACAGCAAACCAACTTCGCTCCACGCTTCGGCTTCGCCTTCCAAGCCTCTCCAAGGCTGGTGTTGCGTGGCGGAGTCGGTCTTTACTTCAACGCCTTTGAAAATCAGGGATACGGTCCGAACATCGGCGAAAACTATCCCTTCGTCTATAACTTCGGCTACGACCAAACCACTGATTACGCGCCCTTCAGCACCGGCGCAAATCCATATGGTTCCTGCGGAAGCGCAGGACCGGGTGGAACCGCAACCATCGGGGCGGGCCTCAGTTGCGTGGCCTTCACACCGCTGGCCGTCAACGCCTCCGGCCTCAGCCTCCAGGGGCTTCAGTTCGATTACAAGACGCCGCGTACGCTCAGCAGCAATATGACCGTGCAATACGCCATCACCAATACGCTCAGCGCCCAGGCAGCCTACGTACTGACCAGGGCCAGCCACCTGCAGCAGGGCATCGGCAATAACCACGTATCGCAGATTCTCCCTGTCGGCACAAACACGAGAGACTTCGTGCCTTTCCCCGATTTCAGCCAAGGTGCCAGCTACCAACGCACGATCGGCGACAGCGTCTACAACGGTCTGCAGACAAAACTGGAACAGTCGTTCGCGAGCGGACTGAATTACCTCATCACCTATACGTGGTCGAAGGCGCTCTCCGACGCGGGCGATCTCCTCAATGGAACCTCCGCTGACCAAGGTCGCGCGCCGTGGGTGCCAGGTCTCGGTCCCAAGATTGATTGGGGTCCGGCTGATTTCGATGTCCGTAACGTTGTGCACATCAGCGGTGGTTATGAACTCCCGTTCGGCCAAAACAAGAAGTACATGGGGGACGTCAACAAGCTTACGAACAGCTTGATTGGTGGATGGAGCGTGTACTTCATTACGACTCTCCAGGGAGGCCAACCCGAGACCATAGGCTGTCCCACGGGCACGACCTCTGGAACGGGTTGCAACGCCTTCCTGGTTCCCGGCGTGAGCCAGCAGCTGAGCATAAAAACTAAGGTAATTGACCCCACGTCAGGGCAGACCGCCCCCTTCTGGTACAACAACCCCAAGGCTTATAAGCAGCCCTGCCCACTGGGACCGACCGGGCCCGACCCCAGCCTAACCTCAGCACCGTGCTCGATTCAGAGCGGCTCGGCGATCCTGGGCGGCCGTCCCGGCTTCACCCACGGACCAGACTTCCGCCGGTTCGACTTCTCAGCATTCAAGGGATTCCAGATCAGTGACCGCGTCTCGATGCAGTTCCGGGCGGAGTTCTTCAACATCCTCAACCATCCGAACTTCAACGCGCCGAACTTTGGCGGCAACGGTGTACAGTCCATCAGCGGTTCTGGCGATTTCACCAACAGCGCCTTCGGACAGATCGGGTCTACACGCGATGCTCCTTACGATCCGCGGCAGATTCAGTTCGCTCTGAAGCTTTACTACTGATCGCTAGACTCACACCCAGCAGGCACCCCGGAATATGATCCGGGGTGTCTCTTTTTGCGATGCTCTTTTTGTGGCGGATGCGAGGTGAAGGTGTGGGTAAGGCGGTTCCGCTCCGGCTCGTCCTTTTCGGTTCGATGATTGCACTTTCCGTGCCGGTGACGGCCCAGAGTGCGCCAGACCGCGCTCTTGAGAGCGAGTTTCAATCCGCCGTCTCTGCCTACAACGCGCACGACTACACCCAGGCAGCGGCCCGACTGGAAAAAATAGAGCCGAGCCTCTCAAAAAGCTTCGAAGTGCACGAGCTGCTGGGCCTGGTCTACGCCGCGCAGCATAAGACCGCGAAGTCCGTAGACCAACTCCAGATAGCAGTGCAGCTAAAGCCGGACTCCGCTGCCGCCCGCACCAATCTCGCCACCGGCCTGCTGCATGCCGGCAGGCCAGCGGCGGCAGAGGATCAGTTCCGCAAGGCGCTGGCTCTGGAACCAGAGGACTATCAGGCCAATCACAACCTCGCCGAGTTCTATCTGCAATCCGGCAAGCTCGCGCAGGCAATCCCCTTGCTCGAAAAGGCCCGGCAAATTCAGCCCGCCTCCTACGACAACAGCTACAACCTGGCGCTGGCGTACTTCCTTACCGGTCGCCTCAGCGATGCGCGGCAGCTTACCCAGGAGCTCGCAAAACAACAGGACAGCGGCGAGCTTCACAACCTCCTCGGCAGGATCGACGAGAAGGACGGCAAATTTATCGAGGCCGCCAACCAGCTGGAGACCGCAGCGCAGATGGACCCCAGCGAAGACAATCTCTTTGCATGGGGCAGCGAGCTTCTGCTTCACCGCACCTATGAGCCGGCCATTCAGGTCTTCCAGCAGGGAACTGTGCGCTTCCCCAAGTCGCCGCGTCTCTGGATCGGACTGGGCATGGCGCTCTACTCGCGCGGCCGCTATGAGGAGTCGATCAAGGCCCTGCTCACCGCCGCGGACCTGAATCCACACGACGGGCGCTGTTACCTGTTTCTTTCGAAGGCGTATCTCAGCTCACCGAACCAGGCCGACGACGTGATCCAGCGCTTCCGCCGCTACGCAGAGCTGGAGCCGCGCAATGCGCTCGCCCAGTACTACTACGCCGTCGGGCTTTGGAAAGGAAAGCGCTCGGAGGCGAACAGCATTGACTTCGCGCAGGTCGAATCGCTGCTGCGGAAGTCCATCGCGCTGGACGACAAGCTGGCCGACGCGCATCTGCAGTTGGGAATTCTCTATGCGGACCAGCATCAGTACGCCAAGTCGCTGCCGCAATACACGCGTGCGCTGGAGCTGAACCCAGACCTGCCGGACGCGCACTATCGGCTCGGCCAGTACTACGTGCACGCGGGAAACAAGGAACGCGCGCAGCAGGAGTTCCAAACATTTCAAAAGCTGCAGGCGCATCGCCAGGCGGAGCTGGACAAGGAGCGAGCCGAGGTGCGGCAGTTCGTCATTTCTTCCGGCTCGACGCCAACGCAACCCTGAACGCGCGACGGCGCTACTCTGGACAGCGGTACTCTGGGAGCAAGTCGACATGCCCTCCGCTCCAGTCAACTTTATCCGGTATCTATTTGGCTCCACTCCGGATGGCCGGTATGGCGCATCGAACCGGCTTATCCCTCGCTGGCTCTTTCTGCGCGCGCTCGGGCTCATTTACTTTTCGGCATTTTTCTCTCTGATCTTTCAGATCAGAGGTCTCATCGGCCCCGATGGCGTTCTGCCGGCGGGCGAGTTTCTGGAGCACGTGCGCCGCGGACTCGGACCGATGCGGCTGTGGTACGCGCCTACGATCCTGTGGCTCGGCTCCGGCAATCACATGCTCATCGCGCTGTGCATCGTGGGCATGCTGGCATCTGTGCTGGTGGTGGCCAACATCTGTCCGCGCGCCATGCTGATTGTCTGTTTTCTCGGCTACTTGTCTTTTATCGGAGCAGCGCAGGACTTCGCCAACTACCAATCCGACGGCATGCTGCTGGAAGCAGGATTCATCAGCCTCTTCCTCGCTCCCGCGGGCCTGCTGCCCGGCTGGGGCGCAGCTTCGCCGCCGCCGCGTGCCAGCGTGCTGCTGCTGCTCTGGGAATGGTTCCGCATCTACTTCGAATCCGGCGCGGTGAAGCTGCTCAGCGGCGATCCGACATGGCGCAACTTCACCGCCATGGACGAGTACTACCAGAACGGACCGCTGCCCACCTGGATCGGTTGGTATATCCAGCACCTGCCCGAGTGGTTCCACAAAGCCACCGCGTTTACCACGCTGCTCATGGAGCTGGTGCTGGTCTTGATGGCATTTCTGCCGCGGCGCTGGCGTATCGTCTGCTTCTGGATGGTCACCGCGTGGCAGCTTGGTGTCATTCTGACGGCGAACTACACCTTCCTCAACTACCTGGTGCTCGCTCTGGGCTTTCTTCTGCTGGACGATCGCTATCTCCGCCGCGTTGTTCCGGGGCAATTCCACGTCCCCGAGACTGCTCAACCCGCCACGCTGGAAGATGAAATTACCGGCAGCATCGAACAACCGGACGCTCCGCCACGCTCCTCGATTCGCCGCCACCTGGGCGCGCTTCGCACGGCCGTCACTGCCGTCATGCTGAGCTGGGTCTTCTATAACACGTCGCTGCTAATGTTACATATGTTCTGGCGCACGATTCCGCTTCCCGGCGAGCCTGTCGTCGCGCTCGAGCCCTTCCGTATCGCGAACCAGTACGGTCTCTTCGCCGTTATGACGCCGCATCGCTACGAGATTGAGTTCCAGGGCTCGATGGATGGGACGAACTGGGCTGCCTACCTCTTTCGCTACAAGCCGCAGGATGTGACGAAGCCGCCGGGTCTTTATGCGCCCTACCAGCCGCGCTTCGACTGGAACCTGTGGTTCGCCTCGCTTGGCGCATGGCCGGAGTATCCCATCGTGCCCCGCACCGAAGAGCTGCTGCTCCTGAATGACCATGACATGCTGCAGCTTTTCAGCGGAAATCCGTTCGCCGGCGCCCCACCCCGGTATATTCGCGCCGTTCTCTGGCAATACTGGTTCACTTCCATGAAAGAGAAGCACAACACCGGCAGGTGGTGGCGCCGCCAATTATTGGGCACCTATGCGCCGACCATCGAGCAACTGCCGAACGGACACTTCGTCATCCTCCAGGATGCCTCACTCACCGGACAGCGGTGATGCGATCCATAATCCACTAAGGTGGTTTCCGGGGCAGACAAACACAGGGTAAACAGGAGTATCCTGTCGCTCTAAAGGAGTTTCTATGCTTCGTAGAGATTTCCTCCGCCGCTCCGCCTCGGGGTTGGCCGCAACCTGGATCGCCGCCAGAACGGCCCGTGCCGCCGGCTTCGCTCTGCCTCCGGTCTCCGGCAGCTATCGCGCACACGATGATGTCGTCCTCGGCCGCACCGGTATCCGGACCAGCCGTCTGGCCATGGGAACCGGTACCATTGGAGGCGGTGGCGAATCCAACCAGACACGTATGGGCAACAACCCATTCGTCAAGCTGCTGCTCGATGGTTACAACGAGAACGGCCTGCGTTTCTTCGATACCGCGGACTCCTACGGCAGCCATCCCTATGTAAAGGCCGCGATCCAGCAGTTGCCGCGGGACAAGGTGGTGGTGATGACGAAGAGCGATCATCGCGATCCCAAGGTGATGCGCGCGGACCTCGATCGCTTTCGCCGTGAGCTGGGCACCGACTACATCGACATCGTCCTCATCCACTGCGTCACGGAAGATGACTGGACAACGCGCTATCGCGGCATCATGGACGTGCTGTCCGAGGCCAAGCAGAAGGGCATTATTCGCGCGCACGGTGTCTCCTGCCATTCCATCGAGGCGCTGCGCGCTGCAGCCGCCGCATCGGAGTGGGTCGACATCGATCTGGTGCGCCTGAACCCGGTTGGCGCACACATGGACGCCGACTCCGACACCGTGATCAGCGTCGTCAAGCAGATGCGTAAGACCGGCACCGGCATTGTCGGCATGAAGATCCTCGGCCAGGGAGCGATGCGCGATCGCCCGTCCGATGCGGTGCGATTCGCGCTGGGCAGCGGCGTGCTCGACGCGTTCACCATAGGGGCAGAATCACAGAGCGAACAGAACGACCTCACCCGGCGCATCGCCGCTGCTTAACGCAATCCGGTCCTGCCGTGTTTGCAGGTGGCGGTGCGCCTCTCGACAGCCGGGGATCTTCCATCTGAACTGCTAGAATTGGGCCCATCGCCTGGTAATTTCCAAACCACAACTTTGCGCCCGGAGATGGAATGAACGCCAAAGAACGCAAAATGCTCGACCTCCTTAAAAAAGGCAGGCAGGAGTACGGCTACGTCGCCATAAAGGCCGAATTTGAGGCCGAAGGCACGCGCGTGGATGAACTGCTGCGCCTGGTCGAGATTTGCCGCAAGGCAGGGCTCAAGTTTGGTCTCAAGGTAGGCGGATGCGAAGCGATGCGCGACCTGATCGAGAGCAAGCAGATCGGCGTGGACTACATCATCGCTCCCATGATCGAGAGCACCTACGCGCTCACCAAATTCGCTGAGGCCGTGGCCAAGGTGTATTCGGAGGAAGAGCGCGAAGAGACGGAGTTCCTTTTCAATCTGGAAACAACGTCCGCCTACAACCATCTGGACGCTCTGGCGGATGCGACAGAGAAGGCGCCGGAACTTTCAGGCATCGTCTTTGGCCGCGTCGACTTTTCACTCTCCGCCGGTCTCAGCCGGGATGACATCAATGGCCGGCAGGTGACGGATTGCGTACTCAAAACGGCTGCTGCCTGCAAGGGGCGCAATCTCGATCTTGTCGTCGGGGGTGGTGTTTCCAGCGACTCCATTCCTGTTCTGCGCGAAATGGTAAACGTCCACCTGACTCGATTCGAGACGCGCAAGGTCATATTCGATGCGCAATCCGCACGGCAGAGTCATATCGATCAGGGGCTGCTGAACGCAGTGCATTTTGAGCTGCTCTGGTTATTGAACAAGCGCGAGTACTACAGCCACATCGAGCAGGAGGATGCGAAGCGCATCGACATGCTGGAGAAGCGCTGGGCAGTTCTGAACCGCTGATTCGCAATCCCTCTTATGCAGCTCGCGGAAATTCATCCGGTGCGGTCCCTCTTCTTTGACCTCGATGGCACGCTTATCGATTCGTGTCCCGGTATCGCCGCCGCCCTCGCGCTGGCCTTTCGCGCTGCCGGTCGGACGATGCCAGCGGCAGACCTTCGCTCCGTAGTCGGGCCGCCCATCCGCATCATCGCAACGCGCATCGATCCCACGCTCACAGACGCTGAGCTTGCGCAGATCGAAACCGTCTACCGCGCGGAATACGATTCCAGCGGCTGGCGCGACACGGTTCTGTTCAGCGGCGTCCTGCCGCTACTCCAGGACTTGTGTACGGCAGGCGCACGGCTGTTTCTCGTCACCAACAAACCGCGCATCCCTACTACCCAAATCCTGAAGCACTTCGGCATCTTTGAAATCTTCGATGGGATCGTGACCCGTGACAGCCGGGTGCCGGGCTACGCAGGCAAAGCGGAGATGTTGTCGCAGATGCTCGTCCATCATTCGCTTGCGCCGGAATCCACCATCATGATCGGCGACACCGCCGAAGACGAAGAAGCGGCAACCGTGAATCGGCTCGAGTTTATCCATGCAAGCTATGGCTATGGCTCCTGTGCGGATGCCCGCCGCTCCATTGCCTGCTTTCCCGATCTGCTCGCCGCGCTCTCGCAAACGAAAATAGAAAGGCTCTGACGTTGTACGCATGAAATACAGTGATCAATTGGCCGATTGGCTTCGCGAACTGGGGTACACGCACTGCTTCTTCGTAGCTGGCGGCAACATCATGCATCTGCTGGAAAGCTGCAGCCATCGGTTCACCTGCATTCCGGTCGTGCACGAGGTCGCCGCAGGCATTGCTGCCGAGTATTTCAACGAAGTGTCTTCGGAAGGTCGCGCCTTCGCTCTCGTCACCGCCGGTCCCGGCCTCACCAACATTGTCACCGCCATGGCCGGCGCATACCTGGAGAGCCGCGAGCTGCTCGTAGTGGGTGGCCAAGTCAAGGTCAGCGATCTCGCGCGCGGCCAGATTCGCCAGCGCGGCATTCAGGAGATCGACGGCGTAAGCATCGCGCGGCCGGTCACCGTCACTTCCGCCTTGATTGACACCCCTCTCGATCGCGCCGCCTTCGTCCGTCTTGCGGAATCCGGCAGTCACGGCCGGAAAGGACCGGTCTTTCTGGAGGTCCCGCTGGACATCCAGGGCGCGAAGTTCGACGGCGTCTCTTCCAACACTTCGGCGCCCGCCCGGGAAAGTAGCACCTTCGCTCCGGTGAAGGACGATATGCTGCATGAGATCGCATCGCTTCTTCGCCGCGCACAACGTCCCGTGTTGCTCATTGGCGGCGGTGTAAGCCGCGACACCAGCCAAAGGCTGCTGGATCGGCTGGCGAAGCTCGGCATACCGCTGCTAGCCACCTGGAACGGCATCGATCGCATTCCTGAAGACCATCCCTTGTTCTTTGGCCGCCCCAATACGTGGGGCCAGCGCGGCGCCAACATTCTCATACAGCAGGCGGATCTGCTGATCGCGTTGGGCACTCGCCTCGGTCTGCAGCAGACCGGGTTCAACTGGCAGCAATTCGTGCCGCTTGGCAAGGTCGTCCAGGTGGAATGCGATCGCGCGGAACTGGAGAAGGGACATCCACGCGTTGACCTGCCCGTATGCGGCGACGCGAACGCCGTCCTCGATTTCATTGCGCGCCAGAGTGATCTTCCGGCATACGATGCATGGGTCGCCTTTTGCCGAAAGGTCCGCTCGTTGATTCCGCTGAACGATCCCGCCAATCACACCGGCGAGGGTTTTGTTTCCCCATACGATTTTTGTATGAAGCTCTCCGATCTCTGCACCGCAGAGGACGTTGTCATTCCCTGCAGCAGCGGCAGCGCCAACACGGTCATGATGCAGGCCTTCCGGGTGAAGCGCGGTCAGCGTGTCTTCAATGACAAGGGGCTGGCCTCAATGGGATATGGCCTCGGCGGTGCGATCGGCGCAGCCCTCGCCGCGAATGGCCGCCGTACTTTCCTGGTCGAAGGCGATGGAGGCTTCATTCAGAATCTTCAGGAGCTGGGCACGGTATCCGTAAACAAGCTCAACCTGAAGATCTTCATCTTCGACGACAACGGGTACGCCTCGATTCGGATGACACAGAAAAACTATTTCGGTGGCAGTTATATCGGCTGCGATACAGCGACCGGGCTGGGGATTCCGCGCTGGGAATCACTCTTCGCCGCCTATGATATTCCGCTGCAGAGGCTCGGCCCGGGCTTCGAATCTGATCCGGCGTTTCTCGCCGCGCTGGATAGCCCGGGACCATCCGCTTTTCTCGTCAGGGTTGACCCGCAGCAGACTTACTTCCCCAAGATCAGCAGCCGAGTCACTGCCTCCGGCAGCATGGAATCGAATCCGTTGCACTTCATGAGCCCTGAGCTGGATGAAAAGCTCGCCGCCGAAGTGTTGCCCTACATACGGGCCGCCCGTCAGCCAACCTGATCAATGACGTGGCAGCGCGGGCAGCGCCTGCGCTACCGCGGCGTGCGCCGCGCTCTGCTGTAACGCCGCCTCATGCGCCACAATTCCCTGCGCTGCCACGATTGCCAGCGGGATGCTGATGTACAGAGCCAGGATGCCGAATGCTGTTTTCATGTCGTTCTCCCCAGCGGGATGCCGCAAGCAAATGGTCACACTGCTCGGTTCGTGTGATCCCTCCCACCTTCGGCGCGCCATCGTGACAACGGTACTCATTTCCCGAAACGATCCGCTGGATTGCCCCGGATTGCGCTCAATTCGCCACCTTCGTGGGAGCCGCCCCTGCAACTCCGGACGCGAGAGGCATCTCGGGTCGGCCATTCGAAGAGAAATGCTCATTCGCTATCTGACCCCGCGCCATTTCTGCCGCGCTGGTAATCGTTCGTATGCCGACAGTAACTCGCGGAGCAATATTCGTTCCCCCAAACTTAAACCTCTGCCATGAACGCATAGGCCACCGATATACTGAGCCGACTATGGGGGCCAGTATTTCGCACTCTATCGAGAGTCGAGTCTGTGATAACTCTTCAGCTCGCGGCAGATACTGTCGTGTCCCACGGTATATCTTTTGGCGCAGGTAATCGTCATAGGAGCCGGCCCGATGGGGTTGGCTGCTGCCTACCAGGCAGTCTGCGATGGGCACCAGGTCAAGCTACTTGAGGCGTCGGGAGAGCCCGGCGGGATGGCTGCCCACTTCGACTTTGGCGGACTCTCTCTCGAGCGCTTCTATCATTTCGTCTGCCGGTCCGATTACGCCACGCTTGAACTGCTCGAGGAGCTGCAAATTGCACACAAGATGCGCTGGAAAGAAACCTCGATGGGTTTCTACTCCCGGGGGCAATTGATTCCATGGGGAACCCCGCTCTCGCTCCTTCGTGTGCCGCAATGCAGTCTGCTGACGAAGCTGCGCTATGGCTTCTTCATCTTCGCCTGTATGCACCGCCGCGATTGGCCTGCTCTCGAAACCACCGACGCAAGAAGCTGGATCACGCGATGGTGCGGCCGGGAAGGATACGAACGCTTCTGGCGATCGCTGCTTGACTACAAGTTCCATCAATACGCAGACCGAATCTCGGCCGCATGGATTCGCTCGCGCATCCGCCGGGTCGGCGAGTCCCGCAAGAGCATGATGACCGAGGAACTCGGCTATCTCGAAGGCGGCTCCAAAACACTCGTAGATGCTCTGGTCGAAGCCGTCGTCGCGCGCGGCTGCGAGATACAGCTCAACTGTCCGGTTCAGGAACTTCTCATCGAAGAGAATCAGATCACCGGAGTCAGGACGCCGGATCGCGAGTGGCCGGCGCAGCATGTCATCTCGACCATGCCGATTCCCTATGTGCCGAAGTTGCTGGCATCGAGAGATTCATCCTGGAAACATGCCTACGAGCGAATCCGCAGCATGGGTGTCTGCTGCGTTGTCCTCAAACTTCGCCGCTCCGTCAGCCCGCATTTCTGGATCAATATCGAAGACAGTTCGGTCGAAATTCCGGGAGTGATCGAGTTCAGCAACTTGCGGGAACTGGGTAGCACGGTCGTCTATATTCCCTATTACCTGCCCTCGGATCACCCTAAGTTCGCGCAGACCAGCGCCGCATTTATCGACGAATCCATGCAGTGCCTGAAGAAGCTGAATCCTGAGATAACTCACGAAGACATTCTGGATGCCGCTGTCTTCCGCCTGAAGCATGCGCAGCCGGTCTGCGAAGTAGGCTTCGCGTCCCTGCTTCCACCCATTCAAACCCCCGTGCGCGGGCTGCAGATTGCCGACACCTGCTTCTATTATCCTGAGGATCGAAGCATCGCAGAAAGCGTGCGGCTGGGCAGAAACATGGCAAGGAGCCTGACGTCGACAGCATGACAGCCAAGCCGCAGTCCAGCGCGCGATACTCCACGCTCGGCGGCCTGTGCTGCGGTTTGCTAGCCGGGCTCGCGGTGCTGCTCAGCCTTCCCTTCGCGCCGATGGGGTTCATCGACGACTGGTCCTACGTCCGCACTGCCTACGATTTCTCCCGTACTGGACATTTCATCTACAACGGCTGGGCTACCGCCATGCTCGGCTGGCAGATTGTCTGGACTGCCCCGTTTCTAAAGGCCTTCGGCTATTCGTTCACGGTGGCGCGCCTCTCCATGCTTCCCTTCGCCATCGGGTGCGGATGGCTCCTCCATACCCTTCTGCGGCACGGCAATATCTCCAACCGCAATGCCATCTTCGGTTCGCTGACATTCTGCGTTTCACCGCTCTTCATTCCACTCGCCGCCAGTTACATGTCCGATGTCGGCGGGCTGTTCGTGACCCTGCTGTGCTTCTATCTCTGCCAGCTCGCAGTCGAGGCGCAAAGCGCCATGGTGTCGATCCTCTTTTTGTGCGCCGCGACTGTGACGAATGTCGTGGGGGGCACCGAGCGGCAGATCGTCTGGCTCGGCGCCCTGGTGGTCGTGCCCTCCGCGGCATGGCTGCTGCGAACCCGGCGCGGTGTTGTTTCTGCCGCGGTTGCCCTGTGGCTTGCCAGCATCACTCTCATCTTTACTTCCACTCACTGGTTCTATCGCCAGCGCTATTCGGTTCCTGAAAAAGTTCTCTACCCTCCCGTCCAGCAGGCCTCTGTCTCTACCGCCGCGCTCATACTCGAAAGGCTCCACGCCTCATACATATTCAGCAAGTCGATGTTTCTCGCGGTGGTCCTGTTCAAGACGTTCCTTTGCCTGCTGCTCATTCTTCTGCCCATTCTTATCACGTGGATTGTGGTGGCACGCCGCCTCGGCCATCACGTGCAGGTCAAGCTCGGCGTCCTCGCGCTGCTGCTCTGCGTCGCGTGCTGGATCTTCAAGATGCAGGGGAGCCTGGACGACTGGCTGATGCCGTGGCTCTATCACGTTCTAGATGCCGAAGGCATCGCCCCAAGATCGTGGGACATGATCGGCTATCGGCCGATCTCCCTTTCCCATTCCGTCCGGGCTGCTGTCTCCATCATTGTGGTGCTCAGCGGAGCAGCGCTGCTGCTGTGGTCCGTCGCCGTCCGCGAAAAATCTGTGCTGGTCCCGCGTGCCGGCGCGACTGCGAGTTGGAAGACACTCTTCGTTTTGTATTTCCCTTACACCGCCGCCTATCTCGTTCTGCTCCTTCCCCGAGGGCTGCGCTTTTATATCTTCGATCGCTATCTGCTCGGCATCATGCCGGTCTTCATCCTCTTTCTGCTGAAGATGTATGAGGAGCGAATTGGGAGATCGCTGCCTGCCGTCTCCTACGTCACGCTGTGCCTTTTTGCTTTCTACGGCATCGCCGCCACGCACGATCTCTTCGCGTTGAATCGCGCGCGGGTTGCGGCCGTGCAGGAGGTCCGCAGCCAGGGCGTCCCGGAGCAATTCGTGCAGGCGGGGTTTGAATATGACGGCTGGACAGAAGTCGATCAGGCCGGCTATGTCAATGAGTCAAAGATCGGCTATCCTGCCGATGCTTTTCACCTGAACGTGCAGGATGCCCGCCGACCCGTCGATTGCCGCCTCGGATTCGACCAGTACACACCCAAGCTTCATCCCCGCTACATGGTCGTGCTCACACCGGTCTGGTGCCTCGAGCCCAGTGGCTTCCGGCCGGTTTCCTATCGCGCCTGGCTCGCGCCCTTCGTGCGCCGGATCTATATAGAGAGAGTCCCCCGGCAACTGCAGGATCCCTAGATCAGTCTGCGCTCAGCCCATTTTCGATTTAAGTTGGCAGGCGCAGCATACGGGATGAGCCCCTCAAGCAGGATCGCGTCTGAAGGAGTGCGCCTGTCGATCGATCGCTCAGGCGGCGGCAGTCATGAAGGACAGCGCCCGGTCGATGTAAGCCTTCAGTTCCGGGCGCGGGACTACAGCGTCCAGCATGCCGTGTTCCAGCAGGAACTCGGAGCGCTGGAAGCCTTCGGGGAGCTTCTGGCGGATCGTCTGCTCGATAACGCGGGGGCCGGCGAAGCCGATGAGCGCGCCGGGCTCGGCGATGTTGAGGTCGCCCAGCATGGCGAAACTGGCGGTGACGCCGCCGGTGGTCGGGTCGGTGAGGACGGAAATGTAGGGAACGCCAGCATCGTCGAGCTCGGCGAGGCCGCTGGAGATCTTGGCGAGTTGCATCAGGCTGGCAATGCCTTCCATCATGCGCGCTCCACCCGATGCGGAAATAATGATGAGCGGGCGGCGTAACTCGAGCGAGCGGTCGACGGCACGCGCTATGGTTTCGCCGACGACCGCGCCCATGCTGCCGCCGATGAATGCGTACTCCATCACGCTGAGCACGACATCGTGCTGTTCGAGCCGGCCGACGGCATTGATGATGGCGTCGTTGAGGCCGGTGGCCTCCTGCGCCTTGGCGAGACGGCTCTTATAGGACTTGACGTCAAAGAAGTTGAGCGGATCGGTCGACTTGAGCTCCAGGTCGACGAGCTGGTAGCCGGGCTCAAGCAGCGCGGCGATGCGGCTGCGAGCGTCGAGCTTATGGTGGCGGCCGCACTTGGGGCAGACCTGCTGGTTGGACTCGAGGTCAGCCTTGAAAATGTACTGGTCGCAGCCTTCACATTTGACCCAGAGGCCTTCCGTCCGGACACGCTTTTCCTGGGAGCTTTCGATCTCGTTGTCCTGCCGCTTAAACCACGCCATCTGCTTATTATCCCCTAAGCCGAATTCCTGTTTCCCGAAATGGGAATCGCTTTATCGGTTCCGATTTGGGCCTGTAGCCTTCCCGAATGTTTCTAAAGTTCAGAAATGCCCCTCTTCAGTAATCCAGATCAGAAGAGGAAATGCCGACAATACATAGTGTTTGGCAGATCTAGACGGCATACCGCAATGCTCACGAGTTCATACAATATCTGGCTTGTCCTGATTTCGATACTTGTTGCCGTGCTGGCTTCTTATACGGCGTTGGATATGGCCGGCCGCATCGCGGCTGCGCAGGGAAAAGCTGCTCGGCTGTGGCTGGCCGGCGGGTCGGCGGCCATGGGCAGCGGCATCTGGTCTATGCATTTCATCGGCATGCTGGCGTTCCACCTGCCGATTGCGATGGGCTACGACCTGTGGGTTACCGGGCTATCGTGGCTGCTGGCCATCCTGTCCTCCGCCTTCGCGCTCCGGCTGGTCACGCAAAAGCAAATGCGGAACCGTCAGTTCGCGCTCGGCGCGTTGCTGATGGGCGTCGGCATTTGCACCATGCACTATACCGGCATGGAAGCGATGCGGATGCGCCCGGCGATCCATTATCACGTCGCATTGGTCTTGCTCTCGATCCTTATTGCGGTGGTCGCATCCGGTACGGCTCTGTGGCTGGCCTTCCGGCTGCGACAACACTCTTCCGGCATTCGGCTCAGGCGAGCTGGATCGGCAGTCTTGATGGGCCTGGCGATCAGCGGTATGCACTACACGGGAATGACGGCAGCGCAGATGTCGGCCAATAGTGTCAGCGGCGCGTCGCACTCCGGCATCGATTCGCTGTGGCTCACCTCGCTGGTGGTCCTGACGACGATTGGCGGGCTGTCGGTTGTTCTGATCACCTCGGTGATCGATGCGCGGCTGGAATCGCGCACGGCGGCGTTGGCGGAGTCTCTGGCAAGCGCGAATCAGGAACTGACCTACCTGGCTCTGCACGACAACCTGACCAAGCTGCCGAACCGGGTGCTGCTGGAAGACCGGCTGAATCAGGCGATCCAGGCCAGCCGCCGCAGCCACGCAGCCTTCTCGGTCCTGTTTCTGGACCTGGACGGATTCAAAGAGGTGAATGACGTCTTCGGGCATCACACCGGGGATGCTCTGCTGGCGGAGGTGGCCGCGCGCATCACCAGCGCGACGCGCGCCAGCGACACCCTGGCCCGGATCGGTGGGGATGAATTCGTGCTGCTTGCCGAACTAGGCGACCCGACATCGGCGGCTAACCTTGCCGACAAGCTGGTGCGGCTGGTCGGTCAGCCGTATCGGATCGGCGAGCATGACCTGAATGTCTCGGTGAGCATTGGTATCGCTCTATACGAGGACTTTGCGCAGGACGCGCACGATCTGCTCCGGAACGCCGATGCGGCGATGTATCACGCGAAGTCGCTGGGGCGCAGTGGGTACTGCTTCTTTGAGCCGTCCATGAACGCCCATGCGCATGAGCAGTTGCAATTGCTGCAGGAGCTGCGTTCGGCGATGGAGCGGCACGAGATGGTGCTGCACTACCAGCCGAAGTTCGATGCGCATACATCGCGGCTCACCGGGGTGGAGGCTCTCGTGCGCTGGCAGCATCCGGTGCGGGGTCTTCTCTCCCCGGACCAGTTCATTCCGCTGGCGGAAAAGTCTGGCGTGATCGTGCACCTCGGGGAATGGGTGCTGAACGAGGCCTGCCGCCAGATGGGCGAGTGGCGCGCACAGGGGCAACAGGCCTGGAGCGTTGCGGTGAATCTTTCGCCGCTCCAGTTCAGCCATGTGGGACTCATCCAACTGGTGCGCGAGTCGCTGGAGCGCTACGCGCTCGAACCGGGATGTCTGACGCTGGAAGTGACGGAATCCACCGCCATGCAGGACCCTTACGCGAGCATGGCGATTCTGCAGAAGCTCGACGATATGGGAGTGAAGATCTCAATCGACGACTTCGGCACCGGCTATTCGAGCCTGCTCTACCTGAAGCGGCTGCCGGCGACCGAGCTGAAGATAGACCGCGGATTTGTACGCGACCTCGCGCCGCACACAGAAGACGCGGCTATCGTATCTGCCATTGTGGCATTAGGCCGGACGCTGAACCTGAGCATCGTGGCCGAAGGCATCGAGACGCGGGCGCAGCAGGAGTTCCTGACCGGACTCGGCTGCAGCACGTTGCAGGGCTATCTGCTCGGCCGCCCGATGCCGGCGAAGGAGCTCATGGAGACGCTGTCTGCGGCGGAGCAAAGAGAACGCCATGCGGCGCAGTCGCATCCGGTGCGCTGGAGCGCAAGAGAGATCGGGGCGATGCGGCCGCTGCCACAGCATTCCTAGGGCCTCGCCTTTCAGCAACCGGGACGGCACTTATCCAATTGATTCGACAAGGTGTGTGCCGCCCTCTCCCGTATCGGAAGGAGGGTAGGGGTGCCGGGGACGCCGACTCAAGCTAGTACTCAATACCTCGCTGGGCGAGGATGCCGTTCTCGTAGGCGTGCTTTACCTGACGCATCTCGGTGACAGTGTCGGCGATGGCGACGAGGTCCTTGTGGGCATTGCGGCCGGTCAGGATGACGTGCACCATCTCGGGGCGCTGCTTCAGCGTCTCCACGACCTTCGCGGGATCGAGCATGCCGTACCCGATGGCGTAGTTGATCTCGTCGAGGATCACCATATCCCAGTCGCCGGAGAGGATGGCCTTGCGCGCTTCCTCCCATGCCTCTTCGACCATCCGGATGTCCTCGGGATCGGTCTCCGCGCCGCCAACTTTCACGAAGCCGCGGCCGAGCTGCTTCATGATGAAGTTCTCGCCGAAGGCCTTCACGGCGTCGAGCTCCCCGTAATGCCACGAGCCCTTGAGGAACTGCAGCATCAGGACGCGCATGCCATTTCCGGCCGCGCGCAGGGCAGTGCCCATCGCGGCAGTTGTCTTGCCCTTGCCGGGGCCGGTGTTGATCAGGATCAGTCCTCGACGCGATTCGTTCATGGGGGTGAGCGGCGGTCAGTGGCCGCCGTGATAGGGATGTCCCGCAAGGATTGTAAATGCGCGATAGAGCTGCTCGGCGAGCATGAGTCGGGCGAGCTCGTGCGGAAATGTCATCGGGCCGAAGGAGAGCAGCAGATCAGCCCGCTTGCGAACCTTCTCTGACCAGCCATCTGCGGGGCCGATCGCGAAATGCAGGTGCTGTGTGCCACTATCGCGCTCGCGGCCGATCCAGGAGGCGAATTGCTCGGAAGAGAAGGTGCTGCCGCGGGCATCGAGCAGGATGAGACGGCCTGGAGTACGGCCGGGTTTGTCGAGCGCGGCCATCATGGCTGTTTCGGTGGCGTACTGCTGCTCGTCGAGTGTGACGTAGTGACCGAGGCGCGAGGTGAACTCTGCAAGCGCCGCTTCCAGAAGCCGGGTCCTGCGACGGGATGTGACGGCGGACAGAGTAATTCGCATGCGTGATCCCATTGAGCGTAAATCCACTTGATCTCATACCAGGAATTCCAAAAGGTGGAGATGAAGTTCGATTCAACTTTCTTTCGTCCCTGCTTTCTGTCTTCTGTCACTGAATTCAGGAAACTCAACACTTTCAAATCTCCGACCGGCCATTGTGGCCAATGGTGTGCACCTACAGCCAATAAGGATCGGCATCACCGATCGAGCAGTGAAAATATGTGGGGGCAGTTATGGTTCGCTTTCGTTCCGCGCTTCTGTTGCTACTGGCAGTATCCGCTTTTCTCCTTGGTCCCTCCGCCTGGGCGCAGACCGGCAGTATTACCGGTCAGGTGCTCGATCAGGGCGGCGCCGCGATTCCCAATGCGACGGTCACGGCGACATCGGAGGCAACGGGTCTCAGCCAGACCGTGACGACCACCTCGTCGGGTCTCTACAACTTTGCCAACCTGCCGCCGGCGCTCTATAACGTCTCGGCCAGCGCATCGGGCTTCACGAGCGTGACGAAGAACAACGTCACACTGAACGTCGCGGCCACGCTGCCGGTGAACTTCAACCTGGCGGTCGGGGCGGCGAGCACGACGGTGAACGTATCAGGTGTGGCGGTGGCGCCGATCGAAACCGACAACTCGCAGCTTTCGACGGTGATCGACTCCAAGCAGATCAACAACCTGCCGCTGGTGTTGCGCGATCCCTATCAGCTCGTCCTGCTCTCTCCCGGCGCGGTGCATGCCACCAATAATGACGGCGGGTTTTCGGTAAACGGCCAGCGAGATCGCAATAATAATTTCCTGCTGGACGGCGCGGACAATAACGACACTTCGGTTCCCGGCATCCCCGGTGGTCTGGTGAACGCGAATCCAGACTCCACGCAGGAGTTCCGCGTCATCACCAACAATTTCGACGCGGAATTCGGACGCGACACAGGCGCCATCATCGATGTCGTGACCCGCGGCGGCACGAACAGCTTTCACGGCAGCGCCTATGAGTTCGGCCGCTACAATGCGCTCGGCGCGCGCGACTACTTCAACACCAAGGCGAATGGCCCGCAGGACCCTTACGTCCGCAACGACTTCGGCGCATCGCTGGGCGGCCCGATCCTAAAAGACCGGCTGTTCTTCTTCTTCAATGGAGAGGTGCAGCGATTCCGCACCACGCGTACCGCAGACCAGATTGTTCCGAATGCGGCGTTCAAGAGCGGCATTTTCACCTATATATCGCCGGATGGGAGCGTGACTCCGGTGAACCTGAACAATCCGGCTGGCAATCCGAATAATCTCTCGGGCCTGGGGATCGATCCGACAATGGCGAAGCTGTTGGCGATCACCCCTGTGGGACAGCAGGATCTCGGAGACGGCGTGAGCACGCTGCTCTTCTTCCCTTCTCCCGATTCGCTGAATGACTACACGCTGACCGGGCGTTTCGACTATGCGATAACGCCGAAACACCAGTTGACGGTGCGCTATACCTACGGGCACCTCGCAGATTCAAATCCCGGCCACAGCGAAGTGCTGCCGCAAATGGGCTTCTACAACAACATTGCAACGGCCCATAACGGAGTCATTTCGCTCGCCTCCACGCTGAGCTCGAATGTCACCAACCTGGCGCGAGCCGGCTATAACCAAAATGATGCGGGATTCTTCTGCGACGGATACCAGGGAATTGACGCGATCACGGGTCTAGATTCCTTCGGCCACGGTCGCGACATCACGCTGCCTTACTTTGGAACGTTCGCCAATCCCCTGACATACGGATGCGGAGTTCTGGGCGATAGCAACGGGCAGGCGCGGTTCAGCTCGACGATGCTGTTCGGCGACACGATGACGGTGGTGAAGAGCGCGCACTCGATCAAGTTCGGCGGCGAGTTCCGCAACGTGAAGGATACGAACTACGATAACTTCTCCTCGCGCGAAGCCCTCGCCCTGACGAACTTCACGGACTACGGCGCGCCGGCTTATGTCTACAACGGGGACATCAACTCTGCGAATGCTCTGCCGTTCGAAGACATGGTCTGGGGAGCGACAGGGGCGATCGCCCAATCCTTGCAGAACCAGTTCTTCACGCGTGCGGGCACGCGGCAGGCGAACGACCTGACGCGATTCGTGCAGCGCGAGTGGGCCATCTTCGCGCAGGACACCTGGAAGGTGACACCTCGATTTACGGCGATCCTTGGGCTGCGGTATGAGTTCAACGGCGTGCCGTTTGAACGGGACGGTAACTTTGCCAACTTCTTCGGCGATGGCATGACGGCGACGCCGCCGGGCGGCTTCCCGTTCACTCTCGTAGGGCCGGGCACCGGGCATCAGCTTTACAGCAATAGCTGGGACCTCGTTGAACCGCGCATCGGCTTTGCTTGGGATCCGAAGGGTGATGGACGGACCGCGATCCGTGGCGGCTTCGGCACCTTCCATGACCGCATCTTCGACAATATCTTCGGGAACGCGAAATCAAACCCGCCGTTCCAGGCGTCGTCGAATGTATTCCCCTTTGACGGCTCTACGGCGACGCCGCTGGTCTCAAATACCCTACCTCCGGGGACGCTGACGCCTTCGCGGTTTGTGGTGGACGGCGATTATTCGGAGCCGGTGGTGATCAACCCAAAGCTGAAAATTCCGGGAACGCAATCCTGGAACCTCGGTGTACAGCACCAGTTCAACGATCGCCTGACGGGGGAGTTCAATTATGTCGGGAGCCACAGCGTGCATGCGCTGCGTCAGATTGATGGCGCGCCACCGCAGCCGGCGCTGGTGCAGCAATACCTGAGTCAAGGGATTCTGCCCGATGCGCTGCAGAGCACAGCGCTCTACACCGGAGGCCAGGACGCGAACGGCAATACGTTCGGGCCTGCGGTGAATAACACGGCATTTTTCCATCAGTTCTATCAAACGGCCGCGGCCAATGGGAATTACAACGCCCTGCAGGCGCGTCTCACTGAGCAGGTCGGAGGTCTTTCACTGACCGGTAGCTATACCTTCGCGCACGCTCTCGACAACGGAAGCGATCCGCTGGTGCCCGGGGCAGGTGGGTCTGCGTTTCCGCGCAATCCGTTCAACCTGGCGAATGAGTACGGCAATTCGGATACGGATATTCGACAGCGCTTTGTAGCGGCAGGCACCTATGCACTGCCGATCGGGCATGGCCAGCGGTATCTGGCGGGCGGGTTCCTGGGACGGGTGTTCGAAGGCATCCAAATCTCGGGCATTCAGCAGGCGCAGACCGGGCTGCCTTTCGAGCTGCGCGGGACCAGAGACAATCTCCACACTGGCCTGACCAACCGGCCGCAGCTTGTCGGCAAGCCATATCCTTCGAATCGCGGCGAGAAGCTTTCTGGAGGGGTGGTGACGGGGCCGTCAGCGAGTGCCTTTGCAAATGCGCCGTTCGGACAGGATCTGTCCATCCGGCGCAATGCGTTCCATGGGCCGGGCTTCGTCAATACGGATGCGGTCGTCCAGAAGACCCAGACACTGCACGAAGACCTGAAGCTGGTGCTGCGTGTGGAGAGCTACAACGTCCTGAACCACCCGAACTTTGATTCGCCATCGTCCCTCAACTTCACCTCGCCGACATTCGGGTTGTCGACGAGTCAGGTAGGCCAGAATGACGGCACGACCGGCGCCCGCCAGTTGCAGGGAGCGATCAAGGTCATCTTCTGAAAACTGTGCAGAAGGCAGGATCGGGGGGAGGCTTATAGCCTCCCCCTCATATTTTGTTATTTCGTCACTGAAAAACTGGACGTGTTCGGTTGCAGAGCGGCACCTGACCTCCGGCATCACGCGCTTCTGGAGGATCAGTCATGCCAAAGTCGGGCTCCCCCCGCCACTTTCTGCTTTCCGCTTCACTTCTACTCAAAGGATCTGTTGCCTGCCTTCACCCGGCCGCCATCTTTGCCCAAAGCACAAGCGGTGACGTCGTGGGCACGGTGTCGGATCCGACCGGGGCGGCAGTGCCACATGACACAGTGACTGCGACGACTGAGGCGACAGCGGTCGCGATCACCGTGACTGCCAATGAGAACGGCGAGTTCCACCTCTCGAACCTGCCCGCCGGCCATTACACGCTGAAGGGATCGGCGCCGGGTTTCCAGACCTTCAGTCTGCAGGGCTTTACGGTTACGCTGAACCAGACGGCGACGGCCTCGCTCCGTCCGCCCGTGGCTTCGACGGCGACGAATGTCGAAGTTTCGGCGCAGGCGCAGACCGCGATTGATACGACAACAATTCAACTGCAGCAGACCTTCACCACGAAGGAAACGCAGGACCTGCCGATGGCCACCATCGGCCTTGGAGCGCCGAACCTTTCGCTGCTGAGCCCGGGGGTCGCCACCAGCGGCGGCATTGGCGCGGGAACTGGCCCGGCGGTTGGCGGGCAGCGGCCGCGCAACAACAACTTTACGGTGGAAGGCATCGACGACAACGACACGTCGTCGCAGAACAATCAGTTCCGCTTCCGTTACATGTATCTGCAGGACTCCACTACGGATACGTCAGCGAACCTGGGGGCATTCTGGCTGCCGGTCCCGAACCGATACCATCTCTTCGCGGCAACCTGTTTCAAGAATTTTCGGCCAACATGACGAACGAATTTCGTCTTGGCTGCAACCGCTATTCGACGTCTATTCCGCCGGGAACTTCAGCTTCCCGGGCCTGGACAGCTTCCCAAATCTGAGCTTTGACGATCTGGGATTTATCCAGGTCGGTCCTGATCCGAATGCGCCACAGTCGGCAATTCAAAATTTGTAATCAGCTTGTGGACAATATCACCTGGGTGAAGGGAAACCATACGCTGAAATTCGGCTTCGACGGGCGCAAGTCGATTTCGCCGCAGAGCTTCACGCGACGTGTTCGCGGCGACTATGAATACGCGGCGCTCGGCGACTATCTGCACGACGTCAGCCCTACGACATTTGGTGAGCACAGCACCGGAAACTTCTTCTACTACGGTGACCAGACGGCGTTCTATGGATATGCGAACGACATCTGGCGCGTGACTCCGCATCTTTCGCTCAACTATGGCCTGCGGTATGAATTCACGTCGGTTCCGTATGGAATGCGGGAGCAGCGGCTCAACATCGCGGCGAGTGTTCCGGGACTGATCACGTTCCACGCGCCGCAGCCGCAGGACACAAATTTTGCGCCACGTGTTGGATTTGCATTTGCACCGGACAATGGCAGGACTTCCAGAATGTCGCGGCGGATTATTCGCGTTCCGCGCTCGATCACACGAACCGTATCTCGGTGGAGTTCATCTGGGACATTCCGTACTTCCGGAACGACAGCCACTGGCTGCTGAAAAATGCGCTGGGCAACTGGGAAGTCGCGCCGGTCTCCATCTATCAAACGCCGGAATATGCCGATGTGCAGAGCACGGCAGACGCAAACCTGAATGGAGATTCTGCGCCGGATCGTGTGGTTTTGAATCGCAGCGGCGTTAAGGGCACGGGCTCAAGCTTGGTGAACGTTTATGATCCGAGCCGCATTCCGCTATGCGGCGTGGATGACAACGGAGATCAGATCACTGAGTGCACGGCAAACCTGGTTGGCTACTACCCGCAGAATCCGGATGCGCAGTCTATAGCGGGGGGAAAGGGTGTATATGCGAACGCAGGCCGCAATACGCTGCCGATCCGCCCGATCAATAACTGGGACGCATCCGCGATCAAGCGCATCAACTTTATGGAACGTTATGCCTTCGAGTTCGAGGCGCAGGCGACCAACGTGTTCAATCATTCGCAATACATCTCCGGCTACCTGGGCCAGATCAACTCGTTTGGCGATACGGGCGCTTTGAGTTTCGTGAATCCTTCGGGCTCGCAATTTAACCAGCCGCAACTGGTATTTCCGAATAACGCACGCCAGATGCAGCTCACCGCAAAATTCATCTTCTGAGTAGTAACTGAAAGGATGAAGGCCGCCGAGATTTGGCGGCCTCTTTCTTTTGGGGCACAGCAGGTATCAGCTCGTAGCTGCCGCAATGCCCACCTTGATGACGACATACACGATCCAGATGGCGAAGACGACAGCGATGCCACGCGCCGGCTTAACCTTGGCCACGATGGCGCCGCCGAAGCCGGCGAGCGCGAGTGACCAGAGCGAAAAGAGATCGAGCGACATACCGAGGGACTTGAGCCATCCGGACGCAGTTGCATCGAGAAAGTAAGCCAACGTGGCGGGCGAGGGCACGCTGATGTTATAGCCCTGAGGATCACTGGCGAACACAGTCGCGATGGCAACGATGGTACCGAGCGCCGCCGGCAGGGCGGCATAGATAGAGACGGCGAACATCTCTGGGTAATTTGTATTGCCGCCGAGCACAAATGAAAAGATGCCCCAGAGGATCAGAGCAAAGAACGCGCTGAGCACCAGCCATACCACCGGGCCGCCCACCATAAATCCTTCCATGAAGCCCTTGGTAACCGAGAGCATCTGCGCTTCCTGGGCGGGTGTGGCCTTCTCCAGCCGTTCGGCATAGCGGGGATTGCTGCGCAGCACGTTGGTGGTGAGCGCATTCCAGCCGACGTGCTGCACTGCGGAATAGGAAAAAACGTATCCAAGGAGAATAAGAATCAGGAAGGGTAGCCACCACGAGCGGTTCCGCTTGATATCCGCAAAGGTTTTCGAAGGCTCGATGAAAGTGTCGACGACGCGTTCGACCTGCGAGAGCGCAAGCGAATCGGGGGCGTTAGTAGTGGCGTTTGCAGTTTCCGGCATCGCAAAGCTCCCACGGACCAGGTTTTGAGCTGCGGCTGATGCCGGTAAGCCTTACAGATTTTCGGTCCCTTGTCTACGCGCAGCGGCTAATGACTGGCATGGCTGGCAGCGGCTGCCCTGCCGGCGATGCGTTTCCTGGTGGTCGCGGTCTTCTTCTGCAAGGCTTTTTGCAGCTCTTCTGCATCGATGTGCCGGGCGGATTTGCGCAGCCGTTCGATATCGTAGAAGGCACGCTTCTCGGCCAGGAAGATGTGGACGACGAAGTCCACGTAATCGAGCAGGATCCATTCGCCAAGCCGCTTACCTTCGACGGAATTTGGATAGGTGCTGAACCCGCGCTTGAGACGGAGCTCAACTTCGTCCGCGATGGTCTGCGTCTGACGCTCGTTGGCGCCGCTAGTGATGAGGAAGAAGTCGGTGAAGCCGGAGTCGACGGCATCAAGCTCCAGGATGCGGGTGTCGAATCCTTTCTTGTCTTCACATGCTGCAGCAGCAGCGGCCACCATGCGGCGTGTGATGTCAGCGTTCGCGGCGGCACGCGAGGTTACGGACTTCTTCGCTGCTGCTTTCTTTGCACTGCTGGCGGCGGATCCGGCGGCCGTCCTGGTCGCGGACTTCTTCGCCGGCACGGCTTTGGCGGGTTTTTTTTTCTTTGCGGGCTTCCGGACGGTTGCTGCCATCTGTTCTCCTAATGCGATCATCGTAAGCTGCGATCACCTGTGAATGTGTAGAGCCGATGCGAACGCGCGTATTCGGCGACGGCGGGATCGAGCACCCGTTGTGGGATGCCGGCAGAATGATCCGCGAGCGCGGCGCGCAGTGCGGTGGCAGAGATTTCATACTCGAGACCGGGCAGCAGCCAGAGCGTCTGGCCGCCGGTAGCGGCGGTCAATGGCACGCGAAGGCAGCCGTCGCGCGGCTCCAGTCTGCCACCGCGTACGTCATCGGGCAAGAAACTTCCTAAATTATCCAGCGGGAAGCCGGGGCGTGCGGCGACGATCCATTGGGCCAGCATCAGGGCGTCGACGGCGCGGTGCCATTGGCAAAGGCTCTGGAGCGAGTCGGCGCCAATCAGGCAGAAGAGCTCATCACCTGGGCAGCGACGGCCGAGTTGCAGGAGCGTGTCGTAGGTGTAGTTGAAGCGACCGTCCTGGCGTGGCGCATCGATGTCGCTGGCGACAAGCGGCGGCCGTTGCGCGCAGGCGATCTCCACCATGGCGAGGCGGTCTTCGTAGGGGGACTGTGCCTGGTCACGCTTGAGCGGCTGGCGGCCGGCTGGGGCCATCAGGATGCGATCGAGATGCAGGCGCTCAGCCGCAGCCATCGCGATCCCGATGTGCCCCAGGTGCGGGGGATCAAAGCTGCCGCCGAAGAGTGCCGTGCGCATCGTCTGATGCTAATTGCATGGCCAGCGAGTGGGCGAGTCGGCAAGTCAGCCCAATTCCGGTTGATGCGCCGCATAATGAACGTGTGCCTATTGTCGCCATCGGACTCGGCGCGAATCTGCCCTCGCTTGTCGGCGCACCCGAGAAGACGCTGAAGGCCGCCATCGAGCGGCTCGAGGAATACGGGCGCGTCACGGCGCGCTCAGCCATGTATCGGACGACGCCGGTGGGGTTTGTGGACCAGCCGGCATTTGTCAATGCGTCCGTGCTGCTCGAGACGGAGCTTCAGCCAGGTGCGCTGCTGGATGTGCTGCTCGCAGTGGAGCGAAGCTTTGGGCGGGATCGGGCGGCAGGGCCGCCGAAGGGACCTCGTACGCTGGATCTGGACCTGCTTTTTTGGGGGGCCATGGTGCTGAATGATGCCGCTTTGACGCTGCCGCATCCGGCCATGCACGAGCGGCGCTTTGTGCTTGCGCCTCTTGCGGAGATTGCGCCGGAGTGGCGGCATCCGCTGCTGGGCCGCACGGTGTCGGAATTGCTAGCCGATTTACCCCCGAATGATTGTTCTGTCGCTAGAATCAGCGTGTGAGCCTTCCGTTCCACATCCTTGCTACAGCCGACACTGGTCGTCGTGCCGTGATGGACCTTCCGCATCGCCAGGTACAAACCCCGGTGTTCATGCCTGTCGGTACGGCTGGCTCGGTGAAGGCCGTGCCCCAGCATCTGCTGGAAGCGCTGGGCGCGCAGATCGTTCTCGGCAACACGTATCACCTGTATCTGCGGCCGGGGCATGAGGTGGTGCGGCGGCTCGGCGGACTGCATCGCTTTATGAGCTGGCCGCGTGGCCTGCTGACGGACTCCGGCGGCTTCCAGGTCTTCAGCCTGAATGAGCTCAGGAAGGTGTCGGACGAGGGTGTCGAGTTTCGCTCGCATATCGATGGATCGTCGCACATGTTCTCGCCGGAGCGATCGATTGAGATCCAGATCGCGCTGGGCGGGGACATCCTGATGGTCTTTGATGAGTGCACGGAGTACCCGGCGGATCGCGACCGTGCGCGGAAGTCGCTCGATCTGACGATCAAGTGGGCGCGGCGAAGCAAAGACTATTTCGAGGCGCACAAGCACGAGGTACCGTGGTTTGCAGCTTTTGGCGGCCGCACGCAGTCGCTCTTCGGCATTGTGCAGGGAGGAATGTATCCGGAGCTGCGACGTGAATCGGCGGAGCGCCTGGTGGAGATGGATTTCCCCGGCTACGCCATCGGAGGGCTGAGCGTGGGCGAGCCACGCGAGCTGACGCAGGAGATCATTGCCTCCACACTGCGTCTGCTACCCAAGGACAAGCCACGCTACGTGATGGGCGTTGGCTATCCGGACGAAATTGTGGAGTACGCCAAGATGGGCGTGGACATGATGGACTGCGTGCTGCCGACGCGCGCAGCACGGCATGGGCTGCTGTTTACATCCGAGGGCCGGCTCAATATCAAGACCCGCCAGTTTGCCGAGGACCAGCAGCCCCCGGATCCGAATTGCAGATGCCTCGTGTGCCGGCGCTACACGCGGGCGTATCTGCGGCACCTGATGGTGGCGCAGGAGCCGCTTGCCGCAGTGCTGAACACGCTGCACAATCTGGCGTTTTACCTGGATACGATGGGGCGGATGCGGGAGAGCATGGGGCGGGGGATTCCCCCGCTTGCGCCTACGTCGGTGAGCGCGGGTGCATTGAGCGAGTAGGTGCTGGCCGCACGGACGCATTCGCCCCTTACTGTGTCCTGATAAGCGGGCAAGCTCGCAATGAATGTGCCGCTTCAGCCCTCGCGCAAGGCGGCCATAGGCTCAATCGCGGCTGCCCGGCTCGGATAAGAGCCATGATGCGCCCGTAACTCTCTCCTGTACGATTCGACTGGATTCCGTGACGGCCGTGCACTAGAACTTGGTTGTCTTCCCTGGAACCAGGCAGCATGGTGAGCGTCCGAACAGCCGAGAATGCAGTGCGCGTCGAGAGCGGACGGCGCAGGTTTGTCCTGAGTGGCTGGCGCGGCTTTGCACTCGTGTCGCTGGCTGTGTGCTTCTCGTTCTGGCAACTGCACGTTCACAACCGCGTCATGGGTCCGAATTACTCCGACCTGGTGACGCGCTGGGTGGGAACGCGCGCGGCGATCGCTGGGCTCGATCCGTATTCACAGGATGTGTTGCCGGACATGCTGCGGATGTATTACGGGCATTATCCGCTGACCCCGGGCGATCCGAATCCGGAGCGACAGAGGTTCGACTATCCCGCGAACCTGGTCGTACTGCTCGCGCCGCTCGCGTATCTCAGCTGGCCGGCGGCACGCGAGATCTTTCTTGTTGCGACATGCGCGCTACTGCTGCTCGGCTTTCGGGGATGCATCGAGATGTATCCGCGTCGATGGACGCGATGGCAGATCGCGATGGTGTTGGCGCTCGCGGTTTGCAGTTGGCCGGTGTTGTGGGGGTTGCGATTGCAACAACCGACACTCCTGGTCGCAGGATTTATGTTTCTGGCCTGCATTTGCCTGAGCCGCGGGCGGGAGCTCGCCGCCGGAATTCTTCTGGCGCTGGCGACGGTGAAGCCGCAGGTTGTCCTGATCCTGCTGGCCTGGATTCTCTGCTGGGCAGTTCTTCATCGCGTGTGGCGGCTGCTGGCTTCGTTCGCCATTACGCTAGCGATCATGCTTGTGCTGACGGAGGCTGTTGTTCCCCACTGGATCTCGCGCTGGAGGGCATCCCTGGCCGGTTATGGAAGTGCCACCGATACTGCTCCCGCACTGGAAAATCTGTTCGGTCATTGGGCAGGGTTGGCATTCACGGTTCTGATTGCGGGATTTTTGTGTCTGAACCTGTGGCGTTTGCGCTGGGTGAGTCCCGATTCGCCGGGGTTCGCAGTCGCGGTCAGCATGGCCCTTGCGCTTACTGTGCTGGCAATCCCGACGCACCTGACGATGATTTACAACCAGGTGCTGCTCTTCCCTGCGTGCCTCTTCGTAATTCAGGCAAAGCCAAAGGACCCCGATTCGCGGATCGTGCGGTGGGTGGTGCTGGCGCTGCTGTGGGTGACATTTGCACTGCCGCTGGCGTCGGTGATCGGCGAGACGGTTTCGCATCCCTCAGTCTTCTGGGACGCACTACCCTACTTTGGAAATTCGCCGCTGATCGGAGCGGTCGCGATGGCGGCGGCGATCCTGGCCACCCGCGGACAGGAACCCATTCGCCGGCTTCTGCAGGCGGATTAGCCACATCTCGGTACGTTATATCTGTAGCGAGTCTGGTTATTGCAAGGAGAGTGGGAGTGTCGGGATCATCTTCGGTAATGCGCGTGGGGGTGGTTCGCGCCGGAGTTTGCGCCGCGGCGGGGTGGCTGGCGCTTGTGCCTGGCGGCTGCAGGCAATCTCAGTCTTCGCCTTACAGCTCAGCCGGTGGCAGCGCGACGATTGTCGTAATCCGGCATGGCGAGAAGGCTGCGGGCGGCCTGGGGCAGCTTAGTTGCCGGGGGCTGAACCGCGCGCTTGCGCTGCCCAAGGTGCTGATCGGCCGGTTCGGTCGCGCGGATGCGATCTTTGCGCCCGATCCGGCAGTGCAGGTGCGGGAGCACTCGCTGACAACCACCGGCTACTCCTATGTGCGGCCGCTGGCCACGATTGAGCCTACGGCCATCGCTCTGGGGGTGCCGGTGAACGCGCAGATCGGTTTTCCGGACATAGGCCGCCTGCAGGCAGCGGTAACCGCGCCGCAGTATGCGAACAGCACCATCTTTATTGCATGGGAGCACAAGTACGCCTACGACTTTGCGCGCCAGATGCTGCGCTCCTACCGGCTGGACCGCGCGCAGGTGCCGTTCTGGCCGCAGGAGGATTTCGATACGATGTATGTGTTTCGCATCCGGAACGGGGCGATGACGTTCAAGGTGGAGCAGGAAGGGCTGTCGGCGTCGCTCTCAGACACGTGTCCGGCTTGAGGCTGGGGAGAGTTCGCCGCGCAAAGTCCCTGGCCTGATCTCTTGACACAAGCCAGCGGCTCCGGGATGCTTATTGCTAAGGTATCCTACCGATCTGTGTGTCCTGCCTGCGCTTGCTTTCCGGGCGCGCGGGGCAGCTAATTTGGGCGGGATGGGCGGGCGAGAGCTCCGCTCCGGTTGCCTGCCATACCTGCTTCCCTCCCGTGCTCCGCACCGAAAGCTGCAGCCGGCCGTATGCGTCATTGCTGGCGCGGCGGGATGGAAGCCTGACGGAAGAAGGACTGATTTGTTCGTGGAATCGATTGCTCTTTATGTAGGTGGACTGCCCAGTGGCTTCGTCACCTTTCTCCCCGCCGTACTGATGGTGGCGGTGTTTTATCTGCTGCTCTTCCGCCCCAATCAGCGGAAACAGAAGCAGTGGCAGGAGATGCTGAACAGCCTGAAGATCGGCGACAAGATTACGACCACAGGCGGGATGCGCGGCACGATCGTGGCGCTGCGCGACGACGCGATCCAGCTGAAGCTGCCGCCGGACGGCGTCAAGGTGGAGATCGTGAAGTCGGCCATAGCCTCCGTGACCACGAATACACCCGAAGAAGCGAAATAGGTCTAAATAGCCCCAACCAGAGGAAGCGAAGTAGCTGTCATCATGCGCAAGACTCTCACGACTCGAACCATTCTTATTGTTGCCATCCTGCTGGTCTTCATCTTCGGGATCTTCGGTGTTCCGCACGGGATTGGCGGCGACGCGCTCAAAGATGCGCTGGCCAGGCGCATCAACCTGGGCCTTGACCTGAAGGGCGGCACTCACCTGGTGCTGCAGGTGATGGTCGATGAGGCGGTAAGCGCCGAGACGGACAATGCGCTCGGGCGCCTGCAGACCGACCTGCAGGCGGCGGGTGTCCAGGTGGGGTCGATCCTGAAGCCCAACCCCTCCGATCCGCTGACTATCGCGATCAGCGGTGTGCCGGCGGATAAGTCGGGAGATGTGCGCAACACGCTGGACACCAAGTACGGTCAGCAGTACGACATCAGCTCCACGCCAGACGGCTTCACGCTGAAGCTGAAGGTAAGTGAGCAGCAGGCCCTTGAAAAGAAGGCCATGCAGAACTCGATCGAGACCATCACGACGCGTATCAACTCGCTGGGCGTGACCGAGCCGACGGTGCAGGAATATGGGCTGGGCAAAAACCAGATCCTGGTGGAGCTGCCGGGCGTGGATGATCCGGGCCGGGTGCGCGACATCATCCAGTCCACGGCACGGCTGGAGATCCATGCGGTTACCGGCGGACCCTTCGCAACTCAGGATGCAGCGAAGCAGGCGAATGGCGGAGTGATTCCACCGGACCAGGAGCTGCTGCAGTACGGCGGAACGAATAGCGCGGAACAGGGGCAGTACTACCTGCTGCAGCGAATTGCGGTGGTTTCCGGTTCGGACTTTCGTGACGCGCAGCCGGGGCGGGATGAGAACGGTCGTCCCGACGCGACCTTTATCCTGACGCGCGCGGCGGGCGACCGCTTCTACGACTTCACCAGCAAGAACGTAAACAAGCCGATGGCCGTGGTGCTGGACAACAAGGTCCAGGAGGTTGCGAACATTCAGGAGGCGATCCGTGACCAGGGTCGCATCTCCGGCCTGGGCGAGCAGAAGGCTAAAGACCTGTCCCTGATGCTGCGGACGGGCGCCCTGCCGGCCTCGATCCACTATCTTGAAGAGCGCACGGTAGGACCATCTCTGGGCGCGGACTCAATCCGCAAGGGCGTAACGGCGTCGATTGTCGGCATGCTGGCGGTGATGATCTTCATGCTGGTGTACTACAAGGGCGCCGGCATCAATGCGGACCTCGCGCTCTTCCTGAATCTGGTGATCCTGCTCGGCTTCATGGGCTTTACCGGCGCGACAATGACGCTGCCGGGGATCGCAGGCGTGATCCTGACGGTCGGTATGGGCGTGGACTCGAATGTGCTGATCTTCGAGCGCATCCGGGAAGAGATTCATGCGGGCAAGTCGGCGGCAGCGTCCGTGGACCAGGGCTTTGCCCATGCCTGGACGACGATTCTGGATACCCACGTGACGACGATGGTCTCGGCGGCGATTCTCTTCCTCTTCGGTACGGGGCCGGTCAAGGGCTTTGCTGTGACGCTGGTTTTCGGTCTCGGCGCGAACCTGTTCACAGCGGTGTTTGTCTCGCGGACGATTTTCGATGGGATTCTGACCCGCAAGCAGCGCGGGGAGGCGCTTTCCATCTGAGGGTTGACCGCATGGGCGCGGCAGTCGCTGCCTCGGCTCCCGATGGTCGCGCGTGGTGGCTTTCGCGCGGAACGGATAAAACGCGGTTACTTGGAAGTGAAGGAGGGCGATCTGAAATGAGATTAGCAATTGTGAGTGCTGCGACGGCGGCGGGGCTGATCGGACTCGGTATCGCGACGGGCGCCCTGCTGATTGTGGCCACGGTAGCGGCAGAGCGTACGGTAGCACGCGGCGTGGCGGGAAAGTTGTTTTGCAGGAAATAGGTTGACGCAGGAAGCAGCAAAGTTTGGCTGAGCGGCGCTTCGCGCCGACACAGATAGTTGTGGAGCAGGCGAGTGCAGATGATTCGTCTTGCTCAGGATGACAAATTGGTGTGGCGGGCTGAGGGCTCGTCGCGCTCAACGGAGTTCACGTGGAACTGTTTCACGACGTAAAGATCGACTGGCTGGGGAAGAAGTGGTATTTCCTTGGCTTCTCTCTCATTTTCAGCATTGCCGGGCTGGTCTCGATTTTCTTCTGGCATGGCATTCCGCTGGGTATCGATTTCAAAGGCGGCACGCTGGTGTATGTGAAGTTCGACCAGCCGCCTTCGGCCGACCGCATCCGTGACGCCGTGGACCGCGCCGGCATTCGCGACAGCCGCATTCAGCCATTTGGCAACCAGATCGGACGCGAGCCGTCGAACCAGGTGATCATCTCGCTTCCCGAGAAGGAAATGCAGGAGTCGAACGCCGAGGCGGGCAGCGAGACGATCGTGAAGGCGCTGGGTGCGCACTACTCCACGACCGGCGCGGCTAACCAAAATGCCAGTTCGGGCAAGCTCGACCTGGACAATGTGGGCTCCGGCACGCTGGCTGACTATCTGCTGCAGCAGGACCCCGAGCACCTTGGGACAGACGCCGGCAGAACAAAGTACACGGCGCAGGCGGACGCCATCCTGAACTACCGCGACAAGCAGGGAGACGGGCTGGTCCCGAGCTTTGCCACGCTGAAGAGTATGGCCGATCCAGCAGTAGTCTCGCTGCTCGAGCAGCAGACCTATATCTCGGGCTTTCACGTTTTCAATACGGAAATTGTGGGCCCACAGGTAGGAGCGCAGCTTCGCGGGCAAGCGATCCGGGCAACGCTGTATTCGCTGCTCGGCATGCTGATCTACCTATGGTGGCGCTTTGAGCTGATCTACGGCGTTGCGGCCGTAGTGGCAGTCTTCCATGACACGCTGATCACCATCGGGGCCTTCTCGCTGATGAACAAAGAGCTGACCCTGACCGTGATCGCCGCCATCCTGACGCTGGTCGGCTACTCGATGAACGACACCATCGTGGTTTTCGACCGCATTCGCGAAAACCTGCGGCTGACCCGGCGCGAGCCGCTGGCCACGCTGGTGAATCGCAGCATCAACCAGACGCTAAGCCGGACTGTGCTGACTTCGGGACTGACGTTCCTGACAGTGCTTTCGCTGTTCCTGTTTGGCGGCGAGGTGCTGCATGGCTTTTCGTTTGCTCTGGTGGTGGGCATCCTGATCGGCACCTATTCATCCATCGCGGTGGCGGCGCCGATGCTGGTGGCCTGGCAGGAGTGGCGTGCCGGACATGCGAAGGCAGCGGCTCTTCCGGCGGCGAAGCGGGCACGGGTATAGCGGCGATTTCTGATGAGCTGCACTACTTTCGGTGCAGGTCAAAAATTTTGATAAATATGGGAACAATTCATAGGGGCGCAGGTGTCTATAGCCAAGAAGTCGCAGACCCAGTCTCCGTGGCCTTCGTTGACGGCATGACTGCTCTCCAGGCGGAGAGTGGCCGGGTGTTGCCCGAGGGAGCGGAGCCTTTGGCGTCTAGCACGCCTGTATTTCGAGGTAAGCCATGTTCGAAGACGCCCTGATGGAATCCGGCCACAAGATCAAAACGAAGAGCAAGTACTGGTCGATTCTTGCGCTCGTTATCAATGTCGCAGTCGTGATCGGGCTCATTCTTTGGCCGCTGATGCATCTTGAGTCTCTGCCAAAGAACATGATGGCAACGCTGCTGGTGGCGCCCCCGCCGCCCCCGCCGCCACCCCCGCCGCCACCCCCGCAGGCTCCGGTGAAAGTCCACGTGCAGACGGTGAACCCGTTCGAGGCGCCTACCAAGATTCCGCATGAGATCAAGCAGGTGAAGGAAGAGCCGCCACCACCGACGAATCAAGGTGTGGCCGGCATGGAAGGCATGGGCTCGGGCGGCGCGATCGGCGGCATTCTGGGTGGCGTGGGCTCTGGTCCGGCGCCAGTGGTAAAGGCTGCTGCACCGAAGAAGATCGCGATTTCATCGGGCGTGATTGCCGGACTCAAGATTAGCGGCACGAACCCGACCTATCCACCGATTGCCCGGGCAGCGCGCATCTCAGGAACCGTGGTGCTGCAGGCCACAATTTCAAAGCAGGGCACGATCGAGAATCTGCACGTCATCAGCGGGCCCCCTATGCTGACACAGTCGGCCCTCGAAGCCGTGAGAACCTGGAGATATAAGCCATACGATTTAAATGGCGAGCCGGTTGAGGTGGAAACCACGGTGAACGTGGTGTTCAACCTCGGCGGCTGATATCCGAGTCTTCCTCCGGCGAGGAAGATGACCATCCACCAACTGGCCTCTTCGTGTCATACGGGATGTGAAGAGGCCAGTGATAGCATCGGGGTGCTTTGTGAGTACATCGACCCCAATCGACTCTAGTTCAAAGCTTCTGCATCACCCAGGAGGAAAGATTCAGTGATTCTCGCTCAGCTCACTCAACACGTCGTTCCCCACATTTCGAACCTTGGTCTGTGGTTTCAGGACCAGGGCGGTGCGGTTGGATTCAGCCTCCCCGAGATGTGGGCGAGAATGGGCATTCCGGCCAAGGCCGTGGTGATCATCCTGTTCATAATGTCGATCTGGTCGCTGGCTGTGATTATCGACCGTGCGATCTATTTCAACGCTGCCCGCAAGCAGTCGCGTGAGTTCGCGCCCAAGGTTGCCGGCGCCCTGCGCGAAGGCAAGCTGGACGAGGCCGTTAAAGTAGCGGACCGCAACAAGAAGTCGCACCTTGCCGAGGTGGTTACCGCGGGTCTGCAGGAGTTCCGCAGCTATGGCAATGGTGGCGCGATCACCGAAGATCAGATCGAGTCCAGCAAGCGCGCGCTGGAACGTGCCGAGGCTATCGTGCATGCGAAGCTGAAGCGCGGTCTGGGCGGTCTGGCCACGATCGGTTCGACGGCTCCGTTCATCGGACTGTTCGGCACCGTGGTCGGTATTTTGAATGCCTTCCAACAGATCGCTACGCAGAAGTCGGCTGGTATCGGCGCGATCGCCGGCGGTATCTCGGAGGCGCTGGTGACCACGGCATTCGGTCTGCTGGTCGCCATTCCGGCCGTGATGCTGTTCAACTATTTCACCAATAAGGTCGAGGCGTTTGACGTGGAGATGGACAACTCCTCGAGCGAGCTGGTGGATTACTTCATCAAGCAGTCGCAGCGCCGTTAATCGCGGCCTACTGCGACGCTGCCAGCGAGAATCGATCGTGGCGGGGCTTCCGGGCCCTGCCACCCTCCTTCCCGTCACGGTGGCATTCCGGTACGACTCCAACCCGGGGGAGCGCCCCAGGGAGCAGATATGGCGATTGTTGTAAGAGACGAAGGCTCCAAGGTAAATTCCAACATCAACGTCACCCCGATGGTGGACGTGATGCTGGTGCTGCTGATCATCTTCATGGTCATCACGCCTATGGTGCAAAACAAGGTCAACGTGGATCTGGTGAAGAGCATCGACGCAGTGCCCATGCCGGACGCCGATCACGAGGACTCAGTGGTGGTAGCGGTCACCCGCGACGGTCGCGTTTTTCTGGGCGCAAACCAGATTTCGTCCGCCGATCTCGGTCCGAGGATCACCGACATGCTGCAAAACAAGACGAACAAAGAGGTCTTTCTGCGGGCGGATACGCGGGCGAACTATGGTGTGGTCATGGACGCCATCGATAACATCCGCACCTCCGGCGTCGATACGCTTGGCGTGTTGACGGAGCAGCCGAATGCCGGAGCCGCGGGCAGCGCTGAGTAGCACGACCCCGCCATGCGCGGGGCTTGAAGAATCGAGGAATTTCTCATGGCATTCGCAACAGGCGGTCACGGCGGACTCTCCTCCGACATCAACGTAACCCCGATGATCGATATCCTTCTGGTGCTGCTGATCATCTTTATGGCCATCACGCCGGTTACGCCCCATGGCCTGGAGGCGCTGGTGCCGCAGCCGCCCAAGAACAATCAGCCGCAGAAGGAAAACGACACCGCCATCGTCGTGCAGATCCTGCATACGAACGGCGGTCAGCCGGCCTACAAGATCAACGAGACCGACGTCCAGAAGACCGATCTCGCAGGCAAGCTACAAACGATCTTCGCGACGCGTGCGACCAAGGTGATGTTCATCAAGGGCGACAAGGACCTGGATTTTGGTCCGGTGGCAAATGCCATTGATATTGCGAAAGGCGCCGGGGTGGACCACGTCGGTTTGATCACGCCCAAGATCCAGGCCGGTCAGTAAGGTCCTCCCTCCGCCCGGATAAGCCGCACGAATTGCTCCGTGGCCTTTCCTTCGGGAGAGGCCACACGAGTTATGGCTAGCTGCGGGAACCTCCGGCTCCCTGTGGATGTCGAATACTGTGACACTCGGCAACGGGAAGGGGCGCCAAGCATGACGTCGGCTATGACTCGCGGGCTTTCTTCGGAAATTAACGTCACTCCGATGATCGACATCCAGCTGGTGTTGCTCATCATCTTCATGGCTATCGCGCCGGCTTCACCAAAGGGACTGGAAGCGCTCCTGCCAAATACGTCGGAAAGCAATGGAGCGCAGCAGCTTGAGAATCCAGTGGTGCTGCGTATTTCGCGGACAAGCAAGGGCCGAATTGCCTATAAGATCAACGACACGAGTGTCGCGAGGGAGGAGCTTGGTGGGAGGCTGCAGAGTATCTTTTCGACCCGTCCCACGAAGGTCCTGTTTCTCGAAGGCGACAGGGAGCTCGACTTCAATCCGGTTGCTGGAAGCATAGATGTCGCCCGGTCGGCAGGCGTGGATCATGTCGCCATCATCACACCGAAATCGCCGGAAACCGGTAATCTATCTATAACGCTGCAACGATCCGCGGCCGTTGTTCGGCCGCGGATATCGTTTGGCCGCAGTTTGTTGTTACCTTCATTGCTGTCCGGTTCGCGATCATAGAACCACTTTCTGCCGGGAGGGCCACGCTCAGCCACATCTGGGGCAAAGACTATTGTGAAAACGGTCCCGGCGGACTTGCAGGGTCAAAGAAAACAGTTACAATCACTGCGCAGAGAAGTTTCTGTTCTGTGCCCAGTAAACGGACCCCACAATGCGCCGCGGTCTGGCACCTATTCAAGGAGAAATGAAGCAGAATGATGCGTATTGCAAGAGTGTGGATGCCGGCAGTTGCCAGCCTGTCGATGCTCCTCGCCACCACCGGGTGCAACAAACTAAAGGCGCGCGATCAGCTCAACAAGGGAGTCCAGGCGTACAAGAACGCCAGGTATGAAGAGGCGATCGATCACTTCCAGACGGCAGTGAATCTTGATCCCTCGCTCACCATGACGCACATGTATCTGGCGACCGCCTATGCGCAGCAGGTGGTCCCGAACTCGGACACGCCTGCGAACAAGGCGCTTGCCGATCACGCGATTGCAGCCTACAAAGACGCTCTGCAGATCGATCCAAACAACGTGAATGCTGTCAAGGGCATTGCTGCGATCTACTTCGGACAGGGCAAGGGAGATGATGCCAAGGCGTGGCAGCAGAAGGTGCTGGCCATCGATCCGAAGGACCCGGAGGCGTATTACACCATCGGTGTCATCGACTGGAACAAGGCACGCAAGAACTCGCTGGATTTTCTCGCAGGTCACGGCCTGACGGAAAAGCAAGCAGCCGACGGGCAAATACCCAAGAAGGAGTGTCCAAAGCTGGCGGATGTGAATGGTCCGCTGGTGAACGAGGCGATGGATTCTCTGCACAAGGCGATCGATCTGCGGCCCTCCTACGAAGATGCGATGGCGTACCTCAATCTTGCTTATCGTCGTAAGGCGGAAATCGAGTGCGGCGACGACGATGCGCGCAAGGCCGACATACAGCAGGCTCAGGACTGGATTCAGAAGGCGCTGGGAGCCCGCAAGGCAAACGTGGAGAAGGCCAACCAGGCTGCCCAGGGCGGAACGAAGACTCCGTCGAAGTAGTCCTGGCATTCTTCCAATGAGGCACTGCAAGGAGCCCGGCGACGGGCTCCTTGTTTTTTATTTACTGGCTTCTGTGCCTGCGACGCCGTGTCTCAGAGCGGCCGAGCGGGTGCGGAGTTTAGAATGCGTGACTGGTGGCCTCCATTCGCAAGATCCTGATCGCCAACCGGGGCGAAATCGCACTGCGCCTCCTTCGGGCCTGCCGCGAGCTGGGCATCTCGCCGGTTGCGGTGTACTCAGATGCAGATCGAAACGCACTGCATGTGCTGCATGCCGATGAGGCTTATCGGCTTGGTCCCGCGCCTTCAGTGGACTCGTACCTGCGGGGCGACCGCATTCTCGAGATCGCGCAGCGGTGCGGTGCGGACGCAATCCATCCCGGGTATGGCTTCCTCTCTGAGAACGCGGACTTCGCGGAGGCATGTGCGGCGGCTGGGATTACATTTATCGGCCCGCCGCCATCCGCGATGCGGGAGCTGGGATCGAAGACACGTGCACGAGCAGCGGCCGACCGCGCGCGGATGCCGCGCACTCCGGGATCGGTGCGAGGACTGGCATCGTTGGAAGAAGCGTTGAAGATCGCTGCGGAGATTGGCTATCCCGTGATGCTAAAGGCCGCGGCCGGCGGCGGCGGCAAAGGGATGCGAGCGATCCAGACGCCGAGTGAGCTGCCGTCGGCGTTTGTGTCAGCCAGTGATGAGGCGGCTCGGGCCTTCGGCTCCGACGAGGTGTACCTGGAGAAGCTGATCGAGCGGCCACGCCACATCGAGATTCAATTGCTCGCCGATCAGCATGGGAACGTGGTTTACCTGGGCGAGCGCGAATGCTCGGTGCAGCGGCGGCATCAGAAGGTGATTGAGGAAGCTCCTTCCCCTGTCGTAGGGCCGGAGCTGCGCCGCCGCATGGGTGAAGCTGCTTGCCGGCTGGCGCGCGAGGCAGGTTACGTGAATGCGGGCACGGTGGAGTTTCTGGTGGATGAGGCGCAGAACTTCTACTTCCTGGAAGTGAACACCCGCCTGCAGGTGGAACATGCGGTGACGGAACTGGTCACCGGCCTGGACCTGGTGCACCTTCAAATTGCGATTGCCGAGGGCCAACCGCTGCCGTTTGGCCAAGCGGAGATTGTGCTACGCGGTCACGCCATGGAGGTGCGAGTGTATGCGGAAGACCCGGAGACCGGATTTCTGCCGTCACCGGGGCGCATCACGAAGCTGCTGCGCCCGGGTGGACCGGGCTTACGTGAGGACGAGGGCGTGTACGAGGGCTGGGAGGTGCCGACAGAGTATGATCCGATGCTCTCGAAGCTGATCGCGTACGCGCCGGACCGTGCGACGGCGATTGCGCGCCTAGGCTGCGCGCTTGATGAGTATGTGATCGGTGGAATCCGAACCAACCTGAAGTTTCTACGCCGCGTGTTGGATGACCCGGAGTTTCGTGCCGCGCGCATCGACACTGGCTATCTGGATCGCATGCTGGGGCAGCCGGCGTCGACAGAGGATCATGGCGCAAACTGTACAGCAGGTGCGGCGGCGGTGGCCGCATTGCGTTTTTCGGCTTCTGCGACGCAGCGGCCTCAGGCAAAGACACAGACGCCGTGGCAGAGCGATGCCTTCGGGCGGGGACTGCGCCGATGAGCCTTCTGGCGGTGGACGTGGAGGTGGACGGCGTCGTGCGCAAGCTGGCGCTGGAACGCCGGGACGGTGGCTGGAGGCTGCAAATGGATGGCCGGCTCATCCCCGTGGACCTGACGGAGCCGATGCCGGGAGTGCTGTCATTGCTGATCGACAATGGAGATGCAGGAGTGCGCTCCTACCGCTGTGTGCGCACTGAGTGCGCGGGCGAAGAGACGATTGCCGTCGGCAGCGCGCTGCACCGCGTTGCGGTCAGCGATCCGCGTTCGCTGCGGGGCCAGCGCAGGGGCATGGGCGCAGCGAACGGCAAGCTGCAGATCAAAGCCTCCATGCCGGGGCGCATTGCGCGTGTGCTGGTGAAAGCCGGCGAGGCGGTGAAGATGCATCAGGGCATCGTCGTGATTGAGGCGATGAAGATGCAGAATGAGTTGAAGGCGACGCGCGATGGCCGCGTGGCAGAACTGCGCGTGGCGGCAGGCGACAAGGTATCTGCCGGCCAGGTGCTCGCGATCGTCGAGTGATAGCTTAGCGGATTCGCTCGCGACAGCCGCTGTGCCAACTGCGGAACGCGGCGTCGAGGATCTGCTGGTTCTGCAATCCGTCTTCCGCGCTACTGGCGTAGGTTCCGGCGCCCTCGATCGCGGCCGAGAACGCGTCCAGCATCCGGCTGTAGGCGTCTGCGTTGGAGATGGTCTCCTCATTCACAATTTTGCCGCCGGCGTGCTGCACGATAGCAACCTGCCGGTCTACGTTGAGGCCGCTCTCCGAGGTGAGAACGCCGTCTTCTCCGACCACTTCTATGAATGTGCGATAGAGCGCCCGGAAGCTCACCTGGACGTTTGCCAACACGCCGCGATTGAACTCCAGAGTGATTGCCGCGCTCTCCTCGAGTTCGTGCTCTGGTGAAGGAGCCTGGGTGGTGCTGGTGCGCGCCAGAGTCGTGACGGCGAGGACCTCCTGCTGCAGGAGAAACCGCAGCGCGTCGATGGCGTGGATGCCGACGTCGCCAATCGGACCGCCACAGGCCATGGCGCCGTCGTCGATCCAGGTCCGTGGGCTGTTCCCGGCGAGGAAGCAGAAGTGCGCGGAGGCGAAGACCGGAGCGCCGATCACACCTGAAGCCAAGAGTTCGCGCATGCGCAGGAGTGAAGGGTTGTAACGAAAGTTCTGGGCCACGCCGAGGAGACGCCCGGCGGCCCGCGCCGCTTTCGACATCCGCGCTGCTTCGGCGGCTGTCATGGCCATGGGTTTTTCGCAAAGGACCGGCTTGCCGTAACGAAGCGCCAGCCGCGTGTGATCGCAGTGCAGCGCGTCCGGGCTGGCGACAAAGACAGCATCGACATCGGGAGAAGCGCAGAGTTCCTCCGCTGACCCGAAGATGTGGCGAATCCCGTACTGCTGTGCGTTCTCGCGGGCGCGCTCCTGATTGCGCCGCCAGATTCCAGCGAGCTGCGAGTTCGTGGTGTGTTCGAATGCCGAAGCGAGACGGCGCTCGCCATGATGGCCGAAGCCTAGAATGCCGTAACGGACCATCCGCTCATCCTAAGCTAACGAAGGCTCAGTGAGCCTTGAGATCGTTGCGATAAACCACTCCACTCTTCATCACGAAGACGGGGCGTTGAAGCACGGTGATGTCTTCGAGTGGATTTCCCTGCACAGCGACAGCGTCCGCCCACTTGCCGGAATCGAGCGAACCCACGCGGTCGCTCCAACCCATCAGGTCGGCCGCATTCAGGGTGCCGGTGCGCAGCGACTCGAGCGGCGTCATGCCGAAGTCGCGAACGTAAACCTCAAACTCGTGCGCGTTCAGCCCGTGGGGATAGACTGCGGCATCCGTTCCCATCGCCACCTTGACGCCGGCAGCGATGGCGTGTTTCGCGTTCGCCTTTTCGACTGCGCTGACATCGTGCATCTTCTTCAGATAAAAGGTTGGCAGGTGAGCATTGTCTCGCACCCAGTCGATGAGATAGGCAGTCGGGACGAAGTAAGTGCCCTTCTCTTTCATCATCCTGATGTCTTCATCGTTCATGTAGGTGCCGTGTTCGATAGAGTCGACACCGGCTTCGCTGGCCCAGAGGATGCCTTGTGCTCCGTGGGCGTGCGCTGCCACCTTGCGGCCAAGGCGGTGGGCGTCTGCGACGATGGCCTGCATCTCCTCCAGGGTGTATTGGCTGGCCTGCGGGTCGTCGCCTTTGGAGAGCACACCACCGGTCGCACCGATCTTGATGAGGTCCGCGCCATATTTGATGTTCCTGCGGACCATGTGCTGCACGGCGGGGATGCCGTCGGCCACGCCCTCGCCGGTGTCGTGGTACTTCTCGGGCAGCAGGTTGTTATCCATGTGGCCGCCGGTGATGCCAAGCGCCGGGCCACTCACCTGCATGTGCGGACCTTCGATCAGTCCCTCGTTAATGGAGTCGCGGAGGTCGACATCGGCAAAGCCTTCTGCGCCCACGTTGCGCACCGTGGTGATGCCGGCTTCCAGCGTGACCTTTGCGTTGTGCGCGCCAATCAGCGCGCTTTTCGCAACGCTGGTGGAGAGCTCATGGTAGGGATCGAAGTTCGTATCGTCGGTCAAGTGAGTGTGCACGTCGATCATGCCCGGAAGCAGCGTGGCGTTGCCGAGGTCGATGACGTTGTCGCCCGGCTGCGCCTGGACCTGCGCCGTGGGTTGTACAGAAACGATGCGGTCGCCGGAGACCACGAGCGTCTGCGCATCGAGCAGTCGGCCTGCCCGTACATCCACCAGATGGGCTGCGCGGACGAGGGTGCGGCCGGCGGGTTTGGTCTGAGCCGGGCCGAGCGGAGGAAACGTGAGGAGGCAAATTGAGAGCAGCAGGATTGCGCGATGATGCACGGGCGGCGCCTCCGGAAAGGTGAACCAGTGTAACAAGCCTCTTGAAGTCAGGCTGGAAAACGAATCAAACTTCGGCTACTGACCGCCCTTTTTGAAGATGTCTTCCGCGTAGTAGTTCTCGACGTGGGCCTGATCGCGGAGCATCTGGTCATACGCGTTGCGTAGTAGCTGGGAGCGACTCTGGCGCAGGCTGGCGCGAATGCTCTGCTGTACGCGGGGATCGTTGATCTGATACTGGCCTGCGGCTTCCTTATCGAGCAGCTTGTAGATCGCGTAGGCGTCCACCTTGTGCTCCTGATCGTAGATGGGCAGCACAGGCGTGATCTGGCCGGGTTTGAGTTGAGAGATCGCAGCGAATGCTCCGGGGTCCTGGCGAAGTTGCGATTCGGAAAGCGCACCCATGTCGCCTCCGCTGCTTGCATTGTTCGTCTGATCACTGAACTGCGAGGCGAGAGCACCGAAATCGTCGCCGCTTTCCAGCCGGGTGTGAATGGCGTCGATCCTCTTTTTCGCCTCTGACTCGGTGATGCTCTTGCTGGGCGCCATATTGCCGGGTTGCCGCGGCGGAATGGCGGAGATGACAATCTCCGAGATGTGGAATTCCGGCTCCACCAGGTTGAACTGGGATTTGTTCGCGTTGTAGTACTCGGTGATATCTGCGTCCGTAATGTTGATCTTCGAGAGGATCTCTTTGTTCATCAACTTGTCAGTCGTAAGGCTGCGCCGGATGTCGCGCTTGAGATCGTCGAGCGTCATGTTCTTCGCCTTAAGCTGGCGATCGAACTCTTCTTGTGTGTAGGGCGCCTTGATCTCCGCGAGTTTGGCGTCGACCTCCTCGTCGGTGGCGACGAGATTCAGCTTGGCGGCTCGCTGCTGCTTGATGTCGTCGTCGATCAGGTTGCGCAGGATTTCCAGGTGCGCGATCTGGGACTGGATCTGCGAAGGCTGCGGGCCGTTTCCCATGTTGCTGTGGTAGTAGCGTTCGAGCGTCGCATGGTCGATCGGGTGCCCGTTAACGGTGGCGACGACATCCGGCTGGTGCGGGCGGTTGCATCCCGCCGCCAGGGCGAGGCAGCCGAGGCTGAAGGTGAGCCAGAGATCAGAACGACGGAGGAAGGACGGGGCAGGCCGGATTGCAGGCAGCGGAACTTCTGGCACTCTGTCTCCTTCAAGAGGCGCTCGCGCCTCGCCGGCCTGGCGCGAACGGCCATTACCCGGCTCACAAAGCTTATCGTATCGTCGCGCGGCGGTCAGGCCAGCCTACTTTGACTCTCCGGGCGCCTTCTCAGGGGAGGCAGGTTTAGGCGACGCCGTATCGGCCCGCTCTGGCGGCGTAATACCGTCCGCCTCGAGCGCGCGGTCAATCGTATCCCACAGGGCGGAGGTTGGCTGGGCTCCAGGGGCGACTCGCTCGCCGTCGACAAAGAGCTGCGGCGTACCCTCGATGCCGAGTTTTTCGCCCTCGCGCATAGAGGCGCGCACGGTGGATTCGTCCTGTTTGGCGAGGCACTCGTTGAGCCTGGATTCGTTCAGGGCGTACTTCTTGCCAAGGGTACGAGCCTGCTCGTCGAGCGCGCTGAAGGCCTGTTTCGCATCATCGCGGGCGCCTTCGATCTCATGTCCGTGCGAATGGGCATAGTCGATGAACTCCCAGTAGGCCTCACTCTTCTGGGCGGCGAGGCAGTTGGCGTTCACGGCAGCATGCATGGCCCAGGGATGAATCTCGACCAGTGGGTAGTCTTTATAGACGAAGCGCACGAGGCCCTTGTAGTGATCGATGGTCGCCGGGAAGAGCTCTTCATGCATGCGAGCGCAGTAAGGGCACTCGAGGTCGTCGTAATTCACGACCGTTACCTTGGCTTCCGGGTTGCCGCGAATCGGACGATGGTCGATGGAATAGATGGACTGCGGCTCTTTGCTGATGTCGAACTTTTCAAGGCGGGCCAGCGTATTGCCGTCTTTTGATAGCAGGAACGTGACGGTGGTCTGCTTGCCATTGTGCGAGAAGGTGACCGGCAGGTTGTCGTAGCCCGGGACGTCGCTCTTCGTCTTGCCGCCGAAAGAGACGTCGTAGTCGGGCGGAACGTTGAATTGAGAGCGTACCAGCACCTCAATGCGGCGATTGACCGAGGCAGTCGGGGGAGGGCTCTGGGCCCGGCAGCCGAAGATCGCGATGGCCACGAAGGAACAGAGAAGAATGAATCGGGTACGGAACAAACAAACCGCCTTTCGCTCAAAAAAGGACGAACATTCTATTATCGCAGGGCGCGGCGCGATCAGTAGATCAGTTGCGAGCGATTGATATTGCCTGCGGTGCCGATGCCAGCAAGGGTGAAATTGAAGCTTTCGTAGTTCTCATTGCGCTCCGGGCCGAGCGCCAGCCTGCGATATTCGATCGTGATGCCGCAGCAGTTCCAGTTGTAGCTGGCCTGCGCGCCGCCATATTGAAGCTGCGTTTGGTTCAAATCGTAGCCCAGATTGAGCGCTCCGCTGAAGCCGGGCTTCGTTGCCCCCCCGTAACCGAAGGTCGAGCGAAGCTGCTCGTAGTTGGTCACGGGCGTGGGTACGGTGCTGGGATTCAAGGCGTCCAGCCGGGCATGGCCGGCAGAGCCGAAGAAGCCGGAGTGGCGCACCTCGAGGTAGACGTTGCTGCCGTTAATGCGGCCGGCGTGAGGGTCGTAGTCGAGGTCCCAGCCGAAGCTGAAGGTTTGATTCGTGCGCAGTGCGAGGCGCGAGATTAGCGGAGAGTAGTCGCGGGGTCCATTGAGAAAAGCGATTGCGGTCAAGTCCAGCGTGGAGGAGAGCACATTGCGACGATTGTCCATGACAGCGCCACCGAAGTTGGGGTCGAAGAAGTGCTTCTGGGCGAGCGTCCAGGTGAGCGATTCGCTCGTGTCTGTGGTGGAACAGTCGTGGTAATCGATCGGCAGATAAACGCGGCCGTAACCTTCGGGCGGAAGAGGCGGGTTGGCACATGGCCGCGGATGAAGCCGCTTCAGATAAAAGCGTTGCGTGACGGAGTACTCGATCTCGTTGGTATTGCTGACCAGGTCCGTGGGATCAAAACGCAGGACGTTGCGGAAGTTGTCGATACCGGAAACGAAGCGGTAATGCGCCTCGGGCTCAATGGCATGGCGAAGAACGTGATCGTGACTGGCGAGCCAAGCTGGGGCGAAGTCGCGTTCGACGACGGGAGCGTGCAATTCGATGTCAGCCTCGATGTCTTTGCGGTTGAGGCTGGCAGAGCGATAGATGGGCACAAAAGAACCGCTGAGCGGATCCTGTGTGTACGTAGGAGCCTGACTCTTGCTGTAGAAGGTATCGCGCAGGGCGAATTCCGGCCGGATATCGAGCCCGCCGAAATGCAGAGGTGCGGAGAGCGATGGATGCGCATCGATGCGCGCCACTTCATGGGCGGTTTGGAAGTCGGGTTCGTGGCGGTTGAGACCGGCGCCGCTTCCATCGACGCTCCAGAAAAAAGGCGTTCCGTCGAGGCGGCGCTCGACGACGCTGGCATCCACTATGGGCAGATGCGCGATAACGACGTCCTGGATGAACGGGCTGACCTGGGCATAGTTGACATAGCGGTTGAAGCTCCCCGTTTCCGAGATGCCGTTGTTGTTGTGCGTGAGATAGATGTTGGAGTTCACCTGGGTTGCGGTGGCCTGCGAAAAGCTTTCGGCGAAGGCTTCACGATAGATGATGGAACTCAGATATTCGGCATTGCTGACGAGCCGCGTATGCGGGCCGAAGCTGTAGCGGCCGTTGAGCAGGACGTCCTGGCCGCCCTGATCGACGAGTTTGGGCGGAGTGCCCAGCATGATGCCGCGGTCGAAGAGCGCGGTGAAGCGGATGTCGGCGAAGTCGTCGCCGCGGCCGCGATAGCGAAACTCACCGCTCGGCGCCCAGCCTCGCTTGGAATAATAGTCGGTGCCGACCGTCAGATCCGCGCTGCGATTGATCGCGAAGTAGTACTGTTCGCCGAAGACGCTGCCCTTCGTGTTGGACTGCGAGTAGACAGGGATCAGAAAGCCGGATTGGCGATCCGATGACATGACGGGGTGGGTGAAATAAGGCAGATAGACGATCGGAATATTGAGTACGCGGAAGAGCGCATTGCGCGCGCTGGCCTGTCCGTCAGCCATGTCGATCCGGCCGGCCGCGATCACCCAGTCCGGATGCGGGAGGCGGCAGGATGTCATGGTGCCGCCGATCACGCGAAACTGGTCCGGCCCGCTCTTGATGACGACCTTTCCCGTGAAGAGGAACGGATTTGTCGTGGTGTAGATCACTTTTTTTCGGCTGATGTTCTCGCGCACGCCCACGCTGCCGGTGACGTTGTAGAAACGCCCGGTGTCAAGGTCGAGATTGAGTGTGGCGTGTTCCGCGAGGATGTGTTCATCGGAGGGGCCACCATCGAGTTCGACGTGCCCTTCGGCGCGAGCCTCGCCGGTGTCCTCATTGTAGTTCATCCTGTCAGCGCGAATGATGTAGTCCTTGTATCGGATCTCAACATCGCCGAGCAGTGTGTAGATGTCGCCGTCCTTTCGCTGCGTGTTCGCGGCGATATGGACGGGAACCATTTTTCTGCCGGGGCCGGGAACCGGCTCGAGACGCGGCAGTTCGTCCGCGTCGGGAACGTCGGGCAGCGAGGCGGAGTCAGTGGGCTGCGAATGCTGTGCGGGTACCGGGCTTGATTCCGGGTGCCCGCTCTGCCACGCCCAAACTGCAAGCTGCGGATGACACAGCCACACCACCGTGATACATAAAAAACTGCGCAGGTTCTTCGGCACGGGCAAGGCCAGAATAGAGCATTTTCCCTGCAGGGGCAGAGGTCATGCGGTCGCGGTCTGTCGTGAGAGACGGTCCACGCGCAAGAGAGTTTCGCATTTCCGCTGCGGCAGGAGAGTGATCTACAGCGGCGGTGCTTGCTTCGCGGCCGCAGTGAAAGCCGGAAGCAGAGACGAGAGCGATGGCAAAGTTCGTGCCGGATGACGTACCGGCGTGGAAGACAGAGCTGACCCAGAAGCTGGCCGCTAGCCGCGCCCGGCGATCGGGCCGCGCCACTGGCGCACAACCCCTGCTGCCTCTTGAGCGCTCCGCTCAGGATTCCGACGCAGATTCGGGCCGCTCCAATGTGGCCGCTGCGGTGGCCGCGCGCTATGCGAGCAGGCCCAGCTATCGTGAGGCGCTGGAGCGCGAGGCTGAGGCAGCGGCCTTGGCCGCGGAGAAGGCATTGCTGGAGGCGCAGGCCGCCCAGGAAGCCGTGCGTCGGCGAATGGAAGATGCGCGGGTGGCGGAAGCGGCTGCGGCAGAAGCGCGGGAGGCAGAAGAACTGCTGCGCGCGGAGCAGGAGAGCGCAGAGCGGGAAGCGATCGAAGTGCGCTACGAACTGGATGAGCGCACGCGGCGCCAGATGGAGGCTTACGAGGCGCGCAGGAGTTCGCGGCAGCCGCTCTCATCACATCAGCCACTGCCGCCGCCGAGACATGAGTTCTCCGATCCGCTGGAGGAAGAGACGGTAGCGCCGGCGATTCCGTTGACTGCAAATTTGATCGAATTTCCGCGCGAGCTGGTCGCCCCGCGGAAAGCCCGTCCGAGATTGGCGGAGGGACCGCTGCGCGATGGCGAGCCGCAACCTGGACAACTGCGCATCTTCGAAGTAGAGCCGGAGATGATCGATCACCGGCCGGCAGTGGCAACTGCAACGGAAGGACTGGACTGGTCAGCCATTCGGCTGGATGCGCCGGAGCCCGAGCCCGTGCGCCGCACGACGCGCCGGGTGGACGTAGAAGAGGTGCTGATTCGTCCGGCGCCGTTTGAAGATCGCCTGATGGCTGCGCTGGTGGACGGCGCACTCAGCTTTGCGGGGTTCCTGATCTTCGTATTTGTTTTCAGTTCGTGCACGGTGCACCCGCCGTCGGGCAGAACGGCGATGGCGGCTGCCTTCCTTTCACTGGTGTGCACCTTTGTCGCCTATCAATGGCTGTTCTTCCGCTTCGGCGAGAGCACGCCGGGCATGATGTATGCCCGTATCGCGCTGTGCACACTGGACGATGACAATCCGACACGGATGGCGATGCAGAGGCGTGTGGGCGCACTCCTGCTCTCCGCATTGCCCCTCGGGTTAGGTCTGCTGTGGGCCGTTTTCGACGAAGACCAGCTCGGTTGGCACGATCGCATCAGCGGAACCTATCAGCGCTCGTACAAGTAAAAACCTGCTGCGCAGGATACAACTCTGTTTTGCGTCCCTGCTTGCGCGTGTGATCGAATTACAGTGTGAATCGCCGCCGGTTTCTTGAGCTTTCTGCACTGAGCACTGCTGCTCTCCATTCCTTTCCCCGTCTTTTCGCGCAACCCGCGCCGTTGCCCGTGACGTTGACGCTTGGCAAGCCAACCGGCCGAAAGATCGCGCCGGACTTTACGGGGCTGAGCTATGAGTCCGCGCAGCTCAGCGACCCGAGTTTCTTCACCGCAGACAACAAGCAGCTCATCGACTTAGTGGCCGGGTTGGGAGTGCGCGGTGTGCTGCGCATTGGCGGCAACACCAGCGAGTACTGCTTCTGGAAGCATGACCCGCAGGCGCACGGGGCCTCGACAAATCCGCTGCAGGAGGCCATCGGGCCCGACAAGGGCAACAAAGCGTTGCCACATCGTGTGATTACCGAGCACGCGATTCATAATCTTCGGCACTTTCTCGACCAGCTGCCCGGATGGTCGCTGATCTATGGTCTCAACCTGGGGCTGGGCACGCCGCAGATGGCGGCGTCCGAAGCAGCGTTCGTCGCTCATGCGATGGGGCCGAAGCTGCTGGCGTTTCAGATGGCGAACGAGCCGGACCTTTTCTATAGAAACGGGTTGCGGCCAGCGAGCTACAACGCGGAGCAGTTCATCACGGAGTGGCGCCGCTTCTTTGAGGCAGTACGCAAACGTGTGCCGAATGCACCCTTCGCGGGACCGGATACCGCCTATAACAATGACTGGCTAGTGCCGTTCGCGAAGGCGTTTCGCAATGACGTTAAGTTCGTTTCGTCGCACTACTATGCAGAGGGACCGCCGACCGACCCGTCCATGGACATTCCACGTCTGCTGCGTCCGGACGCGAAACTGGATCGCGAGTTTGCCGGCCTTCAGGAGGTGACGAAGGAAACGGGACTCCCTTTCCGGCTGGCGGAGACGAACTCCTGCTACGGCGGCGGCAAGGAAAACGTGAGCGACACCTTCGCGTCCGCGCTGTGGGGCGTGGATTACATGTTTCGCATTGCGCAGGCCGGCGGGTTAGGTGTGAACTTTCATGGCGGCGGCTATGGCTGGTACACACCCATCGCGGGCACGCGGGCGAAGGGGTTCGAAGCGCGACCTCTGTACTATGGCATGCGGCTGTTCCGCGAGGCAGCAGGGTCAGGCGGAGATCTGCTCGACGCAAACCTGAGCACCGCGCCTGACGGACTGCGTGTGTATGCAGTGCAGCGACCGGACGGGCGCGTCGCGCTGATCGCTCTGAACCTGAGTCTGGAGCACCCGATCGACATTGTTCCGGGCCAACGATTTACCGGAAAGCCGGTGATTCGGCTGAAGGCGCCGACGGCATCTGCAAAGTCCGGCGAGACCCTGGGCGAGATGTCGATTGCTTCCGATGGCGCATGGCACGCAGCCTCGCACGAGCAGGCGACCGAGGCCCTGCACCTCCTGCCGGCGAGCGGAGCGCTGATTTGTGGATGACCGATGCGGATACGCCTCGCTAGAAAGCGTGGGGCTCATCGGCGAAGATCTCACGCGTACGCGCCATGAGCATGGCGGCATGCGTGTCTTCGTCGGTTGCCTGCGGCTGCGCTGCGTATAGCGCCAGCAGGTTGTTCACCAGCATCCAGGTGTCGCGGCCTTCTGTCTCGGCAACGAACGCCGGCAGTGGCATGCAGAGATAGCGTGACAGTGCGAGGACCTGGCCTTCGTACATCCAACGCAGCTTGCGCAGCAGGGCGAGGCGTTCGGGTTGGAGGCGCAGGCGATAGCCGGCCTTGCACAGAACCTCGGTGAGCTTCACAAGTTCCGGTTCGGGCAGGCGGCTGGCGGAGTCTTGACCGGGTGCGGACCCCGGCGGCGCTTTGACCATCGGAACCGGCTGCATGCCGAAGACCAGCAGCAGATCGACAACGGCGTGGCGGGCCATCGCGAACGTGAGGCGAGCCTGGCGGCAGGCAGTGCAGTCGACGATGCTGAGCAGGACGGCGCAGGTGTCCAGGATAGCGGTGATGGAACTCAGCCAGCTTTGATTGTCGTGCTGCGAACGGAAGTAGCACAGCAACGGATACGAAATGTGGCTCTCAAGCATCTCGGCGGACCAGCGCTCCCACTCGGCGAGCAGGTTGATCAGCGCATCGTTGCCGCCGTCTGCGGCGTGACGCCGCAGAAGCTCGCTCGTGGTGGGGGGTGACCCGGCGCGGCCATCAAGCAGCGCGATGGAGCCTTCGCGCCGAGAGAATGCCTGGTACAGCACCGGCAAATAGCCGATGACGACCGCGACAAAGCCCAGGCCCATGCCGGCTTCGATGATGACGAGGTCGCGTGCCCAGTGGTTGAGCGGAATGATGTCGCCCAGCCCCAGCGTGAAAAGTGTAGTACCGCTGATATAGATGGCGGTGTGGAGCGGGCGCAAGCCGAGCGGATCGTGCAGCGGCGCTCCGAGCCCCCAGAACATGAGTCCGAATCCGACCACCAGGCCCACAGCCCATAAGGCCATGAGGAGGAGCAGAGAGAGCGGACCGTAGAAGCTGAGACCGGTCTCTCGCGTACGACGGTTGCGAATGCGCGCCACAATTGCCGCCCAAGGACGCCAGGTGACGACATAGAAGAGCCGGGTGAGCCGGATTTTTCCGCTGGCGCGGCGTGGCAGGATGATGGTCTCGAAGGCGTCGAGCAGCACAGTGCCGATGGCGAGAAGTCCGAGGATGAGGCCGAGCGGATGTACCTGCGTCACGGTTGTATTGTGCGGCTTCCCTGATTGCTTGCGCCAGCCGCTTCGCTTTTGAGCATCTCGCCTCGCTGACTGATAGTGATGCTGCGTGGCGGCTGGAGTTTCAGAGTGAGGATAGAACTACTCCTTGTGTGCGATCAGTTCCTGATAGAGGGCTATCGTCTGGTCGGCGATGCTGGACCAGGCGAAGTGCTGCTCCACGCGCCGGCGGCCGGCCTCTCCCATCCGCTTGGAGGCGGCCGGGTCGTTGAGCAGCAGCGTGAGCTTGGCGGCGAGGTCGCGGGCGAACTGCTCGGGGTGCGCGGGGAAGCTCGTGACCGGGTCCTGCTCGAAGGGAACAAGGTAGCCGGTTTCGGCGTTGACGACGACTTCGAGGATGCCCCCGGTGGCGCTGGCGACGACGGGGGCGCGGCAGGCCATGGCTTCCAGGTTGATGATGCCGAAGGGCTCGTAGACGGAGGGGCAGCAGAAGACCCGGGCATGGGAGTAGAGCTGGATGGTCTCGGCGCGGGTGACCATCTTCTCGATCCAGACGATGTGCGGGTTGTGGTGACGAGCCTCGTCCACCTTGGCGCGCATCTCGGCGGCGATCTCCGGCGTGTCTGGAGCACCGGCGCAGAGAACGATCTGCGTCTCCGGCGGGAGGTAGCGAATGGCATCGACCAGGTGGGTAACGCCTTTCTGACGGGTGATGCGGCCGACGAAGAGGACGTACGGGAGGTTGGGGTCGACGCCGTACTGCGTCAGGGCAGTGGTGTCTGTGGTTTCTCGGTATTCGTCGAGGTCGATGCCGTTGTAGATGACATGGACACGCTCGGCGGGGACGTCGTAGGAGCGAAGTACATCGGCCTTGGTGCCGTTCGAGACGGCGATGATGGCGTCCGCTTCCGGGATGACGGTGCGTTCCATCCATGAGCTCATGTCGTAGCCGGCGCCGAGCTGCTCAGACTTCCAGGCACGCAGGGGTTCGAGCGAGTGCGTCGTGAGGACGAAAGGAGTGCGATAGAGCTTTTTGGCAAAGAAGCCGGCCATCGCGACGTACCAGGTATGGGTGTGGCAGATGTCGATGCCTTCGAGTGCTTTCACCTGGGTCAGGTTGAGGCTGAGGGCCTCGAGGGCGACCTTGAACTTGCCGATGGTGCCGTTGGCGATCTCGGACCAGGGCTCCTGACCGCGCACGTGGAGGCGGCCAACGTCCGAATGCTGTTTTCCCCAACAATGCACTTCGACGTCGATTTTTTTGGCGAGCTCGCGGCTGAGGTAGTCGACGTGGACACCGGCGCCGCCGTAGATGTGAGGCGGATATTCCTTGGTAAAGAGCGCTGCTCGCATGCGTGCTGTTCTCCTGAACCAGCTTTAAGAAAGCCGGATCAGGATAGGGCCGCTACGGAGACCGCGGCAAGCTCGCGCTCCGCACCATGTTCTGAGGCGCGCGCGAGCTGGCGGGCTTCGGCGCGGCGGAGGCGGAGGCCGAGGGTGGCCATCCGGTGACAGCGCAGGCAGAGGGTGCGCAGGTTGGAGAGGTCGCATTCGCCGCCGCCTTCGACGACGGGGACGATGTGGTCGGCTTCCCAGAGGGAGCGGCCGGTGTAGCGCCTGAGGTCCCAGAAGCTGAGCAGGCGCTGGCGCGTTGCGCCGCGGGAGCGCTTCAGGATGCCCGCGGCGACCAGCGTGTCCACACGGCAGCTTTTGCAGACGCCGCGATCACGCCTGAGGACCTGCTCGCGGAGGTAGCCGGGGTTGGAGCGCAGCCGCCATTCGTGCACGCAGTCATCGGAGCAGAAGGTGCGGCGGCCTTTGGGGACTTCAATCGCGCACCAACGGCAAAGGCAGCGCCCGGCCGCGCCGCGGGGCAGGGTGCGATAGGAGGCCCAACCTCCAGGCATGGCGCGAAGGGTGCTCATGCCTTCCGGTTATAAGGACGGCTGCGCGCCTGGACAACGGTGGGGAATCGAATCGGGTAACAGTACCGCCCCTCCCGTTTTCCAGTGAATCCGATCTAACCTATTGATTCTGTGAAGCTTATCTCCGCTCACGCCGCTAAAATCGTCATATTGCGAAGCTTACGGCTAAAGTAGTCCATTCAAAGCACTTAGGCAAAAGCAAAGGCCACGGAGATATGTCCGTGGCTTGGGCTTTTTGTCCTCTATTTTCAGGGTAGCAAATTGAAGGGAATTAACTGGCAAGATTTTGCAGATCATCGTGCGGTTCGGCCCATTTTAAGGAGGTTGCTAATTGGCAGAGCCATGAAGACCAAGCTGACGAGTTGTTCTCCGTTCTAGAAGTGACTACTGGAAGTTCTCCGCCATCGAGATTGTGGAGTCTTCGAATTCAACCTGCGCATAGAGCAGGGTTCGCCCGTCACGCGACGCAGTCAGGTTCGGCGTCCATGGGACAGGTTCTTTCTCAAAAGTCAGGATTGGTGAAAGCCGCCCAGTCTGAAAGTTGTAATACATGATTGCGGGGGCCCCCTTCGCATCGGCGTCGACAAGATAGAGGCCGTTATCGGTAACGGCAAAGTTGCCCCAGTATCCGACGTGCAGAGAATCCGTGACTAGATCTTCCTGACCTCCTCCGACCGGCATCTTCCAGACGCCACCGCTATACTTTCTGGAGTAGTAGAGCGTCTTTGCGTCATAAGACTCAAAGGCAGCAAAGCCGCCGTGCTGCGTTATCTGAGTCTCTTTTCCGGTTGAGATTTCGCGTCTCCATACCTGCCAGTCCCCACTGCGGTTGGAGGTGAAGTAGACGGCTTTGCCGTCCCGCGACCAGCTGGGAACGCCATCTACATAGTCGTCAGAAGAAAGACGGCGAAGATTGCGACCTTCGGAGTCGATCAGGTAGATCTGACTTCTTTGCGTCATGTTGCGGTAGTCGAAAACAATCCACTTCTCGTCCGGCGACCAGCGAGGGGTGCCTGGGAAGCCTGTATCGAAAGAGGTGAGCTGGAATGCGTCGCTGCCATCGGCATTGCTCCTCCATATCTGGTCGGTGCCGGCACGCGACGAATGGAAGGTGAGGTATCGTCCGCGGGGTGAGAGTTGTGCCGAGGAATTTCCGCCCGCAGCGGAAACGAGAACCCTGGATTGCGAAACGACATTTCCGCCGGTATTGGCTAGTTTCACGCGCCAGACCACTGGGGCGAAGCGCCAGGCTGACGCGGGCTCGACGTATGCCAGGCGGCGGCCGTCACGCGAAAGTGTTCCGACCCTGGGATAGACGGAGCTGAACTCGATAGAGCCTCCCAACGCTGGGACGCGCGCCATTCGATCTCGACTGTGCTCAAATTCGATGTATTTTCCATCCGGCGACCACATCAGTGTGAATTCGGGCCAGGTAAGCTCTTTTTCTTCCTTTTCCCTCGTCAGTTGTCGCGGGTTCCCTCCCGAGAATGCCACGGTATCGATTTCGTAGATACCTGTCCCCGCTCTTAAGAACGCTACAGTTCTCTGATCAGGAGAGAGTATGGGTTTGCCATCCGGTTCGTCATAGGCAGACGGAGAATGCAGGCAGCGTTGTTCACCCGTCTGCAGAGAAAACACCACGATGCCGGGAGGCGCGCCTGGCGTACAGCTGTCAGCAAGCACGAGCGATCTTCCATCCGCAGTCCATTTGGCGTCTCCGGCTTCGCCGTATTGGCACACCGCGTCGGTAAGTTTGCGTTCGGAGCCACCCAAAGCAGGTATGGTAAAGACTCCGCCCCCATGGTCGTCACAGCGGCCGAAGATAATCTGTCGTCCGTCGGGTGACCAGTCTGCGCAGCACACGTGGCCAGTGCTGGTGTGGGTAAGCCGCAGCGGCTTTTCGCCGCCGACCAACTGCACGTATAGATCGCCTTTGACCCGATTTTCTCCGTCCCAGAGGAATGCGATCTGTTTGCCGTCAGGGGAAAATGTCGGATCCCAATATTGACCTGGAAGGCTGGTGAGTTGCGTGATGCGCATGTTTGGAAATCCGTACCTGCCAGGCGATTGCGCGGTGTGCCTTGCCTGATTGTTCAACCCGCGATAGCCCAGAAGTCCGGCAGCGAGAATTACCAGCAATGACAGACCGATGAGAATTCCCTTACCGAGGACGGGCCGGGCTGAAGCGGCTGCGAGTGCTGGAGCGGAACCCGCTGCTCCTTCCGGCTCCTTCTCAATGGCCGCAACGAATCGGTATCCGCGGCGGGGTATGGTCTCGACAAAGCGCGGATTGTCGGCATCGTCGCCGAGAGCCGTGCGGATTTGATTGATAGAGAAATTGATGCCGCGTTCGAAATCTACGAATGTGTCGCTGCCCCAGATGCGTTGATGGATTTCTTCGCGGGAGACGATCCGGCCCGCATGCTCCAGCAAAAGCAGGAGAACCGCCAGCTGCTGGGGCTGGAGCCGGACCAGGTAGCCGTGCTTGCGCAACTCGCGATTGGTGGGATCGAGCGCGAAGGGGCCGAAACGAATTAGGCCCGGCGGGGTACCCAGCGACGCCATACAACACGCCTCGCGCTTAAAGTGAACCGCATTTTACCCCCGGCCGGTCTGCCCGAACCACTGATTTCTCCAGCAGTTAGTCACTAACATCTTGCGAAGACAAAACTAAGGCCGCAGTCATTGTTCTTCGAGAACCAGCCGGTCTAGGTTCTCCGCATTCGGCTCCTGAGTGAAGTGAAGACGGAGGCCTTATGCGGCAGTTCTATATCGGCAACGTGTTTTTGCTGGCGGTTCTCTTTCTAAGCTCGGTGGCCCTCGCGCCAGCCGTGACACCCGATCGCAAACTTCTTTCGCTGGTTCCTCCCACGGCACAGAGCGTTGCCGGAATGATTGCTCCGCAGCAGGGCACCCAGCCTAGCAGCTTCCTCTTGCTTACTCACAGCAACCTGATAGATCTGAACGATTTCATGGCGCTCTCGGGAGTCGACGGCTCGCGGGATATGAAAGAGGTCATCATGGTCGCGTCTGGTGGAGGCGATTCTCTGTCTGAACACAGTCTTCTTGTGAGCGGACGCTTCGATCGAGGGCTGGTCTATAAATCTGCGCAGGGGGCGGGAGCGGCTGCGATCCAGTACCGCAGGGTTGCGGTGCTGGAGGTACAGCCGTTTGCTCGCGAGCGTGATAGCTTCCACGACGTTCGCTGGCTGGCCATGTTGGGTTCGAACCTGGCGGTGTTTGGAACCAGGGGTATCGTCCAACAGGAACTCGATCGATATCTGGGCCACAGTGCCGCGGATCTCGACCTCGAGCAGAGACTGGCTCATTTGCGCCGGGACGATGCGACCTGGTGCGTGGCGACATTGCCGCACGGCAATAGCGAGATTCAGGAGGCATTCAAGATGCTGGATTCGAGGCTCGCTGAGCTTTTGCGGGCGGGCGACACGCTCGAGTTCGGCACGCACTATGGACGGCAGGTGGAATTCGAATATGAAGTGGGGATGGCCTCCAGCCCAGATCCTGAGGTCGTTTCGCGAATGATCCAGTCTTCGACCTTGCCGCACCCGAACGCAGCTTTCGCGTTGCCCGCTGCCGAATTGACCCGGTTCGACGGTGGTGTCCGTGGTGTGCTGAAGGTCTCGCGAGCGCGTTACGAGGCCTGGACGGCAGGAGTGCAGGGCACAAAGTCCGAGTTGAGTGCGGCTGCGGATCCATCGAAGCGCTGAATGCAATCGCGCTTGTTGCACCCTGTCCGCTCTTGGACAGCGAAATACGGTCGTGGACACGCCTGGTGCTCCGTCGTTTCGTAAGTGATGGACGGATAACGAGAACCATCCCAGAAAATCTGGGCGATCGCTTGCTCTCAGCCTTGGTGGTGAGCCAGGGATGACGCTGATACAGGACGTTCGGTATGCGGTGCGGCAGTTGCGCAAGACGCCGGGGTTCACGATTACGGCGGTATTGACGCTGGCTTTGGGCATCGGGGCGAATGCCGCGATCTTTACGCTGGTGAACGCGATGCTGCTCAAGACCCTGCCGGTTGCCGATCCGAGGATGTTGGTGCAACTGGGCGACAGCAACGATTGCTGCGTCGGTTCCGGGGTACGCAAGAACGAAGACTACTCGATTTTCGCCACCGCGACGTGGCGGTACGTGAGGGAGAACACACCGGAGTTTGAGGAACTGGCCGCGATCCAGGCGGGATTTGAGCCCAGGCCGATTGCGGCGCGGCGGGGCGGATCGCAGGACCCGGCACGGACGATGGTGGGCGAGTTTGTTTCCGGCAACTACTTCCGCACCTTCGGCCTGAGGCCGGAGGCGGGGCGGCTCTTTACGGATGCGGATGATATCCAGGGCGCGCCGATGGTTGCGGTGATGAGCTATGCGACGTGGAAGCGGGACTATGCGGGCGATCCGTCGGTGGTGGGCAGCACGTTCGGGATCAATACCAAGGCAGTGACGATTGCCGGCATTGCGCCGGAGGGCTATTTTGGCGACCGGCTGTCGAGCACACCGCCAAATTTCTATCTGCCGATCAAGACGATGCCGGTGCTGGCGAATGTGCCGTATGTCCATGATCCGAACCAGCTCTGGTTGTACATGGTGGGGAGGGTGAAGCCGGGTGTTTCGCTGCCTGCGCTGCAGGCGAAGGTGAGCGCAATGGTGCGGCAGTCGCTTGCGGAGACGAGAGCCTTCGCTGATGCCGAGGACAAGCCGCTACTGCCAAAGGTGCACGTGGTGCTTTCGCCGGGCGGCGGCGGGATTCAGAACATGCAGGAGAGCTACGGTGCGAACCTGCGCCTGCTGATGTGGATCTCCGGACTGGTGTTGCTGATTGCGTGCGCGAACGTTGCGAATTTGCTGCTGGTGCGCGGCATGGGGCGCAGGGTGGAGATGAGTGTGCGGACAGCGCTGGGGGCCACGCGCACAAGAGTGATCCGGCAGCTGCTGACCGAGAGCGTGCTGCTGGCCGGCCTGGGCGGGCTGGCCGGGCTGGCGGTGGCGTATGCAGGTACGCGCATGCTGCTGATGCTGGCATTCCCGGGGAGGCAGGACGTTCCCATCCAGGCAAGTCCGTCTGCCGCGGTGCTGCTGTTTGCCTGCGGGATTTCGCTATTGACGGGAGTGTTGTTTGGGGTAGCTCCGGCGTGGATTGCGGCGAAAGCCGATCCGGCGGATGCGCTGCGAAGCGGAACGCGGGCGACGGCCAGCGGCGCGTCGCTGATGCAGCGCGGGCTGGTGGTGATGCAGGCGGCGCTCTCGCTGGTGCTGCTGGTGGGCGCGGGATTGTTTGCGCAGAGCCTCAACAAGCTTCAACACGTGGACCTGAAGCTGGATGCGAGGAACCGCTACATCGTGCACATCAATCCGGCGGCATCGGGTTATTCGCAGGCGCAATTGGAGGGGCTGTACCGAACGATTGAAGAGCGCTTCCACGCACTGCCAGGCGTAGTGAAGGTGGGGATCAGTTCGTACACGCCGATGGAGGACGACAATAATGGCTGGAGCGTGCAGGTGCAAGGACAGCCTGACCTGCATGTCGGCGCGTCGATTGTGCGCGCGAACCCGGAGTACTTCGAGTCGGTGGGAACGCGCGTGGTGATGGGGCGCGGCATCGACGTGAGGGATACGCCGACGGCTCGAACGGTGGCGGTAGTGAACCAGTCATTTGTGAAGAAGCTGTTCAAGCCGGGCGAGAATCCGCTGGGGCGGCACTTTGGCGGCGGTCCGAAATCGAGCGGCGACTTCGAGATTGTGGGCGTGGTGGAAGATACGGCCTATACGGATGCGCGGTGGAAAGATCACCTGATGTACTTTATGCCGCTGATGCAGCGGCCGCCGAGCGACAAATCGCCGATTGAGCAGGACGATTCGCTGTATGCAGAGGCAATTGTGCTGGAGACGGCGCGGCCGCTGAGCAACGTGGAGTCGCTGGCGCGAACGACACTGGCGGGAATCAATCCGAATCTGTCGGTGGTGAAGTTCCAGACATTCGATCAGCAGATTGCGGACCGCTTCCATGACGATCGTTCGATCGCCGGCTTGACAGAGGTTTTCGGTGCGCTGGCTCTGGCGCTGGCTGCCATTGGGTTGTATGGCGTGACGGCATACACGGTGGCGCGGCGCACGAGTGAGATTGGCATCCGGATGGCGCTGGGAGCGGAACGCCGCAGCGTTGTTGGAATGATCATGCGCGGCGCGCTGACGCAGGCAGCGATTGGACTGGCGATCGGAATTCCGGTCGCACTGATGTGTGTGCGGTTTGTGAAGGCGCAGCTTTTCGACGTCACGAATGCGGATGCAAACGTGATGGCGTTTGCCATTGTGATGCTGGCGGCAGCCGCATGCGTAGCGGGGGTGATTCCGGCGCGGCGCGCTGCATCCATCGATCCGATGCAGGCGCTGCGCACGGAGTGAACCGGGTCTTTGCGGTTTGAGCTTTTCAGTAATCACGGAGAGATGATGACGCTGATTCAGGATGTTCGCTATGCGCTGCGGCAGTTACGGAAGACGCCGGGATTCACGATTACGGCGGTGCTGACGCTGGCTTTGGGCATCGGGGCGAATGCCGCGATCTTTACGCTGGTGAACGCGATGCTGCTCAGGAATCTGCCGGTGACCGACCCGAAGACCCTGATCCGGATTGGCGACAACAACAACTGCTGCGTGAATTCCGGCACCAGCGACAACGGCGATTACGCACTGTTTCCCACGGATACCTGGCTGCTGATGAAGAAGAACGCGCCGGAGTTTGAAGAACTGGCGGCGATGGAGGCGGGCTTCAGCTATCGGCCGATCACGGTGCGGCGCGAAGGAGATGGGGCGGTAGCGCGATCGATGATGGGCGAGTTCGTCTCGGGGAATTATTTCCGGACATTCGGGCTGCGGCCTGAGGCGGGGCGACTGCTGACGGACAACGACGATGTGATTGGCGCGCCGATGACGGCGGTGATGAGCTACCGGACGTGGCAGCGCGACTACAACGGCGACCCGGCGGTGGTAGGCAGCAGCTTCTGGGTGAACACGAAGGCGGTGACGATCACCGGGATTGCGCCGGAGGGCTACTATGGCGACCGGATGTCGAGCACGCCGCCGGATTTTTATCTGCCGATTGAGACTATGGCGCCGCTGGCGAATGCGCCCTATGTGCATAACGCCGATGCGCAGTGGCTGTACCTTGTGGGGCGGGTGAAGCCGGGGACGAATCTGACGGCGCTCCAGCAAAAGCTTAGCGGGCTGCTGCGGGAATCGTTTGCACAGACCAAGACCTTTTCAGCGGGCGAAGGAAAGAAGCTGCTGCCGAAGGCGCATGTGGTGTTGACGCCGGCGGGCGGCGGGATCCAGGCGATGCAGCAGGATGCTGCCACCAGCCTGCATCTGTTGATGTGGATTTCCGGCGCGGTGCTGCTGATTGCGTGTGCGAATATTGCGAACCTGCTGCTGGTGCGCGGAATGTCGCGCAAGGCGGAGATGAGCCTGCGCACGGCGCTGGGCGCGATGCGGTCGCGGATCATCCAGCAATTGCTGACGGAGAGTGTTGTGCTGGCGGTGGTGAGCGGCGCGGCAGGGCTGCTGGTGGCGTATGCGGGCGCGCGTGCGCTGCTGCTGCTCGCTTTCCCGGGGGCGGAGTCGCTGCCGATCCATGCGGAGCCATCGATCGCGGTGCTGGGATTTGCGTTCGCGCTATCGCTGGTTACGGGGGTGCTGTTTGGCGTGGCGCCGGCGTGGATTGCAGCACGCACGCAGCCGGCGGATGCGCTGCGCAGCGGATCGCGTACGACGACGACACGAGCGTCGCTGCTGCAGCGCGGGCTGGTAGTGCTGCAGGCGGGCCTTTCGCTGGTGCTGCTGGTGGGCGCGGGATTGTTTGCGCAGAGTTTGCACAAGCTCGAGCACTCCAATTTGCGGCTAGAGACGAAGAACCGCTATGTCGTACATATCAACCCTCAGGCGGCCGGCTATCCGCAGACACAGTTGGAAGCACTCTATCGAACGATGGAAGATCGCTTCCACGCGCTTCCCGGGGTGGTGAAAGTTGGGATCAGCCTGTATACGCCGATGGAGGACAACAACTGGGGCACGGGCATTCACGTGCAGGGCAAGGCGGATCCGCACGACGGTGCATCGGTGGTGAAGGCGAACGCGGAGTACTTCGACTCAGTGGGAACGCGCGTGGTGATGGGGCGCGGGATCAGCATGCAGGATACTTCGACGGCGCCCGCGGTGGCAGTGGTGAACCAGACGTTTGCGAAGAAGTTTTTCCCCGGCCAGAATCCTATCGGACAGCACTTCGGATCGAACGAGAAAGCGCCGGGAGACTACCAGGTCGTCGGCGTGGTGGAGGATACGACATACGTCACGGTGCGCTGGACGGACCACGCGATGTATTTTCTGCCGATGATGCAGCGGGCGCCGAGCGACAAGGATCCGATCGATCAGGATCTGTCGCTCTATGCGGGCGCGATTGTGCTGGAGACGGACCGTCCGATGAACGATATGGAGTCATTGGTGCGGAGGACGCTCGGGAGCATCAATCCGAATTTAACGGTGGTGAAGTTCCAAACCTTCGAGCAGCAGGTTGCCGGGCGGTTCAATGACGATCGGCTGATTGCGCGGTTGACGGAACTGTTCGGCGCGCTGGCGCTGCTGCTGGCGGCGGTGGGCTTGTATGGCGTGACCGCGTACACGGTGGCGCTGCGCACGAGCGAGATCGGTATCCGGATGGCGCTGGGGGCGGAGCGGCGAAGTGTAGTGGCGTTGGTGATGCGGGGCGCGATGATGCAAGCTTTGCTGGGACTGGCGATCGGGATTCCGGTGGCACTGGTGTGTGTGCGGTTTGTGAAATCACAGCTTTTCGAGATCACGAATGCAGATACGAACGTGATGGCGTTTGCCATTGTGACGCTGGCGGTGGCGGCATGCGTGGCGGGGTTGATTCCGGCGCGGCGCGCGGCGTCGATCGATCCGATGAAGGCGCTGCGGGTGGAATAAGCAATCACTCTCGATGCTCGACCGGAGTTCGGAGTGCGAGCGATGCGCCAGTTCGAGTTGGGGCGCACTCCGAGCGCATTGTCATTGCTTTGTCATTCTCAGTAACCTTCCGCGGCGTCCCTGCTCCATGTGGGTAGATGGGCATCGTTTCCGTGGCGACGTGTGCACGATACGCGCCAACGGGAGCGGTGCAGCAAGGCAAGTCGAATCGGTTCCCCTGTAGCGCAATGGGCAGCAAAAGAATGCCGCCGCAGTCTGGCGGATGGCGTTCCTGCCCTTCTTTGTCTTCGTACGGAACCGTCTTCGCACGCATCACGGAGGTTTGAGGCATGGCTAGTCGCAAGATACTTTCCGTACTGATGGCAGCCGGGCTGGGCTGCGTTCTTCTCTTCGCACAAGAGCATCAATCATCGGCGTTTTATGAAGTGCGACCCGATTCGGATGCCGGCACTTCCGTACATGCTCAGCAGATGCTGCGGCAGGGGCGAGAGACATTTCGCTTCGATACCTTCGGCGATGAGGCATTCTGGGGCGACACGCTGAAGCTGCACCAGGCGATCGAGGGCGCAAAGCGCGGGGGCGTGGGACCGGGATTGAGTCCGGCGGCCGCGCTGGGGCTGGGGCTGAAGGTGGATGTGGATGCGCTGCCGAAGAGTCTGATTGCGCAGCTCAAGGCGGGAAAGGTGAATCTCAACGATCCGGCGGTGACGGTTGCGTTGCTGCAACTGAATGCCGTGATCGGCGTCACCGGCAAAGTGGACCATCTAGGCAAACTCCAGACCGTCGGCATTCAGTGTGCGCTGTGTCACTCCAGCGTGGACAACGCACTGGCTCCGGGCATCGGGCACAGGCTGGACGGATGGGCCAATCGCGATCTGGATGTGGGCAGCATCGTGGCGCTGGCGCCGAATCTGCAGCCGCTGGCCGATCTGCTATCGACCGATCAGGCGACGGTGCGCAAGGTTCTGCATGCCTGGGGACCGGGAAAGTTTGATGCGGAGCTGGAGTTGGACGGCAAGGCATTCCGGCCGGACGGCAAGACCGCCGCGGTTTTGATTCCGCCCGCGTTTGGACTGGCCGGCGTGAACCTGCATACGTGGACGGGCTGGGGCTCAGTGACGTACTGGAATACGTTTGTCGCCAACCTGGAGATGCATGGCAAGGGGAATTTCTACGATCCACGGCTGGACGATGCGGCGCAGTTCCCAGTTGCCGCGAAGGCAGGCTTCGGGCATACGACGAACACAACCGATCTGATTACGCCGAAGCTGGCTGCGCTGCATTTGTATCAGCTCGATATTGCGGCACCGACACCGCCGCGCAAGAGTTTTAACGAAGAGGCAGCGGAGCGGGGCAAAGAGATATTCAACGGCGAGGGGAAGTGCTCGTCGTGCCACGCGCCGCCGCTTTACACCGAGCCGGGATGGAACATGCATACCGGCGAAGAGGTGTGCGTGGATGATTTCCAGGCGAACCGCGCTCCGGACAAGCGCTATCGCACGGCACCGCTGAACGGCTTGTGGACGCACACCAAGGGGGGCTTCTATCACGATGGACGCTTCCCGACGCTGATGGCGGTGGTGAATCACTACGACGCATGCTTCCGGCTGGGACTGGGCAGCCAGGAGAAGCTGGACCTGGTGGAGTTTTTGAAATCACTGCCGGAAGAAAAGGACAAAGACACTTCGAGGTATTGATCGAGCGCGAGCGTTCCAACGCGACGGCCATTGCCAACGTGGGCGGCTCAGGTGTTCGCTCGAGTCAGTTTACGCGTCGTTCGATGCTCTTTGGCGGCATGATGGTGGGGACGAGTGGTGGATGATACGGGTGCAGCAGCACTGTGCGAACTCAACAGCATCGTTGTCGGCGTGCGTTATGGATGCGCGGGCGCGGGTCGGTGCGGGTGCGTTGAATGTGGCCCAGGTGCCGGGTGGGCACTGACTAGACTTGCTCGGCGGCAGATGCTGCGTTCCGTATGTCTTTCAAATCGCGCAGAAGGGCCCAGATGATCAGGACGAAGACGACCGGCATCAGGACAGCGTTGAAGATGAGGATGACGTTCTGAAGACCGTGGACCATGTTGGCCACCTGGGGTGTGGGCGGCGCAGAGAGGCGCGACGTGATAGCGACGGAGGACGCGAGGGCACGCGCACGGAAGGATGGCGTGAGCATCGCAAGCGAGGAGACGATGCCAAGCAACTGCAGAACAAGCGCGGTGTAATACGCAGGCGGGAAGCGGCGCCAGAGACCGATGGCGATGGCGGTGTTGATGGCGGCGAGGACAACCATGGCGAGCGAGGCCGCGGATCCCTGCAGGTTGAGTCCGGGATAGACGAGGGGCAATCCCATGACGGCCATGAGCAGCAAGGTGACGGAGCCGAAAAGATTGAGCCCGGCGAAAACGAGGACGACCACCCGTGCAGCCTTCAATCCGCCGCGGGCCTGCGAGGGGACGGAGCAGGGGGCTTGCGCGGGCCAGGCATTGGGCGCGGTCATTGGAAGTTGCGCGCCGCCCGCGGATAAACGGAAGAACTGCCGGACCGGCTCAAGGTTGAGATAGACGATGAGCCAGATGCCAAAAACAGCGAGCAGCAACCAGAAGAACTCCGCGATGACAAAACTGGCGTGGTTCGGAGCAAACTGTGCGCGCATCAACGGTGACTGCATCGCCAGCTGAATGAGAGCACCGAAGAACACGCCGCTGAGTGCGATGAGCACTCCGAGCACGACTGCGCCGATCCGTGCCCAGTTTTTGCCGCGGAACAGCCCGATGGCGACGCACCAGGCGATAACGGTGGGAATGGCCATCAACGCAATGAGAATGCCTTCGATCACAGTGGCTTGCCGCACCGATGCAGCGGGGTGAGGAAGCATCACCGCGAGCGCCACCATGGTGAGGGTTGAGATTGTGCCTGTAAATGCCAGGAAGGTGAGCAGTACAGCGCTGACAATGACGCCGGCGGGTTTCTTCATCGCGTGTTGGCCCTCTGCGCAGCCGGGCTATTTTAGCGAGTTTATTACCGGTTCTGCTCCAGATATGCAGCTGTGCCGGCCCCGATGACTGCGATCTCCGGGGATTCGGGGACGGCTTCTACGGTGTAGCTCTGGATGGGGCTCATCTTCACCATGTCCCAGAGGTATTGCTTGAGCAGGGTGAGGTTGAGGAAGCCGATGTTGAGTCCGGTGATGTAGAAGCGGCCGGGTCCTTCCAGGTGGATGGAGGTTGCGATGCCGGCGGCGAGGGCGCGGTGCCAGCGCTTGACGAAATCGGAACAGCGCTGATCGCCTTGCTTTGCGTTGGCGAAGATCTCGTCGGGCTCCATATCCATGAAGCGGAGACGCATGGCGCGGTGGCCCATGATGCCTTCGAGATGGCCGACGCCGCCGCAACCACAGAAGGTTTCCTTGGGATCCAGCGTGACGATGGTGTGGCCTCCTTCGAAGGGGCCGGGCGCGTCGGGATAGCGACCGAAGCCGATGCCGTTGCCGAGCGTCCAGACGCGGACGATCTTGTCGAGCTGATTGCGGGTGGCGGCGAAGCCTGCGGCGGAGGCATCGGCATCGTTGAAGAGCGAGATGGGAGCCCTGATGCCGCGGCCATGCAGGGTGGCTTCGACCTTCTGGCTGACGCGAGCGCCTTTGAGCTGCGCGATGTTGGGGGAATCTTCGACGGCGCCGGCGCGGACGATGCCGGGGAGTGCGATGCCGATGGCGTCGAGTTCTCCGGAGGCGGGCTTGAGCCCGGTGATGAGGTCGCAGATGAGGTCGAGGAGCGGGTCGGTGGGCAGATCGATGAGTCCGTGGTGCTCGTCGGGATCTTCGGGATAACGGCGGATCTCGCCGATGAGCCGATGGTTTTCAATCAGGCCGGCGGTGATGTCGTTGGTCATGACCACCCCGATGCTTCTGCCCATGTCACACGTCCTATTAACGAATTCGTTCAGTCTCCGTCGGAGGCGACCCGGCCGAGACGGTTGATGCCGTTATACGCCGCCGTCTTGTATGCCTCGGCGAGCGTGGGGTAATTGAATACGGTGTCGATGAAGTAGTCGAGGGTGCCGCCCAGCGCCATGACGGCCTGGCCGATGTGCAGCAGCTCGCTGGCGCCTTCACCGATGATGTGGACACCGAGCAGGTGGCGCGTCTCGCGATGAAAGACGATCTTGAGGCGACCGGTCGTGTCGCCGCGAATCTGGCCGCGGGCGATCTCGCGGTAGTAGGCGACACCGACCTCGTAGGGCACGTCCTCGTCGGTGAGCTGCTCCTCGGTTTTGCCGATGAAGGAGATCTCCGGGATGGTGTAGATGCCGTAGGGATAGTAAGTGGGATCGGAATGCGCTGAGTGGTCATTGAAGGCGCGGGCAACGGCGAGGCGTCCCTGCTCCATGGAGACGGAGGCAAGCGAGGGAAAGCCGATGACGTCGCCGACGGCGAAGATGTTCGGAGTCTTGGTGCGGTAGTCCTTGTCGACGGGGATGCGGCCGCGGGCGTCGACTTCGATGCCGGCGTTGGCGAGGTTGAGGGCTTCGACGTTGCCGCTGCGGCCGACAGCGTAGAGCAGCGCGTCGCCCTGGATGCGCTTCTTGCTTTCGAGGTGCGCGACCACGCCGCCTTCGGGGAGTTCTTCGACGCTCTCAACTTCTTCGCCGAGCCTCATGGTGACGCGGCTGTCACGCAGGTGATAGCTGAGGGATTCGATGATTTCCTGGTCGGCGAATTCGAGCAGGCGGGCGCGCTTTTCAATGAGCGTGACGCGAATGCCGAGCGCGGCGAACATGGAAGTGTATTCGACGCCGATGACGCCGCCGCCGACCACGATGAGTGTCTTGGGCAAAGCAGGCAGGTTGAGGACCTGGTCGCTGTTGACGATGTTGCGACCATTGATCGGCACCTTGGGCGAGAACGCGGGCTTGGTGCCGACCGCGATGAGGACGTTTTTCGCTTCGTAGACTTGCGAGCTGCCGTCTTCTGTGACGCGAACGTGATTCGGATCGTCGAAGCTTCCGACGCCATAGAGTACGTCGACGCCATTGCGGGAGAGCTGGGCCTCGGTGACATCGACTTCGGTCTTGATGACGTGCTGAACGCGGAAGGCGAGATCGGCCATGGTGATCCGCTCCTTCACGCGATAGTTCATGCCATAAATCGAGCGGTAGTTATAGCCGGAGAGGTGGAGGACGGCCTCGCGCATGGTCTTGGAGGGGATGGTGCCGGTATTGATGCAGACGCCGCCAACCGAGCGCATGCGCTCGACCACCGCCACCTTTTTCCCCTGCTTGGTTGCGTAGATTGCGCCACGCTGTCCAGCCGGGCCCGATCCAATGATGATGATGTCGTAGTTGGGCATGCTCAGAGCTCAAGGGTACCGAAGAATGCCGGCCGGTGCACCATACCCTACTCCTTCTTCGTTACGAATTGCGTATCTTCATTCAGCAGCCTCAGTAGAATGTCGGCCATGTCAAAAGCGCAGAAATGGCCGGAGGCGCTGGACGCCCTGCGGAGCGCGCCGGCGTATCACACGCTGGTGTTCGAGAACGAGTTGGTCCGGGTGCTGGAGACACATGTTCCGTCGGGCGATATGACGCCGTTGCACACGCACCGGTGGCCGGCGGTGTTGTACATCCGGAGCTGGAGCGACTTTGTACGGCGCGACAGCGAGGGAAGAGTCATGTTGGATAGCCGGACAACTGAAAGGCAGACGGAAGGGATTGCGTTGTGGTCCGGGCCGCTGGGTCCACATACGCTCGAGAATGTCGGCGGGGTAGAGCTGCGGGTTTTGAGCATTGAGATCAAGGCCGGCGCCGGAGTTTGAATTTTTTGCAGGCGATACCGTTAGACTCTAGGCGATGCGTCTTTATGCCATCACCGATCGGCGCCTGCTCGAAGGCGAGCATGAGAAGGGGCGGCTGAGCGCGACGGAGCGGGACGGGCTGGTGCGGCTGGCCGCGACGTGGGCGGCAATGGGCGCGGAATATGTACAGCTTCGCGAGAAAGACCTGCCGGTGGATGCGCTGACGGATGTGGCGGGCGCGATGATGGAGGCGATTGCCGGACGCTCTCGGCTGCTGGTGAATGCCGGGGCCGAAGGAGCTGCGGAGGCGGCGCGGGCTGTGGGCGCGGCGGGAATTCATCTGCCGGGCCGGTGGCACGCGGAGGAGATCGGGCGGGCGCGGATTCTGGGTATCGTCTCGGTGGGATGCCATTCGGTGGCGGAAGTGTCGGTTGCAAAGGTGGCGGGCGCAGACATTGCGCTGCTGTCGCCGATTTTTCCGACGGCAAGTCATCCAAATGCGCGGCCGCTGGGAGTGGACGCGCTGACGCAGGCGCGGAAAGCCGGGGGAAAGATGCCGGTATTCGCGCTGGGGGGCGTGAACCGGGAGAATGCGGCATCGTGCATCGAGGCCGGCGCATCCGGCATTGCGGGGATACGGACGTTTCTCTCCGGCGACTGGCCAAGCCAGACGATTCAGGCAATGCCGGCTTAGGTTCGCGTTCGACCAGAAGCTATCTACAGATCCGTTGCGGCGGGTTTGCTTCGTATTGGGCCACCGCAATCTGCGAAAACGCCGTTGAATAGGCCGCGGAAGCCGGAGAGTCGCTGAAGCCGCCCCGTTTTTCGAGACCAATCCTGCATTCTCGCGAAAAGCAATCTCGATGAGCGACTTGGCCTGGTCCGCAACCGCGGGTGGCACCAGTTTTCTGCATCCTGTGGAACAGGCGGGACCGCGGCTGAAGCTAACAACAGACATCAGATCCGATATACCTTGACCTTCTACACGTTCAAGGTATATGTAGAAGCCATAGGCATGAAGACTGAAGACCGATTCGATCTCCCGCAAGGTACGCTCGATCTCCTGATCATGAGGGTTGTTGCGCTTGGCTCCATTCACGGCTATGCCATCGCACAAAGAATCCAGCAGATTTCGTGCGACGCACTCCAGATCCAGCAGGGATCCCTGTACCCCGCGCTCCATCGTCTGGAATACAAGAAGTTCCTCAGCTCCCGCTGGAAGCCCTCCGAGACCGGGCGGGATGCGAAGTTCTACGAGCTCACTTCCAAGGGGCGAATCCACCTCAAAGCTGAAACCGAAAATTGGACGCGCCTGACCGATGTAGTGGGCCTCATTTTCGAGGGAACCCTGGAAGGAATCTGATGAGTTGGTTGCGGCGGCTTTTTTCTCGCAAACGATTGGACGCCGATCTGGACAAAGAGCTGCGATTCCACTTTGAATCGCAAGTCGCCAACAAAATGCGATCCGGGATTTCAGAGAGTGAGGCTGGCCGGCTCACCCGCCTTGAGTTCGGCGTCGTCGAGCAGATCAAGGAAGGCTGCCGCGAGCGACGCGGCACCATGTGGCTTGAGTCGCTTCTGCAAGATGTTCGCTACGCCATTCGCCAGTTGCGAAACGCACCGGGCTTTACGCTGACGGCGGTGCTGACTCTGGCGCTGGGCGTCGGCGCGACCACGGCGATCTTCACGCTGGTCGAGCAGGTGATGCTGCAATCGCTGCCAGTCACCAGACCGGATCAGCTTTGGCGCGTCGGCGACCGGCCCCATTGCTGCGACTGGGCTGGATACAGCGAGGACCACGACGACGACGCGCCGGGCGATTGGAATCTGTTTCCGTATGAGGCATACAAGCTATTCCGGGCAAACACGACAGGATTCCAGGAGCTGGCAGCGCTGCAGGCGGGTAACCAGCCGCTGGCAGTGCGACGCGCCGGCTCACCGGGACTGCCGGAGACGGCGAATGGCGATTTTGTTTCCGGAAGCTTTTTCGAGACGCTGGGTGTATCGGCGTGGCGCGGAAGGCTGCTTGTCGACCCCGACGACCGAGAGGGCGCGCCTCCAGTGGCGGTGATGAGCTTCCATGCCTGGCAGAAGAAGTACGGCTCCGATCCTTCGGTGGTGGGATCGACATATCAGATCAACGGCCGTGCGTTCACGATCATCGGCGTGGCTCCGGCTGGTTTCGTTGGCGCGAAGATCGCGGATTGGGGGATGCCGGATATCTGGTTGCCGCTATCGACGGAGCCGTTGCTGTTGGGCGGAACGGCACGAATTAAAAATTCGCGGGTCGATTGGCTGGACCTGATCGGGCGGGTGCGCGCGGGGACGAATCCGAAGACGCTGGAAGCGCAACTGCAGAGCGAATTGCATGGCTGGCTGGCCAGCCACGTGGCGGATATGAGTCCGCAGGAAAGAGCTGTGTGGCAGAAGCAGACGCTGCGTTTGTCACCTGGCGGCGCAGGTTTCTCCAGTTTGCGGAGGTATTACAGCGAGAGTCTGCTGCTGCTGATGATCACGGCTTGCTGCGTTTTGCTGGTCGCTTGCGCCAACATCGCCAATCTGCTGCTGGCGCGCGGTCTGAGAAATCGGCAACAGACGGCGGTGCGCGTGGCCCTGGGCGCATCGCGCGGGCGCCTGGTGAGGAATGCGCTGATTGAAAGCGTCACGCTGTCTCTGATTGGCGGCGCTGCCAGTGTGGCTGTGGCCTGGGCGGGGGCGCGGCTGATCCTGTATCTCGCCTTCCACACGCAGGAACAAAGGTCATGGATTCCGGTGCAGGCTACACCTTCAGCGCCGGTTTTGCTGTTCGGGTTGGGAATTTCGTTGCTGACGGGCGTGATCTTTGGCGTTGCACCCGCGTGGATGAGCTCGCACGCAGAGCCGGTGGAGGCGATGCGTGGCGCCAACCGAGAGGTGGGAGGCGGCCGTCATTGGGCACAGAAGGCGCTGGTGATTGCGCAGGTGGCGGTATCGCTGGTGTTGCTGAGTGCGGCCGCGATGCTGGGCGGCAGCCTGCGCAATCTGGAGCACCAGAACTTCGGGTTCGATCTGGAGGGGCGCTATCTGGTTTCCATCAATAGCCCCATACTGTCGGGCCATAAGCAGGAACAACTGGTCCCGTTCTATCGTGAGATTCAGGACCGGCTCAGCGCCATTCCCGGGGTGCGCGGCGTCAGCGCCACCACCTATGCGCCGATGGCCGGTGGTCAATGGGGCCACGACATTCGGATTCAGGGCAAACCAGAGCCCGGCCCGAAGGACGATGTATCCGCGGACTGGACCCGTATCATGCCGGGGTTCTTCGATACGATCGGCGCCCGAATGCTGGCGGGCCGCACGATCAATGAAGATGACAACGGGAATACGCAGCACGTGGCCGTCATCAACGAGGCCTTTGCGAAGAAGTTCTTTGGGAACCAGAATCCGATCGGCCGCCACTTCGGTCCCGCTCCAGTGAAGAATGCGGGAACCTATGAGATTGTCGGTGTCGTTCAGAACATTAATTACGTGAACGAGGGCTTCAGGGCGATGTACTACGTTCCCGAGGCTCAGATGGTCCACTTCGATCAGCGGGATCTCCAGAGCGACGAGCTTTGGTCGCAGAATCTCTACAACATCGCGATCTGGGCGCCGGGGCATCCCGCGAACATTCTCATGCAGGTGAAAAAGGTGCTGGCCGAAGTCGATCCGGACCTGTTGGTGCGCGACATTCAATCCTATTCGCGAGTCATTCAGGGAACCTTCGACCAGCAGAATATGATCGCCAGCCTTACCTGGTTGTTTGGCGCTGTCGGGCTTTTGCTGGCTGCGATTGGCCTCTATGGCGTTACGTCTTATGGCGTGGAGCAACGCAGAAGCGAGATTGGTGTGCGCATGGCGCTCGGGGCCGATCGCCGCTCCGTGGTTGCTATCGTGCTGCGAGGAGCGTTCTGGCAGGTCGGTATCGGATTGGGGATCGGAATTCCGGCGGCGATTGGAGCGGGATATCTCATGGCCAGCCAGCTTTTCGGAGTCACGCCGTGGAATCCGCTACTGTTGGCAGGCGCGACTTTGCTTCTCGGATTGGCGGCGCTGGTTGCTGCGGTGATCCCCGCGCAACGAGCGGCAAGCACCAACCCTATGCAAGCGCTCCGCAGCGAATGACCACGGGAAACAATCCGGAGCTTAGTCGCGACCAGTTCCAGTCATGCGCCTCCATGAGGGCCGCATGGAGCAACACTCAGATGTGCATGCGCATGCCTCTTCGATCCTGCTGCGGCATTTATGAGACGAGTTCTAGGCCGCCTTCGGTTCTGCCCAGGGGTCGATCACGATTTTGGTGACGGCTTCTTCCTTGTCTCGCCAGATCTCGTACATGCGCGGCGCCTCTTCCAGCGTGATGCGGTGGGAGATGATGTAGCTGGGATCGATCTCGCGCTTCTCAATGCGCTGGAGCAGCGGCTTCATGTAATTGTGCATGTTCGTCTGGCCCATCTTCATGGTGATTCCCTTGCCAAAGGCTGCGCCGAAGGGAACCTTGTCGAGCAGGCCGCCGTAGACGCCGGGGATGGAGACTGTGCCGCCTTTGCGGACCGCCATGATGGCCTGGCGTAGGACGCTGGGGCGGTCGGTTTCGAGCATGAGCGCGGTCTTGACGCGATCGTAGACACCCTGCAGATCACGGGAGTGAGACTCGAGGCCCACTGCGTCGATGCAGGAGTCCGGACCCGTGCCGCCGGTCAAGTCCTTGAGCGCCGTGAGGACGCTGGTGTCTTCACCAGAGAAGTCGACGGTGATGGCGCCGATGGAGCGCCCAAGATCGAGGCGCTCCGGCAGGCGGTCGATGGCGATGACACGCGCTGCGCCGAGCATGAAGGCGCTTGCGATGGCGAACTGGCCGACAGGGCCGCATCCCCAGACCGCGACGGTGTCTCCTTGCTGAATCTGGGCGTTTTCAGCGGCCATGTAGCCGGTGGGAAAGATGTCGGAGAGGAAGAGGACTTTCTCGTCAGGCAGATCGGTTTCGAGCTTGAGGGGTCCGACATCTGCGAAGGGAACGCGCACATACTGCGCCTGGCCGCCGGCATAGCCGCCCATCATGTGCGAGTAGCCAAAGAGCCCAGACCCGGAGTAGCCGTAAGCCTTCTCCATGATGCGCGCGTTGGGATTGGAGTTGTCACAGGCGGACCAGATCTTCTTTTTGCAGAAGAGGCAGTTGCCGCAGGCAATTGTGAAGGGAACGACGACGCGGTCGCCGCGCTTGAGGTTGCTGACGCCTTTGCCGACTTCTTCGACGATGCCCATGAATTCGTGGCCAAGGATGTCGCCGGATTCCATGGTGGGGATGAACCCGTCGTAGAGATGAAGATCGGAGCCACAGATGGCAGTGCGCGTGACGCGGATGATGGCGTCGCGCGGATTGAGTAGCGCCGGATCATCGACGCTGAGGGTTTCGACTTTGCTGGTGCCCATCCAACATACGGCCTTCATAGTGTCTCCCTGATGTGTGATATCAGCTTGCCTTGCGTTCGCCGGACGGTGTTGGCACGTTCTCCGCGTACATCGACGCTTTCATCTTGCCGCTGACGCCTCGCGGTCCATGGGGCTGGCCCTGGGTGCGCGGAATCTCGCGCGCCTCGGCGAGGGCCTTGAAGTGACGCAGATTTTCGATGACCGCTTGTTTGGGATTGCGGGCGACGAGAGTTGCCCACGCGCTGGTCAGCGTGCTCATGCGAAACTCCTGCAGAACGGTGACCATCGTGCCGCGGCCGCCCGGAGCCTCTTCAAAGATGACTTCGCCTGCGTTGTCGGATTCACCGCCGATGGAGCGCCATGCAATGCGGCGGCCTGACTGGTCGTTCAGGACTTCGGAGTCCCACTCGATGGTCTTGTCGTCGGATTGCATGACCCAGTGCGACGTGGCCGGACCCGTGCGCGTGACCACGCGAATTTCCTCCTGCCATTGCGGCGCGGACTCGACGTCATGCCACATTTCATAGAGGTCTTCCGGACTCCGCTGGATGAGTGCGCTGGTGCGCACCCAGATTTTGGCGTCCTTGTCTTCGGGAGGAGGCAGGTAGCGTCCTTCCTGGATGATGGCGGAGGCGCCTGGTTTTGGCGGGTCTTCGTAGTTGGGGCGTTCGTTCAGCGCAGTTGCCACCGGGATCTCTCCTTCTCACATCTGTCCGTTTTGCAGTTAGATGTGATGTATGGAGGGACGCGCGCATGTGGGAAGGCGAATCTTTCGATTTATGTCGTCACAATCTCATTTACGTGGGCAGCTTCGAGATCTGAGCCAGCGTCGGGCATAGATGACGAGATTGAGAGCGCAGACGGCCACACCCGCGGAGGTCACGATCCAGGAGGGCAGATTCGGATAAATGATGGCGTCGAGGTAGTGCAAAAGGAAACTGCCCTGATAGGAGAGATGGCCGGCGCGAGCTTCAAAGAAGCTTTCTGCAAGGGTGAACGGGCAGGGCCAGGGCGTGGTCTCGACGAGGATTCCCCAGACGAGTGCGAGGATGTGCAGCGTTGTTAACGCGGGGCGGCCGCGTGTCCAGAGAGCTCCGAAGATGACGAAGGCCAGCCACAACAAATGTGCCGCGAGGACGATTCCTGCAAGGATGGCCACGGCATACGCCCCTGGCTCATGTTATTCCGCCAAAGCCGGCAGATTGCTCACCGGCGGGGTCTCGATCGCGCGATGGCTTGCCGGATATCATGGGACTGTTATGTCTTTTCCGATCAAAGTCTGTGTGATTTGTTCCGAGGAGTTCGAACTGCGGCCCGGCAAGCCGGGCTTTGCCAACCGCTGCCCGGAGTGCAGCGCAATGGACGAGGCGGAGGTGGCCGCAAAGCGCGGCGTCGCCGGCGAGCGCAATGCCGATCCAGGGCTGAACGAAGCGCGGCGGAACGCGATGCGCAATCTGCTCTATCGCAAGGAATAGCCGCGTGCATCCTGAAAACCATGGGCCAGTGACGCTGTGAGCGCGCCGGCGGTCGCTAATCCGGAATCGGTGTGGGTGCCTCGCGCGAACCCGTGGCTGATTGCATTCGTCGTGTCGCTGGCCGCGTTTATGGAGGTGCTCGATACGAGCATCGCCAACGTGGCGCTGCCGCACATTGCGGGCAATCTGGGGGCGAGCAGCGACGAGAGCACCTGGGTGCTGACGTCGTACCTGGTATCGAACGCCATCGTGCTGCCGATTACCGGCTGGCTGGTATCGCTGGTCGGACGCAAGCGCTTCTTCATCATCTGCATCACGCTGTTCACGGCGAGCTCGCTGTTGTGCGGCATGGCGCCGACGCTTGGCTTTCTGCTGCTGGCGCGGGTGATCCAGGGCATTGGCGGCGGCGGATTGCAGCCCATGGCGCAGGCGATCCTGGCGGATACGTTTCCGCCGAAGAAGCGCGGGCTGGCGTTTTCGGTGTATGGCGTGACGGCCGTGGTGGCGCCGGCGATCGGGCCAACGCTGGGCGGCTGGGTGACGGACAGCTATAGCTGGCGCTGGATTTTTCTGATGAATCTGCCGGTTGGGATCATGGCGATCCTGCTGGTGCTGCGGTTTGTAGACGACCCGCCATTCCTGCGGCGGACAACGATTCATGAGAGCCGGATCGACTACTTCGGCTTTGGCCTGCTGGCGGTGGGCGTGGGATTCCTGCAGATCGTGCTCGATAAGGGGCAGGAAGACGACTGGTTCGGATCGTACTTCATCGTCACGCTGTCGATCATCGCGGCAATTTGTCTTGTGACGCTGGTCTGGTGGGAGTTGCGGGTCAAGCATCCGATCCTCGACCTGCGGTTGTTCAAGAACGTGAACTTCGCCACGGCGAGCGTGATGATGCTGATGGTGGGCGCCGCGTCGTTTTCGACGACGGTGCTGGTGCCGCAGTATCTGCAGACCCTGATGGGGTACACGGCGGAGAGTGCCGGCATGGTGCTAAGTGTGGCGGCCGTGCTTCTGCTGATTGAGTTGCCGCTGGTGGGGCAACTGACGGCGCGCGTACAGGCGCGATATCTGATCGCGTTTGGCTGGGCGACGCTGACGATCGCGATGTTCTATTCAACACGGCGGATCGATCTGGAGATGAGCTTTTCGTCGGCGACGTGGCTGCGGATTGCGCAGTATCTGCCGATGGGGTTCATTTTTATTCCGGCGACGCTGGTGGCGTATATCGGGCTGCCGCAGGAGAAGAGCAACGCGATCGCGGGGCTGATCAACTTTGTGCGCAACATCGGCGCGAGCGCGGGGACGTCGGCGGTGACGACGATCCTGGCGCGACGCGCGCAGGTGCACCAGGTGATGCTGTCGAACCACACCGGAATGGGCGGCCGGATGTTTCAGAACGCGGCGGGCGGGTTGACGGGAAGCCTGCATCATGCAATGGGGGCGCAGGCCGAGCGGCATGCGTATGGAACGCTCTATCGCTCGATGATCAGCCAGGCGTCGACACTTTCATATATCGACACGTTCTGGGTGCTGGGCGTGACGGCGGGGATCATGTTCTTCGCGTCGTTCCTGCTGCGAAGCAATCATCCGCGAAAGGCTGACCCGGAGGCGATAGCGCACTAGGGACTGCTCATCCAGCCTGACGCGTCCTTTGCGCTGGAGCCTGAGGTCGCATCCAGATGCTCATCCTGGAATTCCACGTCGTGCTGCATCACTCTCCGTTTTCGTGGGGATACCAGTACGGGGCCTGAGGCGAGGCCTTGTTGATTTGCGACAATTCGTAACAGCTCTGCGAGCTGTGTCTGTTGCTGCGTGGAAAGCCCCGCTAAAAGCGCCTGCTGATTTTGCTGAGCGACCCGGAAACTCGCCCGGTATGCGGCGTGTCCTGCTTTGGTCAGGAAGAGGGCGTTATTACGCCGGTCATTTTTGTGTGGTCGCCGTTTCAGCAGGCCTTTGCCCTCCAGTTCATCGACGTAAGTGACCATTCTGCTTGGAATTGTTCCAAGGAGTTCAGCGAGTGCGCATTGGCTCATGCCTGGCTTTGCGGCAAGGATTTCGATCATGGCTGCGTGCGCAGGAACAAGTTTCAGCGCGGCCAACCGGCCGGCGAAGCGCGCCGCCGCGTGGGCGCCGAGTTGGACCAGCAGGGATGGTGTGCTCGGCCTCGATCTCGTCTCGGCGACCATTCTGACGTCGAAGGGTGTCACAACTGCTCTTGCCATGGATCCAAACTTTTTTACGAGTCGCGCAGCAGACTCGCGGGGTCAATGTGGAGGACCCGGCGCGCGGGCAGCAAGATGGCGATGGCGCCGAGCAGCAGCATGGTGAGGACAACGCCAGCGAGCACGAGCGGATCGCGCGTCGTCGCGAGGGAGATGAGATGCGCGAGGATGCTGGCGGTGAGCATTCCGCCGAGGAGGCCGATGCAGGACCCGCCAAGCAGGATGAGTATGGGACGGCTGAGCGCGGAGCGCATGACCTGGAGGCGCTGCGCGCCGAGAGCGATGCGGATACCCTGCTCTCTCATACGTTTCGAAACCGAATAGGAGGCCATGCCGAAGAGACCGGTGACGGCGAGCATGGCAGCCATGAGGCCCATGACGCCAAGCACCGTGGCGGCGGTACGGGCGAGCACCATGGAACGGTCGATGGCGTCACTCCAGGCGAGCACAGGGATCGGAGCGGTAGTGACGATCTGGGAGAGCGCGTGATGGAGCGTGCGGGTGATCTGGTCCTGTGGCAACTGCGAACGGACGAGCACGTATATCTTGCTGGAAACGATGAATTCGCCGATGCCCTGCGCGTAGGCGAGAAACATGGCGGGCTCCGGATCTTCACCGAGATTGTTGTACTTGCCGTCCTCGACGATGCCGACGATCTCATAACGCGCCTTGTCCCACATGGCGTAATGGCCGCCGATAGCATGAGTGGTGGTGCCGAAGAGTTTGCGGGCGAAGGTTTCATTGACGATGGCGACGGCGGGTGAGCCAGGCTTGTCGTGGGCGGTGAAGTTGCGGCCGGATACAAGATGGGTCCGGGCGAGCTGCAGATAGCCGGGAGAAACCAGGTAGACATTAGACCCGAAGGCTACGCGCGAGGGCACGAACTGCGTGGTGGTGCCAGGATAGACAGACCAGCAGCATCCGTTCATGAACGGGAGATTGTCTGAAGTGGCGGAGGAGGTGACTCCAGGCAGGGCTGCCGCCGCGTCCATCAGACGTCTCTGGACAACCCGCGATTCCGTGTCGGGAACACCGGCGGTCTTTAGATCGACTACGGCGAAGGTGACGCCGCGCGGCTGCATGCCGAGCGGCACGTGCAGGAGGTGCATCATGCCGCGTACGGCGACCAGCGACGCGGTGACGAGCAGAGTGCATACGACAATCTGGACGATGAGCAGGACGTCGCGCACGGCGAAGCGGCGGAAGGAGCCGCCGAATACGTAACCGCCCTTGATCGCCTGGATGACATCAGTGTTCCAGACCTGCCGCACCGGCAGGATACCGAACAGGATACCGCTGAGAACGGAGAGAGTGATGGCGACGAAGTAGACGCGCGTGTCGGGCGCGATGAGGAAGCGGGTGGGAAAGTCTCCGGCGTGCCAGTGAGCAAGCGCGCCGAGCAGCAGGCGAGCGAGGAAGGTGCCGACTATGCCGCCGATGAGAGAGAGGAGCACGGCTTCCGTGAGCAACTGGCGCGCGACCATCCAGCGGCTGGAGCCGATGGCGAGGCGGACGGCGAGCTCGCTCGAGCGGTCGGCGGCGCGCGCGGCGAAGATGCCGGCGAGGTTCGCGCAGGCGGCGAGCAGGACGAGCACGGCCAGCAGAGTGATACCGAAGAGCGCGTTTTTGAGGGGGTCGTGCGTGTCGCCCGCGGGCCCAGGGTGGCGCACACGGAAGGTGAGGCCCTCGTCCTTCGGATTTTCTTTTGCCATCTGACGCGCCAGCGCGTTCAGATTTTCCGTCGCCCGCTGCGGCGCGACGTTCGGCTTGAGGCGGCCGAGGAGGAGGAAGCTGGTGTGGTCGCGGCAGCAGAAGTCGTCCCAGCCGGTGACCTGCTCGGCGTTGACGACAGGAATCCAGTAGTCCGGCGAGAAGAAATAGTCGGTGCCATGGAAGTCTTCGCGGGCGATACCGATGATGGTGAAGGGATGTTGACTGAGGAGAATGGTGCTTCCGATGACGCCTGGGTTGCCGGCGAACTGGCGGCGCCAGAAGCCGTAGCTGAGCACGATATATGGGCCCGAGCCGAGGCCATGTTCGTCCGAGCTATGGAAGAAGCGCCCGAGCGCGGGCTGCAGGCCGAGCACATCGAAGTAGTTGCCGGAGGCGGCGATGCCCCAGGTCTGCGAGACCGACTTATCCAGGGTGATGCCGACGCTGACAACCTTGTAGACCAGTAGTCCGGTGAAAGATTGGTTGCGATCGCGAAGGTCGCGGTAGTCGGGGTAGGACTGGCCATCGCCCTGATCCTCTCCGCGAACTACCTGGAAGAGATTTTCCGGGTGAGGTACGTCGATGGGGCGAAGGAGGATGCCATTTAGCACACTGAATACCACAACATTCGCGCCGATACCGAAGGCAAGCGTGAGAATGGCGGCGAGAGCGAAGCCGGGGGAATGGCGGAGCTTGCGGAAGGCGAAATTTATGTCGGCGAGGAGGCCTTCGGCGCGTGGCCACATCCAGGATTCGTGGCTGGATTCTTCGATACGGGCTACATTGCCGAACTCGCGGCGGCCCGCATACTCCGCGTCTCTCCGGCTCATGCCCTCGGCCATCAGAGCTTCAACTTTTTCTGCCAGGTGCTGCTGGATCTCCTCGGCGAGGTCGTCGTAGATCTGCCGGCGCTGAAAAAGATGTCGCAGCCAACGCATGATGGACCTTTCACGACTCGGAAGAGGCAAGCACAAGACGAATGCCGGTGAGCATCTGCTCGAAGCTCGAGACTTCGCGCTCGAGGTGTTTGATACCGGCAGGGGTGATGCGGTAGGTGCGTACGCGCCGGTTGGTCGCCGAGGTCTCCCATTGCGCTTTGACCTGGTTGTCGCGGAGCAGTCGCTGCAGCGCCGGGTAAAGCGAACCTTCTTCGACCTGAAGGATGTCCTTGGAACGTTGCTTGATGTGCTGCACGAGCGCATAGCCATGCATCGGCTGGCGGCGCAGCGACTGGAGGATCATCATCTCCAGTGCTCCGCGGAAGAGGTCGCGTTGATCCGGCTTCAAGGTGGGCGCCATAGGCCTATTCCGAACAGGCCTAGATTGAAATAGGGTCATTGGAGTTCTGTCAAGGGATTTTTTCCGGCGGGTGGTGTTCTGACGGTGCTATGGTGACGGAGCGAGAGTGCCGAGCGCATTCCGGGGGCCATTTCGGGTGGTTCGCGTGGGATGTTTATGAGCAGCAATCGGCCGCGCATCTTCTACGGATGGTGGATTGTCCTCGTCAGTGTGGCGGGCGAATTCTTCGGCGCGCCAGTCTCGGTGTATTCGTTTGGCGTCTTCCTCAAGCCGCTGGTACATGAGTTCCATGCCAGCCGTGCGGCAATTTCATTTGCCTTTATGCTGCACAACGTTATCGGTGCTCTGCTGCTGCCGGCGCTGGGCCGGCTGATTGATCGCGTGGGCGCGCGGCGCGTGGTCCTGGCCCTGACGGCAACGTTTGGCATTGCGTTGCTCTCGGCATTGTGGATTCGCCATGGCATCTGGCAGCTCTATGTCTTCTATACAGCGCTGGGCATAACGTTGAGCGCGGGCCCGGGCCCGGTTCCCTATGGCGTGGTGATCTCGCACTGGTTTAACCGGAGGCGCGGGATGGCGCTGGGGCTGGTGGGGCTGGGTATCGGCATTGGCGCGTTTGCCATTCCGCTCCTTTCGCAACGGCTGATTGCTGCGTTTGGCTGGCGAGTGACGTATGCGGTGTTTGGGGGAGCGATGCTGGTGATTTCCCTTCCGCTGGTCGCAATGTTTCTGCGGAATGATCCTTCCGATTGCGGGCTGCTGGCCGATGGCGCGGAGAGCGCGGCGGAAGTGTCCGCCAACGACGAGGGACTGTGCTGGCCGGAGATCTGGCGGAGTAGGGACTTCTGGTTGATGATCGTGGTCTTTACACTGACGAGCGCGAGCATGCATGCGGGCGTGCTGCATATGCCGGCGCTGCTGACGGACCGCGGCCTGAGCCCCGGGCGCGCGGCGATGGCCAGCGGAGTGATCGGGATTTCGGTGGTGCTGGGGAGGCTGGGTTCGGGATATCTACTGGACCGCTTTTTCGCTCCGCGCGTGGCGATGGTGTTTTACGGCGCATGTGCTGCTGGCCTGGCGATCCTGTGGTCGGGCCATCTGCGGGGCATCGCGATGTTTGCGGCGTTTCTGGTGGGGCTGGGCATGGGATCGGAGGTAGAGCTAATGGCTTACCTGGTGAGCCGCTATTTCGGCCTGCGTGCCTTTGCAACTGCATACGGCTATGCATTTGGCGCTTTCATGATTGCGGGCGCCGTGGGGACGCTGCTGATGGGCGCCGGGTTTGATCATTTTCATTCGTACACGGCGCCGCTGGGGTGCGCCTGTGCGGCGGTGGTATGTGCGGTGGTGCTGCTGGGGCGGCTGGGGGCGTATCGCTATGGTCTGGAAGACGAGCGGACGCTGGAAGCGGTTGCTGCCCGTGCGTCGTAAAATAGAAGTGCGATGTTGATTACTGTTGCCGATTTGCAGCTCGATCCTGTCGAGTTTGACGAGCACTTCACCGCGGGGGCGATCGAGTATGGCGAGGACATCCGGCAGGTGGGTTCTCTGGATGCGAAGGGCCTGGCGGACCTGATCGAAGAGCACCGCGGGCACAAGCAGGTGGTGCCGGACATACGGGTGCGGGGCGATTATGCGGGGCGGTTTGAAGCGCCCTGCGCGCGATGCGTGGAGCCGGTGGAACACCCGCTTACGGGCAGTTTTGACCTGCTGTATCGGCCGCTCGGGGTGGATGCGGGGGCGGCGGAGCGCGCCATCTCGACCTCCGAGACGGAGATCGGATACTATAACGGAGACGGTCTAGTGCTGGAAGATGTCTTGCGTGAGCAGGTGCTGTTGTCCCTGCCGGAGAAGACCCTTTGTCGCGCGGACTGCAAAGGGCTATGCCCGAGCTGTGGCCGGAACCTGAATACAGAAACATGTTCCTGCGAGTCGGCAGTGACCGATCCGCGCTGGAATGCGCTCTCAGGCCTGCGCAGTAAGATCAAGTCTTAAGGGAAGTTTGAGGCCGGGAGACCGGGGACGCAACGCGCTCGGAGCGCGAATGTCCGGCGGGGCCGGCCCGATCGAAAGGAATCTGCCATGCCGAATCCGAAGCGGCGCCACTCCAAGGCGCGCACCTCCAAGCGTCGCGCGCACGATGCGCTGACCGCGACGAGCCTGTCCGAGTGTCCGAACTGCCATGAGCGCAAGCTGCCGCATCACGCCTGCGCCAAGTGCGGCCACTACAAGGGCCGCGAAGTGCTGGAAGCCAAAGAAGCTTAGGGCCAGCCAAGGGTGGCAGCGCTGACGGATATCGCTTTGGATGCCATGGGCTCGGATGACGCGCCCGGGCCCGAGATACGCGGCGCCATTCTGGCCTGCCGTGCCTATCCCGTTCGAGTTCACCTGATCGGTCCAGAGGCGAAGCTGCGCGCCGGCCTCGGCGCGCTGGGCCGTCGTGTGCCCATTGACATCGTGAATACCGATGAGTGGATCACGATGGACGACAAGGCCGCGAAAGCAGTGCGCGAGAAGCGTAACAGCACCATGCGGCTGGGGCTGAAGATGGTGAAGGAGCGGCGGGCCGCGGGCTTTGTGACGGCGGGCAACACGGGCGCCGCGATGGCTTCGGCCAAGATGGTGCTGGGCGCGCTGCCGGGTGTGGACCGGCCGGCGCTGGCGATGCCGCTGCCCACCTCGACCGGATCACCCTGCGTGCTGCTGGACGTGGGCGCGAATGTCGACTGCAGTGTGCGCAACCTGGCACAGTTCGCGATTATGGGCGAGATGTATGCGCGCGCCGTCTTCAAGATTGAAAAGCCGCGCGTCGGACTGCTCTCCATCGGCGAAGAAGAAACCAAAGGCAACGATCTGACGCGCGAGGCGCTTCAGGTGCTGAAGCAGTTGCCGATCCGCTTTATAGGTAACGTGGAGGGCCGCGACCTCTACAACGGACACGCGGACGTGATCGTGTGCGACGGCTTTGTGGGCAACGTGGCGCTGAAGACCTCCGAGGGGCTGGCGCGCATGGTGCGCGATATGCTGCGCGAGTCGCTGATGTCCACGGTGAGCGGACGCGCCGGGGCGCTGCTGGCGCGGCGCGGTTTCAAGGAATTCAAGAAGCGGCTGGACCAGTCCGAATACGGCGGCGCGCCGCTCCTGGGCGTCCGCGGCCCTTGCATCATCGGGCATGGTGCCTCGGACGATCGCGCGATCCTGAACGGGATCCGCGTTGCGGCGGAGTTTGCTGCTGCCGGGGTGACGGACCGGATTGAGCGCGAGTTGAGCCTGCCTACGGTTCCCTAGTCTTTCTCTCAAACTGCCGGATCGCTTCATCGAGGCCGGCGAGGATCATGCCCCAGCCTTCCTGCGTGCGCTCTGCCCACTCGGGCAGCACGCCTTCGTGCGTGAGGGTGAGCGTGCAGCCGCCGGCAGTGGGCGCAATTTCGATCGTGACGGTGGTGAATTGCGCGGAGAACTTCGGCACGCCGAAGGTGAAGACCAGCCGGCGCGGGCGCTCGATGGCGAGATATTCGCCGACGTGCTCGATGTCCACGCCGTCGTCGCGGCGCACTATGACGAAGTTGCCGCCGACACGCGGATCGAGTTCGACGCGCACGATCTCCCCGCTGGGCGAGGCGAAGAGGAAGCGGCAGGCGATTGCCGGGTCGAGCCACGCGTCGAAGACGCGCTCGGGTGGGAAGGTGAGGGTGCGGGTGACCTGAATGGTCTTCAGAGTCTTGGTATCGGCTGTGGTGCCCATGCGGGGAGTCCTTTGCTGACGGAGGATTTGGATTTGCGGGAGGCGCGATTGCGGGTTGCGTCCTCTCGGCGCAGAGCGGCTTCGAGGGCATCGAGACTCCGCTCCCAGAAACGCGCGTAATAGCGGAACCACGCGTTTGCGGTGGCGAGCGGTGCGGGCTCCAGGCGGCAGATGTGGGTGCGGCCCTGAATGGTGCGCCGAACCAGCCCGCTGCGCTCGAGCATCTTGACATGCTTGGCCGCGCCGGCGAGCGACATACGGAATGGCGCGGCCAATTCGCCAACGGTGCGTTCGCCGCCGGCGAGCGCGTGCAGCATCTGGCGGCGCGTGGGGTCGGAGAGCGCGTGGAAGACTCGGTCGAGCCGGTCATTCGATGACCGAGGGGATGTTCGCCCGGACGACCGTGGTTTCGTCCGGCGGAGTGTGGAATCGTCAACCATGTGGTTGAGTAATACGCCCCACCCAGGAGAATTGTCAACCGCATGGTTTAATATCATGCGCGAGAGAAAGCGGACCCTCCGCTGCGCAGCTTCGCCGCTCCGGTCGGGATGAAGATCAGCGGCAGTGTGCGAGAATTGCGGGTTGTTGCAAGTGGTGGCTATGAGCGAACACAAGATTGCATTTCTCTTTCCAGGGCAGGGATCGCAGGCGGTGGGGATGGGCCGCGACCTTGCGGAGAAGTTCACGGCGGCGCGGCAGACCTTTGACGAGGCGGATACGGCGCTGGGCTATGCGCTGTCGAGGCTGTGCTTCGAAGGCCCGGCGGAGCAGTTGAAGCAGACGGAGTTTACGCAGCCGGCGATCTTTGCCGTGTCGATGGCGGCGTATCGCGTGCTGGCATCGCGCGGCGTGGAGCCGCAGATTGCGGCCGGACACTCGCTGGGCGAATATGCGGCGTGCGCGGCGGCGGGCGTGATGAGCTTTGCGGATGCCATCCGCGCACTGCGCTCGCGCGGCCAGTTTATGCAGCAGGCAGTGCCGGAAGGCCAGGGTGCGATGGCCGCGGTGCTTGGACTGGACGCGGACGCAGTGCGCGGCGTGTGCGCAGCGGCGGCGAAGGAAACGAGCCAGGTGGTGTCGCCGGCGAACTTGAACTCGCCGGAGCAGATCGTAATCTCCGGCAGCGCAACCGGGGTAGCGCGGGCGGGCGAGCTGGCAAAGGAAAAGGGCGCGAAGAAAGTGGTGTCGTTGCAGGTCTCTGCTCCGTTCCATTGTGCGCTGATGCGGCCGGCGCAGGACAGGCTGGCAGAAGTGCTGAAGGACATCAAAGTACAGGACCCGCGATTTCCGATTGTGTCGAACGTCACCGCTGATGTGACGAGAAGGGGCGGCCGCGAACGCGATCTGCTGGTTGAGCAAGTGACGGCACCAGTTCGCTGGGTAGAGTCGATGCGCTCGATGATCGACCAGGGCGTGAGCACGTTTGTGGAGGTGGGGCCGGGCCGGGTGCTGAGCGGACTGCTGCGGCAGATCGATCGCGCACAGAACTGCGTGAATGTGGAAGACTCGGCGAGCCTGGAGAAGGCCCTGTCCGGTTAAGGCAGCGATTCGGCCGCGGTATATCCGTACAGAACAGATTCACCGCCGGCCTCAATGAATGCGGCTCGTGAATGCTCTTCGCGCGATTTCGCCAGAGCGAAAAAGTGGTTGAACTGGGGTGTTGCTCGCAGGGGTTCAAGCCAGGGGTCCCTCATCAAGGTGACTGTGCACCAATATCCCCCTTCGATGGATCGCAGAAGGAGCCGGTTCGCCAGGTCGATCGCTCCAGCTATTGCCGCCTGTCGGGCGAGATAGTATCCAAACTCTGGCTCGAAATACTCGTTCTCATCTGTCGCCTCAATGGCTGCGATACACCGTACATAGTCTTTCTCGAGATAGGCGTACAGCGCGTTCATGGTTCGTACCGACCGATGAAAGATATCCTTCCGGGTCCACATCAATGCGGAAGCCTCCTGTTCGCGTCCCATGGAAGCCAGCGCTAGAGCATCCAGATACATGCCGGGTCCTTTGGGATACCAATACAGGGTCTTCTCGAAGTCGGCTTTGAGAAAGAAAGTGTGGGCTACGCTGGTGTGCGCGTTCGGATCGAGTTCGACGACGCGGCGGTGTGCAGCCAATGAAGCGTCGAGCTGGCCGCAATACCGACATGCCTGGACCAGCCCAGCGAAAAGCTCGGGATCATTATCGTGCCTGCGCGCTCTTTGGAGCAGGCGAATCATGGCGTTCTCTGCCTCTCCGACGTCCGTCTGCATAGGCGTATAGACGTTGTGAGCGACGGCCAGATCCGGACTTAGCAAAAAAGCTCTCTTGATCGCACATAGTGCAGCTCCCGGGCTGGCAATCTCATCCCCAAACTTCTCAAGAAAGCGGTGGCATCGGCCCAGTTTTGCCCACGCGGGCGCGTATATGGGGTCCTTTTGAAGGCAGGCTATGTAGAGGTCGCGCGCCGTGGCGAAGTTCCTGGCTGTATGGCTCAAGAGGAGCTGATTGGCGCGCAGATAAAGTTCGTAGGCCTCAGGGCTTTTGGGCGCATTTTCTGGGAGGGACGTGCTCTCGGGCGCTCTGTGGATCAGGGTCCGGAGGATGAGTTGTACCACACCCTGCTGAATGTGAAAGAGCTCTGCTGCCTCAATGTCCCATGATTTCGACCAAGATACAGTTCCGCTCTTTGCTTCAATGAGCTGCGTCAGGACACGGATGCGTCCGGAAGCGCGCTCAACATCTCCTCGCAAAATCACGTCGACGTTGGCTTCACGCGCGACCGCGCTCGGGTCCCAGCGAAGCGGATCGAAGCGCATGGCCACCTGCATCGACCTCACGGTGAATGTGTTCAGCTCAGCCAGCGCGTCCGAGATCGCTTCCGGAAGGCTATAGGCGAGATGCTCCGAATCGGCGGAGCGAAACGGAAAGACAAGGATCCGGATCGGCGGGCGATAGCCATCGGCTATACGCGTCCTGTCGCCGTTTAGAGGAAGAGGCGTCTTTACAGGCGCAACGAATCGATACCCGATTCTTGGAATGGTCTGAATGTACTGCGCCGTTCCCACCGCGTCGCCAAGCGCTTTTCTTAAGAGCGCAACGGTATTGGAGAGATTGGCTTCTTCTACGAATGTCTCCGGCCACAATTCGTGCATGAGGCGGCCCTTTTCCAGCAACTGTCCCTGATTCTTCACCATGACGCATAGCAAACCGAAACATTTGGGAGGCAGACTGATCGAGCGACCTTCGCGTGTGAGCAGATGTTCCGCCTCGTCCAGGTGGAAAGGGCCGAACTCGAAGCGATGCTGCAGCTGGTCGCCCATGGCACGGACTCCTGGGAGCCGTCGAGAACTCTGAAAAATCCCTGTAATTTCCCTGGGACGCCGGAAGCCCGATGATGCCAGCATTCCATGCACGCTGTGGAGCGCAATGACGCGTTCAGTCTAGGCCAGCGGGATGAACGGCGGCAACGTCGAGTTTCCGGTGGCCGCGCGAACACTGTGCTTTACCGTGACGCAAAAAGGGGGAGATATGCGCAATGTATTGCTCGGACTGATCCTTTTCTCGCTTCCAGGTCTGCTTGCTGCTCAGGCTACCGCCGATTGCCGGCAGGTCGGTGGGACGATCTCAACGAACTTCCTGAATGCAAACACCACGTTTGGGTCAGCGACCGGGGATCTGGCCGGCGGAGTCGGAGTCAAGATTCTGTCGGTCAATCCGGGACCCGGCAGCACGCTGGTGTTCCATGTCCAACATAGCTGGGTAACAGCTACGGGCGACACCATCTTTGCTGCGTCCGCGGACGCCACCGCTTTCCCGAGTGGTGTACCCGGGTTCTATTCGGCCAGGTACCTCAAGGGCGTTGTCATCAAGGGGGGAACAGGCCAATTCCGGAACGCACACGGCACAGTATTTGGATGGGGTGCCGTCGATACAAACAAGCATGAAATTGTTCTGCGCTATGAAGGGCAGCTCTGCTTTGGTGAGGGTAATGAATAGCTGAAATCTGCTGCTGTATCAGGAGGCGGACGACCATGGCGGTGGGCCGCCCTTCTATTGGTAGCTGATCTGCCAGTACGTGAGGCCGAACTGGCCCTTCTGCGGCGTGAGTGAGAAAGGCGTGAAGCCGATGATGCCGTGCGTGACTCCAAGCGTCGTCAATGACTTCCGTCCGTTGACGCTGATGGCCATCAACGTACTGTTGCCCAGGCTGGATGTCGCGTAGAGGATCTGATAGCTGGTGACCTTGCCATATTCGCCGCTGGGGCCCCAGTCATCCAGGAACTTGTTGTACGGATATGCGGACTTCTGGTATCTGTCCGGGTGCTGCTGCCAATCGGTGTCGTTGTTCCAGATGCCGTAGGCCTTTTCGAACTGCTGCTGCTCGAGCGCGTCGAAGAAACGGCTGACCTTGTGCTCGGCCGGCCAGTTCCAGAAAAACCAGACAAACGCGCCGAGAACGGCCAGCACAATGAGCGTGCCGATGATGACATTGCGGCGTTTGCGCGCACGAGCGGCGTTATAGGAAGGTGCGTCGAGCAGGGTCATGGGCGTCTCGGAAGCATTCTAAAGCGCAGGCATGGTTCGGGGCTTTCAGCGGATGAAAGGGCACCTTTGACGACAGACACCGCGGCGGACGGAATTGTTCCTTTGCTTATGGCAAAACTGCTTATGGCAAAACGCGGCGGCATGCGAGAGCGGTAAGCCATAGTCCGCGACCGCAATCGACGGCATAAAGAAGAGTCTTGGAATCAGGCTCCCATGACGGCTGAATCTGATTGCAGGGCATGTCGGCAACGCGCCGGGTCGCGCCCGTTTGCTGGTTGCGCAGCCAGAGGTTCCACGCGCCGCGATCCAGATGGCTATAGGCCATCCAGTTGCCGTCGGGCGAGAGCGCGGGATAGCGGGATTCGCCGAGAGCCAGCGGTATGGCGGCAATTGATCCGTCCGTCAGATAAATCGCTGGCGGATGGCTGCCATCGACTGCAGAGAACGCATACTGATTCGCTGAGAGGAACGATGCCTCATAGACATTCAGCCGCGGAGGGGTCAGGGGAACCTCGGCTGAGCCGCCGGTGAGGAAGGACCGCCGCAGCATGAGTTGCCCCCGGCCGCGATGATCACGCAGGAATGCGATGTCGTGGCCATCGGTAGAGAGCATGGGCTCGCGCGCATCTATGAGGATCGCGCGTGGGATGTAGTCGACCACGATGCTGGAATGAGGAGCGGCTGCTTCTTCGAAGAGGATATGGCCGTCGGCAGCGGTGAAGGAAAGCTCATCGTGCGGCGCATCACGTCTCAGGGGAGTGAGGCGGTAGCCGGTTGGCGCCATCGACACATAAGCAACATCCGAGCCGGCACGCTGCGGACTCGCATTGAGAAGAGCCGGCGATGGAAGGCGGTACGCGAACTCATGGCGCACTGCGCGTTCCTGTTGCAGCGAAGTTCGGGTGCCGAGCACCGCAACTGCGATCATGCCGGCAGCCCATGCATACTGCGCCCGATCACGAGTGGAATGAGCGGAGACTGATTCAGGCCAGAGCAGCGCGTAGAGCCCTGCCAGCAGCGCGAGCATGAGAAACAGCCGCGGCGTGTAGAGGAGCATGGCCAGTCCCCTGGTGTGAGCCGGAGGCGAGATGGGGAAGCCAATGCCGAGATACGCGAGGGTTAGCAGAAATAGCCAGCCATAATGGCGTCGTTCCAGCAGGATGGACGCAAGCACACAAATGGGCAGCACCATCAAGACAAAGTGGTAGGACGCGGGGCTGGTGGAGATGGCAAGCGATGCGGTGAGCAGCGCAGACCACTCGAGCAGGACGCGTTGCGCAGTTCTGTCATCTCTGCGGATGAGCAGGATAGCGGGCGCGAGGATGAGCATCTGCAGCAAGGGTTGGAGCAACGCGTACAAGAGAGGAGAGCTGTGCCATGGATGCGGGTTCCACTGCGGCTCCTGGAGGAAGAGAGCGTGCAACACGCTCGAGATGGAGGCGCTCGCTACGTTGTAGGGAGGCAGCGTTTCGCCGCGCAGCGTCCATGGCAGGACCTGGTAGAGATAGGTGCGATGCAGGTTCCATCCGAAGACTGCGACAGAGATGCCGACCGCTGCGAAGGTGGTAAGGGCTCCAGAGAGGATCGCGCGCCATTTGCTGCGACGCAGAAAGAAGAGAAAGAGCAGGACGGGAAAGACCTTGCACATCGCTGCGATGGCGAGGAGCGCGCCTGCTGTTGCGTTGCGTTCGCGCAGGGTAGCCCAGCAGGCGGCGACGATCAACAGCAGCAGAAAAATATAGAACTGACCGTAGAGCAGATTGCGATGGAGTGGAAAGCTGAATGCGAAGACCAGCGCGATGCGCCGGTACGGAAGGCCGGTAATGGAGCGCAGCAGCCAACAGAGTGGAATCAGGAAAGCGAAGTTGGCGAGGATCCAGAGATGCTTTGCCGTGAGCGGAGGCAATGTTGCGAGCGGCCACATGACGAGGGTGGAAAACGGCGTGATCGGCACGAGCCCGATGACGTCGGCTTCGATCGCGCGATGATCCTTTTCGCGTTGAAGCCAGATCCATTCGTATTCGCGCGAGGTGTCGAATCCTTCGCGCGCCAGTCGAGCGGAGATGTAGTAATTAGGGAAGTCAGTATTCAGTCGCATCCACGCGCGCGGCAGGGTGTGGAGGAAGAGATACAGAACAAGCAACAGCAGCGCGCCAAGCTCGATCCAGATGACGCGGCGATCGTGCGGTGCGGTCACCGCTTTATTGTGGTTACAGCTCGGACGCCGGTTGTCACTGGCTTGTCAGAGACAGGTCATCCGATTGCCGTCGCAGTCTCGCTCTAACCTGGTTCAGCGGCTGTATTGGGTGTCCTCGCGCTCGGCGCGGCGCTCCATTGCCAGCTCGATGAGTCGGTCGATGAGATCGGAGTATTTCAGTCCGGAGGCTTCCCATAGCTTGGGATACATGCTGATGGAGGTGAAGCCGGGCATGGTGTTGATCTCGTTCAGGTAAAGCCGCCCGGGCCTTCCGCCGCGGCTCTCGGGCTCGAGCAGGAAGTCGACGCGAGCGAGACCGGAGCAGTCGCAGGCGTGGAAGGCGGCAATCGCCATCTCGCGGATCTCTTTGGCCTGCGCTTTGCTGAGCCGCGCGGGGATGATGGGAATGGATCCATCGCTCTCGTACTTGGCTTCGTAATCGTAAAACTCCTTCGCGGGCACGATCTCGCCGACAAGGGAGGCTCTCGGCTCGTCGTTGCCAAGGACGGCGACTTCCAACTCTCGTGCGCGTTCGCCGGGCCTGGTCTTTGTGCCTTTGCCTCCAACTCCCTGCTCGACGATGATTTTGCGGTCGTAGCTGGCGGCGAGCACGATGGCGGGCGCAAGTTCGGAGCGGTCGTGGACTTTCGAGATGCCGACGGACGAGCCGAGGTTCGCGGGCTTGACGAAGAGCGGATAGCGGAGCGTGGCTTCGATTTCCGCGATGGCCTTGCGCGGGGATTTCTGCCAGGCGGAGCGCAGCAGCGTGACGTGCTCCACGATGGGCAGGCCGGCGGCGGCGAAGAGCCGCTTCATCACATCCTTATCCATGCCGGCGGCGGAGCCGAGCACCCCGGAGCCGACGTAGGCTTTGCCGGCGAGTTCGAAGAGCCCCTGGATGGTGCCGTCCTCGCCGAAAGTGCCGTGCAGCACTGGGAAGAGGACATCGACGCCGAGAGCTTCCGCTTGTGCCTGTTGCCTGGGAGCGTTGGGGGGAACATGGAGTACACCAGCGGGGTGTGCGGTGGGAACGAGCGCGCTGAGTTGCGCGGCACGGGACTTGAGCGCGCTGCCGCCCCCGGCGGTGGCATTTGTACCCGCATCAAGCATGTGGCGCGCATCATCGGCGAGCAGCCAATGGCCGGTCTTGGCGATGCCGATGGGGGCCACTTCGTATTTTTTCTTATCGATAGCGGCAAGCACGGAGGCGGCTGAGCGGAGCGAGACTTCGTGCTCGCCGGAGCGGCCGCCAAAGATGATCCCGACGCGGAGTTTACGGGGCATAAGTGAGGCCAGTCTAATTGCGACGGGCGGCCATCGTCTTTGGCGCGAAAGGATGAGGTATATTGTGCGGCACTAAAGCGTGGCAGCGGAGGCGTAGGATGTTGGCGATGGCGGGAGGGAACGTTTTCCTATGGGCGATCTGACACGGCGCCGATTCCTGCAAAACAGCTTCATCGCAGGCGGCGCGCTGGCTGCACCGCAGGCATTGCGGGCGGTGCGAACGGCAGAACCGGAACGGCGGACACAGCTTTCGCAGGTTGGATACGAGCAGGTGCGATTGCTGGACGGGCCCCTGCGTGAGCAGTTCGATCGCAATCATGCCTTCTTCCTTGCCCTGAGCGAGGATGCGCTGCTGAAACCCTTCCGGCAGAAGGCAAGCCTGCCCGCGCCGGGCGAGGACATGGGCGGCTGGTACACCTTCTATGCCGACTTCAGCCCGAAAGGACCCTTCCACGGATACATTCCCGGCCACAGCTTTGGGCAGTATGTGTCGGGGCTGGCTCGAGCGTATGCGCAGACGGGATCAAAGCCGACGCAGCAGAAAGTGCATCGGCTGGTCGATGGATTTTCAAAGACGATTACGCCGAAGTTCTACGTGGACTACCATCTGCCCGCATACACCTTCGACAAGACGTGTTGCGGGCTGATCGATGCGCACCAGTTCGCGCAGGACCCTGTCGCGATGCGCGCGCTGGGACCGGCGACCGACGCGGTGATCCCGTTCCTGCCCGGGCGTGCGCTCAACCGCAAGGAGATGTACGCGCGGCCGCACAAGGACGAGGCCTATTGCTGGGACGAGACCTACACGCTGCCGGAGAATCTGTTCCTTGCGTACCAGCGCAGCGGCGAGGTCCGCTATCGTGATATAGCGAAGCAGTACATCGAAGACGAAAGCTGGTTCACGCCGCTCTCCGAAGACCAGAATGTGCTGCCGGGCCAACATGCGTACAGCCACCTGAACTCGCTCTGCTCGGCCATGCAGTCCTACTTCATACCTGAACGACGCAAAGTATCTGCGGGCGGCACACAATGGATTCCGCATGGTCGAGGAGCAGAGCTTCGTGACCGGAGGCTGGGGTCCAAACGAGAGCTTCGTCGAGCCGGGCAGCGACACGCTGGCCGAGAGCCTGACAAAAACGCACGCCAGCTTCGAGACGCCGTGCGGAGCCTACGGGCACTTCAAGATCACGCGATACCTGATGCTGGAGACGGCGGACAGCCGCTACGGCGACAGCATGGAGCGCGTGCTCTACAACACGATCCTGGGTGCGAAGCCGCTGCAGCCGGACGGCACGAGTTTTTATTACTCCGACTACAACGACAACGCGCAGAAGGGGTATCACCCGACAAGTGGCCGTGCTGCTCCGGCACGTTTCCGCAGATCACGGCGGATTACGGCATCAGCGCGTATATGCGGCGCGGTCCGGATGTGTACGTGAACCTGTATGTGCCGTCGGAACTGCGCTGGCGGCAGGGCATGCTGACGCAGACGACGGAGTATCCGACATCTTCGCAGAGCACGATCGCGTTGAAGCTGGACGGGCCGCAAACCTTCGCGATGCTGCTGCGCATCCCCGAGTGGGCCAGGCCGAAGACGCGCGTCGCGGTGAACGGCAAGGCGGCGGATGCTCCACTGCAGCCGGGAACGTTCGCCAAGGTGCAGCGAACCTGGAAGAGCGGCGACCGCATCGAGGTGGAGTTCGACATGCCGCTGCGGCTGGAGCGGATTCCTTATCAGCAAGCGGGCAGCGAGGAGCAGGTGGCGTTGCTGTACGGGCCGGTGACGTTGTTTGCCGTTGGGAATCTCTCAGCGCCGATGACCAAGGCGCACTTGCTGGCGGCCGAACGCCTCTCGAAGAACAGCGCGGACTGGAAGGTGACGACCGCGCGCGGGCGGCTGACGATGCGGCCGTTCGCGGCGATCGGGGATGAACACTACCGGCTGTATCAGACGGTGACGGCTTAGCTCACAGTCGTAAATCGCTTCAGCGGGTGGGCTTCGGTGTTGAAGACGAACTTCTGCCAGTCCACGGTGTCGCGGGGCGCGTAGAGCAGATAGAGGTACTTCAGCGTCTCGGCGAAGAAGAAGCTTTCCATCTCGTCTTTCTGCTGCTTGCTGCGGACATCGGTGAGAGCGGCGTAGGCAACCGGCGTGCGGCACCAGCGGACGAGCGAGTCGAAGTAGTCCTGGCCCATATGTAGATAGACCGGATCGCCGGTGAGGTGGTGGAGGTAGTAGGTGGATTCGATGATCTCCGGGCGTAGCGGGTAGCCGGGACCGGGTGTCGCGAGGCGGATGTAGTCGAGGGTGTCGGGCTCGATGTCGTGGAGCGTCCACATCTGGAAGCTGGAGCGCTGCAGGGCTTCGGCGCGTGGCAGGTCGCCGGCAAGTGCGAGCACGGCGGGAAAGAACGCATCGAGAGCGCCGTACTCGTGCCCGGTGCGCGCGCCGGTGCGCATATCCGCCTGACCGTACCAGAGCCCGAGGCGGGTGTTCTCCGCGAGATGTCTGTTGATGGCGAGGATGCTCTTCTGCCACATCTCCAGGCAGTCACGATCGCCGAAGAGCAGCCAGCTCTTGAGCAGATATTCGTCGAAGGAATCGATGCCGCCGCTGATGGTGGATGTGGAGTCGGTCCACTCGCCGGTTTCGACGTTGATGCCGAGACCGACCAGGTCCAATGAGGACCGGCGCCTCCACAGCTCGGTCATGGCACGCTTCGCAGTGTCGTAGTAGACGGGGTTGCCGGTGAGCTTTGAGAGCGTCCCGAACTCCGGCAGCAGCGCCACCTCGGCGGGATTCGTTACCGGGCCGCGCACCTTTCCGGTGCGCAGGTTCACGAATTCATATGGCATGCCGGTGGGCGAGTGGAAGGCGGGCAGCAGCCGGTTGCCGAGGTCGGTGGCGAGCTTGAGGAGTTGCGGATCGTTAGTGGCTTCGTACTCGCTGAGCAGGCCCCCGAGGCAGCGGATGGTGATCTCGAAGTTCTTGACGTAGATGTCCTGGTTGAAGGAGAGGTGCTTGTCGATGTCCTGCTGCGCTTCGGCGGCCTCTTTGTCGAGGCCCATGAGAATCATGGTGTCGAGGCCGTCAATTTCGCTCATGTGCAGCGAGACTCCGTACCAGTCGTGCGGCTTCTTCGAGAGCGGCATCAGAGCGTCGTGTCCCCAGGCGTACTGGCGGTAGCCCTGCCAGGCGTGCTGGAACTCGGCTTTGACCTTCGCGGCCATCTGGTCGCGGTCAGCGGGCGTGCCGAGGGTGGGGGCGGGCTGGGCGAGAAGGGCATATGGGATGGCAAAAAGCAAAACTGCGACGCGGCAGCGAAACGTGGAGAAGAGCATGGAAGTCGCCTCGTCTTTGAGGAGGAGCGTGCCGGTTCAGTGTAGCTGTTCAAAAACAGGTATTCTTGCTCAGTCGGAAACCGCCGCCGGATCGCGACAGCCCGCTGGCCTGATTGGATTGCACAAACCCCATGGAGATGGAATGAATCGCCGCGATTTTGCTCGTATCTCCGCCCTGTCGCTCGCCGCGACGCAGCTTCCTTCGATCGCAAACGCGCAACCGCAGCGCAAAATCGGCTATGCGCCGGTCGGTTTGGGGCAGATCTCCAGCATCTTCATGCGTGCGGTAGCGAACTCATCCACCACCAAGATCACGGGCCTGGTCAGCGGCCATCCGGAGAAGGCGGCTCGGTTCGCGGACATGTATGGAGTGCCTCGCTCATCGATCTACAACTACGAGAATTTCGATCGCATACGCGACAACCCGGACATCGACGCGACCTACATCGGGCTGCCGAACTCCATGCACAAGGAATTCACCGTCCGTTCGGCACAGGCGGGAAAGCATGTGCTGTGCGAAAAACCGATGGCGATCTCATCAACAGAATGCCACGACATGATCGATGCGTGCCGGAAAGCCAACGTAAAGTTAATGATTGCCTATCGCATTCACTATGACCCGACACATCTGAAGGCCGTTGACCTTATCAGGCAGGGACGTATCGGCGACATTCAGTATTGCGAGGGCAACTTCGGCAGCTACTTCCATCCGAACCAATGGCGCCTCACGCGCGCCATGGGCGGAGGCGGACCGCTGATGGATATGGGAATCTACCCGCTGAATACGATCCGGTTCTATACGGGGCTCGAGCCCGTCCGCTTCGCAGCGCTGACCAGCACAATGGACCGCAAGAGCGGTCGCTTCCAGGAGATAGAAGAGTCGCTCTCGTGGACCATGGAGATGTCGTCCGGTGTTCTGGCCAATTGCGCAACCAGCTACACGACACATCTTCCGGGATATATCAACGTGATCGGCAGCCGGGGAAACGTGCTGGTCACGACTGCCTATAGCTACGAAGGGCTGCATCTGGATGCTCACCTTGACGATCCGGATGGCAAGTCCGGCACCGACATCCATGAAGACTCGACCGGCAAAATGCCGTTCCAGTTCCAGATCGAGGCCGAAGATTTTGCCCAATGCATTCTGCAGAACAAGCAATCGCGAACTCCCGGCGAGGAGGGTCTGAAGGACCTGGAGGCGATCGAACAGATCTATATCGCGGCCGGCCACCCGATCGCGTGAGGGCTAAAGAATCTTCTTCCCGAATGCTGAGCGAGATGAGTTCCACCGCCAAATGCGCAGTGCGGTTGTGCTCGTCGATGACCGGATTTACTTCGACGATCTCGAAGCTGAGCATGCGGCCGTGGTCGGCAAGGATCTCCATGGCGAGATGCGCTTCGCGATAGGTAGCGCCGCCGCGCACGGGAGTGCCGACGCCGGGGGCGTCTTCGGGGTCGATCCAGTCCATGTCGAGCGAGACGTGATAGCCGGCCGTGCCGCGGCCCGCAGCGCGAAGGGCTTCTTCCATCACGGTGCGCATGCCGCGCTCGTCGATGTCGCGCATGGTGTAGACCTCGGTGATGCCGGCTCGCTTGATGTTTTCTTTTTCCGTGGCGTCGATGTCGCGCACGCCGATCAGCACGACATTGTCCGGGTGCGACTTTGGGCGAGAAGTCGTAGAATGTTCGGAGAGTTCTTTTGGGGCCGAGGCCGAGCAGCGCGGCCAGCGGCATGCCGTGGACGTTGCCGCGAAGGTGACGTCTCAGGCGTGTTGATGTCGGAGTGGGCGTCGATCCAGAGCAGACCGACCTTCTGCTGCTTGCGTCGATAGAACTCGGCGACGCCGGAAACGGTGCCTGCGGCAACGGAATGATCGCCGCCGAGAATGAACGGGCGTGGAGCCTTCTTCGAGGGTCTTCACCACGAGGTCGCCGGCTTTCACGCAGGTCTCGGCGAATCTCTTTCAGATACTTGGCACTCTGGTTCGCCTGGGATTTTTCGTTTCCGCGATAGCGACACCAATGTTGCCGCCATCGGTAGACGACGTGGCCGAGCGCTTCGAGATAGCGCTTCGAGGCCGGCGACGCGAACGGCGGAAGGACCCATGTCGACCCCACGGCGGGACTGGCCGAGGTCGAGCGGCACGCCGATGACGTGAATGTGGCGCGGCGGCAGCGCCTGCACGCCGGAGTACATGGGCTGGTGGCCGCGGGTGGTCTCTGCGTGGATCGTGTCGTCGCGCTTGGTCATAAGAGAACGCTCAACCTGGAGCAAACTCCTAAGGATAGAGAGGGTTTGGCATCCGGGCAAATATCGGATTTACACGGCAGTGAATCCCGAGCCTTTCGAGCGGCAGTCATCCAGGGACAAAGAATTGACTTCGCGAAACGAATTTCGTTCTTGAAAAATGCCTAATCCACGGTCAGTCTTCAACCAGACATTCATTCCTCCCCAGACGAAAGAGGCGCGGCATGGTATTTGGAATGAGCCTGGCAACCTACACCGCAGTGCACGTCATTCTCAGTCTCATCGGGATCGCCTCGGGGCTCATCGTGCTTGCCGGCCTTCTTCGCGGCCGGTTGCTCACCATGTGGAACGGTTTGTTCCTCATCACCACGGTTCTGACCAGCGTTACCGGGTTTGGCTTCCCTTACACGAAGGTGACTCCAGGGATCATCCTCGGCATCCTCTCGCTGATTTTTCTCGCCATAGCAATCTTTGCGCTCTATGGCCGTCGCCTCAACGGCTTCTGGCGACGCACCTACGTCCTTACTGCCATGATCGCCCTGTATTTCCACGTCTTCGTCCTCGTGGCACAGGTCTTCGAGCACGTGCCCGCATTCCACGCAGTTGCCCCGACGCAGACAGAAGGGCCCTTCAAAATCGCCCAACTGCTGCTCCTGGTCGTGTTCGCTGTTCTTATCGGTGCGGCCGCCAGGAGATTCCGGGCGGTCCTGGCGTAAACAGATCAGGGATAGATACGGTTCAGCGTTCGGGCAAATGGGATGGTTTCGCGCACGTGTTCGAGGCCGCAGATCCAGGCCACGGCGCGCTCGATGCCCATGCCGAAGCCGGAGTGCGGTACCGACCCGTAGCGGCGCAGGTCCAGATACCACTGGAAGGCTTCGAGCGGCAGGTGGTGATCTTCGATCCGCTTCTTCAGCAGATCGTAGGAGGCGATGCGCTGCGAGCCGCCGATGATCTCGCCATAGCCTTCCGGCGCCAGGACGTCGACGCACAGCGCGTACTTGGGATCGTCCGGGTCGGGCTCCATGTAGAAGGCCTTCACTGCGGCCGGATAGCGGTGCACCATGACCGGGCGGTCGAATTGCGAAGAGATGTAGGTCTCGTCGGGCGAGCCGAAGTCGTTGCCGTACTCGAATTTCTGTTCGAGCAGACCTTTGGCGTGTGCCTCGTTCAGCATCGCACGGCTTCGTCGTAGCTGAAGCGGGGGAACGGCGCCTGATCGCCCGAGCTTCGCCGTGTCGCGCCCGATCACTTTCAGGTCGGCGCGGCGGCTTTCGAGCACGCGGCCGCACGATGAAGCTGAGGAAATTTTCCGCCAGCACCATCAGGTCGTCGAGGTCGGCAGTAGGCCACTCCGGCTCGACCATCCAGAACTCGGTGAGATGGCGGCGGGTCTTCGATTTCTCGGCGCGAAAGGTGGGTCCGAAGCAATAGACCTTGCCGAGGGCCAGCGCGGTGCTCTCGATATAGAGCTGACCGCTCTGCGTGAGGAAGGCCTCATCGCCGAAGTACTCGACCGGGAAGAGCGTGGTGGTGCCTTCGCAGGCAGCGGGGGTGAGGATCGGCGGATCGGTGAGGACGAAGCCGTTGTCGTCGAGATAGTCGCGCGCGGCCTTGATGATCTCGGCGCGGATGCGCAGGATCGCCGACTGCCGCGGCGAACGGATCCAGAGATGGCGGTGCTCCATCAGGAATTCGACGCCGTGCTCCTTGGGCGTGATGGGATAGGGCTCCTCCTCCGGCACGCGCTGCACGACTTCGACGTTTTCGACATCGAGCTCATAGCCGCCGGGGGCGCGCTTATCGGCGCGGACCCTGCCGGTGACGATGACGCTGGATTCCTGGGTGAGGCCCTTGTGCGTCTCCAACACTTCAGGCGGGACGGCGGCTTTGGGCACGATGCCCTGCACAGTGCCTGTGCCGTCGCGAAAGATGGGGAACAGCAGCTTTCCGCAATCGCGCATGTTGTAGAGCCAGCCGCGGAGCACGATGGTTTGCCTTCGTGCTGCTTCAGGCTGGCGATGGTGGCGGAGATGGGAGCAGTTACAGATGTGTCCGTCATGTGAGCTTCAGATTCCGAGTCTCTCGAAGGTGTCGGCGGCGCGCTTTGCGATCGCGTCCGGTGTTTCGCCGAGCTCGTAGTGAATTTCGAGCAGCGCAGCGGGGGAGCGCGGAGCGGTCTTGAGCGCAGCGATGGGAGCGTCCCATGCGATAGTGCCGTCGCCGGGCCAGAGGTGCGCGTCGCGGTCGTGATGATTATCGTGCAGGTGGGTCGACGCGATGAGCGGCAACAGGGTTTCGAGCGATGACTCGACGCCCTCCATCAGATGAGCGTGGCCGCTGTCGAAGCACACCCCGACATTGGCGAAGTGGCCGACGCGGATGATCTCTGCAAGATTTGCGGGCGTGGTGACGTCATTCTGGATATTTTCCAGCAGCAGCTTGACGCCGAGCGGCGCGCCGAAAGCCTTCAGGTGCTCGATCGCGGTGAGTGCGTGCTCCAGCGCAGCCTCGTTCCATTCGGAGTCGCGATCGCCGATGTGCAGGATGAGGAATTGATAGGGAAGGATCTCGGCGGCTTCGAGCGCGCGTTTGACCTCGTCCATGGCATCGATGCGATGGGATTTCTCCGTGTGGATCACGTTGACGGCGGGCATGCCGCCGCGACCCATCTCGGAGTCGGCAAACAGCGGCGCGTGCAGCGAGTGTGGCTTCACGCCACTGGACTGGAACCAGTCGGCGATTTCGCGAATGTGCTGGCGGCTGGTGTAGTCGAAGTGCTGCTTCGCGGCGAAGACCTCAATGGCCTGTGCGCCGGCGCGCGCGAGGGTGTCAAGCAGGCCGGGATGCAGCCGGTTGCGAAGGAAGACGTGGGTGGAGATGGCTCGAAGCATTGGGTAGGTTCCGCTCCCTATCTTCTCATTTGCCAAGCAGCTCAGTATCCGGCCGCTTTGCCATAGTGGTGCCGCTGGTCCTGGCCGCCTTCGAGCTTGCCGGTTCTTGGATTGACCGCGATGCACTCGCCGTCGCCCCAGTGGCCGCCCTGTTTCAGCGTGTAGCCCTCGGATTGTAGTTTTGTCGAAGTCTCGGCGGGAAAGCCGGCTTCGACCCGGAGCACGTCCGGCAGATATTGATGATGGAAGCGTGGCGCATTCACCGCCTGCTGAATGTTCAACCCATATTCCGCGACGCCCATCAGGACATTGGCCACCGTCGTGATGATCGTTGGACCACCGGGCGAGCCCAGCACCAGGAACAGCTTGCCATCCTTGAGTACGATGGTCGGCGTCATCGCTGACAGCGGGCGCTTGCCCGGGCCGATCGCATTCGCCGGGCCCTGGATCAAGCCATACATGTTCGGCACTCCGGGCTTGGAGAGAAGTCATCCATCTCATCGTTTAGCAGAAAGCCAAGCCCTTCGGCTGTGACGCGCGAGCCAAAAGCGTCGTTCAGCGTCGTCGTGACCGATACGGCATTGCCCTCGGGATCGACGACCGAGTAGTGCGTCGTGTGATCCGGCTCGACAATACGGCGGCTCGGATGCGTGCTGGCATAGCTGTCGAGTTGATTGAAGACCGACGGACGCCGCAAGGTCCTCGCGCGGTGTGGCTTGCGAGGCGGTATCGTCTCGCGCCAGGCCCTGGCATAGCGCTTGTCGATCAGTTGCGCGACGGGAATCTTGGCGAATCGGGATCGCCGAGGAATTCGGCGCGATCGAAGAAGGCTCGCTGGTACGCCTCGGCGGTGAGGTGAATTCCGTCGAGCCGTCGGCGCCCTGCTTCGCCAGGTTGTAGCCTTCGAGAATGTTGAGGATCTCGACCAGCGCCATGCCTCCCGACGAGGGCGGGGGCGCGCTGATGATTTTGTACCCGCGATACGTGCCTTTGATCGGCATGCGCTCTTTACCTCATATTGGCGAGGTCCTGGTCGGTGATCAGCCCGCCTCGCCTTTCATGTCTGCGGCTAGCTTCTCTGCCATTGCGCCGTGATAAAAGTCATCGGGATTGTCCGCGATGCGCTTGAGGGTCTCGGCGAGCTCGGGTTGGCGGAAGGTTTCGCCGGTGTTGTAGTACCCGCCGTCGGGCCGTTTGAAAGATGCGATGCGAATCGGGGAACTTTGCCAAATCAGGATCGTGGAGCTCATCGGCTTCCTGGCCGGTGAGTACGAAGCCGTCCTCGGCGAGCTTGATCGCTGGGGCCATGACGGCTTTCAGACCAAGCTTGCCATAGTGTTTTTCTGCATAGGCGAGGCCGGCGACGGAGCCGGGGACACCTACGGATTTGTAGCCGAGGGTGCTCGCGCCCGGAATGATGTTGCCGCTCGCGTCCAGATACATGTCGCGCGAGGCTGCGCCTGGCGCTTCTTCGCGGTAATCGATGAAGTGGTCACGCTTGCCGTCGTGCTGCTTCCAAATGGACCAGCATGTATCCGCCGCCACCGATGTTGCCGGCTACGGGATACACGACCGCGAGAGCGAAGCCGGTCGCAACGGCGGCGTCAACAGCATTACCGCCCTGCTTCAGGATGGCGAGGGCGGCGTCGGAGGCGTCGTGGTGGACGCTTACGACCATCGCGTGGTCGGCGGTGACGGGAGTTTCGGTCTGAGCGAGGAGAGCGGGAGCGAGAAGTAGGATCGAGGAGAGGGCGGCGAGAGTCCGTGGCATCGGGCAACAGTGTAGCGGACTCGCTGTCCGAGGCAACGGCACCTGCGGCGCGGGCGGGCGGCCTTCGCTTCCTTCAGGCGCTCACGCAGAGATTCGACTCATGGGATTGAGTCTGGAGCACGATCTCCTGCTTAGAATGACCAAGGCATGCCTGTCACGCTGCGTTCCTTTGCGAAGATCAATCTGGGTTTGGCGATTGGGCCGGCGCGTCCGGATGGATTTCATGCGCTCACGACCGTTTATCAGACGATTGCTCTGCACGATCTGCTGACCGTGAGCGCGGCTCGGGCCGCGACGACGCGTATTGAGTTGACATCGAACGATGCACGCGTGCCGCTCGACGGGCGCAATACGGTTTGGAAAATGATGGAGCGGACGCTCGACGCGCTGGGGGTGACGGCGGAGGTTTCGGTCCGCATTGACAAGCGCCTGCCGGTGCAGGGCGGACTGGGTGCGGGATCGGCAAACGCGGCGACGGCGCTGGTGGGGGTGGAGCGGGAGCTGGGGATTGCATTGCCCGACGAAGCGCGGCTGCGAGTAGCGGCCGAGATTGGCTCGGATGTGCCGTTGTTTCTGATTGGCGGCGCGGTGCTGGGGCTGGAACGGGGCGAGCAGGTGTCGCCTTTGGCGGACGTGCCGGCGATTCCCGGCGTCGTAGCGGTCCCGGAAGTAGGGGTATCGACACCGGCGGCTTTCCGGGAATGGGATGCGCGGCATTCCGCATTGACCCCTGCCGCCGCAACCGATAGACTTACAAGGTTGAGCCGGACTGTCTCCACCGTATGGAGCCAGCCGCGCTCCTCCGGTGTCTCCCGGGGCATTGCGTCGGAAGCGGTTGTTTCCGAAACGAATGCGCCCACAACCACAAAAGGAGACCTGGCCGAGAATCCGCTTCTCGCGCTTGTCCGAACCGGGATTGAAAACGACTTTGAAGAGGTCGTCTTTCCGCAGCATCCCTTTCTCGGAGAAATCAAGCGTGTGCTGGCGGCGTACTCATCCGGAGGACGCGGCTGTCTATGCGGCCTTTCGGGCTCGGGTTCAGCCCTGTTTGGGCTGTATCGAGCGCGGAGGCGGCAGACCGGGCGGCAGAGCGTCTTCGGGAACGTGGGATTGTGGCCCTGCGGACCGAAACCTTGCCTCGCGAGCGATTACTGGCGACGATGTGGTTGGACAAGTAAGCTGTCCGGCAAAACTGCTGGCAGTTTGTCACCCGCCTTCTCCGCCGGCACCCAGTTGGGCGATCGACTAATGGTAGGTCAAGTGCCTTTGGAGCACTTTGTCTAGGTTCGACTCCTAGTCGCCCAGCCAGCTTTCTGGTCTAAGGAATGTGGTTCCTGTCAGCGGACGCAGTCGAAGCCGTGGCCCGACAATCAGGCGGAACAACCAAAGCAAACCAGCTTGGGAGGTTCGTGTGAAGGGTGAATCCACAGTGTTGACGGTTCCCGCCTCGCAACAAGAGGCGGAGCGATAGACCCAGGAGCACAGCGACCGGGTCAAGCCCGAAGCCGGAGCGCAAGCGGACGGGCGGTTGAGCGAAGACAAGCGGTTCAAAATCTTCGCCGGTTCCGCCAACCGCAAACTGGCCGAGGGTATTTGCGCTCATGTCGGGGTGCAGCTGGGCGAGAGCAAGCTGCAGCGCTTTGCCGACGGAGAGATTTACTTTCAGTTGCTCGAGAACGTCCGCGGCGTGGATGTTTTTATCGTGCAGCCGACTTGTTTTCCGGTGGATCAGCACCTGGTGGAGCTGCTGATCATGATCGACGCGCTGAAGCGCGCTTCGGCCGGGCGGATCACGGTGGTGGTGCCGTATTACGGATATGCCCGGCAGGATCGCAAGGACCGGCCGCGTGTGGCTATCTCGTCCAAGCTGGTGGCGGATTTGCTGACCACCGCGGGAGCCAACCGGGCGCTGTTTATGGATCTGCATGCGGCGCAGATTCAGGGGTTCTTCAATATCCCGGTCGATCACATGTTCGCCAGTCCGGTGATGGTGAGCTACTTCCGGGAGTTGAACCTGCCCGATCTGACGGTGGTTTCGCCGGATGCGGGCGGTGTGGAACGGGCGCGGTTTTTCGCGACCAAGATGCAGGCCCCGCTGGCCATTGTGGACAAGCGGCGAACGGACCTGAATGTGACCGAAGTGATGAACGTGATCGGCGATGTGGCAGGGAAGAACCTGCCTGATCATCGACGACATCATCGATACGGCGGGCACGCTGGTGAAGACGGCGCAGGCGCTGCTCGATGCAGGAGCACTGAAGTATATGCGGCGGCTTCGCATCCGGTGCTCTCCGGGCCGGCGATCGAGCGCATCGCCAGTTCGCGGATCAAGGAGTTGATTGTGACCGATTCGATCCCGCTGCGCGAAGAGGCGCAGAAGCTGGACGGCTGGGAAAGATCAAAGTGCTCTCGGTCGCCGGCCTGTTGGGCGCCACGATCGAGAGCATTCACATGGAGACCAGCGTCAGCTCGTTGTTTAGTTAGGGAATAGGGCACGGCTCAGGGATCAGAGTTCTCACTGAAGGGATAGAGAAGCCGCGAGAGGCTGGTAGCTGGAAGCTGCTTCTCCATGACCGAAAGGGAAACGACACAATGGCGACTACAGAATTGGTGCAGGCAGCGACCCGCGAGGGCAAGTTCAACAAGAATGCGGCACGCCGGGTGCGGGTCGCGGGCATGATTCCGGGGGTGATCTATGGCGCCAAGGAGCCCTCGGTTGCGGTCGAGCTCGATCCCAAGCAGATTACCGCGCATTCTTCATTCGGATTCGGGTCACAACACGATTTTCGATCTGGAAGATCGGCGGCGGCAAGACCAAAGCCATGATCGTCGATTGGCAGTACGAGCCGATCAAGGGCAAGCTGATGCACATCGATCTGAAGCGCATCGCGATGGACAAGGCGATGCGGGTCAAGGTTCCGGTCCATCTGGAAGGTGTTCCATGTTGGCGTGAAGAATGCAGGGCGGCATTCTCGACCAGGTGCTGCGCGAGGTTGAGATCGAGTGCTTGCCGGGAGATATTCCCAGCCATCTCGCTCGATGTGACCGGACTGAAGCTGCATGACGTGGTCCGCGTCTCCGATCTGCCGCATGGCGGCAAGCTCAAGTTCATTACCGATGAGAGATGCAACGGTTGCTCACGTCGTGGTGATCAAGGAAGAAGTTGCGCCGGCGGTCGGACGCGGTTGCTGCGCTGCAGCTCCGGCGGAACCGGAAGTGGCCAAGAAGGGCAAGCAGGAGACCCCGGAGGCGGCGGCTGCCGAGAAGGGCGGGAAGAAGTGACCGGCTCTGAGCCTGGAGTGGTGGAAGCGGAGAGAACGCGGGCCATTTCTGGTGGTCGGCCTGGGAAATCCGGGTATCGAGTACCAGTTCACGCCGCATAACGCGGGTTTTCTGGCTATCGACCGGCTGGCGGAGCAGACGGGGCGGTGGTGAGCAATCGCCGCTGCCGGGCGCTGACTGCCACCACGCGCATTGCGGGCAGAGACGTGGTTCTGGCCAAGCCGGAGACGTTCATGAACCTGAGCGGCTTCTCGGTTCAGGCGCTGGTGAAAGAGTTCGAATTCGATCGCGACGCGATCTGATTGTGATTTATGACGAGATCGCGCTGCCGTCTGGCTTCGCTGCGCATCCGGGAGCGGGGGATCGTCGGGTGGCCATAACGGCGTTAAGTCCGTCTCTGGCGCGTTGGGCAGGGAAGAGTGGTCTGCGGATTCGGATCGGGGTCGCTCCGCATCGGGAGATGGAAGCGGCATAGCGCGGCGAGGGAAGGATTATGTGCTGACGCCGATGCGCAAGACGCAACTGGCGGTCCTCGATGAGGTACTGGATCGCACGCGCGAGCCGTGGAGACGGTGCTGGCAAGGGAGTTGGCGCAGCGATGAACCGATGGAACGGGCTGGCGGGGAGCAATTCTCCGCAGGCGAATGAATGAGTTCATATCGGTTCGAGATCAGTCGGGAATCGCAAGGAAGAGAGAAAAGCTATGCAACGCACGTACGAAATCATGTTCATTGTTCGTCCTGATATTCTGGACGAGATCTCGACAAGCTGATCGCCGGCCTGGAGGGCAACATCACGCAGGGTGGAGGCAGCATCAAGTCGATCGAGAAGCTGGGGCGGCGCAAGCTGGCCTACATGGTCAAGAAGTTCAACGACGGCAACTATGTGCTGCTGTGATTCAGGCCGAAGGCAGCCTGGTGGCCGAGATCGAGCGCCGTCTGCGCGTCTCCGAGCCGGTGATCAAGTTCATCTACGTCCGCATGGACGAAGAAGAAAAGCGGATCGAGAAGATCAAGGCGATCCGCGCCACGCGCAAGAAGCTCAGCGCGCAGGCCCCGGAAGCCGAAGCTGTGCCTGCTGCGGCGGAGACCGCGGCGAGCGCCTGATCGCGTCCGACAACGTTGATGCCGGCCACGCGCCGGCAGATCGATACAGCCGGTCCTGCTTTGCGCAGGGCCTGTCCCGCCACGGGCGGGAGAAGAAGGAAGGAAAACCATGGCTGACGAAACCAGCACACCAACAGCCACCGCGTGGACCAGAGAGCACGACAACTGAGCGTCCCGCAGGAGATCGGCCTGAGCGTCCGGCCGGAGATCGCCCCGCGGGTGCCCCGGCGGACGCGGCCCCGGCGGGCGCGGGCCCGGAGGTCCGGGCGGCCCGGGCGGAGGTCCCGGAGGACGCAAATTCTTCCGGCGCAAGAAGGTCTGCAAGTTCTGCGTGGAGAAGATCGACTCCATCCACTACCGCGATGTGCGGCTGCTGCAGCAGTTTGTCGCCGAGCGGGGCAAGATCGTCCCCCGCCGTCTGACCGGTGTGTGCACCACGCACCAGCGCAGACTGACGCGCGCCATCAAGCAGGCGCGGAACATCGCCTTGCTGCCTTTTGCGGCGCGATATTAGTATTTCGCGTTCCGGCTGCGTTGCCCGCAGCGGACGCCGAAACATTGAGGAGAGTTATGGAAGTCATTCTGAAGGAAGATGTCGACAAGCTGGGTCACCGCGGTGACGTGGTGAAGGTGGCCGACGGCTATGGGCGCAACTTTCTGCTGCCGAAAAAGCTCGCCATTGAAGCCACGGCCGCAAACAAAAACGTGATCGAGCAGATGAAGCAGTCGTCGATCCGCCGTTCGGCCAAGGAAAAAGCCAACGCTCAGGCGCAGGTTGCGCAGATGGAACAGGTGGAGCTGGTCTTCGAGCGCAAGGTGGGCGAGAACGATCATCTCTTCGGCTCAGTGACCTCATCGGACATTGCGCACGCGCTGGAGCAGAAGGGCTACCAGATCGACCGGCGCAAGGTGCAACTGGACGAGCCGTTGAAGCAACTGGGCGAGTTCCATATGCCGGTGAAGCTCCATCGCGAAGTAAGCGCGCACATCAAGGTGACGGTGGCGCCCGAAAACAACGAGGCGTAAACGCGCTTCGGCGAGGCATCAGCCCGGGAAGGCACGCTGCCTGTGTAGCGTGCCTTTTTGCATGCCGATCATCCGTTAACTCGCGCGTCACTCCAGACTCGGAACTGTGCCATTCCGGCATGCGAATCCTGCATGATGGGTGGAAATCAGATTCGGTTTCTGCGAGGTGCCCTCGTGGCCATTGCGCGTCCACTCGCGTGTCTCTCCGCTGCTCTCTTCTGTGCGCTCGCTATCGCGGCGCAGGAAGCAGTTCCCCCGCAAGTGCGGGATTCGCCGCAAGCGCAGCCAAACATGCCATCCGTGCGGCTGCCGGAGGGTCATGCGGGGCTCACCCCTCAGATCGACAACACTATGGTGAGGACCGACAGTGCGCCGGCGGCCGCCCTGCCGCCCGTAGTTCCGGCGGGGCGATCGAGTATCGCGCTTGTGCTGGACGGCGGCGGCGCGCTGGGACTGGCGCACATCGGCGTATTGAAGTGGTTTGAAGAAAACCGTATTCCAGTGGATCGGATTACCGGGACGAGCATGGGCTCTTTGATCGCCGCTCTTTATGCGACGGGGCGCTCGGCCGAGGAAATCGGGGAGATTGCAACCGGAGCTGAACTGCAAAGCATTTTCAACATTTCTGTCGATTACAGTGAGCTGAGCTACCGGCGCCGGCAGGACCGCCGCGAATTGCCGGGCTCGCTGAAGTTTGGGCTCAAAGGCGGTGTCAGCGTGCGCAATTCGCTGCTGACCGATCGCGGCCTGAATGCTTTCCTTCACGACGAGTTTCAGAACTACGATAGCGAGCGGCTCAGGTTCGACCAGCTCCCCATTCCATTCCGCTGTGTTGCGACGGATCTGAACACGCTGCATCCTGTGGTGTTCTACGGAGGATCGATCCCTCTGGCGGTGCGTGCGTCGATTTCGATCCCCGGCATCTTTGCGCCGGTGAAATACCGGGGTCATTACCTGGTGGATGGCGCAATCATGCAGAACCTCCCGACGGAGGTGGCCAGGGAGGATCTGCGACCCGACGTGGTCATTGCTGTGCTGCTGCCGTCGGAGAAATTTACGGACGGCGATGTTGGCTCCATCGTGGGTGTGTTCACGCGGGCGTATGCGGCAGGCACCGCAAGGAATGAACGCGATTCCGTAAAGCTTGCGGACGTGCTGGTTATGCCGGCGACCACAGTCTTCCGCGTAGGCGATTATGCAAAGGCCAGCGAGCTGATCAACGTTGGTTATGCGGGTGCAGAGAAGCAGCGGACGGAGCTGCTCAAGTATCAGCTTTCACCGGAAGCGTGGAAGGAATACCAGGCCGACAAACTTAGCCGGCGGGGAGTACGCGCGGGATTGCTGGAGACGGTGAAGATACAGGGGGGGTCTGAGGGCGCAGAGAAGAGTGTTCTGGACAGCTTGGCTCCTCTGAAAGGCAAGCCGATCGAGCCAAAACCTGTCGTCCGTGCTTTGGACCCGGTGCAGAGTAACGAGACATATGAGGCTGAATTTGTCACGATTGCGCCGCGCGGACCGGACGGTAGTCTACGTGGACCGGACAATGGCTTGCTCATCAGCCTGGAGCCCAAACGCAACGGGCCGCCGTTCCTTCTGCTGGCTGCCGACATCGCCGCCGTGACCGACAACGTGACACGCGGCACGATTGACATGCGGCTTCTGAACAATGATCTCGGCGGTTATGGTTCGGAGCTTCGCACAGACCTCCGGATCGGTTTTTTAACCGACGCCTCAACGGAGTATTACCGGCTGCTTCGCGAGGACGGACTCTTCGTGCAGCCGCATGCAGGACTGCTGCGCCAGCCGGTATACATTTTCCATAATCAGGACCGCATCGCGGAGCGGCTGCAACAAAACGCGGGCGGCGGGTTGGATTTCGGTCGCACCTACAGTTCGCATGCACAGCTTGCGGCGGAATGGCGCTACGAGCAGATTCGCTGGCACACGCAGAGCGGCACGGATCTGCGTCCGGATCTTTCCGGCACCGCACAGAGTGGCGTCCTGCATGACAGCTACAACAGCCTGACCAGGGACCAGCTTGCGCCGCACGGAATGCTGTTCGATATCGCTGGTGGGGCTTTATTTCATGCCGTCGGCAGTGAGAATGCGCCCGTACTGCGCCTTAGTACAATTCATTCGATTTATTTGTCGGAGAAGAACCGCCTGACGTTCTCCCTCGTGGCGAACACGTATTTTCGGCGCAATGTGGCTGATCCTTTGCGATTTACACTCGGCGGTCCTCTGCGGCTCTCTGCCTCCTCGATTGATGAATATCGCGGCACAGACGACGGGCTTGTGCGGGCCGCGTATCTCCGCCGCATCGCTCGCCTACCGGAGCAGCTCGGCAGCGGCGTGTACCTGGCAACGGGGTACGAGGCAGGCGAAGTGTGGTCACCGGAGCGGCCTGCATTTCTGCGGCAGGATGGCCTGTTGAGCCTGGTGGCTGCAACACCGCTGGGCTCCATCACGTTGGGCGGCGCGGTTGGCGATGCCGGGCGGCGGAAGATCTTCTTCACCTTCGGACGTCTCTTCTAACGGGCGCGTAGACTGTCCTCATGGCGAGAACCGAATCGACGATGCAACCGCTGGGCACGCTGGCTCCGGACTTTTTACTTCCGGATGTTGTCTCCGGGAGGGCATTGAAGCGGGACGACACCAAAGGCGCGGGCGGTTTGCTGATCATGTTCCTGTGCGTGCACTGTCCGTTTGTAAAGCATATCGAGCAGGGCGTGGCGCGCTTTGCCGCGGATTATGCGGGTAAGGGCGTGGGCATGGTCGCGATCAGCAGCAACGATGCGGTGACGTATCCTGACGACGCGCCAGACGGCATGCGCTCGCAGGCAAAGCGGCTCGGGTTTACATTCCCCTATCTCTACGATGAGTCACAGCAGGTGGCGCGCGCGTACGATGCCGCGTGCACGCCGGATTTCTTCCTCTACAATCGCGACCTGAAGCTGGTGTATCGCGGCCAGTTCGATGCCAGCCGGCCAGGCATGAACGCATCGGTGACGGGGAACGATCTTCGCCGCGCGGTGGATGTCCTGCTCGCCGGTGAGCCGCCGCTCGAAGAGCAACGGCCCAGCATCGGCTGCAATATCAAATGGAAGTAACCTTCAGGCCGGCGGCACCGCAGACTTCACCGGTTTCAGCGAGAAGTGATGAGTTACGGGCTGCGCGTCCTTCTGCTGTTGCACGATGGATGACGCGACGGCTTTCTCCATCGCATCCTGCTCCGGCGCGGGAGCCGCTGCCGGATCGCGATCCGTGCCGGCCTTGAGCGTGAACAACTGCCGCTCCAACTCATTGCGATGCTCGGTCTCCCAGGCCAGCGTCTGCGACTGCCGCAACATCGGGGTGGCGAGGCGCGCAATGTCGACGCCATGCGAGAGCGCATCTGCCGTAAAGTTGGCGACCGGCTGATCGTCAATGGTGAGCGCGTAGTTGCCCGCCGTGAGCCCGGTGATTGTCAGCATCTCCTGATCGAGCGCGGTTTCGATGTCTCCGGCCTCGAGTGCGAGGTTTGTGACCGGATCGGTTTCGGCCGAAGGAAGGGGCAGCGGCAGCGCGTTCTCAATCCCGGTCCATTGCAATGTGTCGGTCTTCTTGTCCCGCTTCACATCCGTCACGCTGGCGTTCTGCACGTCGGCGGCCTTTGCATCGCGGGCATCGAGCGTAACGCTGCTGACCAGAGACGGGGCGTGCCAACCCTTCAACACAGCCGCGGCCATCACCCAGTGCACGCCGGCGCCGGGATGCACTCGATCGGGTATGAGGCGAGGAGCGAGATCAGGATGCGCGGATTCCACTTTTTGCAGCACGTCAACGACCGGGGCATTCAGGTCGATAAAGCTCTGATGCACCTCGTCTGCCTCGCTGCGATCGAAAGCGCTGTAGGCCCGCATGACCTCGTTGTAGTGCATGGTGGGCCGGGTGACGTCGTCATAGGGGGATGGCCCGAGCAATGTGAGCCGCACACCCGGCGCGACGTTGAGGATGGTGCTCACCATGGATTTGTAACCGTCCTGGTATGTTTTCTGGATTGCGGGGTTCGGCGGACGGTAGTAGCCGTCGTTCATTCCGAGCAAGATGGTGACGACGTTCGGGTGATAGGGAACGATGTCGCGCTGGACGCGCAGATCGATGGGACCGGCCCAGCCGCCGGACACTTTGTCGCCGCCTACGCCGGATTGCGTCCACTGGATCTTCCACGAGGGAAAGCGCGTGAGCACATACTCTTCGATAAAGGTGGAGTAGAGTCGCTGGTCGGTGATGCTATCCCCATAGAGGACGACGTGGTCGCCGTCGTGAATCGCGAAGTTGCTCGCGACCTGGGCTGGAGCAGAAGCGAGCGCCGGGAACAGCAGGCCGGCACAGAGGGCGGCGAATCTCGCAATATCATTCATGTTGCAGAAGTGTAGAGCAGATCGCGCATTGATGCGCGTCGAGCATGGACGTAGTAGGCTCAGGCTGTGCCGCCCAAGCCATCATCAAATCAATCACTGCTTTCGATCGGGCAGATGACCGTTACATTTCGCGGCAGGCCAGTGGTACACGAGCTGGACCTTGCGATCGAGCGCGGCCAGGTGCTGGGCCTTGTCGGAGAATCGGGATCGGGGAAGTCGGTGACGTCGCTGGCGATTCTCGGATTGCTGGACAGCGCGGCCCAGGTGCACGGACGCATCTTGTTTGACGGTGACGATCTGCTGACGCTTCGCGGAGCGGCGCTGCGCCGTTATCGTGGCCGCCGCATCGCAATGATCTTTCAGGAGCCGATGACGGCGTTGAACCCGGTGATGCCGGTGGGCCGGCAGATTGCCGAGGCGATTGAAACGCACCAGCCCACTCTCACGCGACGCCAGGTACGTGCCGCGGTGATCGCGAGTCTGGAGGCTGTTGCGCTGCCGGAGCCGGGAAAGCGATACAGCCATTATCCGCATCAGTTTTCCGGCGGACAGCGTCAGCGCATCCTCATCGCGATGGCGCTGGCAAACCGCCCGGAGCTATTGATTGCCGATGAGCCCACGACGGCGCTCGATGTGACGGTGCAGGCGCAAGTGCTCAGACTGCTGCGCGATCTGCAACAGCAGTTCGGGCTGGCGATGCTTTTCATCTCGCATGATCTTGCGGTGGTGGCGGAAGTGGCGGATCGAGTTGCCGTGATGCGGCATGGATGGCTGCTGGAACAGGGAAGCCGCGAGCAAATTTTTCATAGCCCGCGACATCCTTACACGCGCAGCCTGCTTGGCGCGGTCCCCACGCTGGTTACGAACCGCATGCAGCCCCTGGAAACGCTGCCGCCGGAGGCGTATGCCACGCCTGGGGCATGGATCGAATACGACATTGGTCACCAGGCGCGCGCTATTTCCTGACGGCCCAGCAACTCATTCGTGACATCCTACGGACAGGCCTTTTATCACGGAAGGCTGTCACAGCATTGCTCGCAGTCGATTGCAACACATTGTTCTTCCCAGGTCCGGCTTCATGCGCGCCCTCATCCTCTCGGACATCCACGCCAACATGCAGGCGCTCGCCGCCGTGCTGGCGGCTGCGCCGGAGTATGACATCGTATGGAACCTGGGCGATGTGGTGGGCTATGGCGCTTCGCCGAATGAGACGATCGTCTGCCTGCGGGAGCTGAACAGCATGTATGTGCGCGGCAATCACGACCGCGCCTGCTGCGGGCTGATGAGCCTGGACGACTTCAATCCGGTTGCGCGGCACGCTGCGGAGTGGACACAGGCACAGCTGTCACGCACACGCCGCAAATGGCTGTGCGACCTGCCGCGCGGCCCGGTGACAGTAGGCGAGGGCCTGGTTTGCGTGCATGGCTCCGCAGCCCATGAGGACATCTATGTGCAGACGCTGGGCGAGGCCATCGACGCGCTGCAAGCCGCGCCAGAAGCCTGGGTGGAGTTCTATGGCCACACGCATGTGCAGGGCGGATTCGTGCGCAGCGACGAGGGCTGGTTCGTCTTCAAGCCGGAATATGGGTCGAAGCACAACCAGGAGTTCTACGACCTGCCGGTGCGCCGCGGTGTGCGCTATCTGCTGAATCCCGGCTCGGTGGGGCAGCCGCGCGATGGCGACTGGCGCGCGGCCTTCGCCGTGTACGACGATGTTGCCTCGGTGATTCGGTTTTATCGCGTGCCGTATGACCTGGATCGCGCGCAGAAGAAGATACTTGCCGCAGGACTTCCGGATCGGCTGGCCAGCCGGCTGGCAGAAGGACTCTAGGCTAGTTCATCACCTGCGCGGCGAAGCGCTCCATCTCTTCACGCTGTGGACTGGACTGCAGCAGTAGCAGATCGACCCCGACTTCATGAAATGCGGCGACACGATCATTCACCCGCTGCGGTGTACCGACCAGGCCGCTGCGCAGGCCGCGATTCGAAACCGAGTAGTCTTCGAGCGAGATCTTCTGCTCGAGCTTTGATCCTGTAACCCACTGCTGATAATTCTGGTAGCCGCGCGCCGACTGTTGCACATCCGTGATGCGACCTACTTCGCGCTGCGCCTCGGCTTCCGTGTCGCGGACGATCGCATAGCCAGCCACACCGTAGGTCATGGGCGGCAGGCCAAGGCGCTCACGGCGCTCGCGCATATCGGCGATCTTACGACCGACGATTTCCGGCGGGTCGCCATGCATCAGGTAAGCATCGCACTTGGCGGCGATCAGGTTCTTTGCCGTCTCGCTCTCGCCGCCTGCGTACAGCGTGGGGCGCGGCCGGCGCACCGGCTTAGGCGAAAGCACATTGTCGCCAACAGAATAGTAACGGCCGCTGTAGCTGAAGTGTTGCTGCCGCCAGCAGCCGTCGATCACGTCGAGCCATTCGGAGGTGCGGGCGTATCGGTCGTCATGCGTGTCAAAGTGCACGCCATATTTGGTGGCTTCGTCAGCCCACCAGCTCGAAACCACATTCAACGTAAGACGGCCCTTGGCGATGTGATCGATATTGGCCGCCTGCTTGGCGAGCAGGGCGGGATTATGAAAAGTAGGTCGCACCGCGACCATCAACTCGATGCTGCGGGTGACTGCAGCGAGCGCCGCGGCCGTGGACCACGCATCGAGCGAAGGCGCTTCCACTCCCTTGATATCGTTCAGGTTCAATTCGGCGAGAAGCGACAAGTCATAGCCGAGAGCTTCGGCGCGCACCGTGAGGTCGCGCACATACTCCCAGGTGACTGGCATGTTCTCATCTTCGACATTGCGCAGCCAGCCGCCGAAGACCGGCATCCAGAATCCAAAGCGCATGGAGCGATCAGCCATGCGTCAGCTCGGGGACGCGCGCGGCCTTCGCTGCTTCTGCTTCCAGCCAGTCGACGAGCTGTGCGAATGGATCGAAGCCGACGACATTCGCGCCGTCGGCGACGAAGTTGGAAAGCGCATTGATGTCGTAGTAAAGGCGTTGTCCGTCGCGATCGTCGGTGATGTATTCGACCCCGCCGATCTCGATGCCGGCGTCCTGCATGATGCGTTCCACGTCGGCGATTACTTCACGCGGCGGATTGTAGCCTTCCACGCGCAGGCCGGTCTTCGGGGCGTTGACTGCACACGCGGCGCGATTCAGCTCCACTCCTCCGGTGGTGCGGCAGATATCTGCCGGGCATAGGTCGAAAGTTTCACCGGTGATGTGGACCTTGATGGCGTAAAGATAGCGGCCATTCAGCACTTCCACCCGGACGATGTGCGCGTCGCGTGCTGGAATGAACTCCTGAACCAGCGCCGTGGAATCCATGCCCAGCGCCAGGCCCTCGGCGGAGCCCGCAGGCTGGGCAGCCGCGGCGGCGAGCTGCGAGGGGTGATCGAAGCGCTTTACGCCGGCGCCGCTGCCGCCGATGTTCGGTTTGACGACGATGGGCCAGCGCAGGCCCTCGGTTACGGAGGTAGCCTGAGCCGCGCGGTGGATGACACGCGCCTTCGGATATGGCAGGCCAAGTTGTTCCAGCAGCGTGAGCTGCGCGGCCTTCGAAAGCTCGGTGCGAAATGACTTGAGGCCGTTGATGACGCGCACGCCGTGGCGCTCCAGGTGCTCGAGGAAGCCGAGCGTGTAGAAGATCTGGTCGCCATGCTCGCGGTTCCAGGCCGACGGGCTCATGCGGTTGAAGACAAGCGAGTATTTCCGCTCCGGATGCTGTTCCGGCGCGTAGGTGTGCTCCGGCGCATGCAGTTTGACGTGGGATGTGCCGCGGCGGTCGAGCTCGGCAAAGAGCGGCTTAAACCAGTTTGGCTGTTCGTAGTAGATGGCAATCGGCAAGTCGGAGGACGGCATGGCACTCCTGTGACGCGGCTACACGAGACCGCGGCTACTTTCAAAGTAGCAACAAGCCGGAGCTACAGCAAACAGGAGTGCTGATGCGGTCAGAAGGTGTAGCGCGCCGTGAAGTTGAGGTTGTGATTGCTCGTGTGGAACGACGAGGTAGCGATCTGCATTGCCGCACCAAAGTTGAAGGCTTCGCGACGCATCAGGTCTTTCGGATAAAACTTGAACGGTCCCGCCAGCACGCCGGGCGTCACAAAATTCTGCCTCTTGCCATCGTTGGCGCCGGCGTTGAACCAGGTGGCGTTGTCCTCGATCTCGACCCACGCCTGTTTCGCCATGTGGAATTGGGCGTTTGTATTCCAGGCCAGCGAGCGGCCCAGTTTGTCTGCCTGCTCGGTCGGAATCAGCGCGCCAAAGCACGAGGTGACGTTGAACTTGCCGAAGCCCTTACCTGCTCCAACGCTGGGAGTAATCGTCGGATGAGCAGCGCCGTTCTTGTAATCGCCGGTCGGTACGGTCGCATTGATGAAGGCGCTCACGACGTAATTCCCCTCCTTTTCGTTACGAGAGAGAAAGCGGTACTTCCCGGAAAAGCCAAGATCACCGAAGCCGTCTACCGCGCCCTTGCTGTGCTGGATGTAGGGCGGATAGAAGATGTCGATTTCGGTGTTGGCCAGCGGGATCAGGTTGACGCCGCGGCCGAAGCCATAGTTCCAGGTGGTGACGTGGGTGGGCGAGATGGTGCGATAGAAATCGGCACGCACAACCTGGATGAGCTGCGGATACGGAGAGACCACTGGGGGCGCCCACTTCGGCTGCTTTGCGAGTGTGGCGGTAGCGCGCGCCTGCCAGCGAGCGATAAAGCCATCCTGAGCGTGGGCCGCAGACGAGGTGAAGACAATGGTAAACAAGCTGGCGATAAAGGCTGCGCAGCGATACGAAGAGCGGATCGGCAAGAGGTGCAAAGGTGCGGTCTCCCCGAAAGCGATGAATACTGCTGATTTGAATGTGATTTCCTCAGAGCTTAGAGGCGGGCGCGACGTGGCGCATCCATCGGAAGATGGGCTTTGAAATCAAACCCAGCGTGCGAAATCAGAATAGCAAATTCGCCTTGCGCGGCAACGGGAGATTGAAATGCTCGTAGGCCAAGCGCGTGGCCACGCGTCCGCGGGGTGTGCGGTCAAGGAAGCCGATCTGGATCAGGAAGGGCTCGTACACCTCTTCGAGCGCGTCTTCCTCTTCGGCCAGAGTTGCGGCCAATGTATTCAGACCCACCGGTCCGCCGTCGTATTTCTCGATAATGGTGAGCAGCAGACGCCGGTCCAATTCGTCGAATCCATGCGCATCCACTTCGAGCATCTTGAGCGCCGCCTGCGCAGTGGGGCGGTCAATCGCGCCGCTTCCGCGCACCTGGGCATAGTCGCGCACCCGGCGCAGCAGCCGGTTGGCGATGCGCGGCGTGCCCCGGGAGCGCAGCGCGATCTCCGATGCGCCGTCGGCATCGATCGGAACTTGCAGGACCTCCGCCGAGCGCTCGACTACGAATCGGAGCTCCTCCTCGGTATAGAACTCCAGTCGCAGCAGGATGCCGAAACGTGACCGAAGCGGTGACGAAAGCAGGCCCGGACGGGTGGTGGCGGCCACGAACGTGAACGGCTTGATGTCCATGACATGTGTCCGTGCCGCCGGCCCCTGGCCGATGATAATGTCCAGCTTGTAATCCTCGAGCGCGGTGTAAAGCTTCTCTTCGAGCACTGGCTGCAGGCGATGGATCTCATCCAGAAAGAGCACCTGCCGCTCGCGCAAATTCGTGAGGATGGCTGTGAGATCGCCTTGAATCTGCAGCGCGGGCCCGGAAGTCTGTTGAAACCCGACGTCCAGCTCGTTCGCAATGATCGACGCGAGCGTGGTCTTGCCCAGGCCCGGCGGGCCGAACAGCAGCACGTGATCGAGCGCTTCGCCACGAGTCTTCGCGGCCTCAAGCGCAATGGCCAGTTGCTCTTTCGCTTTGGTCTGGCCGATGAACTCAGCCAGACGGCGGGGCCGCAGCTTCAGCTCGAAGGAGCTGTCTTCCTCTCCGCGCGTTGCAGAGACCAGCCGCTCCGGATCGTTATCGCTGTTGCGCCTCACAACCCGGAGTGTATCAACCGGCGAAGCGGCGAAATCTACTTTCGATAATTCTGCGCGTAGGTATCCTTCGGCAGCCCGGCGGCTAGCGCGGCATCGCGGCGCGTGAAGGCCTGCTCGCGAGTCATGCCGCCTCCGAGTGTGACCAGGTAGGGCTCATGGCCGCTGGGCGAAAAGACCTGCGGCTCCAATTGCGGAAAGCGCTTGGATAGTTCAGCGGCGGCTTGTTGCGCGGTCGTTTGGCTGTTGTAGGTGTAGGCCACTACGTGCCACACGCTGCGTTCGCCGCTCGTTGCTATGGCGGGGGCGGTTGATGTCGGCGCCGGTGTGGGCTTTGCCGGCGGCCTGACGGTTTCGGGTGCGCCCATCGCGGCGGCGGCATCGCCCACTGGGGCGGCTTTGGGAGGAACCGCAGCAGTGGGTTGTTTGGCCGTCGAGGGAGCTGCTGCTTCTCCAATGATTGGCGTGTGGCCGGCTGGGCGCTTAAATGCATACCAGGCGATACCGAGCACGACAATCATGATGACGAGGGCTGCGATCGTAATCCCGGGACGTCGGCGCGGCTGGACCTCCCCATCTGTTCGCAGCGATGCGGCGCGGGGCGCCGAAGTGGCCGGGCGCGCCGGAGCGGGAACTTCGGCCGGTGGCTCCGCAGGACCGTTCAGCACGCGGCGCATCGCAGCAAGCGAGCCGTTGGGCGCTACGCCGGCGCGCACCAGCGTGGCGAAGGGCGCAGGAAGCTGCAGCGCGTCGCGTTCGCTGGAGTAGCGGCGCTTGGTGAGCGCGTTGTAAAGCAGTGCGGCGAGCGCCGGTGCATCGCTCTCTGTCCGGCGGGTCGTCAGGCAGTCGCTGCGCAGCTTGATGCTGTCGCCGACGCCGAGCACACCCGAGGCGTCGACATGGCCGTGATACAAGCTGGCAGCTTCGATCGATTCGAGCGCGGTCAGCAGGCTGCCGGCGACTTCGCGCGCTTCGTCCGGCGCCAGGCTGCGGTCACGCAGCACTTCGGCGAGGGTCTGATCGAAGGGTTCCATCAGCGCGTAAACCAGCGATTCATCCTCGAGGTGGCCGCGGCCGATTTTGCGGATAGCGAGCAGATTCGGATGGGCAACGCGCGCGGCCGCCTGCAGGCGCGCTTCGACGGCATCTTCATCGTTCAGCGCTTCGAAGACGCTCAACACTCCGGGCGCTCCGGCAGCGTCCTCCGTAGAGAACCAGGCGGTGCGGCCTTCGCTGCGCAGCAGTTTGCGCAGCGTGAATCCGTCGAGTATCTGTCCTTCAATCTCATTCCAAAGCGGCATGGTTGTTCATCCCCGCGAGTTGGTGTCCGGGCAGAAAAGAGGCATGCTACGCCGTGTGCGAGGCGCAGCGGAAAAGCCTGAGCGCAGCAAAGGCCGGGCATGCGGCATCTCCCGCGCCCGGCTGCGCTGCTGTTGTTCTTTGGTGAGTCTACTATCTGCCGAATGCTACGCGAGGTTGACTTCGACCGGGACCGGCCCGACCACCGAAGAGCCTGGAGAGGATGTGGACTGCTGCGCACTGACGACCACGCGACCGCCCGCGCCGGCGCGAGCCAGCAGCCGCATACCCTCGCCTGCCATCTCGCGCGCCATCTGGCGCAGCTCTTCGGGTCGCTCGTTGTGCTGGTTGGTGAGCTCCACCAGGGCGGCGGCCGCCTTCAGTTTGGCAACGCCGTCGAAGGAAGCAAGATGCGCCGCGCCACCCGTGGCCTGGATGATGTTGTCGGCCGTGATTTTGAACATCGTGTCGCCCTGAATGACGAAGGCGACCAGGTATTTCTCGGGTGTCGTAGGTGCGGTGCTCATGTGTAACGGTCCTCTCGTGCTGTGTTCCTTGTTTCTTCAGAACACTCTGTGAGACGCATTTGGGTCAAGAGCAGAACGCTGAATCCCAGTACCCATTCTGGTTCCCGCGTCCGTTGCGATACCATCACGGTGCCCATGCGTGAAACGAATCTCTCCACTTCCGCTCTCGGCACGCTGCTTACGGAGTCGCGCTACAAGCCGAGCGAGCGCATCGATGAACTTTCGACAACCGAGATGCTGCAGGTGATGAATGCGGCCGATCGCGAGGTTGCGGATGCGGTCGAGCGCGAGATTCCATCCATTGCGCGCGCCGTGGATGCGATTGCCGCCGCCCTCGATCCGGAGCGCGGCGGACGCTTGTTTTATGTCGGCGCCGGCACATCGGGACGGCTCGGGGTGCTGGACGCATCAGAGTGCCCGCCGACCTTCAACGTGCCGTCTTCGCTGGTGCAGGGATACATCGCTGGAGGCGATTACGCGCTGCGCCATTCGATCGAGGGAGCGGAAGACTCCGCGGAGCTGGGCGCCAGCGACCTGCGGGCTCACTGCTTCACTGCAAAGGACGTGCTCGCAGGCATTGCGGCAAGCGGTCGTACGCCTTACGTGCTGGGCGCGATGGAGTATGCGCGCTCGCTGGGCGGGGTCACGATCGGGGTGAGTTGCGTGCCGGATTCGGAAGTAGCGCGCGCGGCGCAGATCGCGATCACGCCGGCCGTGGGACCGGAAGTGATCACGGGATCGACGCGCCTGCGCGCAGGCACCGCGACGAAGCTGGTGCTGAACATGCTCTCGACCGGCGCAATGATCCGGCTCGGCACGGTCTATGGCAACCTGATGGTGAACGTGCAGCCGACCAACGAGAAGTTGCTGGATCGCGCCGAGCGCATCGTCGTGGAACTCACGGGTCTGCCGCGCGACGGCGCATCCGCTCTTCTGAAGGATGCAGGATCCATCAAGGCGGCGGTTCTGATGCATGCGCATGGACTGAGCCGCGAGCACGCGGAGGCGCTTCTGCGCAATGCTCATGGGCATCTGCGCCGCGCCATGGAGGCTGCTGCCGCTGAGGGCTGCCAAAGTAGCGTCCGGTACACTGTTGGGGACGCAGTCTCATGCCCTCAGACATCATTCCCACAGCCGAAATGCCCGCTCCCGCGAGTGAGATTTCCGGCGCAAAGACGCACTCCCATCACCACCTGCGCCGATTTCGCTTCGATCGTCCACAGAAGATGGCGGCGCTGCTGCTGCTGCTTCTGCTTGGGCAATGCCTGTGGCGCATCGGGCGCACTCCGCTGACCGAGAATGACTATCAGTACGCGCGCTGTGGCCGGGAAATGTGGGAGCGGCCGTCGCCCATCGCCGGCTACTTCACCACCTGCGGCAACATTCACGACGGCGTGCTGGCCTATCGCATGGCCGGCCTGCCGATCACGCTCCAGCGCATGGTTGCCGGGCAGGGCGCCGACACCAGCACCTGGGAGATGCGGCACGAGCTGAACTTTGTCCGGCTGTTGTTGCGGCTGCCCTTTACCATGGCTGCATTGCTGCTGGGCGGCGCGCTTTGGTGGGTCACGCGGCGGCTCTATGGAAATGCCGGCGGATTTGTCGCGCTGGCCTTCTACTGCGTCTCGCCCGCGATCGTTGCTGCCGGCGCGCAGCCCAATGCGGAGATCACAGCGGCATTGGGAATTTTCGCGGCCATTTATACAGCCGTCGGGGTGGCGCATGCCATGCAGGGTCCACGCCGCAAGTGGCGGCCGCGCATCGTGCTGCTGGCGATGGCGCTGGCGCTGGTGGCCGCGTCGCATTCTGCGGCGCTCCTGCTGACGCTGCCGCTGGCTTTCATCTTCATGCTGTATCTGGCGGAACGCAATCGCAGCGCCGTTCCGATGGTGATGATCGCCGGGACGGTGGGCGCCTTTGTCCTGCTCTTTGCAGCCTATGCATTCCATCCCGATGCGGTGACATACTTCTTCCGCTCAGGAGCGGGCAGGCTGGGCATCAGCACCATGCCGGCGCGTGTGCATCTGTTCTCGTTCCGGGATGCCGGCATCGCCATCGCTTCGGCAGCCGCTGCGCTGCTGTATCTGGCCACCCGCCGCTCGCGTTACTTCGGCAACTCCGCTCCGCTGCTGATTGCACTTTGCTTCCTGCCACTGATCACGACTGGAGTCTTCGGCCAACCCTGGCTGTGGGGTCTCCCGTTTCTGCTCACGTTCATCGGCGGCGTCTTCGCCGATGCCCTGGAGACACGGAATGGGCGTATTTTCCGTTGGGCAGTAGTTGCAATGGTTGTGCTACAGGCAACGCTGACCATTGCGCTGCCGATGCTTCCGTAAAGCACAGAAAAATCTCCGCTTGAACCACGTCAGTGACCCGAAATCAGGGGCCTTTTCTTGCTAAAATAGAGGTTGAGCCGATTGTCCCTCGCCCGCCTTCAACGGGCATTCGGGGCACGGATTTCCGGTGACGGGAGCGGCTCTTCCTATCTATGGCAGACGATCAGAATCCACAGCTTCCCCTCGGCGGTCCGAACGGCAACAGCGGGGATGGCTCTACGCCGCCCGCTGGCCCCGGAGCCGCCAATCTGGTGCCGATCAACATTGAAGAGGAGATGCGCCGGTCGTATCTCGACTATTCGATGTCGGTCATCATCGGCCGTGCGCTGCCCGACGTGCGCGACGGCTTCAAGCCCGTGCATCGCCGCATCCTGTACACGATGCACGAGATGGGGCTGCAGCACAACAAGAAGTACACCAAGTGCGCCAAGGTCGTGGGCCAGGCCATGGGGCAGTACCACCCGCATGGCGACTCCGCCATCTACGACACGATGGTGCGCCTGGCGCAGCCCTTCAGCCTGCGCTATCCCATGATCGACGGCCAGGGGAATTTCGGTTCCGTCGATGGTGATCCGCCGGCGGCGATGCGGTACACCGAAGCGCCGCATGATGAAGATCGCGGGCGAGATGCTCGCCGATATCGACATGGAAACGGTCGATTTGGTGCCGAACTACGACGAGAGCACGCTGGAGCCGGCGGTGCTGCCCGACGCGCATCCCGAATCTGATCGTCAACGGCTCGAATGGCATCGCCGTGGGCATGGCGACCAACATCCCGCCGCACAACCTGACCGAGATCGTTAACGCGACCATCGAACTCGTGAACAATCCGCACGCGGGTCTGGTCGAGGTGCTGAAGCATGTCAAGGGGCCGGACTTCCCGACCGGCGGCTTCATCTATGGCCGCGGCGGCATTCCCGAGGCCTATCGCACCGGTCGCGGCCGCTTCCTGATGCGCGCCAAGCCGCAGATCGAGAACAGTCTCAAGGCGGACGCCAGGCGATCATCGTCACCGAGATTCCTTATCAGGTGAACAAGATCGAAGCTCATCGAGCGCATCGCCGAACTGGTCAACGACAAGGTGATCACCGACATCGCGCGCGACGAGTTTCGTGACGAGAGCGACCGCGACGGCATGCGCATCGTCATCGGGCTGAAGCGCGGAGCCGAGGCGCAGATCGTGCTGAACCAGCTCTACAAGCACACGCAGATGCAGGAGAGCTTCTCCATGATCTTCCTCGCGGTGGTCAATGGCCAGCCGCGGGAGCTGGCGCTGGCGGATGCGATTCGTCACTTCATCGACCATCGCGTCGACGTGGTGCGCCGCCGCACCGCCTACCTGCTGCGCAAGGCGCGCGAGCGTGAGCACATCCTGCACGGCTATCAGATCGCGCTTGACCATCTCGACAACGTGATCAAAATCATTCGCGGATCGTCATCGCGGGCGGATGCGCGCGAGAACCTCTTCCGCTTCTTCTCCGGCACAAAGATCCAGTTGCGCGGTGCGGAGTTGAAGGGCGTTTCGCTCGATGCCGCGAAATATGGCATTGACATGGCGACGCAGACCACAGCGACGCTGATCCTGAGCTACCGGCAGATCGACGCCATCCTGGAACTGCAGCTCTATCGCCTCACACAGCTCTCCATCGACGAGCTGCTCAACGAGTTGAAGCAGGTACGCGACAACATCGCCGAGTACGAGTCGATTCTGGCTTCGGAAAAGAAGTTGCGCGCGGTCATCGTGAAGGAGCTGGAACAGGTTCGCAAGGACTTCGGCGATGAGCGAAAGACCCAGATCCTGGACGAGACGGCGGAGCTGCAGCTTGAAGACCTGATTGCCGACGAACAGGTCGCCGTCACGGTGTCGCATTCCGGCTACCTGAAGCGCACCCCGATCTCCACCTACCGCCAGCAGCGGCGCGGCGGCACGGGCCGGCTCGGCATGAAGACGCGCGAGGAAGACTTCGTCTCGCAGCTCATTATCGAATCGACCCACGCTTATCTGCTCTGCTTCACCAACACGGGCCGCGTCTACTGGCTGAAGGTGTACGAGATTCCGGACGTCGGCGCCGCAGGTAAGGGAAAGTCCATCGCCAGCCTGCTGAACCTGCAGCCTGGCGAGACCGTGCGCACCATTCTGGGTGTGCGCGATCTTACCGAAGAGGGCAAGTTCATCCTCTTCGCCACGCGCAACGGCACGGTGAAGCGCACTCCGCTCAAGGACTTCTCGAACGTGATGTCCCGTGGCATTATCGCTATCGGCATCGAGCCGGAAGACGAACTCATCGGCGTCCGTATTACCAACGGGACCGACGTCGTCTTTCTGGCGACCTATGAGGGCATGGCGATCCGCTTTGACGAGAACGATGTCCGCTCCATGGGCCGGCCGGCTTATGGCGTGCGCGGCATCGATCTCGGCAAAGCCGACTATGTCGTCGGTCTCGCGGTCACGCCGAAGGAGCGCAAGAAGAACGGCAACGGCGGCGCGTGCGCATGCCTCATACTCTCGGTCACTACCCAGGGATTCGGAAAGCGCACGGATGTGGACGCATATCGCCTGCAGACACGCGGCGGCAAGGGCGTCATTAATTTGAAGACCACCGTGCGAAACGGCAAGGTCACATCCATCCAGCTTGTCGATGAGTCCTCGGAGCTGATGGTGATCAGCCAATATGGCAAGATCATCCGCATCGACACGAACACGATCCGAGCTGCGGGACGTTCGACACAGGGCGTGAAGCTGTTGAACCTGGAGCCGGAGGACAAGGTGGCCGCCGCAGTCGTGATCCCGCCGGAGGAAGCGAAGATCGAACCGGAGAACGGAACGCTGCTTCAATAACAACGCTGGTTTCAAAAGCAGAGGCCTCCCATCTGGGAGGCCTCTGTGTTGTGCGCGAAAGGCTGTAGCAACCGGTGCCGCACTTATAATGAGACATCCAACATGGTTACACCTGCACGTATCGCGGCTGCCCGCGAGCGCATCCGCGATGTGCTCTACTATTCCCCCTGCCAGATATCGCATGACCTCTCCGATCTGGCCGGCCATCCCATTTATCTGAAGCTCGAAAACCTGCAGCGTACCGGCGCATTCAAGGAGCGCGGCGCACTGAATAGGCTGTTGCAGCTTACGCCGGACGAGCGGGAGCGCGGTGTCATCGCCGCGAGCGCCGGCAATCACGCGCAGGGCGTAGCGTTTCATGCGGCACGGCTGGGAATTCGCGCGCGTATTGTGATGCCGCAGCCTACTCCGCTGGTGAAGGTTTCGGCGACGCGCGGCTTCGGTGCAGAGGTCATCCTCCACGGCGCAAACTACGACGAGGCCTGTGATGAGGCAACCCGACTGCAGTATGAAAAGGGACTCACCTTTATTCATCCCTTCGATGACGAGGAGGTGATTGCCGGGCAGGGCACAATTGGACTGGAGATACTGGAACAGCTTCCCGATGTCGAGGCCATTGTGGTGCCGATCGGCGGCGGCGGGCTCATCGGCGGCGTGGCGTGCGCGGTGAAGGAAGCGCGTCCCGATGTGCGCATTGTCGGTGTTCAGACGGAGCGGCTCGCATCGATGCTGCGCGCAATGGAGACAGGCGCTCCTGTCACACTGCCGGCGCAGGCCACGATTGCGGACGGCATCGCCGTGCGCCGCGCCGGCGAGCGCACATTTCCGCTAGTCAGGCGCTACGTCGACGAGATTGTCACCGTCGATGAGGAAGAGATCTCGAGCGCCATCCTGGTATTGCTCGAGAAGGAGAAAACACTGGCCGAAGGTGCGGGCGCTGCTGCGCTGGCTGCGCTCCTGCAGGGTAAGACGCATCTGCACGCGGAAAAGACGGTGGCGCTGGTGTGTGGCGGCAACATCGATGTGACGCTGCTCTCGCGCATCATCGAACGCGGCCTGGCAAAGGACGGTCGCCTGCTACGCATCCGTGTGTACCTGCTGGACCGGCCCGGATCACTGCATCAGCTCACTCGCATCCTCACCGAGTGCGAAGCGAACATTGTGCAGACCAGCCACAATCGCTCCTATTACGGAGTGAACCTGGGCGATACAGTGATCGAGATCACGCTGGAGACGCGTGGGGCAGCGCACATTGCGGCCATCGCCGAAGCGCTGACTGCTGCAGGATATAGGCACGAGCGCGTGCACTGACCGGAAGCAGAGACAACAAAGGCGCCCTGCGAGGACGCCTTTGTTCGACTACTCAACTCGATTAGCCTGAAGAATCAAAAAACAGCAGTTCTGCGGGGCCCGGGACGCGCGCTACTCCTTCTTCGCGTATTCCTTCAGTGTGGAAACGCTGTCGATGTTTGCAGCCTGCAGGAGACCGGAGTTGCCGCAGTTGTCGACCTCGTAGTCGTTGTAGTTGCGATGGACGAAGAGCAGGTACTGCTTTCCGGCCTGCATCGGGAACTTGGTCGGGCTGTTCTCGCTGAAGATGTGGACAAAATCGGTCGTGATCATGCGTCCCTTGATGACGCGGTCCACGTGCACGACGTAGTCAATGCCATCGAGATGGAACGAGGAATCAGGAACCGGATGCGCGGATTCCACCGTAGCCACCATCGTGGTGCCGGCATCATGCAGCTCACGGTCCAGGGTAATTCGATTGCTTTGGCATTGGGCAAGACAGGTAGCCGACGCCGCGGCCACCGCCAGCGTGACGACAAAAGACTTCATGTGGTGCCTCCCATACTTCAAATTCTGCTGTATGCACTGCACGTGACTGGAGAATCCCATGCAGCGTGGAAATCACAAAGCGAAACCACGGCAAACGGTATGGTTAACCCCTTACGGGGGACTACACTTTCCGGGGTGGTCGAGTTCGTGAAAATAGTACTTGTGTAATGGAAGTTTTGTCATACTCTTGCCTGCTTGTCACGTTAAATAACAGAAAGCAGGCATCTTGGCGTGCACTATTGTTTAACTGTTTAACGTAGCGATTACTTGGTTACCCAACCGGGATCGGCTCAGGCAAAAGTCAACCGTTCGCGCCTCCCTGCCATGCAATATGGACACAGCAATGCACGCGAGGCACACAGCACGCGCGGTACGGCAGATGGTCGCGAACCATGGCTGGGGCGCGGCCGTGCGTACAGCCCGCGATCGTCTCAATGCAAAGCTTCATCCAACAGCTTCGCGTCCCGAAACCACGACGTGGCTGCCGACGGCAGAGCACGAGTTCGATCGCAAATACGGCGTCGATACCAGCGGACTGGTGTGGGGCGTCGATCTGAAAACGGGTAGTCCCAGCGACCGCTGGAACACTGCCTACTACGGCATCGGGCCCTCGGTCTTTCATCGCGTGATCGCCCGAGTGCCTGAGTCGCTGCAGTGCGAGTCCACATTTATTGATCTGGGCTGCGGAAAAGGCCGTGCGGTGCTGCTGGCTTCGCAGTATCCCTTTACACGCGCGGTGGGGGTCGAGATTGCGCCGCCGCTCCACAGCGTCGCAGTGGAGAATGTCACGCGGTATACTGCCGCCCGCGTTGAACGGGGAGAGGGCCGCGTGGCGCCCATGAGCATTCTGCTGGAGGACGCAGCTTCTTATCGGTTCCCTTCCGGGCCGCTGGTCGTGTATCTCTATCATCCATTCTGCCGTCCGGTGCTGGAGCAGGTGCTTCGCAACCTGAAATCCGCGCTTGCGGCGGAGCCTCGTGACGCGGCAGTCATCTATATCAATCACGAGTTGCACGACGCGCTCGACTGCGCTCCGTTCCTGCAGCAGGTATGGAGCGCAACAGTAGCCATGGACGCAAGCGATCGCCTCGCCGACCGTATCGGCTCCAGCGCGGAAGATTGCACCGTCTATCGCGCGCGCGCATAGTTGGGGCATCGTAGTGAAGGGCAGGCCATGCGCCGGCCCACAACGGAGCAGAAAGGCAAAACGATATGGCGAGCGAAGTAACCCTGGATGCAGCGCGCCGCGTGATCGCGGCAGCGGAGAAGAAGGCCAAGGAGATCGGGCAGCCGATGAACATCGCGGTCGCGGATGAGGGGGGCAACCTGGTGGCGCATGTCCGCATGGACGGGGCCTGGATGGGCTCAGTGAATATCTCGATCAACAAAGCGTGGACCGCGCGCGCGTTCGACATCACGACCAAGGCGCTGGGGGAGAATTCGCAGTCCGGCGACCAGTTCTTCGGCATTCACGCGTCGAACGGCGGCAAGGTGATGATCTTCGCGGGCGGAATCCCGCTGAAGAAGGGCGGCAAGGTAGTGGGCGCTGTCGGTGTCAGCGGCGGTTCGGGCGAGCAGGACCACGCTGTCGCGGAAGCTGGCGCGGCAGCGTTCGGTTCGTAGCGATTGCAATTACAAATCGTCGTGCGCGCCGAATCACCGCACACGTATCCGACTGGGCACTTCGCCGAGTGAAGTTGCGGCGATAGGATGAAGACCTCTGGCATTCTTCGCGCACCTGTCTCCCGGGGCATGCGCTGTCTTCACCCTTGTCGTCGTCGATTCGCAGCGGTCGTTGCGTTTCTCTGCCTTGGCCTGTTCTTTCTGCCGTGTGTGGCGCTCGCTGCGTGGCATAAGCATCACCACGCTTCCGCGCCGGCGGAACCTGCGGCTACGCGGCATTCTCGATTCGCGCGTGCGCGGCGGCATACGGTGCATCCGCATACAGCGCGTGCACTGCGCCGCGCCCGCAAACACGGCACGGACGCCGTGCGCGAGGCGGCGCGCACCGAGACGGCCCGAGTGGCGCGCGATGAAGATACCGACAATCCAGAGTCCGCATCGGTAAATGTGCCGGAGGTGCCGCTGGCTGCGATGAATCTGCCGCCGCTGCGCGGCAGCCACGAATCGCTGGTACGGCAAAACGAGCGCGCGGAGCAGGACGGCATCCTGCGCGTGAAGGACAGCGACGACCTGGAGACGTTGCGCCGCGCCGGAAAACTGGTGCCGCTGCCGGCACTTGCCTCGATGCACATAGACGGCCGGCTGCCCGCGAACCGCCGCTACTGTCGCGCGTGGACCGCACGCTTTCTCAGCGATCTTGCGCGGGTGCACTATGAGCGCTTCCACAAGCCGCTACAGGTGAACTCAGCGGTGCGAACCGTTGAATTCCAGCATCACCTGCAGCGCGTCAACGGCAACGCGGCGCCGGCCGAAGGCGACGTCGCGTCACCGCATTTGACAGGCGAAGCCGTGGACATCGCAAAGAAGGGGCTCACTGCGTCCGAGGTCGCATGGATGCGCGCCTACCTGTTGCCGCTGCAGACCGCGGGCAGGATCGATGTAGAAGAGGAGTTCCAACAGTCCTGCTTCCACATCTCGGTCTATAAGTCATATATGACACCGCAGAATGACTTTGCTGCGAAGCAGCACTCACCGGCGCTCATGGCGTCCGGCGTACGGTGAGAGCGCCTATTCCGTCCAGCGTTTGAAGATCAGCGAGCCGTTTGTCCCACCGAAGCCGAACGAATTCGAGAGTGCATAGTCGGTGTTGATCTTCTCCGGCTTGTTCGGCACGTAGTGCAGCTCGCAGGCAGGGTCCTGATTGTCCAGGTTGCTCGTTGGCGGCGCAGTCTGCTCGAGCAGCGCCATCACCGCAATGCCCGCTTCAAGCCCGCCGGCGCCCCCCAGCAAGTGGCCAGTCATGGATTTCGTAGAGCTCACCAGCACGTCGCCACGAAGCGCGCGCTCGCCAAAGAGCTTCTTCATCGCGGCAGACTCGAGCGCGTCGCCGAGCGGCGTTGAGGTGGCATGCGCGTTTACGTAACCGATCTGGTCCGGCGATATTCCCGCCGACTTGATCGCGTTGTTCATCGCCCGGAAGCAACCCTCGCCCTCGGCCGCCATGCCGGTCATGTGGTACGCGTCGGAGCTCATCCCGTAGCCGACAATCTCGGCCAGGATCGTCGCGCCGCGCGCTTTCGCGTGCTCCATATCTTCGAGGATCAGGATTCCGGCGCCCTCTCCCACCACGAAGCCGTCGCGGTCCTTGTCGAAGGGCCGGCAGGCGTGCGTCGGGTCGTCGTTGCGCGTGGAGAGCGCCTTCATCGCGGCGAAGCCGCCGATGCCCATCGGGGTGATGGCAGCCTCTGCGCCACCCGCGATCATCGCATCGGCATCCCCGCGCTGAATGATCCGGTAAGCGTCGCCAATGGAGTGTGCGCTCGTGGTGCAGGCAGTGGCGGTCGCTTCGTTGGGTCCCTTGGCGCCGTAACGGATGCTCACCTGCCCGGCGGCCAGGTTCACAATAGCGGCGGGAATAAAGAACGGCGAAATCTTGCGCGGGCCGCCGTTCAGCATGTTGCTGTGCTCGCGCTCGATGATGTCGAAACCGCCGATGCCGGAGCCGATGTGCACGCCGATGCGTTCCGCGTTTTCCGGCGTCACCTTCAGGCCGCTGTGCTGCATCGCTTCCTCGGCGGCAGCAAGTGCGAAATGGATGAAGCGCCCCATCTTGCGCGCTTCTTTCTTCTCAATGAACTGCAGCGGATCGAAGTTCTTTACCTCGGCGGCGAAGGTGACGGGGAAAGCGGTGGCATCGAACCCGGTGATCGGCGCCATGCCGCTCTTGCCGGCCAGCAGGTTCTGCCACAGCTCCTGCGCAGTATTGCCCGGGCCGGCAATCAGCCCGAACCCTGTTACGACTACGCGTCGATCGCAACGCAAGACTACTTGCCGCCTTTCGCATGCTTCTCGATGTATTCGGTCGCGTCCTTGACAGTCTTGATCTTCTCGGCGTCTTCGTCCGGAATCTCCATGTCGAAGGCTTCTTCGAACTGCATCACCAGCTCGACCACGTCGAGCGAATCCGCTCCCAAATCTTCCTGGAAAGAGGCGCTGGGCGTGACTTCGGCCTCATCCACCTGAAGCTGCTCCACAATGATCTGCTTTACCTTCTCGTCGACTGCTGCCATGCCTATCTCCTCGACCAAATCAAATGAACTGAATCCCTTTTGAGACTATCAGGTACGCAAGGTGTGGACGCACCACGAGCGCCCCGGCACCCTGGTAAATGGATGCTGGTCCCGAACCTCCAAGTCTACTGAGGGGTCTTGGGGGTGTAAAGGCAGGCGCCCCGATGGAATCGCACCCGCGACGGTGCCGCGCGGTCGTAGATTGCCGGAGGATGGTGCTGCGATGAACATGGTCGATCTTTTCGCAGTTCTGGCGAGCCTTGTGATCGGGGTGCTCGCGGGCTATTTGTTTGGGCTCTCCCGGCGCGCTGCGACGGCCCGGGAAGGGGCAGAATTGCAAGCGCAACTCGCGGCGCTGAACGCGACCCTGACAACGGAACGCGCCGCTCATGAGGAAAAACTGACGCTGCTGGATGACGCACGCGACCAGATGACGCACCAGTTCCGGGCGCTGGCGAACGAGATCCTGGAAGAAAAGTCTCGCCGCTTCACGGAGCAGAACCAGACCAACTTGGGCCAGTTGCTGGATCCGCTGAAGACGCGGCTGCAGGAGTTCCAATCCAAGGTAGACCAGGCTTACGTACAGGAGAGCAAAGATCGCAGCGCGCTGGCCCAGCAGGTCACATCGCTGCTTGCAATGAACCAGCGATTGGCTGACGAAGCTCGCGACCTGACACAGGCGTTGAAGGGATCTGCCAAAGCGCAGGGCGACTGGGGCGAGGTGATTCTGGAGCGCATCCTAGAGGCGGCCGGCCTTCGCCGTGGCCATGAGTACACCATGCAGGAGACGATTGCGCGCGAGGACGCAACACGCGCGCGGCCCGACGTGATCCTGCACCTGCCCGGCGATCGCAAGCTGGTCATTGATGCGAAGGTCTCCCTCGTCGATTACGGGACTTACTGCGGGAGCACTGATGAAGCGCTTCGCAAGCATGCCGCCGCGCGCCACTGCGCGTCGATCCGGGAGCACATCCGCGGCCTGGCTGCGCGCAATTATCAGCACCTGCCCGGATTGGAGACGCTGGACTTCGTCATTCTGTTCGTGCCCATTGAGCCGGCCTTTCTGCTGGCGCTGGAGACAGACAGCAATCTTTGGGTGGACGCATGGGAGAAAAACATCCTGCTCGTCTCCCCCAGCACACTGCTTTTTGTCGTGCGGACGGTCGCGCATCTGTGGAAGCAGGAAGAGCAGGTGCGCAACGTGCAGCAGATCGCCGAGCGGGGCGCGGAACTCTACGACAAGTTTGTCGGTTTCGTCGATGAGCTGGGCAAACTCGGAGCGCGCATCGAGCAGACGCGCACCGCGTACGACGCAGCGCTGGATAAACTTACGCGCGGCCGCGGCAACCTGGTGCGGCAGGTGGAGATGCTGCGCTCGCTCGGCGTGCAGCCCACCAAGCGCCTGCCGCGCCATTTAGCGCAACGCGCGGAGGAGCCGGACATCTTCGAGGAGTTGAGTGCTCCACAAAGTGGAGAAGAGCCGAAGCGCGAAACATCATAGACACAATTCGTCGTAAAACGTTCACCGCTCGGCAGATGAGCCATCCCACAAACGGGTAGCTTGCAAAGAGCCGCTCCGCTCGGTAGCATCCGACTCAGAAACCGGCCTGCAAAGCAGGTGCGGAGCTAACGCTGGTAGAACCTATATTCATTGAACAGGGACTCGACTCGAATAATTGGCTCGGTGTGCAGTGTCCGCCAGTCCGGAATGCCTAAAGAGCTGCGGAGAGTCCCACCGTCTTAGGACGGGTTCACCAGCGCGCACCGCACGGCCCCGTGGGTCGGTTTTGTACTTTCTCTTCCCGTCACATTGCATGCACCGTGCTGCGAGGTTCTAACTCCGCATGTATCCTCGCTTCCTTCAATTCGGCGCCCTAGTCATTTCAACTTATGGAGTGCTCGCAGTGGTCGCTGCTTTCTGCGGCATTGCGCTGTGGAGCAGCCTGGCGCGCCGCATCGGGCTCGATGCACAGAAGATACAGAACGCGGGATTGCTGGCGGTGGTGTGTGTTGTCCTGGGCGCGCGTATTGCGGTGGCCATCGCAAACTGGCGCGGATTCCTGGAGGCCCCGGTTCTCATTCTGATGGCCGGCACACTGGCCTCGGGCAGTGCAGCAGTCTATGGAGTGCTGCTGGCGGCGGTTGCGACATGCAGTTATCTGCTGCGTTCGCGCGTGCCGATGCTTCCCGCGCTCGATGCCGCAGCGCCTGCGGTGGTGCTGGCGCTGGGAGTTCTCGATGTTGCCAACTTTGCCGCCGGCTCGCACTACGGTGCACCCACAGCTATGCCCTGGGGCATGACATACACGAGCCGTTTTGCCGCACGTACGTCCGGAGTGCCGCTGGGTATCGCACTCCATCCCGTGCAACTCTATGCCGCGATCGGTCACTTCGCGCTCGCAGGGGTTCTGGTGCTGCTGTTGCGGCACGCAGACCGTCCGGCGGAGGTTCTCGGCACGGCTCTTTTCGCAGATGGCGTGCTGCGTTTCGTGCTCGCTCCGCTCTCGGGTAGTTATGCGGACGCGTCCGCGTTCCTCCACATCGCCACGCCCACGCAGGCTGCCGCCATGGTTATGGTGCTGCTCGGCGGACTGTGCTGGCTGCGAATCTCGATGAAAGCCGCGAATCATGCCTGAGGATGTGCGTACGCTTATCGCTCCAGCGGAGGCTGCGGGCCGGAGGCTCGATCAGTACCTGGGCGAAGCGCTCGGCGTCAGCCGCGCGCGCGTGCAGTGGCTGCTCGCCGAAGGGAGGGTGCTCCTCGATGGCAAGCCGCCGAAGGCCTCTCATAAGCTGCGCGGCGACGAGCAGATCTCCGTCACTGGTGAAGCCGAGCCGCGTCCGCTCCGGGCCGTTGCAGAAGCCATCAAGCTCGACATCGTTTATGAAGACGGTGACATCGCGATCGTCAATAAGCCGGCCGGCATGATGGTCCATGCGGGCGCGGGGTCGACCGACGATGCGCGCAATCGGGGCACGCTGGTCAATGCGCTGCTGCATCACTTCGAAGAGCTTTCTTCCCATGGTGGAGAGCTGCGTCCCGGCATCGTTCACCGGCTGGACAAGCAGACCAGCGGGCTGCTGCTGGTTGCAAAGCACGATAAGGCGCACGCAAAACTGGCCGATATGTTTTCCCGCCGGCAGGTGCAGAAGACATACTTCGCACTGGTGCATGGCGCCGTCGCCTCCGAGAGCGGCACCATCAACGCCGCCATTGCGCGCGACGCCGTCCGCCGGACCCGCATGACGACCCGACGCGACGACGGCCGCGCGGCTATCAGCCACTATCGCGTGCTGCGCCGCATCGAATCGCGCTTCGGCCGGTTCACGCTGGTCTCCGTCCGCATCGAGACGGGCCGCACGCACCAGATTCGCGTCCATATGGCGTCGCTGGGGCATCCAGTGGTCGGCGACACGCTCTACGGAGCGCCCGCGCAGATCCGGCTCGCCCCTCCCACGGGCCGCGCCCACACGCCGCGCCGCAGCCGGGCAGCAGCCGAACCGGAACCATCCACGCATCTCGATCGCAACTTCCTGCACGCGGTGGAGCTTGCGCTGGCGCATCCGGTCAGTGGTCGTCCAATGACGTTTCAGGCTCCGCTTCCCGAGGAACTTCAGACGTTTCTCAGACAGTTGGAGCAGCCGGCGTGAAGACCATGACATGGCCTTTTCGTAACCGGAGGTCACCTCAAGTCGTGTTGGCCGCGGTCGAACTCTCCAGGAAAATGCTCATAGTTACCGGCTGCTGCCCGAGCGGGCTGGGCAGGGAGCGAATACAATGAAGGCAGCCTCCATGATGTTTCGTTTTCCCTCAGCCCATGGCCGTTCCGTCCTCTCTCGTATCGGCCTTTGCTGGGCGTGCGCCTTGTTGCTCGCCTGCCTGCCGCTCGCTGCCCAGAGCACGGCGCCTTCCGCGCCCGCATCGCAGAATCGAAGCGCTCCCACATCACTGCCCGACGCTCCAGGTGCACCGAAGCCTGCGCCCGCCCCGACCACACTTCCAGCGCAACCCGTAAAGCCCCCGCAGCAACCTGCGGCCCTGCCGCCGGCATCATCCGCCCCGAAAGCCGCGCCTGCGGAACAGGAGCCCGAACAGGCCACACCGGATGAGGAAGAAGGCGGCTACACGCTGAAGACAAACGTGAACGAGGTGAACCTGACCTTTACGGTTACGGATCGCCACGGGCACTTCATCAACAATCTCCGGCAGCAGGATTTCGCGCTGCTCGACGACCAGCGTGCGCCCGCGCAGGTCTACAGCTTCACCCAGCAGACCAATCAGCCGCTGCGGGTCGGCCTGCTCGTCGATGCCAGCACCTCGATTCGCGCGCGCTTTCATTTTGAGCAGCAGGCGGCCACGGAGTTTCTGCTCAGCATCCTGCGACCGCGCACGGACCGCGCCTTCATCATGGGCTTTGATGTCAGCTCGTATGTAACGCAAGGCTTTACCAATAATCCCGACCTGCTGGAGACTGGCCTTAACCGGCTGAAGCCCGGAGGCGGCACGGCGCTCTATGACGCTGTCTACAAGGCCTGCCGCGATCAGATGCTGCATGGGGTGCCCGCGAATGCTGAGGTGCGCAAGGCCCTGATCATCGTTTCTGACGGCGATGATAACCAAAGCCGCGCCTACCTGGATGACGCGATCAAGATGTGCCAGCGAGCCGAGACCACCATCTTCACCATCAGCACCAACACCAGTCCCACGCGCGAGCGCGGCGACGACGTGCTGAAAAAGCTGGCTCAGTCCACGGGCGGTTCCGCGTTCTATCCGCAGCGGCTGGAAGATATTTCGAACGAGTTCCGCAAGGTGGAAGAGGAGCTACGCTCGCAGTATTCGCTCGCCTACAAGCCGGCGGACTTCCGGCCGGATGGATCGTTCCGCACCATCTATCTCACCTCTTTGCGTGGCGGATACACGGTGCACGCACGTACCGGCTACTTCGCGCCGAAGTAAATCCTCACTGCTGATTCGGCAACGGTGGCGCTGTAAAGCCGCTGTCGTGGACCGCTTCCGCGAAAAGCCCGCAGCGCTCAAAGTAGACCGTGCTGGGGTCTTTCACCACGACCGTATCGAAGGGCAGCGTACCGGGGGAGCCCAGCGTGATCACCTGTATCTTCGAGCCGTGGTCCAGATCCAGCTCATGCGGCGTCGCACCGGCCTGCGCGTAATGTGCGGAGAAGTCAGCCGGATCGACCATGCTGAGACGTGGCGCAGGATCAGTTGCCGATGCCGTGCCCCAAACAATGCTGCGGCTGCTCATCAGCACGCGGCTGCCGCGCGAATACTTGCTGAAGAACGCCGGATTGGCCGTGCAGCCGGATGTCCCCTGCGGCTTTTTCGGGTACATCTTCGTGATCTTCCAGTAGCCATCCACACTCACAGGCAGCGACTGCGCGCCCGCCGTCACGCTCAGGACGAACACAGCAGCGATCATCAGCAGAAGTCGATTCCTCATCCCAGCATCTCCAGCAGCTCCGCTTCACCAATCACCGGCACCTTCAGCTCGCGGGCCTTGTCGAGCTTCGAACCGGCCTCTTCTCCGGCGACAACGTAGCTGGTCTTCTTGCTCACGGAGCCGGAAACGCGGCCCCCCGATGCTTCGATGCGCTCTTTGGCGTCTTCGCGCGTCAGACCCGGGCAGTGTTCCGGTCAGCACGAATGTAAGCCCCTCCAGCTTTGCGGAGCGTCTGCGCTTTTCTGCCGCGAATGTAAGGCCCGCCTCGCGCAGCCGCTCGATGAGTTTGCGATTCCGCTCCTCCGCGAAGAATTCATGGACTGCGGCCGCCACCCGAGGCCCTACCTCCTGGACACGCTCCAGCTCTTCCGGCGCTGCCGCCATCAGCGCATCCATCGATCCAAAGGCATCGGCGAGCAACTGCGCCGTGCGCTCGCCAACGAAGCGGATCCCCAATCCGAAGAGCACGCGGTCGAGCGGCGCCTTTTTGGTCTGCTCGATCTCGGTGATCAGCGAATCGGCTGTCTTCTGCCCAATGCGCTCCAGCGTCAGCAGCTTCTCGCTCGTGAGCGAGTAGAGATCCGCAATCGAGCGCACCAGCCCGCGCTCCATCAACTGCACCACCACTGCCTCGCCCATGCCGTCGATGTTCATCACGCCGCGCGAGGCAAAGTGGAGTAGGCTTTCACGCAGCCGTGCCGGACAGTCCACGTTCACGCAGCGATAGTCGGCTTCGCCTTCTGTCGCGCACGATCTCGCTGCCGCATACCGGGCAATGCGCGGGGAAATCGAATTTCTTGTGCCCACGCGGATGGTCTTTGTCATCGACCACTTCGACGATCTTTGGGATCACATCGCCGCCACGCTCCACGCGACAAAGTCGCCGATCTTCAAGCCGAGCCGTTCGATCTCGTCGGCGTTGTGCAGTGTGGCGCGGCTTACCGTGATGCCGCCGATCTGCACCGGCTCAATACGGCCACTGGGGTCAGCCTTCCCGTGCGGCCAACCTGCACTGCAATGTCCTCGAGCCGGGTCACCCCGCCGCGCGCGGTGAACTTGTAGGCCACGGCCCAGCGCGGCGCCTTGCCCGTAAAGCCCAGGCGTTTTTGCAGCCGCGGTCGAGTTCACCTTGATCACGACGCCATCGATCTCATAGCCGAGCGATGCCCGCTGCTCTTCGGCACGCGCGACAAATGCCTGGAGCTGATCGAGTGTCTTCGGAGCCTCGCGATGCGGGTTCACGCGGAAGCCGGCGGTAGTCAGCGCGTCCAGCGTCTCTACTTGTGTGGCGAAGACATTCTCTCCCTCGGAACCTGGCGCGAGCTGTAATGCGAAGTATCCGTAGAAATCCAGTCGCCGCTGCGCCACGATGTTCGGCTCGATGGTGCGTATGGTGCCCGCCGCCGCATTGCGCGGATTGGCCGCGGGCGACTGGCCAAGCGCCTCGCGCTCCTGGTTCATCTTCAGAAATGCAGCCATCGGCATTACGATCTCGCCGCGCACCTCGAACGGAACTGGCAGCTTGCTCTTCTTCAGCTTTTCCGCAGAGATCGACAGCGGCACCGAACGGATGGTGCGAACGTTGCCGGTGACATCTTCACCGATCGTGCCATCGCCGCGTGTGATGGCGCGGGCCAGCATGGCGCCGCCGTTGGCGCCGGGGCCGTAATGCAACGCCAGCGAGAGCCCGTCCAGCTTCAGCTCCGTGACATACGCGATCTCTGCATTCCCCGCCAGCGAACGCACGCGGCGGTCCCAGTCCGCCAGCTCCTCAGCCGTGTTCACGTTGTCCAGCGACAGCATGGGCCGCGAATGCGCGACCTTGGGGAAGCCCTCCTTCGGTTTGCCGCCGACGCGCTGCGTAGGTGAGTCCGGCGCAATCCACTCCGGGTGCTTAGCCTCAATCTCTTTGAGATCACGCATCAGCGCGTCGAATGCAGCATCTTCAATCTCGGGCGCATCGAGCACGTAATAGAGGTGCTCGTGGCGACGAATCGTCTCGCGCAGAGCCTCGGTCTTTGCTTCTGTTACTCGCTCAGCCATCGTCCCGGATTATAGAGATGCCACGCGTGTGGCTGTATGCTTGCGTCGAACGCCAACCATGGAACCAGTCACTCACTTCCTCACCGGAGCATGCCTGGGCCGCTCCGGCTTCAATCGCAAAACTGCCTACGCCACGCTGGCCATGACACTCGCGGCGGAAACGCCCGACCTTGACATCCTGTGGGGATTTCGCGGTCCTCTTGTCGGGTTTGAGCACCATCGCGGCTTCACCCACACGCTGCTCGGTGCGCCTGTGGTTGCTCTCGTCGTCACACTCTTCTGCTGGGGTTTTCATCATGTGCGGCGAAAAAAGCCGTCCGTCCCTCCGCGATGGATCCTGCTCTGGTGCTTCGCACTGATCGCGGCGCTCAGCCACATATTTCTCGATTTCACCAACAACTATGGCGTGCGATCCTTCGCGCCGTGGAATCCGCACTGGTATGCATGGAACATCGTCTTCATCTTTGAGCCCGTGATGTTCGTTCTCCTGCTTACTGGCCTCCTTGCTCCGGCTATGCTGGGCCTGGTCGATCGCGAAATCTCGAAGCGCCGCAATGTCTTCCGCGGACGCGGGTGGGCCATTTTCGCCCTAATTGGCATCGCAGCTCTCTACACATTCCGCAGCACTGAACACAGCCGTGCGGTCCGTCTGCTCAATCAGACACACTTCGATCGGCCTGTGCTGCTCGTGGCGGCCGAGCCATATCCCATCAATCCGTTCCGCTGGCAGGGCATCGTCGAAACGGACAATGCGTATCACCTCGCCGACGTGCGCACCAACAGCGACACAGTCACCATCGATGAACGAGTGGGCACCATCTACAAGCCGCCCGTCACACCCGCGGTAGCCGCCGCCAAGCGCTCCTGGCTGGGCCGTGTGTATCTGGACTGGTCGGAGTTCCCCCTGGTGGAAGACATCGGCCCGGCCAGTCCCCCCGACATGGCCTCCAACAACGCGCTGCGGCTGGAGCAGGTGAACTTCCACGACATGCGCTTTGGCTACACGGACTGGTTCGGCGCCCACCAGAACCGCAAGCCGCTCTCCGGGACGGTCTACGTGGCGCCCGACGGCCAGATCGAGGCCACCTACATGGATGGCCATCCCCAGGACTGAAGGTCCTCGATTCTGTCACGTTCAGGCAGCCATTCGGGATAAAATCAGACACCGAGGTTCGTCCAATGTCCGCATTCGTGCTGATTCTTGTTGCCCTGGCAAGCCGTCTCGCCGCTCTCTCCGGCTGGTTTAACTTCACCGCTATCGGTGGTTCGCTGCTCTATTTCGGCGCGCGCCGCCCCATGCGCCAGGCAGCATGGGCGCTTCTGCCGTTTATGGCAATGGATGTTTACCTCACCACCCGCGTCTACGGCATGGCCTTCCATGCACAGGACTACCTGATCACCTGGCTGTGGTACGCGGCCGCGCTCGTGCTCGGCTCCTTGCTGCTGAAACAGCGCACCAATCCGACCCGCGTCGTCACTGGCTCGCTGCTGGCATCTACATCGTTCTTCGCCGTCAGCAACTATGCGGTGTGGGCCGGGTCCCAGATGTACCCGCACACGCCAGGCGGACTCGCCGCCTGCTTTGCCGCCGGCCTGCCGTTCTATCGCAACGACCTCGTCTCCACCCTGCTGGTCACGGGCGTAGCTTTCGGCGCGGAAGAGCTGGTCCGCCGCTCGCGCCATGCGCACCCCACCCGCGGACGCATCGCGGCCTGATCCGCATCGCCGCAAAATAAGGCGCGATATGTGGCCGCGCCTTTTGCTTTATTGATGCCTTCTTTCAGAAGGCCGCCTTCGCAGCTTCCTGAAGCTCTTCCTGGCTGACTTGCTTAATCGTCTGGCCCGCAGACCAGGAATGTCCGAACGGGTCGGTGAACTGCCCGTAACGGTCGCCCCAGAACTGGTCCGCCAGGGGCATGGTCACCTTGGCGCCCGCTGCCATGGCTTTCTCCCAAAGCGAGTTCACGTCATCCGTGTGCAGGTGCAGAGTTATTGGCGAACCGCCAAAGGCCTCCGGTGTGCGGCTGCGGCCCATGTGCTCGGGAAAGTCGTCAGACAGCATCAGGTCCATGCCCAACACCTTCAGATGTGCATGCATCAGTCGCTTGCCGTCGGGAGCTGCGTGGCGCGCGATCTCCTCCGCGCCGAAGGCTTTCTTGTAAAAGTCGATCGCCGCGGCCGCATTGCTCACTGTCAGATACGGTGTCATGGATTGGCTCATAGATATCTCCTCGAGATTGGCTTGTCGGGATCATGCGGGGAAAACGCAGGCGCCAGCATACTCGTCACGCATGAGAGTCACAACCACCTCGGGCTGATCCACCCGCAGCCTGATTTATCCTGACGTTAAGCCATGCCCGACGTTTCGATTCCTGAACTTGGCGGCTACGACGATGCCGCCCTCGACCGAGCTTTCGCCTCTCTGACCGCCGACGTGGAGCGCTCCGCCGCGTCGCTCGATGGGGGCGAGGCCGCTGAGCAGTTCCGCCTGGAATGGCTGGGCCGCAAGCAAGGCCGGCTCAAAACAGTGAGCGATGCCTGGCTGAAGACCGCTCCCGCCGAGGCCCGCCGCGGCCTGGGCCAGCGCTTCAACGCGCTGAAGGAGCGCATCGAGACACTCCTCACCGAGGCCGCCGCCGGCAAGCGCCGTGTCACGACCGGCGACGCAATCGATGTCACACTGCCCGGAACGCGGCTTCAACCTGGCGCGGAACATCCCGTCCTGCGCGTCTGGCACGAAGCGGTCCGCATCTTCGCAGCCATGGGCTATTCGGTTGGCACCGGCCCGGAGGTCGAGACCGACTACTACAACTTCGAGTCTTTAAATTTCCCGCCCAATCACCCGGCGCGCGATATGCAGGACACCCTCGTCGTCGCGCACCAGGAGCGCAAACCGCTGCGCGACCGCCTGCTCATGCGCACCCATACCTCGCCGGTGCAGATCCGCACCATGGAGCAACAGGCGCCGCCCATCCGGCTCGTGATCCCGGGCAAGGTGCACCGCAATGATGCGGCCGACGCGACGCATTCGCCCATCTTTCACCAGGTCGAGGGTCTTTGCGTGGACGAGGGCATCACCTTTGCCGACCTCAAGGGCACGCTCGACCACGCCATGAAGGCCTTCTTCGGATCGAGCGTGAAGACGCGCTTCTTCCCGTCCTTCTTCCCCTTCACCGAGCCCAGCGCCGACGTGCAGATCTCCTGCATCTTCTGCGGCGGCAAGGGCTGCCGCAAATGCAAGCACTCCGGCTGGATTGAGCTGCTCGGCTGCGGCATGGTCGACCCGGCGATCTTCAGCTTCGTGCGCGAAAAGCAACCCGCCTACAACCCGCAGAAGATCTCCGGCTTCGCCTTCGGCATGGGCCTCGACCGCATCGCGATGATGAAGTACGGCATCAGCGACATCAGCCTGCTGTACTCGGGAGATGTGCGGTTTCTGGAGCAGTTCGCATGAACATACTCAGTGCGTGGCTTCGCGCCTATCTCCCGGCTTTCAACGCATCCGACCGCACCGTCGCCGACGACCTGACGCTCCGCGGCATTGCGGTCGAAGGCGTCTTCGATGTCGCACCCCCGGTTGGCGGCTCGCTTTATGAGACCGACATAACAACCAATCGCGTAGACGCGATGAACCATTACGGCGTCGCGCGGGAAGCGGCGGCGATCTACGGACTCTCACTCGGGCCCCTCGATTCAACACTGCCCACGCCCAAACCCGGCAGCGGACATGCCGTTCGCATCGAAGCACCCGAAGCCTGCGGTCGCTTCACCGCGCGCATATTGCGCAACGTCAAGATCGGCCCCTCGCAGGGCATCGTCGCAGAGCGCTTCAACGCACTCGGCCAGAAGCTCATCTTCAACGCCGTCGACGCCAGCAACTACGTCCTACTCGGCATGGGCCACCCCACGCACGCCTTCGACCTCGACAAGATCGAAGGCGCCGTCCTCGTTCGCCGCGCACGCGCTGGTGAAAAACTCAAGACGCTCGACGGCATCGACCGCGTGCTGGACGCCGAAGACGTCGTCGTCGCCGATGAGAAGAAAGCCCTCGGCCTCGCCGGCGTCATGGGCGGATGGGACACCATGATCACCCCCGAGACCAAAAACATTCTCGTCGAAGCCGCCTGGTTCGATCCCGCCGTCGTCCGCCGCATGAGCCGCCGCCACGCCATCCACTCCGACGCTTCGCACCGCTTCGAGCGCGGCGCGGACTTCAACGCGCCTCCGGTCGCATCGGCGCTGGTCTCGCAGCTCATTCTTGAGAACGGTGGTCATATCGAAGGCGATCTCGTCGACGTCATCATCCCCGCCGTCGAGCAGCGCATCGCGAATCGTCCGCCCATCGCGTTCTCCGTAGCGCGCTGTGCACAGCTACTCGGCCGCACCGACGATGGCCCCGGCATCACCGACGAGATCGCCGCCACCACGCTGCGCGCCCTCGGCTGCACGCTCTCACAGACAAGCGAAGGCCGCTATAAGGTCACGCTCCCAACCTGGCGTCTCGATCTGGAGCGCGAGATCGACCTCATCGAGGAGGTCGCGCGTGTCTACGGCTACAACCGCTTCGCCAACACCCTACCAGCCTTCTCCGGCACCGTGATCGAGCTCCCTCACGCGCCGAAGCAGTCGGCTGTGCGCCGCCTGCTGCTCGCAGCCGGCTATCACGAAGCCATCTCCTCCACCTTCTGTTCCGCCACCGATGCAGATACGTTTGCGGCGCAGCCTGGCGTGGCGATCGCGATGGACAACCCGCTTAGCGAAGAGGCCGGAGTGCTGCGGCCATCGCTCGTGCCCGGCATGCTCGCCATGCTGGCCCACAACCTGAACCGCGATGTGGACGACATCCGCCTGTTCGAGATGGGCACAGTATTTACCGGGTCGGGGACGGGCATGACGGACCGCGTCGACGAAGCCCAGTGGCTCGCCTTCGGCCTTACCGGTCAGGTTCGCGATGGCCTGCACTCCGCGCGCGCGACCGGCTTCTTCGACCTTAAAGGTCTGGTCGAGAGCATCGTCGCCCGTTTCGCAACCCGCTCGGTCTACTACGACGTCTTCCCGCCGGAAAGCGGGCTCATGCCGCGCTGGCTCCATCCGGGGCGCGCCGCGCGCTGCGTCGTCGACGGCTCTACCATCGGCTACTTCGGCGAGCTGCACCCGGACGAGAGCGCCCGCCGCAAGCTCCGACAGCCTGTCTTTATTGGGGAAATCTATCTCGACAGGCTCTTCCGCCAGTCGCTGCGCCAGCCCAGCACATGCGAGCTCTCGCGCTATCAGGCGGTGCGGCGTGACTTCTCCTTCCTTTTCCCGGACGAGGTGCGTTGGGAGATGGTCAGCTCCGCGCTTGCTGCATTGCAGATCAACGAGCTGCATGAATATCGCCCGGCCGAAATCTTCCGCGACGCCAAAGGCAAAGCCGTTCCCGCGGGCCACTACTCCATGCTCGTCTCCACAACCTTCCAGTCGCCGGAGCGCACGCTGCGCGACGAGGAGCTGCACGCGTGGTCCGGCAGCATCGTGGGAGCGCTTGAAGCGCTCGGCGGCCGGCAGCGCGCCTGAATTCGGCAAGAGGTTGTCAATTACGGCACACATATGCACAGGGGGCAAATCGGATTTGCCTTCGCGCGTTTGCATTGGCGATATACTGCGCTCAGGACGAGCACGCGAACGACACTTCCCCGAATGCAGTGAGGACGTATGGCAGCAGCAGCGATGGATTTGAGTGAGCAGGGCACGGAAACTCTGGCGGCAGCCGATTTTCAGGCCCTGGAAGAGCGCGTTCTGCGCGCGGTGGAACTGTTGAAGGCAGAGCGTGAGGCGCACGCCACCGCGACAGCGCGCGTGGAAGAGCTGGAACGCCGCGGCGCGGAACTCGAGCGCCAGTTGGCCGGCCGGGGTGAGGAATCGTCGCGGCTGGAAGGCGAAGTGCGCCAGTTGCAGCAGGAACGGGACCACGTACGCGGCCGCGTGGAGCGGCTGCTGAAACATCTGGACGAATTCACGGCTTAGTTCGGAGAGGAGACAACCGAGTCTGCGATGAACGATACGGCCAAAAGCGTGACTGTCGAGATTTACGACCAGCCCTACCATCTGCGCGGGCAGGATCCCGCCTATATCGAACGCCTGGCCAATCTTGTAGATACCAAGATGCGCGCCGTCGCCGCCCAGGGCACTACTGTGGATTCGCTGCGCGTCGCCGTGCTGGCCGCCATCAACATTGCCGACGAGCTCATCACGTTGCAGGCCCATCATCGCGCCTTGGCCGGCAACGAGAGCACGTTGCGCACGCGGGCCAGCAACCTGAACGGCCTGCTCGACTCGGTGCTCGTGGGCGAACGCCGCACCGGCTGAGCATTCTTCTTACTGGCTGTGATCCGCATCTGATCGGGTGCAGTCACCGACATGGAACGCAGTTTTCGTTTTTGCGGATCTTCGCCTTCCCGTCATTCAGGCGCCCATGGCGGGTTCCGGCATCAACACAGCAGTGCTTGTCATTGCATCCAGCCGCGCCGGTGTGCTCGGTTCTATCGAAGCCGCCTACTGTACGCCAGCTCAGATTCGCAGTGATGTTGCCGCGGTTCGCGCTGCTACTGACGGCCCTTTGCCGTAAATCTGTTCGCGCCGACGGACGATCCCGATAGTCCCGGCGACACGGCAGCCATGCTGGATTTCCTCGCCGGCTGGCACGCGCACTTCGGCCTGCCCGCTCCGGAGCTGCCCATCCGTGCCGCCGAGCCCTTCCGCGAAACCATCGAGCTGTTACTGGAGCTATGTCCTCCCGTGGTGAGCTTTACCTTCGGCCTCCTGCCGCCTGACGTCATGCAGGAGCTAAAGACGCGCGGCATCTTTGTCATCGGCACCGCAACTACTGTGAAGGAGGCAAAGCTTCTGGCCGCGTCTGGCGTGGATGCGGTTGTCGCGCAGGGAGCGGAGGCTGGCGGCCATCGCGGAACCGCTCGCGGATTTGGCGCCGTCGGTCTTGTTTCGCTTGTGCCCCAGATTGTCGACGCTGTCAGCATCCCAGTCATCGCGTCCGGCGGCGTTATGGATGGCCGCGGCATCGCAGCAGCGCTCGCGCTTGGCGCAGCGGCCGTCCAGATGGGAACCGCCTTCCTGGTCACCCGCGAATCCGGCGCGCCGGGCTGCTACAAGCAGCGGGTCCTTGCATCGACCGCTGAATCGACGCTTTCACCCAGGCGTTCTCCGGACGTACAGCGCGCGGCATCGAAAATGAGTTTATGCAGCAGATGGAGCGCGCCGGCCTGCAGCCGCTGCCGTATCCGTGGCAGAACGCGATGACGCGTCCGCTGCGCAAAGCTGGATCGGCGTCAGGCGACGCCGAGGTGCTGTCGCTCTGGGCTGGCCAGGGAGCCGCGATGGCGGTTGAGCAGTCCGTTCAGGAACTCGTGAGGACACTCGAAGCGGGCCTTCGTCGCTCCCTGGCAACGCTGGTGCATGAGGCCGTCAGCTTGCCGCGATCCTGACGTTCCCATCCGAGGTGTGGACGCTCAGTGCTGCGCCTCCGCCGTTCATCTTGCCGTGGATCGTGTGGCTGCTGTCGTAGTGGTCCATTGTCAGCGGCAGGCTGCAATCGATCTTTCCGTCACTGGTGGAGATGTCCAGGTCCGCGGCCAGCGTGGAAGGCACGTTGATGCTCACATGCCCATCCGAACTCTCGACGCTGGACGCGGTATCGAGCTTCGATCCCGGCGCGAGCGTCAGGTCAAGGTTCCCGTCGCTCGTGTGCATCTGAACGGCGGTGAACTCGCCGTCCACCGTCATGTGTCCGTCGGAGCCGCGCGCTTCGAGTGTGCCGGTAGCACGGCGGATGGTCACATTGCCGTCAGAAGCGCCGAGGTGCAGATTGCCGTGCACATCTTCGAGCATTACCGAGCCATCGCCGGAGTGAACCTTCAAATCGCCGGTAAGTCCGCGTGCGGCCAGGTTGCCGTCGGCAGTCTTCGCATCCAGGTCGAGCCGCGCTGGCGTCTCTACCGTCACCTTGGTGTGTTCCGGCTTCCAGTTCACATGGAAGCCGAGATGCGGCTTCTCCTTGAATGAGAAGTAGACGTGATCGCCGTCCTGGCGCTCTTCGAGGTGGTAATCGTTCAGATCGCGGTCGGACTGTACCTGCACCCGAATCTCCTTGCACTCGCCGCAGGGCTGGATTTCGAGCGCAGTGTCGCCGGTTTCGATGCTGAGCGACGCGCTCCCGCCTACCGTATATATCTTGTGCCATTCATGGCCGGAGACCTGAGCAACGGCGGGTAAGGCAACTAAAGCAGCTATCGCGATTAGCGCTGCGGAGCGAGCAGGCGAGATGGACATGGCGGTTCTCCTGGTCGCCAGATACGCTCATCCGCTCGAGGAGGTTCCGGATAATTTTGCCGTACAGCAGGCCCGACGCGGAGAGCGCTCCGCCTCACTGGGTAAGCCAGCTTCTCCAGGGTTAACCATTTGCTAACATCGCTGACATCTGAGATTGCGGATCTACTATGGGCCATCGGCTTTGATACGGCGACACTTTACGGCAGCTACTTCGCGGCGAACGTTTCTCCGAAGCTTTGCCGCAACACTGTGTGGGTCGGCTTTTGGCCGGCTTCCGCTTGGATACCTCAGCCCGGCAGAAAGTCCTGGTGAGGGCAATCTTTCTCTCGACCAGGAATGGCTCTTTGGCGACGAGTGGAAAGACACGCTAGCGCAGCCGCAGTGCCGGCTTGACGTGGGCCATGCTCTCTCGGGCGCCACTCGCCTTCGCGCGAACCTGCATAGTGGCGAACGCGTCATCGCCAGCGCATCACGGTCTGTCGACAATGACCGGGCCGACCAGGAAATTCAATTGACGCTGGGAAATCTGAAGAACATCCAGCTATGGGACATCGATCGGCCGCAGCTCTATCGGCTCGAGCTCATCCTTCTTCAGGACGAAAAGCCGCTCGACCATCATCGATCGCGCATCGGCTTCCGCGATGCCCGCTTTGAAGGGGACGGCTTCTACCTGAACGGAAGACGGCTTCGACTCTTCGGTCTCAACCGGCATGAGCTGTACCCCTATGTCGGTTTCGCGTCGCCGCCTCGTCTGCTGCGGCGCGATGCCGAGATCCTCCGCCACAAATTCAATTGCAACATCGTTCGATGCTCGCACTATCCGCAGTCGGCCGCTTTTCTCGATGCATGGGACGAACTCGGATTGCTGGTGTGGGAAGAGGTTCCGGGATGGCAGTACATTGGCGATGAATCGTGGCGGCAGTGTGTCGCTCGTGATGTCGAGGGCATGGTGCTCCGCGATCGAAATCGTCCGTCGGTCGTCATCTGGGGCGTTCGCATCAACGAGTCGCACAACGATCCGGCGCTCTACGCACGCACTCGAGATATCGCCAAATCAATCGACCCCACACGTCCTACGTCGGGCACCATGACCCCGGATTCGTTGAAGACGTGGAAGACAGAGTGGCATCAGGATGTCTTTGCCTTCGACGACTATCACGCGGAACCGGACGGCACTGTAGGGATCCTGCCGCCGCTGCCGGATGTTCCCTATCTCTTGGCTGAGGCCGTAGGGCAGTTCAACTACGACGACAAAAAGAACTTCAATGCGAAATATCGACGTGCTGGCGAGGTAGCCCTTCAGGAAAAGCAGGCGCTGCGCCATGCGCAGGCCCACAGCAGAGCGGCAAACTACTCCCGCTGTGCCGGGGTTATTGCATGGTGTGCCTTTGACTACGCCAGCCTTATGAATGCCGATGAGGCGGTGAAATGTCCCGGCATCGCTGACGTCTTTCGCATCCCCAAACTTGGCGCGTCGTTTTATGTGGCCCAGTGCTCGCCGCAGAAGCGGGTGGTCATCGAACCGAATTTCTACTAGGGCTCTGCTTTGAGTGACGCTTCCGGAACCGACGCTCGCGTTGCTATCTTTTCCAACTGCGATCGCCTCGAGCTGTCGCTGGATGGCAAACATTACGCCCACGCTTCATCCGGATCGCGAGGGTTTTCCGCACATCTCCTATCCGCCCTTCTTCGTCGAGCTTCCCCGAAATAACGCGCAACGGCCAGAGCTGCGCATCGACGGATATCTCGGGCGAGAAGCTTGCGTTGTCCCGCAGGTTCTCAGGCGACCATTCGACGGATCGGCTGCATCTTCGCGCTGACGATCGTGAATTAGTCGCCGATGGCGCCGATGCCACCTGGCTGGTTTTCGGTGCCGTGGACAAATTCGGCGCGCCGCGCTCCCGCGTGGGTGGTCAGATCACTTTGAAGATCAAGGGCCCGGGCCAGATCATTGGAGACAACCCGTTTGATCTGGCGCCCGGTGGCGGATGGGGCGCGGTACTAGTTCGAACGGTCGCAGGTCGGCCAGGGCGGATGCGCATTGCGGCGAGTCATCCGCAGCTTGGTCACGCGGAGGTCGCGATCGACGCTCGCAATGCGGAATAGTCCACCCGGTTATCCATCAACGTTGCCCGCCGGTCGTCCCGGTATAGCTACCGGTGCTGTGCTGGCCCGGGCTCTGGGCGGGATGCCCCTCACGATCGCCTTTTTGCACGCTCTTTTTCAGCTCCTTCTTCTGTTCCTCATGTTGGCCGCCGGAGGCCGCCTGATTCTCCGGCGCAATGTGCTCCACCGACGTCGCTGCGCCCGGAGTCGCGCTCGGCTCTTCCGGCTTTACTTCGGTCTTATTGCTCATGGGGTCCTCTCCTCCCAGTGAGATGCACATGACTCCGGTACGTGCCGCGCTGTGAATTCTGCTTCCGCTTTTTCGTGTTGCAGTCTAAGCTTCTGAATTCACAAGCACTTTCGGCACGAGGAACAACATGACTGCACGCGGCCCCGGGCTTCTTCCTTTCCTTTCTCTCCTCCTGTTCACAAGCTTTCTCACTGCATCGGCGGAGGACCACGGCCGGGGCCCGACGGATTCGAAGGCGCAGAAGACCTATTCCGAGGCTCGCAATCCAAACAAACACTGGCCGACACAGGGGCTGCTCGAGAAATACCGAAAGGCCGACAAGCAGGACGGCAATCACTGCCAGGATTGTGCCCTGCAGGCGACGAAGCTTGCTTTGGAGACCGGCGACACAAAGCTGGCGCGCAATGAGGCGATTGAGCTTGAGACTCTGGCCGCAACGCCCGAAGAACAGATCGAAGCGCATTACCTGCATGGCGTCGCGATGCTGCAGATCGGCATGGGCAACCATAAGGAGCTGGACTTGGCTGAAGCCGATAGCCAATTCCAGAAGGCCATCGCTCTTAGCGCCGGCAAGAAAGCCGAGGCGATCTATCTGGACGGGCAGACCCTGGCCTGGCTGCATCAGGATGCAGCGGCTCGAACCCGCTTCCATGAGTTCCTGAGCAAGTATCCCGCTGGAAGCCTCGACTCGATTCGCGCCGCGCGTTACGAGAAGCGGCCCGAACTGGCGCGGGAGCGGATGGCTCCGGCCTTCGCGGTAACAACACTCAGTGGAGATAAGATCTCACTCGATGGGCTTGAGGGCAAAGTCGTTCTCATCGACTTCTGGGCCACCTGGTGTGGTCCTTGCCGCGAAGCCTTGCCGCGCATTCAGGGCATCGCGAAGAAGTTTCAAGGCCAGCCGCTGGTCATTCTCAGCATCAGCCTCGACAAAGATGCGGCGAAATGGCAGGAGTTCGTTGCGAAGAACCATATGACCTGGGAGCAATATCGATGATGGCTTCGATGGCGTTTTGGCGCAGCGTTTTGGCATCCGTGCCATCCTCGCAACCTTCACCATCGACTCGGACGGCGTTCTCCAGGACCAGCATGTAGGTGACGCGGCGATTGAGGGCAAGCTGAAGAAGCTGGTAGCCGCGGCGGAGAAACAGGCTGAATCGCCATCGCCGGGGGATGCCAACTGAATCCGTCGGGAGTTTCAGAGCTTCGCGAAAGCCGCCCGCAGCCGCCGCCAGGTCTGTTCCAGCAGCTCCGGCAGCACGCGGGTTTCGCCGGTCACGGTCATGAAATTCGTATCTCCTACCCAGCGGGGAAGCACGTGCATGTGGAGGTGTCCGGCGACACCGGCGCCGGCAGCCTTACCCACGTTCAGCCCCACGTTAAAGCCGTCCGGAGCATAGGCGCGCTCCTGGGCTGCCGCGCTGCGCTGGGTCAGCGCCATCATCTCCTCCGCGATCTCCGGCGCCAGCGCTTCGAGGGAGCCCTCATGGACATACGGCACGACCATCACATGCCCCGAGCTGTAGGGGTAGGCATTCAGGCAGACGTAACAGGTTTTGCCCCGCAGCACGATGTTCGCCGCGCGGTCGGCATCCTCGGCAGACATGCCATGCTCTACGGCGTAGTCGGCCGCAGCGATCAGGTTGCAAAAGACGCATTGGTGGTCTCCGGGCCACGCCGCCAAGGCCGCCGGGACGCCCGGCCGGGCATCCCGCAGATCTTCGTTGGTGACGTATGCATACCGCCACGGCGTCCAGAGATGGTCCATGGGCCCGAGTATACGGGCCGCCGCGGAAAGGAAATCTCCCGCTCGAGCGCGAAGCATTCACGGCATTTTCACAACTCTGCGCGCTGCGTATCCTTTGTTTGACTGCCCCAGATGCGGTTGCTACACTCGTAGATGAAGCCTTGTCTGCTGGATTCGCAGATGCGGCTTCCACTGCGATCCCTGCCCATTCCGAAGCCAAGGCAACTCCATCACTGGAGCCCTGCAGAGCATCCGCTGCATTGATGGCGGATTCTAGCGGGCCCAGCGAAATCGCCTCCCGGTAAAGCAGGCAGCAGCGAGTGCCCTGGGTTCGCCTCCGTCAGGAAGCCGAAGTGGAGCAAGGCGCGCCGGTCCCTCCGGTACTGCTTTGTACGCTGCTCGAGAAGAGCCTGACTTCCCCCGATGGCGCGCCCGGCCGGCGGCCGGTTGTCGCTCCCATGCGGGCGCGTGGCCGGGACGCTGAGGCGGTCGGAAGGCCCCGCCGACGAATCCGGAGCTGGTTGCTATGGCAGACGCCCTACATTCTGAACAAACCGAGAGCAAAACCCTGAACACCGAACTCGAAACCCCAACGCTTGAAGCCGCGACGGAGCATCACGAGCCGTCGACCGAACCCACCCACAACCACGAGAGCACCGCGAATCACCACGGTGATGCTGGCCAGGCCTCCACGGCTGAGTCTCATGACGCATCGGTTGCAACGGCCGAAGCGGCAGATGAAGACATGAGCATGGAGGATTTTGCCGCGGCACTGGAGTCCTTTGACCGCGAGCAGGCCGCAGAAGCTGCCATTGCGCAGGGCGACGAGAACAACATCGTCCAGGGCACCGTGGTTAAGCTGACCGACAAGTACGTGGTGGTGGATGTGGGCCTCAAGAGCGAGGGCCTCATTCCACTGGAGCAGGTGACCGACCACACCGGTCAGTCCCGGCTGAATCCCGGCGATCCGGTCGAAGTGGTCGTGGAGCGCGAGGAGGTCGAGGGCGGCTACCTGCTGAGCTACGATAAGGCGCAGCGTCATCGCGTATGGGATTCCATCGAAAAGGCTTACACCGAGAAGTCGCCGATCCGCGGCATCGTGCTCGGCCGCGTCAAGGGCGGAGTCACCGTCGACATTGGAATCAAGGCGTTCCTGCCTGGCTCGCAGCTCGAGATCCGTCCCGTCCGTAACCTGGACGCCTATATCGGCCAGCCGATCGATGTGCGCGTCATCAAGCTCAACAAGAAGCGCGGCAACGTCGTCGTCTCCCGTAAGGAGATTCTCGAAGAGGAGCAGAACTCAAGACGCTCTTCTACACTGGAGCACCTCGAAGAGGGCGCGATTCTGAACGGCACTGTGAAGAACCTGACCGACTACGGCGCCTTCGTCGACTTGGGCGGCATCGACGGTCTGCTGCACATCACCGACATGTCCTGGGGACGGCTCACGCATCCGCGCGACCTCGTCAACGTGAACGATGAAATTCAGGTGAAGGTGCTGAAGTTCGATAAGGATAAGCAGCGCGTCTCACTCGGCTTCAAGCAGCTCACGCCCGATCCGTGGCTTGACGCGGTGGAGCGTTACCCCATTGGCGCGCGCGTCCGCGGACGCATCCTCTCGGTCACCGACTACGGCGCCTTCGTTGAGCTGGAGCAGGGAATCGAGGGCCTGGTTCACGTCTCCGAGATGACCTGGTCCAAGCGGATGAAGCATCCGTCGAAGATGGTCAAGCCCGGCGATGAGGTCGAGACGATCGTCCTGTCTGTGAACCCGAACGATCGCCGCATCTCGCTCGGCATGAAGCAGCTTCTCGAGAATCCCTGGGAGCACCTCTCCGAGCGCTATCCGGCCGGAGCTATCGTCGAAGGGCGCGTTCGAAACCTGACGGATTTTGGCGCCTTTATCGAGATCGAGGACGGCATCGACGGACTGGTGCACGTTTCGAACCTGAGCTGGACCAAGCGCGTGAAACATCCCTCCGAGGTGCTGAAGAAGGGCGAGAAGGTGCGTGCCGTGGTGCTCGGGGTGGAGGCGGAGAACCGCCGCCTGTCGCTCGGCATCAAGCAACTCCAGCCCGATGTCTGGGAGACCTTCTTCGATCAGCATCGCGTCGGCGACGTGGTACACGGCAAGGTGCTGCGCTCGGCGCAGTTCGGCTCCTTCGTGGAAATCGCCGAGGGCATCGAAGGCCTCTGCCATGTCTCTGAGGCAACCGATTCGCTGGGCCAGCCGGTGAAGCTGGATGCCGGACATGAGTACGACTTCAAGATCATCAAGATGAACCCGGAAGAGAAAAAGGTCGGCCTCAGCCTGCGTGCTGTAGGCGAGGAAGGGAGTCGCGCAGACGTGGAAGCTTACAAGCAGCCCGCCGCGTCCGGCTCCACCACCACGCTGGGCGATTTGATGAACTGGAAGCGCGGCGAGTAAGCACCGAAAGCTGCACAGTAAAGGCCGCCTCACCCGAGGCGGCCTTTACTGTTTCTCTGAAGCGCAGCAGATGTAAAGCGCCCTACGAGCTGATTTTCAACGGGATATTGAAGACCTTCTTCGAATCGAACGAGCTGATCGACCGCTCCTTCGATTTCTTTCCCTGGTATTCCGCCCACACCGTGTAGTTAGCATCGGGATTGAGCTGACCGAAGCGGTAGCTGCCATCCGCCGTGCTGATGTAGGTGCGCACCTCGAGCGTCTTCGCATTCTTGATGTAGACGATGGCGCCCTTAACCATGCCGCCGTTTGCCTGCTGCACCTTCCCCTGGACCACCCGATCCGTCGTCTGTGCGGTCGCGGCAGACGGCAAAGCAAGAAACACACAGGGCAGCGAAAGGACCCCGCCCAGAACCAAAGACGCGCCCAGACATCGTCCGATGCGGCGCGTGCCGTTATTTGGCATCCTTATTCCTCTTCCTCGTCTCTCAGATCCTCGTCTTCATCGTCATAGCCCTCGTCTTCCACCTGCGAGAGCTGCAGGGGATCGGTGGCGACGACTTCAAACTCTGTTCCACACTCCTCGCACGAGATAACGTCGCCTTCTTCGACGTCATCGGTGTCGATATCGAGTGCGCTTTCACATTCCGGACATGCTGGCATTTCCTGCCCTCCAGGCTGAGGCATATCCTACCGCCTCACTTTGCTATGCCGCTCTCTGAGGAAAGGCCACAGGAGCGGTTACTTATTTGTCTTGCGCCTGCAGCTATTCTGCCCCAAGGCGGTCGTACCGATGGATGATGGCGGAATCCGGCTCCAGGGTGCCAGCCTCCGCGGAATTACTTTGTGGCTCCTCATACCCGATCAGGAGGAACCGAATGCCGTTGGCGAACCCCCTGCTGCGCATCCGCCTTAGGGCTAGTTTTAGAGGCAAGCCCTCGGGGCGTCAAGGCACTCCGGATATGAGACCATGCGCGTGTGAACCCAAACGCCGGAATCAAGCGCCATCTTCGCCGCCGAAGCTGCCGGGCACTTCTGTCCGTCGCCTTCGCCTCGCTGGCAGCTTCTGCTTCCCCTATACCCAGAGCAGGGGCGCCTCTGCCCGTTGTTCCGCCGGACCCCGCGATCTTCCGCGCGCTCGCCAATGTCTCCTCCGCCCGTATCCGCCAATCAATCAGCACACTGGTCGGTTTTCATACCCGCAACACTCTCTCCAGCATGGATAGCAATCTGCCGCCCAACGCCGGCGTGACGGCCGCGGCACAGTGGATCGAACAGCAGTTCCGGGAAATCTCCGAGGCCTGTCACGGCTGTCTGGAGGTGAAGACCGATACCTTCATCCAGCCCGCCGATCCCGCTCCGCGCAGTCGCGTAAAAGCGCCCACCACGATTACGAATGTCTACGCCATCCTTCGCGGCGGCGATCCGGCGCAGTCGGCCCGCATGTACCTCGTCTCCGGTCACTACGATTCCATCAACTCCAAGGTCTTCAAGAATTGGTCAGACACCTCTGGTGAAGCCCCTGGTGCAAATGACGATGCCAGCGGCACCGCGGTGAGCATCGAATGTGCCCGTGTGCTGAGTGGTCATTCCTGGCCTGCCACCCTCGTATTCGCTGCCGTGGCCGGAGAGGAGCAGGGTTTGCTTGGCAGCAAGCACCTCGCAAAGCTCGCAAAGGATGAGGGTTGGCAGCTCGCCGGTATGCTCAACAACGACATCGTCGGCGGGGACACCACGCCCGGCGATACTCTCGAGGACAATACCCGCGTCCGCGTCTTCTCTCAAGGCGTACCCACGACCGCCACGCCTCAGGAGATCGAGCGCTCGCTTAGCCTCGGGCTGGAGAGCGACGACCCATCGCGGGAGCTCGCCCGCACTGTTGCCGCCGTCGGCCGGACCTACTTCGCCGCCAGCCGCTTCCAGCCTGTTCTGGAGTTCCGCCTCGATCGCTTCCTGCGCGGCGGCGATCACTACTCCTTCAATCAGCAGGGCTTCGCCGCCATCCGATTCACTGAGTGGCGCGAAAACTTCGACCATCAGCATCAGAATGTGCGCGTCGAGAACGGTCGGCAGTACGGGGATTTAATTCAATTCGTAGATTTCCGCTACGTGGCCAACGTGGCCCGGCTTAACGCAGCCACGCTCGCCACCCTGGCTTCGGCTCCCGCTGCACCGGAAGAGGTGCGCATCGTCACCACCAACCTCGACAACAACAGCACGCTGCGCTGGAAGCCTGGTCCGGGCATGCCTGCTTCAGCGCACTATGATGTCGCGTGGCGAGCTACTGCGGCTCCGGACTGGCAGTTCCATCAACCAGTTCCAGCTGCCGATGCCGCTAGCGGATCCATTACGCTGCCCGTCTCCAAGGACAATGTGATCTTCGGCGTCCGGGCCTGCAATCGCGCAGGTCAGTGCAGCCCGGCGGTCGCCCCATTGCCGCAGAGATAGAAGGCGGATAGCGGATAATAGAGACCATGCGCGGTTCCCGCCCGTTAACGCTGTCCTTTCCGCCCTTCAGCGGCATGACGAAGAACCTCGTCCTCATCAACCTTGCTGTCTACACGGCGTGGCTGCTGGCGCGCTTCATCCACCCGCTCGTCGTGATTCCGAAACTGCTTGCGCTTACGCCCTATCTCGTGGCGCACAGTTTTCTGCTCTGGCAGCCGATCACCTTCGGCTTCGTGCCCGACATGGGACTGCTCAGCATCCTGTTCACGCTGCTGTCGCTTTGGTTCATGGGCTTCTACCTGGAGGACGTGAAGGGCGGCAGGTTCCTGCTGGAAACTTATCTCGTCTCCACGCTCGCCGGCGGTATTTTGGCTACCGTGCTGTCGTTCACTGGCATCCTCGGGATGGCGCCCAATCTGACCATCCCGGGCACAGATGTGGCGCTCTTCGGGCTGCTCACCTGCTTTGCCGTGCTCTTTGCGGACCAGCAGTTCTATATGTTCCCGCTGCCCTTCGGCATCAAGGCAAAATATCTGGCCATCATCTTCATGCTCATCGCGGTCGTAATGCTGCTTGGCGGCGGCAATCCGGTGGAGTACGTCTCCTATCTGGGCGGCGGCCTCGGCGGATATCTCTACGCCAAGCTTGCGCCTCGCCGCGGCTATACCTTTGCCGCTACGGAAGGCTTCTACGGCATGCGCAACAGCTACTACCGCTGGAAGCGCGCCCGCGCCGCCCGCAAGTTCCAGGTCTACATGGGCAAGCAGGGACGCGAGGTCCACTTCGATAAGGAAGGCCGCTACGTCGATCCCGACGACCGCCGTCGCATGCACTAGCTGAAAGCGAAACAGCAGACACCCTCGTCATCCCGACCGAAGCGCCGAAGGTGGAGTGGAGGGATCTGCGTTCACCCGCTCTCCGGCGCCGCTCGCTCCAGCTCTGCTGTAATGCGTTCATGCAGCCGTTCGCTGTAGCCCAGTGGCAGCCGGAAGACGCGATCGTCCGCCGTCAGCACCAGGATGTTGTGCACGGAATCCAGGATCGCCGAGCAGATTTCGCAGGTCTCCAGGTGCTGCTCGATCGCTTGCCGCTCTTCCGGCGTCACCGTGTCGTCGATGTAGTCGGAGATGCAGGGCCACACGTGCTTGCAATCCAGTCTCATGCGCGGCCTCCCATCCTGCTTCCCATCCATGAGAACAGCCGTCGACGCTGCGGCGCCTCGCGCTTCAGATATGGCGCGAGCCGCTTCTGCAGCATCATCCGCGCGCGAAACAGCCGCACCTTCACCAGGTTCGGCTTCACGCCCACGGCCGCGGCAATCTCATCAATCGACATCTCCTGCTTGTCGCGCAGCAGAAAGACCTCGCGATACGTTGGCGGCAACTCGTCGATCGCGCGCTCGATGTGCCGGGTCAGTTCCTCGCGCTCCAGCGTCTCGCTGGGAATCTCGCGCCAGTCGGCGATCAGGAAAGGCGTGTAGTCCTCTTCCTTCTCGTTGCTGTCCAGCGATTCCACCCTCACCTTCGCCGACTTCCGCAACCGGCTCCGCGCCTCGTTCAGTGCAATCGAAGTCAGCCAGGTGCTGAACTTCGCATCGCCACGAAAGCTGGCCAGCGCCCGGTATGCCTTGATCATCGCCTCCTGCGCCGCGTCTTCCGCCTCGGTGGCGTCGCGCAGAACCGAGACCGCTGTCAGGTATACGGTGCGCTCGTAGGGCCGGATCAGCTCATGAAAGAGATCGCGCTCCCCTTCGAGGATGCGCGCGATCCACTCCATCTCCTGCGCTAACGCATGTACCATACGGTCTTCCAGCGGTAGGACGCCACGGCGTCACGCCGGTTACAGTTATTTGGCTCCCACTATCTCAATCAGCTCCGCATCCGGTCCCGTCCACGCCTGCGCGCCGGTATGCCTCAGCGTCTTCGCCGCATCGTCCCAATGCAGATGCGTGATCTCGCTCTCACCCTTCTCGTAGGCATACGTCTTTCCATCATCGCTGTACAGCGTGAAGTCCGCATCCGCGCCCGGATACACGCGCATCTTTGCAATCGCCTGCTTCTGTCCGTGCTTTCTATCGGCAGCGCCCAGCGGCAGGATCGACCCCGCACGCACAAAGATCGGAATCGTATCGATCGGCGCACTCACCGCAATCCGACTGCCCACCATGCACTCGCTCGTTCGTCCAGTAGTTGTACCAGTCCGTTCCCGCGGGCAGATACACCTCGCGCGTCGTCGCGCCCTGCTCCGTCACCGGCGCGACCAGCAGCGCCGGCCCGAACATATACTCGTCGCCAATCTCCGCCACCTTCGGATCGCTGCCGAAATCCATGAACAGCGCCGCGCATGAACGGCGCACCGGTCTCATGCGTAAACTATCCCAGCGAGTAGATATACGGCATCAGCTGATAGCGCAGCCGCAGATACTTCTCCAGAATCGGCTCCGCCTGTTTGCCGTAGCTCCACACCTCGTTGTAGCTTGCGGCTGCCATGCGTGCGCATGTTCGGCTGAAACGTCGCCGTACTGAAACCACCGCATGTACAGCTCCGGATAGTCGTCGTACTTGCCCACATTGTCCCGCGCGTCGCGAGGGATCGATCAGCGGCGGTGCGCTGGCTGTGTGCGATACGGCAGATACTGCCATCCTCCAATATCGGTGCCCCAGTAAGGCATTCCCGACGCCGACAACATTCAGCCCTGTCGGAACCTGCCGCCGCAGCGTGTCCCATGTCGGATAAATATCCGACGACCAGAAGATCGTCCCATTGTGCTGCGCGCCAAGATACGCATCGCGAGAAAGTATCAGCGCGCGGTTGCTGCAGGTCGCGGCGAAACCCGTCGTACATCGCCGCGGTATGGAAGCAGCGGATACACATTGAAGTACTGCGTCCCGGGCCCAATCGAAAGTAGCTGCCGTTCGGCGGCAGATCGGGCTCCGTCTCATCGGCCCAGAAGGAGTCGAAGCCCTTCGCTACAAGTTGTCGCGCACGGTGTCCCAATACCATCGCGCCGCGTCAGGGTTCGTCGTATCGATGTCCGATCCCGCGCGGTCATACGGCAGACCATTCGTCGGCGTGCCGTCCGCCAGATGCTCGAACCAGCCCTTCTTCAACAGCATGTCGTAGTAGCGGAGCCCTCCGGAACAAACCGCGGCCACACGCTGATCATCGTGTGGAAGCCCATCGCTGCAGCTGCTCGTTCATCGCCGCCGGATCGGGCCACTTCGCGGGTCCATATCCATCTGGCCCATCTTCGTGTAGTAGAACCAGTCCACCACCATCACATCCGCCGGCAGATGACGCTCGCGATATCCCTTGCGCCACAGCCAGCATCTCTTTCTGCGAGCTATACCGCTGCTTGCACTGGATATACCCATACGCCGACTTCGGCAGCATCGGCATCGCGCCGGTCAGCAGCCGGTAGCCCTCGTAGATCTCGTCGTCGTTCTCGCCGGCGATCACGAAGAATGAAACCCGCTGGCCCACCTCGGACGTCCACCGCGTCTGCTCATTGAAGCCAAGTCGACAGTCGTCTTCGATGGATTGTCCCACAGCAGCGCCGTAGCCTTTATTTGTCACCACAAACGGCACACAAAAGCTGGGCCCCGCCGGCGCGGTGTAGTCGTGCGCGCACTCCACGAGTGGCCGCGCTGATCCAGATACCCTGCTGGTTCTGCCCCAGCCCGTAATAGTGCTCATCCGGCGGAGCAGCAAACGTCGCCCCCACCTGATAGAACGGATCATCGCTCGGCCGCCGGTCGTACAGCACGCCGGCATTGCCGTCCTTGTGGTTGGGCACGGACTGCTGCCATCCCACCAGGTCGACCAGCGTCGCACCGTCTGGCGTGGCCACGCGGATGTGCGCGCCCGGCGTCGATCCCACAAAGAACTTCCCGATGTCGGATTGCGTCGCGTTCGGCTTGCCGCTGTGCCGGTTGGCATCGAGCGTTACCACCAGGCGCGAAGAGCGGTAGGTATCGCCGTTCTCCGCGGTCGTATGCTGCCAGCCCGCGTTGTCCGGCTTGGCGACAAATCCATACCCCGGCGGCGCGATCGCGGGCTCGCGCTGCAAACTCAGCGTCACTCGAACAACGTTCGCCGCATACGGCTCAAAGACCACCGTGCTGCCGTCGTGCTCCATCACAACCTGCTGCTGGGCATACAGCGGCAGGGTCAGAAGGCAAAACAACCAGACCAGGGCAGTCCAGCGTAAAGGCATTGAAACTCTCCGGGAAAAGAATGCGTGGCCGCTTCAGAGTAAGCCACCTCCCGGCCTCTGCAAACCGGGCGGTCGTCTTCCCGAGCCATTTGCCGCCCGGCGCGGATACAATACCTTCACACCCCGTTTCGGTAGTGTCTTAACTCTCCGTCTCGGCTCAAGCATTTTCGTTAAGATGATGGCCTGCGAAGATTCTCTTGACGTGGCTTTTTCGTAAAGAATAGTCACAAGAGTCATAGCCGGACGGTCTACACCAATTACCGAGAACTGCTTTTAAACGAGGGATTTGGATTTGCAGTCAGCTTCGCGCCGTATTCTGTTGTCTTCGCTTCCCGTTGTCGCTGCCGTTCTCGCGCTTGCTTCCGCCGGCGTTGCTCAGCCGCACGCGCCCGTTTCCACGACCGCGACGCTCTCCTCCGCCCCCTCGGTGAATGGCGCAGGCAGAACCGTCCTTACGGTGCATGTCTCGCCCGCCCCCTCGTCGGCGGATGACCGCGGCAGCGTGAGTTTCATCGAGACCGGCGATGACGGCCAGCCGCGTGCGCTCGGTTCGGCATTTGTTGATCCGGATGGCGACGCCACTCTCACCGTCTCGTCGCTGACCTCGGGCGTGCACAGCGTTCGCGCCGTCTACGGCGGCAGCGAAGGCTCCGCGGCATCCACGTCTGCGCCGCTCGACGTCACCGCCGAAGCCAGCACGCCGACCTTTTCGCTCTCCGGCGCTCCGGCCACGCTGAATCTGAATGCAGGGGCGCAGGGCACAGTTGACATAAAGATTGCGCCTTCGTCCGGATTCAACAACTACGTTAGCCTCTCCTGCGCCGGCCTTCCGCTCTTCACCACCTGCAACTTCCTGCCCTCGAACGTGAATGCGACCAACGGCACGCTTGTCGGCAGCACCATGACGCTGAACACCACCGCGCCCTCCGGTACGAACGGTCTGTTGCGCCGGGACACTGGTATCGTCTACTGCTTCCTGCTGCCCGGCGTGCTGGGCCTGCTCGGCCTGGGATTTGGACGCAACCGCGGGCTTCGCATGCTGGCCATGCTGTGTGTGGCCGGCAGCCTCTTCGGCGGAGCCAGCTCCTGCGCGCAGCGCTACCGCTATCTCAACTACGGCCCGTCAGAAAATCCCGGCACCCCTGCCGGTAAGAGCATCATCCGCATCTACGGCACGGCGGTGAAGGGAGCGATATCCACCTCGCAGTGCTTCCAGGTCACGCTGAACATGACCTCCACCAACACGTCAGGCACCGCGGGCAACAACCTTACGCCCTGCAATTAGCGTTTTCGCCGCTCCTTCTAGAGTCATCTCGACCGGAGCGGCAACGCCGAGCAGTGGAGAGACCGCTGCTTCTCATGAGCGTTGTTGAAGGCAACTGGCAACCGCATCTATCGCTGCCTGTTGAATCGCCGAATCATCGCCGAAGCCGGTCAGCCAATGCACCTCCGGCTCACGCCGGAACCAGGTGAACTGCCGCTTGGCATAATTTCGGTGGCCCTTCTGCGCTGCTTCGATCGCTTCCGCTTCGGTCAACTCGTCGGCCAATAGCTGCTTCGCCTGCCGGTAGCCCAGCGCGTCGAAGATTTTTCGGTCCGCGCCATACTTCGCCATCAACTGCTCCGCCTCCCCGACCAGCCCGCGCTCGAACATCACGGCGGCACGGACATCGATTCTCCGGTAGAGTGCCGCGCGCTCCGGCGCCAGTCCCAGACGCAGAATGCGATATCCGGAAAGCGCTTGCGCGCCCGCCCGCCATGCTTCGGTGATCGGCCGCCGTGCCGCGAGCGACACCTCGATCGCGCGAATCAGCTTGGGAACGTCATTGGCATGGATGCGGCCAGCGGCCTCTGCATCCAGGCGGCCCAGCACTTTGGAAAGCCATCCCGCCCCGTGCCGCGCGGCAGAGCGCCGCAGGCGCGCGCGCAGCGGCTCCGATCGCCGCGGCCCCTCGAACAATCCCTCGATCAGCGCCCGCAGGTAAAGTCCAGTTCCGCCTGTCACGATCGGCAGACGCCCGCGCGCCGTGATATCCGCAATGGCCGCGCGCCCATCGCGCTGATAGTTGCCCGCGCTGTAGTCGCGCTCCGCCGAAACGATGTCGATGCAGTGATGCGGCGCTAGCTCCCGCTCTCTCGCGGTTGGCTTCGCTGTGCCGATCTCGAAGTCGCGATAGACCGCGACCGAATCGCAGCTAATGATTTCGCCGTTGAACTTTTCTGCAAGCGCCAGCGAGAGCGTTGTCTTTCCGCTTGCGGTCGGCCCCAGCAGCACGACCAACAGCGGCGGCTCGATCACCATCGCCACCAGCCGCGCGGAAAGAGATCGCCATGCCGCGCGCGTAGAATCGCCACAGTCAGGACTAACAACGCTAGGAGCAGCAGTCCTGCGATCTGTCGCCGTCGCAGTTGCGTTTCCCGCAAATCCTCCGCCATCCCCGGCTTACTTGTCTTCCGGCTCGTTGTAGTAGAAGCCAAAGCGAAGCGCCAGATAAGGTCCCTTGAAGTTTTTGGGCAGCGGCGGATATGGCGACGCGCCGGTGATCGCGCCCCAGGCCGCGCGATCCAGCGGGACATCGCCCGAGGGAAACACCAGCTTCATCTGCTTCACGCTGCCGTCCGGGGCAATGATGAATTCAATTCCTACCTTCCCCGACCTGCTCAGCGGCGGCCGCGCCGACTCAGGTATCAGCGGCCACCACGAGCGGTAGGTCGCCGCGATGACGCGCTGCATGTAGGGACCAAAGTCGACTCCCATGGTGTCGCTCAGGATGTCCACGCCGGCCTGCAGACCCGGATGCTGCGGCGTCCGTCCGGCTCCGTAGTCGCCACTCTGCGCCTGTGGCTGTGCCGCGTTCCGAGCCGCTTCCCGGATTTGATCACCCGCCGACTGTCCTACGTTGAAGTTCGGCTTGGTCGGCGCAGGCTTCGGTTCCGGCGGGGGAGCCGGCGTCACGCCCTCCAGCTTCGGTTGCAATGGCTGCTGCGGCGAGGCCTTCGACTCCGGCGGAGCGGGCTGCGGCTGCACCGGTTGCGGGGTAGCCTGCTGCGGAGCAGGCGCGGGCGGCTGCTGTGGCTCCGGCCGGGGAGCCGGCGGCCCGGCGCGTCGCATCGCCTGCAACTGATCCACCGTCTTCTTGTCCAGGGTCGGATGCGGCGACTGCGCCACGCGGTTCTTGTCCGAGAGAGCCCGCGGGTTTTTCGGCTGGATGTGTTTGAGCGCATCCGGCGGCAGCGTCATGTAGGTCAGTTCTTTCTTCTGCCTTTCTGTCAGTACGTCAAATGGGCTCACCACCTTCGGCCGGTGCAGGATGTAGCGCGGTCCGAAGAGCAGCCAGAGAAAGATGAGCACGTGCGCCAGCAGAGAGATGTATATCCCCTCGCGCACACGGGCACGTGACCGCTCGTCCTCGAGGTTGTCGATGAGGTGGAGGAGCTCATCAGCTTCCAAACCCTCATAGCGGGCGGTGGATTTCCGGCGAAATGTAGGACCCGCCGGCGGCTCAGGGGGCGCGCTCTGCGGTGGTGGTACTTCTGTGATCGCCATGCTCTCTGTGGAGGCCGGACGCGGTCTCTCACCTGGACGCCGACTGCCAGGAATCCGCATTGCCGTCCTGATATTGTCTCATTCTTCCCCCCGCCGGGTCTTTGCGTCTTTTTGGGACGTCATACTCCAAGGTGGTTCGGGAAATCGCTGCCTGCCCACCTTCACCGGGCGTATCCTTTGCAAACAGGAGACAATCCAAAAGCCTTCATGCCCAGTACCCTAGGCGCCAAGCCGAAGTCCGCCACGCGCCGCAAGCCGCGCCTCATGCCTCACAGCCCGCGCCCCAGCGTGCACAAGGGCAGTGAGTCGGTGGATGACTACCTGAAGGCCATCTTTTCTCTTGGAGGAGCCGCGGGCCGTCGCGTTGGATCGAGCGCGCTGGCCGACCGTCTTCGGGTGGCGCCCGCCTCCATCACAAACATGCTGCAGAAGCTGGCGGCCGCGCAAAATCCTCTGGTCGAGTACCAGCGGCATCGCGGCGTTCGCCTTTCCGCCACGGGCCGGCGCCGGGCGCTCGAGATCGTTCGTCACCACCGCCTGGTCGAGACATTTCTGCACCGCATGCTCGATTACGAGCTCGACGAACTGCACGACGAAGCCGAGCGCCTGGAGCACTTCATCTCCGAACGATTCGAGGCCCGCATTGATGCCAAGCTCGGCCATCCCGAGCGCGACCCCCACGGGGCCTGCATTCCTGCGCTGGACGGCGCGATGCCTCCCGGACATCGGGTCACCTGCAACTGCCCGGACTAGCTGGAAAGCAGTGATGCGGACATAGAAAGCGGACGGGTCAGCGGACGCTATCAGCGTTAGGCACTTCCGCGTCACCGGCGCCCATCAGCACCAGCGACCGCTGCGCGAAAGGCGAGTACACCAACAAGGCCATACAGGCCACCGCCAAGCCGTAGCTCAGGTGATGCAGCAGCAAGAATGGCGACAGCGCCCACAGCACATCCAGCGGCAACAGGAACGGCCAGAGCTTCAGAAATTTGTCGCGCATTCCCGGTGCGCGAAAGAGCACGGCACACAGCAGAAACACACGGACTGGAATCAACACCGCTGCCGTCACAACCACGATGCTGTGTATCTTGGCTGCGTATGGCAGCGGCGCCACAAGTTCGCGAATCGGCGCCAGATTGGCTAGCGCTCCAACGTAAAACGCCAGATACGTCGCCTGCAGCAGCAGAAAGAGCGTCCTCACCAGCCGGGGATGCGCCTTCGGCAAGTCCTCGGGCGACGCCAGAATACCGTCGAGAAATCCCGTCTGCCTGGCTTCGAGATCGGCCGCTTGCGGCGCCGCCGGCATCTCGACTGGAGCGATCTGCTCTACCGGAGCCACGAAGCGATAGCCGCGGCGGGCCAGCGTCTCAATGAATCGCGGACTGCTTGCCTTGTCACCCAGCGCTTCGCGGATCCGGTTCATCGCCGAATTCAGGCCGTGTTCGTAGTCAACAAAGGTGCCATCAGGCCAGAGCTCCCGGCAGATCTCCTCCCGGGTCAGCAATTCGCCCGGCCTTTCCAGCAGCAAAAATAAAAGCTGCAATGGCTGGGAGTGCAGTTTCACTCGCAAGCCTTGCCGGCGAAGCTCGCCTGTGGCGGTATCCGCTTCGAATACACCAAAGCGATAGCGACGCCGCATTCGCCGGGGCTGGGTCATGGCTGGAAGTGTAGCTGAGACGCAACGCTACTGACGCTTTCCCTCCAAGTGAGGATTCCGGGGAACTCACGTCGCTGCAGGCACTTAGGCCGTGAGGATCAAACTCCCACGCCATGAGGCGCTTTCCATTGCTCTGCGGATGCCGCCGAGTGCACCCTCGAATTCATGACCCAAGGGCTCCTTCGATCATCGTTGACCGCGCTGCTGCTCGCTGCCGCGCCCTGCTCTCTTCTCGCCCAACCAGCGGCCGCCGCCATCGCCGCCTTTCAGGCCTATGCAACCACAACCGATGCGCGCATTGCCCGGCAGCATCTGTCGCGCAACACCTTCCTTGTATTTGCGGCCGATGAGCCCGCAGCGGAGATGGCGCGCCTCCGCCATGGAGAGGTCATCATCGAGCAGCTCACCCCTCATTCCGGCGCAGAGGCAGCCGGATCACTGCTTCACCACTGGCGGGGCACAGCATTCGTTCCCGGCGCAAAAGCAGCGGACTTCGTGCAGCTCATGCAGGACTACACCAACTACCCCCGGTACTTTGCTCCGCAGGTCGTTCGCGCAAAGCTGATCTCGCGCAGCGGCGATCGTCTGCAAGCCTCCATGCGCCTGCGCCAGCATCACGGCATCACGGTCGTGATGGACACCGACTACGACATTGATTACGAAAAGCTCGACGCACAGCATGGTTACAGCAACTCACGCAGCACACGGATTGCGGAGATTGCATCGCCAGGTTCGCCGGCCGAACATGCACTGAGCCCCGGCGCAGCGCACGGCTTTCTCTGGCAGCTCAATACCTACTGGAGCTACGAGGAGAAGGACGGCGGTGTCTACCTGCAGATCGAGACCATCTCGCTCACGCGCGACATCCCCGCGGGACTGAAATGGGTGATCGGTCCTTACGTCGAGAGCATTCCCCGCGATTCCATGGAGTTCACATTGCGCGCGGCATGCAATGCGCTTCGCGAACCCACACGGGAGAGCGCAAGATCATGACTCCCACCGCGGTCGCCACCAAAGACAACAAGAGCTTCAGGAACGCAGTCCGCGTCAATCGCTCGCTTACATCTGCGCATGAAAAGCGTTTGCTCGAATGGATGTCCCGCCGCGCGCCGCGCTGGCTTACGTCCGATCAGCTCACCACGCTTGGCCTCATCGCGCAAATTGGAGCCGGGGCCGCGTACGTGCTCGCGCGGGAGACCCGGTATGCGTTGCTGCTGGTGAATCTGTATATCGTTCTCAACTGGCTCGGCGACAGCATGGATGGGACGCTGGCCCGCGTGCGCAACCAGCAGCGGCCGCGCTTCGGCTTCTACGTCGATCACATCGTAGACATGCTCGGCGCCACCGCGCTCATGTGCGGACTCGGCCTCTCTGGTCTCGTGCACTGGCCGATCGCCGTTGCCATGCTGATTGGTTTCCTACTGCTCTCGGGCGAAAGCTATCTCGCGACCTATACGCTGTCGCGCTTCGAAATGTCGCAGGGCATCTTCGGACCGACCGAAATTCGCATCCTGCTCGTCATCGGCAACTTCGCCCTGATGCGCAGCCCGTACGCAACCATCCTCGGCTACAAATGGCTGCTCTTCGACGTGGGCGGCATCATCGCAACCACCTGCATGTTCATGATGGTCATCTTCATTACTACGCGCCACACAGCGCAGCTCTATCGGGAAGAGCCGCTGCGGTAAATCTGCGGAAGCCCCTCAGAAAGCGCTTCCGCAGCGGGTTACGCGTTCTTCAGAGAAGCCATGTCGATGAGAAGCGGTATTTCACGTCCGCCTTCAAGCAGCCGTTCGTATGCTTCGTTGACCTTCTGGATCGGGATCATTTCGACGTCGGCGGTGATGTTGTGCTTTCCGCAAAAGTCGAGCATCTCCTGCGTCTCAGCAATGCCGCCGATGGGCGAGCCAGAAAGGCTCCGGCGGCCGAAGATAGATTGAACGCGGCAACAGCCAGCGGCTTCTCCGGTGCGCCCACGAGGCAGAGGTTACCGTCGCGACGAAGAAGCCCCAGATAAGCGCATTGATGTCGTGTTCGGCGGAGACGGCGTCGAGAATGAAAGTCAAAGCTCCCGGCATGCTTCGCCATCTCATCGGCATTGCGAGAAATGACGACTTCGTCCGCGCCGAGGCGGAGTGCGTCTTCCTTCTTGTTGGGCGACGTAGTAAACAGAACGTACGTGCGCTCCAAGGGCGTGCGCGAATTTGACGCCCATGTGGCCAAGTCCGCCCAGCCCGACGACGCCGACTTTCTTGCCTTTGGTAACGCCCCAGTGGTGCATGGGCGAGTACGTGGTGATTCCCGCGCAAAGCAGAGGAGCGGCACCGGCGAGGGTCAAGATTCGACTGGGATCTTTAGAACGAATTGCTGATCGACGACGATGCTGTCCGAGTATCCGCCGTAGGTCACTCCGTCCGGTGTGTTTGTCAGGGAAGTTGTAGGTGAGCGATCAGGTTCGGGCAGAACTGCTCGAATCCTTCCTGCAGTTCGGGACAGGTGCCGATCGGAGTCGACCATGCACCCGACGGCGGCGAGATCACCAACCTTGAATTTTTTACGCGGAGCCGGTTTTGGTGACGCGGCCGACAATCTCGTGGCCGGGAACAATGGTACACCGTGGGCATCACGCCGCTCCACTCGTTGCGGACCTGGTGAAGGTCGGAGTGGCAGATTCCGCAAAAAGAATTTCGATCTGCACGTCGGTTCGGGTTGGATCGCGCCGCGCGATCATGGTGGAGGCAAGCGGCGATGTCTCATTGGCGGCGGAGTATGCTTTTGCGTTGTACATAGGCTGACCTATCGGATGCGCGACGAGCGCGCGGATATTCAAAAGCTGACTTCGTTCCCGTGGAGCCCTGAAACATGAATGAAAAATTAATGGTCGTTGACTGCGTCCGGCGCAGCGGTTCCATGATTTAACACCCAAATTCCCTGGGAAGTAAGCCAGTAAAAATGATGTATCAAGCGATCGCGGCGGCTCTGTCACGCTTCCCGTAGATCCATGGCCGTGAACCGCATGGGTACGCGCGATGCAGCTTGCCGGCCGCCACGATACCTTGATCCCATCGCAAAAAATGCTTCGTCGCCCGAACGGGTTGTCGCGCGGGGCCGCTGCTTTTGATAAGACGAACAGGTGGGAATACTTGTGCATCTCACGCGCTGTATGAAGAATGCCGTGGCATCGCCGGATTTCCACGCGAGCAGGCTGCGAGAAGCGCTCTTTGCCGCTCTCATTGCTCTGGTCAGCACGTTGCCTGCTGCCGGGCAGGCGAATTACGGAGAGCTACGGCTCCAGATTGAAGACCCTTCCCAAACGGGTGTGCAGGCCAACGTTGCGTTGAGCTGCGCCGGCAATGGCTTTGAGCAGTCGTTTACGAGCAGCCCATCCGGAGAGTTGTCGGTTCACGCGTTGCCCTTTGGCGTTTACCAGATTCAGGTCCGGAAGACTGGATTCGCGGTATTCTCGGGGACGGTCCAGGTCCGCTCGTCACTCCCGGTTTCCGAACGCATTCCCCTTGCTATAGGCTCCGTCGTCACCAGCGTGAACGTTACGATTCCGGATACGTTAATCGACCCGGAGAATCCCGCATCTGTGATGCAGATTGGGCCGGCGCAACTCAAAAACAGGTCCTCCTCCCTGCCTGGACGTTCTGTGCAGGAGCTGGTGAACTCTCAGCCGGGCTGGCTGTATGAAGGGAACGCGGTGCTGCATCCGAGAGGCGCCGAATACCAGACTCAGTTCGTGGTGGATGGCATTCCTCTTACCGACAACCGATCTCCAGGGTCAGGACCGGAGATCGAAGCGGATGATGTCCAGTCGTTGAGTATCTATACGGCCGGATACCCTGCGGAGTTCGGCAGGAAGATGGGCGGCATCGTGGAACTGGATACGCGGCGGCAGACGGATGCTGGAGTTCATGGGCGACTTGCGCTCTCCGGCGGCAGCTATTACACGGCTTCCGCCTATGGGCAACTTCTGGACGTCTGGGGCAAGAATGCGGCGAGCATATCGGCTTCCGGAAGCGGTACGGACCATTACCTCAATCCCGTAGTGCCGGAGAACTTCACAAACAATGGCACTCTCGCCAATTTCAGCGGCCGCTACGAACGCGATGTAACCCCGCGTGACCGCGCGAGCCTGCAAGTACGGCACGAGTCATCGCGTTTTCTGATACCGAATGAGCTCCCACAGCAGCAGGCTGGTCAGCGTCAGCATGCAGATATTCAGGAGACTCTCGGTACTGTCCACTTTCAGCACACGATATCGTCAAATGCGCTGATTGCTCTCGCAGGTATGGTGCGCGACAGCGCTCACGATTTGGACTCCAATGCGCAATCCACTCCGCTGCTGGTCTTTGAGCGCAATAGCTTTCGCGAGGGATACTTCAAGGCAACAGGATCGCTCCATCGCGGGCGGCATGATGTCAAAGCAGGCATCGAATCGGATTCCATCTCGCTCCACGAGCGATTCGCTTATCAAATTACGAATCCCTCTTATTTCGATCCCGGCACACCTCCGTCCTTTACATTTGCCGATCAGCGGCCTGATCTTGAGCAGGGTGCATTCATCGAAGATCTGTTTCGCGCGGGCAATTGGACGGTGCGCGCCGGGCTGCGTTGGGACCACTACCAGCTTGTGGTCAACAAGAACGCCTTCAGTCCGCGACTCTCCGTGGGCAGGTATGTGCCGTCATGGAAAGCCGTGCTGCATGCTTCTTTCGATCGCATTTTCCAGACACCATCGTTCGAAAATATCCTGATCTCCAGTTCACCTCAGACTGACGTACTGAGTCCGCAGTTTCTTCATCTGCCGGTGCAGCCCTCAATGGGCAGCTACTTTGAGGGTGGTATCTCGAAGGGGCTCTCCAATCGCGTGCGGCTCGACGCAAACGTCTATCGCAGGGACGCGCGCAACTTTGCCGATGACGATCAACTGCTCAACACCGGCCTCAGCTATCCAATTGCTTTCGATAAGGGAGTGATCTATGGCGCGGAGAGCAAACTGTCCATCGTCAGATGGGGCAAGGTGCACGGTTTTGCCAGCTACTCGTACATGGTCGGCAGTGTCTGGTTTCCGGTCACGGGAGGGCTCTTTCTTGGTGACGATGTGAACAATGCAGCCACCCAGTTGCGAGGGCATTTCCCGAACTCACAGGATCAGCGAAATACCTTCCGGACGCAGATTCAATATCAGGTGACACCCCGGATGTGGCTAGCGGCCGGAGCGGAATACGGTTCCGGACTGCCCTTTGAATATCAAGGCACAGAAGCAGAAGCGATAGCTCAATACGGCCCGAAAATGATAGAGAGGATCAATTTCGAGCGCGGCCGTGTGCGGCCGGCCCTGTCTGTCAATGCATCGCTGGGAGTGGATCTGCATCAGGGCGACCGAATGCAGACCCGCCTTCAATTCGACGCGACCAACCTGAACAACCGGCTCAACGTGATTGACTTTGCGGGTCTGTTTTCAGGAAATGCCATTGCGCCGGCACGCAGTGTTCTCCTACGGCTGAATACCAGCTTTTGAATCACCGGAAGAGTCGAGTGCGGGCGGGAACGAGAATGGCAGGCACGACTGGACTCGAGCCAGCGACCTCTACCGTCTCAAGTTAATAAGGCATGGATTGTCAGTGACTTAGAGGCGCACTCAGTTCTTCATAGGAACACAGAGGCACGCACGCCTATCGTTCACAGATCACATCAGCAAATCTCACCCGGACATGGGCGGATTGAAGAATTAGCGCACACACTGCGCGGAGCCAGAGTAGTCAATCCATAGGCCGCCAAAACCACTGGGAAAAGTGATAGTTGCTACGAGCTTCACGGACGTGAGATTTACAAGTCGCAACTTGAATTTGGGCCGGAGCTCTTCTGTGAGGAAGACCAGACCTGGTTTTCGCTGATCACATTGAGCCTCGACGGCCAAGTTTGCGAAGGAAGGTGTGCAACATGGCGAACAAACCAATTAATCCACTCTCCGAAGCCGAGGGGAAAGACCCACTCACTTCCTCTTTCGAGGACCTGGTCAAGAAGGAAGTTCGGTCGGGTCTGGATCGCCGTGCATTTTTGATGCGAAGTGCATTGATCGGGGCCATGTCAGTAATCACAGGGCGCCGAGTCCCCGCCCAGCAGAACAAGGCAATTCCAGCAAGTGAAGAGCCCAAGGGTGTCGCTGGAGGTCCAGCGGATGTGACTCTTTCTCCCAGCTTGAACGTCGTCAAGGAACAAAAAGGACCCGTGATGACGACGCTGGACGAATTCTACAAGGTTGGGCCTGGGCCATCGAGTTCTCACACAATCGGTCCGATGCGCATTACCTACGATTTCTACCAGCGATGCACTAAGCTGCCGCCGGACCAACTCGCCAAGGCAACCGCGCTCAAGGTTAATTTGTTCGGCAGCCTCAGCGCCACAGGCAAAGGACACGGCACAGAGCGAGCTTCCCTCGCGGGGTTGATAGGGATGGAACCGGCAACCGTCGATCCCAAATTTCTCGACGGCTTGCGCGACAACCCCGACCAGTCTTTCCCAGTCAAGCTCGGTGCAAAGACTGTGAATGTGTCGCTCAAAGACGTTGTATTCGATGCCGTCAAAGGTGACTTCCCTCATCCGAACACAATGACGTGCAAGCTCATGGCCGGGAACACCGTGCTGCTCGAGCAGGAATACTACTCGGTGGGCGGCGGATTCATCGAGTGGAAGGGGTACACGCCGCCGAAGAAGAATCCACCAAAGTATCCGTTTTCGACAATGAAGGAGCTGCGCCAGCACGCGGATCAAAACAATCTGACGATTGCACAAGTAATTCTCGCCAATGAGATGGCGATCCCGGGGAGAAGTGAGGCGGAGGTCTATGCCTTCATCGACAAAATCACCAACGCGATGGTCGCCACTGTGAAGTCAGGCCTTGCCGCACCGGAAGATAGTGTGTTGCCCGGTCCCATCAAGCTGCACAGCAAAGCGGCAACAGTCTACAAACGCGCAATGGATGATCAATACCAGACGGAACGCGTAATTGGCGCCGTTTCGGCATACGCTCTGGCGGGCTCTGAAGAGAACGGGCGGGGCCACCTTGTTATCACAGCGCCGACAGGCGGCTCAGCCGGAGTCATGCCGGCAGTGGTCTATGCGCTGGGCGAAGGCGGTCGCAAACTTCCACCAGACAAGATTCGACAGGGCATGCTTGCTGCTGCAGCAATTGGTTACCTGTGCAAGCACAATGCAACGCTATCTGCTGCCGAGGGTGGTTGCCAGGCGGAAATCGGTGTGGCATCGGCGATGGCGGCGGCGTTAGCCGCAACTGCACACGACGCGGATTCCCTAGTCGTCGAGAACGCCGCGGAGTCCGCACTGGAGCATCACCTGGGAATGACCTGCGATCCGGTGGCTGGATTTGTTCAGGTTCCGTGCATCGAGCGATGCGCATTCGGCGCGGTCAAGGCATGGACCGCTTATGTAATCGCCACCAATGAGATCGCCAGCCGGCATCGTATCAATTTGGACGACACTATTACCGCGATGGCTCAGACAGCCAAGGACATGAACAGTAAGTACAAGGAAACGAGCGAGGCCGGACTTGCGCTTTCGGTAGTTCTCTGCTGACTGGGCCTGATCATGGAGCTCAACGTTACACAGGCATTCCCGACGTATATCGGTCGTGTGCAACTGCCCGACTCTGAAGCCATGAATCAGGGGCTGCGTTCCCTGATTCTGGCGGAGGAATCGGAATACCCAAGCGTCGGCCGAAGCAATATCGGAGGCTGGCACTCGCGCGCTGATTTCCTTCATCGCTCAGATGTCAATGTTGCCGCGCTGAGTTCATGGATTACGTGGGCACTGCGCAGAATGATCTGTCTCACGACAGGCCGGGACAATTTCGTTGGCACAGCATCCATTTCCGCATGGGCAACAATCTGTCGCGCCGGTGCATACCATGCGCCCCATTCGCATCCCGACAGCGCGTGGTCGGGAGTCTATTACGTTGATGCCGGGACTGAGAACCAGGATCAACCGCGTGGCGGCGTTCTGGAATTTCTCGACCCGCGTGTCGGAGCGGAGGCTGTGAGCGCACCGGGAGATCTATACGGAGAGCCATTTCGAGTTCGAGCGCAATCTGGATTACTCGTGATGTTCCCGAGTTGGCTTTATCACTGGGTTCACCCCTATGCAGGAGAAACGCCCCGTATTGCGATTTCCTTCAACGCGACTATAGGAGCGCATGCCGTAGACAAAGCCGGCATTGACGAAGCAAGGGGCGCCACGATCGCAACCGATATTACTCACCAATTCCCGGCTAACGTCATCGGCTGGACAGCAACAGTGGAGAACCTGAACAGCCATGCGGATAAAGTATAAATCCTGTGTCTTCTCAGCAGCCCTCATGATGGCTTTAGCGGCTGTCGCATGCGGCCAGTCGCCGGATGTTCAGGCTGATAACTTGGCAAGCGAAGTCACGGCACTCAAGACCGAGAACGTCGCTCTGCGAGAGCAGCTCAATAAAGTTGAGCAACAGCAGATGATGCTGCTTGAGGTAGTCGACGAGTTAAAGGAGCGATTGGGCCCGCCTGCGACTCCAATACCAGGCGATCCTTCATCTTCTTCCTCACAACAGAACTTTGTTGCGCAGGAGCTTGCAACGGCGGTCAGCAATTTCCGTGTTCCGCCCGCCCGAGCCGCGCAGCCGGAATCCGCTCCCAAATCACAGTCAAACTTCCCTCGTTATCGAGATGGAATCATAATCGGGGAAACTCCCGAGGACGCTAAGGTGCCTTTCCTGCTCAGGCTCCAGGGCACTACCCAAGTGCGATATATCAACAGTCTTTCTAGCCAAGACACTTTCACTGACCACCTGGGCAAAACCTACAATGTTGATACGCGCAACGACATTACGGTAAATCGCTCAATGATGGTCTTCGGGGGCTACGTCTTCAACAAGAGGGCGCCATATAGCTTCACCATCTGGACATCCGCCGGGGCCGCGTCGATCGTCGTAGCCGGCAACATTGGCTGGCAATTCAGCAAGGCTTTCACACTAACCGGAGGTTACTTTGGCGTTCCGGGCAGCCGATCACTGGTCGGCACGTTTCCATTCTTCACGGCAAATGATAGGACCATGGCTGACAACTTCTTCCGCCCCGGGTTCACTCAGGGCGTTGTGATAAACGGACAACTCGTGAAGGGACTGAATTACCTGGCGATGGTCGGCAACGGTCTCAATACCCTGAGTATCGCGGCAAATAAGATCGATACGAATCTGCTGGGTTCCGGCAGCGTCTGGTGGGAGCCGCTGGGAGACTACGGGCCACCCGGTAGATCACGAACCATGTACGATGATTATTTCTCCTCCAGGAAAGTTCGCATTCGACTAGGTACCTCGTTTACAAGGTCCCGGGAGAATCGCTTTTCAGATCTCGACCAATCCAGTCCCGAGAACACCTCAATATACAATTCCGACGGCGTGAAGGCCTTCGCGACCGGAGCGTTTGCGCCGGGTGTAACACTCGAGGATGCCACGTATAGGATGTCGGCAATTGACTACGGCCTCAAATGGAACGGGCTTGCGGTCAACGGGCAATACTTCTTTCGCTGGCTAAATGATTTCGTAGCCGACGGACCGCTTCCGCTCGCATCCACGTTTGACCACGGCAATGAGATTTCGGCGAGTTACTTTGTCGAGCCGAAAAAGTTGATGCCGTACGTCCGCGCATCATGGGTGCGTGGGCAGTTCCGCGACCCTTATGAGTATGGGGCCGGACTAAGATGGTATTACCTTCCGACCGAGCGGCTGTGGCTCAACGCAGAGCTGGTCCACATCACCGGAGGAGCTCCTTATAGCGGGGCCTTTACTCCCTATAGCGCAGGGATAACGAATTGGGTGCCGATGGTGCAGGCCTACGTCGCTTTTTGACGATCATCGGTTTCTGACATTCGCGCGCTCGAAGCGTTGAATCACCGTTTCAGCAGCTTCTGGCGGAATTTGCCAGACGCTGGCTCGCTCACCCAGCCACGCTGCCCGCACTCCTCACGATCACTTCCGGGGCGAGCTAATGGTGCGCAGCAGTTCCACGACTTTGGGAGCCGCGACGTGCTGGTAGTCGGGCGCTAACAGGCCATAGGGTTCCAGCGCGTCATACTTGCGTCCTATGCCACTGGACTGCGTGCCGTTGAGTGCCCACCAACTCCAGCCCAGGTCGTTGTCCCCGAGGTACTGAATAAACCAGCGGAGCCACTGGCTCCCGTCGCCACAGTCGAGTGTCTGACAGGCGCCGAATTCGCCAACCCAGAGCGGGACGGCGGGCTTTGCGTGGAGCAAGTAACCCGCCCGCTCATCGTATGCTGCGCGCAATTCGGCATAGCTCTCGAACCGGTGCTCCGGGGTTGCGTAGGCGTGTGGTGAGTAAACCAGGCGATGCGAGACGCTGAGACGGACAGGCAGGTTGGCGAACCCTCTGAAGTCGGTCGAGTACTGCGGCCCTTCCACGATCACCAATAGCTTGGGATTGGCCTTAAGGACGGCATTGCCGCCGCGTTCCGCCGCCGCGTGCCAGTCAAGCTTCGGATCGGAGCCGCCCCATTGTGTGCCGCTGCGCAATTCGTTCCGCAAGTCGGCGCCAATAACCCAGGGCTGATGCTTGTAGCGTGTCACGATCGTCTGCCAGTCGGCGAGCCATTGTTTCTCGGGATATTCCGCGTTGTACCAGAGCCCGTTGCCGTCCGTTTCGCTGCAGCACCAATCAGCACGGCTCATGTGGTTGTCGAGTATGACCAGGATGTGCGCCTGGGCCAGCGCAGCAATAACCGAATCCATGACGTCGAGCGCATGCTTGCCGCGAAACTGCGGGTTGGCTTTCACTGCATAATCAGGCACAACCGGATTGCGCTCTATAGTCTCGTTAGCCCAGGGCAGTCGTACGGAATTGGCGCCTATGGCTCTGATTTGCCCCACGATGGTCTTGAGCGGCGCGTGATCAAGACCGCCCACGACGAATTCCTTTTGATCGAAGCCATACCAGTTAACAGATGTGAGCCGCACGGTGTGGTCAGCTGCATCGCGAATCTCGTAACCGCGGGTGTGAAGCGGCGGGACAATCCGCTGTGCGGCGGAGTGCAACCCGAGCAGCAGGCAACTGATGAAGAGGAGTGTGACGCGGGTCGGGGTCATGCGAGTCCTCCGCTGTGCGCAGCGACGTTCCGTGCTCCTCTGGAGTTGAGGGCTTGTAGATTACTGCTCAAGTGATGCTGAGCACCACAGAGGGAAATTCTGATTTCTTTTTATACAGGGATTTCAGCGGGACATGGCGATTGCCAGTCATGTGATCCGATACACGATGGGACGCTACTCAAATATCCGGCAGGATGCGAAGGGGCTGCACTTGAGGGTATCGAAAAAGTGCAGCCACTTCCGGCTTCCATCGACCACTCAGACGAGGGTTACGGCACAAATCACGACACACATGACCAGTTTGGTGAGGTCATCGAACCGCATGTTGTTTAAGGGCACGACTGGACTCGCACCAGCGACCTCTACCGTGTCAAGTTTATAAGGCAAAGAATATCAAAGACTTAGGGGGAATGAGGAGCACACTCAGATGCCTTAAGAAACACAGAGGAATGCTTATCGTTCCCAACTTGTTCCCAAATCTCACCAGCAAGATCACACCCGGCGTGGGCGGATTGGCGGCTGGTGAATCGCATGGAATCGCGCACACTGTGCACCGTGGGATTCTTGCTAGCGTTGCTCGGTTTGCGCTGGAATCTTCTCGTGCCGTGGCTACGTGAGATGGACGACCTCTGTCGCTCTAATCTGTTCCCTGCCCTTGAAGCGGGCGGAACATAAATCGACATGACGCTCGACGCCCGAATCCGGCTTGCACGTCTCGGTCATCGCTGTTGTGGTCTCCGTATCATCGACGCCCCTGCCCGATTCCAAACCGTGAACGACCGGGGTTTCGCCGCTCGTCCGGATCGTCTACCTCTCCACGTCGAGGCCCTGCGCGGACCGCCCGGCAAGCCGCTCTCACTTCCTGTTCCGGCTCGAGCTTTATTGACTTGTTCGTGTGGCGACCGGATGCAGGAACGTCTCAGGCGCATTTTTTGGCACGTTGAACGGAGTCGCCGAGTCAGGGTTGGGTTTGAATTTCGAGAATGTGGATGGATTCTTTCGAAAATGCGACTCAAGCGTCGTTATTCTCGAGCCGTCAGCGGGATGGTCAGAAAGAAGTGCCGGCAACTGATGGACATCCGCGCTTTGAAAAGCCTGAAAGAGCCACACCAGACCCCAGGGATTGTAACCGGCTGCTGCGCATATGTCGGAGCCAGTCACATCGGCTTTTGACTCCACATCACGCGAGTATCCAAGGGACTTCAAATTCCCGAGCAGGATAATCGCAATCACGTGGGCTCGCGTTGGTCCCAGCAGAATTGCAGCCTCAACTTCGTGCCTCTTAATCCTCTGCTCCTTCTCCATGAGGGTGATGCCGTCACGATGAACCGTATGTGCCACTTCGTGGCAAAGAGTTCCAGCCAGTTCTTCCGTGTTTTTCGCGAAGTAAAGAAGGGAGTCGACAACATAAACGTTCCCACCGGGCGTGGCGAACGCATTGGGCTGGGTTTCATGAACGATGAAGAACTTAAAAGGATGAGGGTAGCGCGGTTGCGCCACCCGTGAGATCGCATCCGCCAACGGCTTCAAAGTTCCATAGAGGGGCGACGACTCAACGATTTCCCCCTTGTCCAGCAGCTGCTTGTAAGCTGCCATCCCAAGTTCAGTCTCCTGATCTGTAACCGGCTCGGGTTTTGGGGCTTGTGCAACTGCCGATACGCAGAGTACAGCGAAGAGCAATGTCGTGCAGATTCCACGAATCGTCATCCTGATCATTCACCTCGCAGCGGCCTATGCGTGCCGAACCACGTTTTCGACGGCGCTGGCACCGCCCCGTATGCCGCTCGCTATGAAGATCCTGGTGAGTCCACTCGTCAGCACGGCGACACCAATCAGCGTCCCGATCGCCCAGAGCGAGCTCGAGGGCCACCTGGCGAGAATCAGTACGCCCAAGAGCAGACTGGCGAGGCCGTCGGCAAGGAACCATCCCCAGCCGCTGACAGGTCTTATCTGGAATGCAACAGTAAGCAGACAGACTGCATACATCAAGAGCAGTGTCGCCAAGACCGCGGTAAGAGCAGCGAGACCTGCGACGGGAAAGAACGCCAACACAATGCCGCAAAGTCCGTAGAGCACGCCCATCAGGGCCTTGAGGAAAAATCTGCCCGCGGAGCGCGAATGAAACGCAAAGACAAATTGCGCGATGCCAACGAATATCAATATCCACCCGAGCAGGACAATCGTGATGGCCCCGGCAGCGAATGGGTAAACGATGAGGAACAGCCCGAGAGCCGCTATCAGAAATCCCATGAACATTGTCCATGTACTACGTTGTTTCACTTCGCCAGCTATCGTGTCCGCAGCCATGTCGTTTCCTCCTTAGCTGACTGACTTTGTTTTGCGGAAAGGGACGCCTGGCAAGCCGCCCCTTCCGCATGTCCGGTGAACGGTGAGAGAAGGCCCAGCGCGCTAAGACGCCTTGGCAGTTGCTACGTCTGCTTCGACTTTTTTAACGCCGGCTTTTACCTGGGTCTTGACCTTTTCCACCTCGCGACGGTCCTGCTTCTTTTGCAAGTAAGCCTGGATTCTGGCGTCAAGTTGGTTCATCTTGTCCGTGATCTTTGCCTGGCGGTCAGCCCTCGCCTTGGCGTGCTCCGCCTTGAATTGCGCGTAGTCTGCCTTCATAGCATTGACGTTTTCCTCGTCGATCTTGTCCTGAACGTCCGCTACGGCGCGTCTGTACACCGTCCCGCCAATTTGCTCCATGCGGGTATCAACCGGAGTGGTCCACTCTTCTTCGACCTCGGCTACCACTGCGACCTTGTTCGGTCCTAAAGCTTTTGTGACATCGTCGAGGAAGTCGGCGCCTACGCCGACGTTGGCCAGATCCACGCCGGCACCAAAGCTCATTCCCGCGGCTGCGCCGACTGCTGCCCCTGCAGGGCCGGCCAACGCGCCGATGAGCGTGCCAAAAGAGGTGCCGAGCAAGGTGCCGAGTGGGCCGGCGTCATCTCCTTGTTTTACGGACGAGGTGCCATCTGCATTCTTGGTAAGTACGGCGTAGGCGTAGAGGCCGATATTGCCCTCATTTGCCAGTTGCTGAAGGGCGGTCTTTCCGTCATAGGCTTTGCTTTCATTGTCGAAGACAACAACCAGCATGCGATCCATGGTTCATTCTCCTGTGTTCTCCAAGCTATTTGTGTCGGGGGGAATGGTCAGGATTTGCCGCGAATAGAAGCGGCCCTTACCGCGAATGCACTTCCCAACCGATTTCTCCGTGATGGTTGCGCGGTGGTTGTCAATTCGAGCGCCTTTTTCGAATTGGCAGAAGCGATTTTTAACTCGCCCTTGTTGGCCCGCAGCGGAGATACATGGGAAGTAATTAGGCGTCGGTTGACGTATCTCCGGGTTTGCCTAGACTGCTTGAGCTGTCGTTCAGGGGCCGCAGCTGTCGTTCCGAGCCGCAATTGTTGTTCCGGGCCGCAGAGAGAGGTGCAGAGGTGGGAAGCGGCAGCAGGTCAGGATTATGCGGCGATTGATCCGCAAAGTCAATTGCGGTGCAAGGCTCACTCGTGCACAGAGTACACAACTACGGGCCCCACAACATTGTCGTTGGACTTTTTCCTTCAGCAGTTCTACCAGCGGGGCGGGCAGAAATGGTAATGATCGGGGGGATTCAACTCAGATGCTGCGAACGTTGCTTTCTAGGTCTGGGAAGGCTGGAGCCGTGAAAGCCACTGAAGGAATGGTAGGCACGAGGAGACTCGAACTCCTGACCTCTGCCGTGTCAATCGGCCCCGGCATTGAATCCAGAATACTTACGGAAAACTGGGGACGTTTGGAAACGACGGGAAGAAACCGGACCCAATCCATATTGGCCCCGGATGGGACCCGCATTTGGACCCGCTGGAATGTACGAACTCAACGCAGCACGAACGGTAGCCAGCGGGACTGAGAGCCTAGCATCGCATCCCAGAGGATTCGAGGGCGTGTTTGTTAGTTCGAGGCCTGCTTTGCGCTGAACGCGCGGAATCCGCAACCGGGACCTCTTTGGCCAAACAGCCACGTTATGGTTGTTTGGGAACGAGGTGGTAACTCGGTGAGTGCCTTGGCGATAAATCACTCGTCGGCAGATGTCAAAGTTCGGCGACTGAGCCATCGCATAACACCTTCGAGTTCCGGATCGTTCGGTCAAGCACTGTCAGACCGGATGCGATCTCGTCTGAGGATCCGCTGTAGCTTGGTTTCGAATTTGAGCGTCACTACGAAGGCCAAGTAGACAATCTACCTCCAGTGGCAATAGAGTGTCTACATCTATG
>CAWILE010000008.1:0-56178 GCA_963836835.1 uncultured Acidobacteriaceae bacterium | reverse complement strand
CAGGTGCACCGAGACGGTAAAAGCTTCCGAGAACGAGCAGAATAGAGGAAAGCGCGGGAAGGCGAGCAGCCATGCAATAAAGACAACGCTCGCGATCACATCCCGCCCAGGGATGACGCGGGCCCTGGTGAGCCGGCGGTTCGGCCTTGGGCAACTTGCCAGTAATTACAATCCGGGTGCGTCAGCTTATTGCAGTGGCCTTTGAAGTATTCGAGCGCAGCGAAGCCCGCCGTCATCCAGGCGAGGAACTGAAACAGCGTGCCGAACAGTCCGGTGATGATGTGACCGATGTCGATTCGCTCGACGATCGACGTCCCCTGCGGCCCCCAGATCGCCGTCAGTGCCGTGACCAACAGCCAGATCGCCGCCACCCATGGCATCACCCGCTTGATGGTGAACCAATAGAACGGAAAGATCTCCGGACTGATCAGGGAGCGGTGCGGCTGATAACGTGCGGCGACCATCATGGGATGGCCATCGTGTGGCGAGCACATCCGCTTGCTCATCTTCCGTAAGCGGGTGCCCCAGGACGCGGCGGCTTTGTCTTCCATCTCGGAGTGGAGATTGGCGGCAAGCTCACTGAGCAGGTCATTGTGTCGCGATGCCGGCAGATAGCGGCTCACAGCGTAGAGGTAGCGGTCAAGCAGATCGTTGGCAGCCATGGCGGTCAGGCCTCCTGCGTAGCGTGCCTGTCAAGCACCTGGTGGATAGAGCGGTTGATGGATTCCCACTCGACGAGAAGCTGATCGAGGGTGGCGGCGCCGGCGACAGAGAGACGATAGAAGCGCTTGTTGCGTTTGTCCTCTTCACGCCACTCACTGAGAAGGAGCCCCTGAGATTCAAGCCGGCGAAGCAGCGGATACAGTGTGCTCTCCTCGATCTCGATGCCATGATCGGCGAGTGTCTTGCGCAGCGTGTAGCCGTAGTGCTCCTCGCGAAGTTGCGCCAGCACGGCCAGGATCAGGCAGCCGCGGCGCAGCTCCAGGCGAAGGTTTTCGAGAACGGATTGAAGGGCTTCGCTCATACTGTTCTCCGTACACTGTATGGCACACAGTGTATGCCGTCAAGTAAAATCTGTGCGAAGACCCACCTGTGCCCTAAGTTTCGCCCCATCTTCGATTTTGCTGGTTTGCAGCATCGTGTTGCGCTAGAAGAAGTTAGCTATGTCGGCCCGACGGATCGTCTTTGCTGCCCTTTTCTGTTTTCTGCTTGCTCTCTCTGCCCAGACCGGGAAACCCGCGCCGCCACCTCCTTCAGCCGCTGCCAAATCCGATCTCTCGGGAGAGGCCGTGGTGGTCGAGAAAGAAGAGACGGTGGTGCGCTTCGCGAAGGATGGCTCGAGCGTGCGCACGCTCCATGTCCTCGAGCACGTGCAATCCGATGCGGGAGTGCGCAGTGCCGGGATAGTGAGCCTGCCGTTTGCGGCGCTGAGCCAGTCGGTGACCTTCGATTCGGTGCGGGTGCGCAAGCCTTCCGGCCAGGTGATCGAGACTCCCGCCGCGGACGCGCAGGAGGTGCCGCTGCCCGTCACGCAGATGGCGCCCATGTACAGCGACCTCCGGACAAAGCAGTTGCCGGTAAAGTCGTTGAGCGCAGGTGACACCGTGGAGTACCGCCTGACGATGAAGGACTCGAACAAGGACGCCGCGGGCGCGCTGTGGTACGCGGCGAATTTTTCATCGGGCCTGCCGGTGAAGGAGGAGACGCTGGAGGTGCGCGTACCGCGCGAGCTGTCGCCGGTGGTGAGGTCAAAAAAAGTGCAGCCGGCGGTGACAGAAGAGGGAGATGAGCGAGTGTACCGGTGGAAGCACGAGACGGCATCCGAGTACCCGAAGAAGCAGGAGAAGGACAAGACCGCGGCGGTCAACCTGGTGCAGGAGATGTACGAGCCGGATGTAGCGCTCACCGGCTTCCACAGCTGGGCAGAGATGGGAGCGTGGTATCGCGAGCTGATCAAAGGACGCGCGACACCGGATGCGGCGATCCAGGCAAAGGCCGATGAACTGACGCAAGGGTTGACAACGGACGATGCCAAGGTGGACGCGCTCTATCACTACGTGGCGACCCAGTACCGATACATCGCCGTGTCGTTTGGCGTGGGCCGCCTGCAGCCGCACATCGCATCGGAGATCTTCCAGAACCAGTACGGCGACTGCAAGGACAAGCACACGCTGCTCGAAGCGATGCTGGCGGCGGAGAAGATTGAAGCGGAGCCCGTGCTGGTGAGTTCGAGCATGCGAGTCAACGAAGCTCTGCCGATGCCCTCGCAATTCGATCACATGATCACGCTGGTGAAGCTGAAGGACCACGATGTGTGGCTGGATGCGACGCCGGAGGTTGCCCCCAGCCGCATGCTGCTGGCGGGGATCCGCAACAAGCAGGCGCTGGAGATTCCGGCGAGCGGCGATGCCCGGCTGGTGCGGACAGAGGCAGCCCTCCCCTTTCCTTCCTTTGTGCGTGAAGTGATAACCGGAAAACTGGAGAAGGGCGGCGTGCTGACGGCGCATTTTGATATGACGATGCGCGGAGACGCGGAGGTGATCTATCGCTCCGTATATCACACAGTGCCGCGCGCGAACTGGCAGGAGCTGGCGCAGCGCATCTCCTACAGCACAGGATTTGCGGGCGACGTGAGCGCCGTGGATGCGAGCCTGCCGGAGAAGACGGCAGACCCCTTCCATGTGACCTGGGACTACACGCGCAAAGATTTCGGCGACTGGGAGAGCCGGCGCTTCCCCGGTTTTTCGACCTTGTTCGAGGGAAAGATTGCCGACGATGCCACGCCGCCAAAGCGCGCGATGCAGATGGATCCCACGCAGGAAACCGAGATAATCGCAACGCTGGAACTGCCGGAGGGCTACACGCTCACGCCTCCAGCGGACGTGAAGCGAACCACTCCCTTCGCGGAATACACCTCGACCTATAGCGTGAAAGACCACAAGCTGACCATGGATCGCACGCTGCGCTACAAAGCGCAGGAGCTGCCGGTAAGCGACTTCAGTGCATACCGGGATTTCTTAAAAGCAGTCAGTGACGATGCCGGCCAGATGCTGCAACTGGTAGGCGCGGGCGCAAAACAATCAAATACCGCGAGACCAGATAACACCCAGGCGAGCGAGCTAATGGGGCAGGCCTATGAGGAATTCCACGTGCACGATTACAAAAGCACGCGTGAACTGCTGGACAAGGTGAAGGCGTTGAACGACCAGCAGGCCGGCCTGTGGGCACAATATGGCGCGCTCGATTGGTATACGAACAAGGCCCAGGCCACTGCTGAATATAAAAAGGAAATCGAACTGCATCCGGAAACCCTGTGGGCCTACAACGATCTGACGAACCTGCTCACGAGCCAGGGAAAATGGCCGGAGGCGGAGCAAACGCTAGAGGCCTGGGCGAAGGCCGATCCGGCTGATCCAAGGCCGCACGCTCGACTGGGAAATCTGCAGCTATCGCAGAAGCGCTTCAAGGATGCCGAGGCATCATTCAACGACGCGATCACGCTGAGCACCGAGCCCGATCCGCTGAAAATGCAACTTGGACAGGCGCAATTAAAGGCGGGCGACATCGACGCCGGAAAGAAGACACTGCACGCGCTGATGGACGCGAGCGAGGATGAGGGCGTCCTCAATGACACAGCGTATGAGCTGGCCGACGCAGGTCTGGACCTGCCGGCGGCGGAAGCAGCGAGCATGAAATCCATTGGCATGCAGGAGAAGCGCACCGCGGCAACCACTCTGGCCAATGTAAAGAATGAAGACTTTTCCGCCGTGTATTCGCTGGCGGCGGACTGGGACACGCTGGGATGGATTTACTTCAAAGAGAACAAGCTGCCGCAGGCGGAGTCCTATATACGCAGCGCATGGCTGCTGCTGATGAACCCGGAAGGCGGCCTGCACATGGGAAAGATCTACGAGGCTGAAGGCAAGAAGGATGACGCGCTGACGACATACCGGCTGGCGGTGAAGGGAATGGGATCGCGGCAGCTCACCCAGAACTACCTGGACATGAAGTCGGAGATGGAGGCCAGGGCGGCTGCGCTGAAGGCAGCCGGTGCGCACGAAAAGCCGGGGCCCCGTGTGCAGCAGGTCGGGGATGATTCGGTGGCGATGCGCACGTACACCATGCCGAGCCCACTGGATGGAAAGTATGCTTCGGCGGATTTCCTGATGCTCCTCGGCGATAACCGCGCCGAGGAAGTGCAGTATCTCAAGGGCGATGAATCGCTGAAGAAGATGGTGCCGGCGCTCCAGGCGGCCACGTATCGCGCACCACTCCCCGAGGGATCGAAGGCGAAGGTCCTGCGGCGAGGGATTGTCGCCTGCACCACGGGGTCGAAGACCTGCCTGCTGGTGCTGCTGCCGATCAATGAGGCGCGCGTCGATTAGTCGGTCCAGAACACGACAAGACCCGGGGCCCTGTTTCCCCGGGTCTTGCGCATCAGGGATGGGCGCTGACTGAACGCCGGTTCCCTGCAAACTTCTAAGGGGCCCTTTTTCGGTTGCACTACGTTGGTTGACGGGTTGACGGTTTGCGACGTGGAGAACCGGGAGAAACCTGTTAGTCCTCGTTGCGGACCCAGCCATCGTCGGTCAGCACGAGTGTCGCCTGATCGACCGCCTGGTCGGCCACCGCCTTGGCTACCGCCGGGAAGGCGCTCTGGATCGCCTGGATTCTCGCCCAGTCAGGGCGGCCCTTTTCCACAAAGTGGTACTCCACCTTGGTGAACTGAGCGCCATGGAACTCGCGCGGTGCGGAGTAGTTGTCCACGCTGGTAACCTCACGCTTGCCATAGCAGAAGCGGCCATTGCCGGGCACCTGCTGCCCGCTGAGGGTCAGCTCGTAGCGCAGATTGCCGTTTTGCGAGGTCCGGATAAGCAGACCGGCCGCCGTCAGGGCATCCAGCTTCCTGTGGACGTCGCCCAGTAGCTTGTCGCCAGCCTGCATTTCGAAGGGATAGGGAAGCGGCTTGGTGAAGAGGCAGTCGGCGTTCGCCGCGTAATCCTCGTTCAGCACATGAGCGAAATTGGTCTTGCTCATCTCCCGCTTGTCCCCGCACCCGGATCCCAGAAGAACCAAAGCACCCGCAATTGCTGCCAGACCTGCAAGATTTCGAAGCTGCCGTGTCATTTCTACCCTCTCGCTTGGAAAATCTTTCGCAACTGTACGGCAGAAACTTTAGCTCGAAAACCTTACGGAAGGGGTATTCGCGTTGCAAATGGGCTCCACATTCGGGGGATAGCCCGATTCGGACTGAGGAAAAAAATGCACACCTGGCGTTGCATGCGCAGCGCATTCGCCGGGGACCAGTCAGGGGAGTGTCAATCTAAGCTATTTGGAAACAGCAGTTTGCTGCTATGACCAGCCCAGTCGAGAGCATCACGGCGCCGAGGCGCCGGCCATGATCCTGTCCGAGTCCACATACAGGTCATACAGCGCCGGCCTCTGCCAGCTCGCATTGTTAGGCCGCCCGTCGATCTGCCACTGGGCCCCGAAGGCATGCCAGTGCGTTCGCGTCGTCGGCAGCTTCGCGTTCACATTTTGCACGCTGCCGTCGTCAATCTGGATCGTGTCCCAGTATTCGCACGGCATGCCGGAGCACCCCGTCGAGTCTGCCGCATCGCGATGAAACGTCTGGTGCACGTGGTGCCAGTTGCCGTCCATCATCGACCCGCAGTCAACCTTGGTGTCCTCCCACCCGTGCCCGTGATTGTCATATTGGATCCTGCGATTGTGCCCATTGCACTGGGTGCCCAGCATCGTGTCCACCCCATCCGGTTCGGCAAACTGATACAGATCCCACTCCAGATTCGTGGTGCCCGGCGGCGGCTGGAACTTCTCATAAAAGTCTCGCGTGAAATAGTGCGCCGCATCCGACTTACCGATCGTGTTCACCCACAGCACCTCGGTATAGACATTCGGGTTCGGATTGACCATCTGGAAATGCGCCACTGCATTCGAACTTCCCGTCGCGCTCGGCTCGCTTATGCCAAAGCTCATCGCGGGTACGCCCAGTGGAGCATTCGATCCCACACCACCCGAGCACTGCGGCGATCCTGCGTAGCAGGTCTTCGTCCACCCATTCGAAGAAGAAGTAATCACGCTATCCACAACAGACGAGTCCGGCTGCGCGTGCGCTACATCCAGACCCACGGCAAGCGTGCACGCCACGACTGTCAGGCATGACCAGAAAGTTCTCATCGGACTTACTTGATGAGATGGCTGAAATAGGGAAGCGAGTTCTCTCGTCAGCGGGCCAAAACTCAGCGTGAGCAACCGTCAGGAGCGAGCACAACTCGCGCCAAAGGCGCATGTGCCTGGACGGCCAGTTCTCACTCCGCCGCCTGCCGCGTAATCATTTCGATCACCGCAATATTCTGCGCAAAGCTCTCCGCCAGCCCGTGCCGCTTCAGCAGCACCTGCGCGGACCAGTAACTCACCCACACCGTGCCCGCCGTATCCTCACGTACCAGCAGCTTCAGCGGCAGATCGATCGCGATACTCGGCACGGCCAGCATCAGCGGGGTGCCGCCCTTCGGGTTGCCGAAGATCAGCACCTGCGTCTTCGGCATCGTGAGCCCGATCTTCGCCGCCTCGCCACTGTGGTCAATCAGCGCAAACTCCCGGATGTCCTTTGCCTCCAGCACCGCCCGTGCCCGCGCAATCGTCTCCTCGACAGAGTGTGCGCTCTGCAATGTGACCAGTCCGTTCTCGTCTGTCATCTCGCCTCTTCTCATAAAACGCCATATCCGCGGTGCGATTTCAAATCAGTCGCACACGATACCCAACGTGAGTGAAAGGGACGGTCGCAGACGCCTTTTCCTCGCCTGCCACTCTTCAGTGCGGCGCCATCATCGCATCGTTAAACTGCCGGAATGCCTCATCGAATTTTCCGCTCCGCTCTGCAAAACGCAGCGGATGCACTCGTTCCACCAGGATCTCCTTTGCCACCGGCTGTTCTCCCAGGATCTTCATTGTTTCGTCAATGAAGTCCTTCAGCGGCATCGCTCGCGGATCGCTCGACCGGCTCCCCATCAGCTCGGTCTGCACATACGGTGGCGCAAGTTCCAGCACCTCGACGTTGGTCTCTCACAATTGGTATCGCAGTACTTCCCGTCTCCTTGCTTCACTTCTCCATATCTTCAAAAGCAAAGTTGCCGAGCTCAAACGGACGCGACGTCACTGGCTTCCCGCCCAGCGCATTAAAAGGATACGGATCGGTCGTGATCGTCGGGAAACCCCAGATTTTTCCTGTGCGCAGGTCAACCACCATGCGCCCATACACCGACTTTCGTCCGTCCGCCGATTTCAGCATCTGTACTCCCGGTTCGATATACACCGGATACGCCACGCCGCTCTGCGCCTGCGCCGTCGGCGGCGAAACATAAGGACGAATCGCAATCGCGCAGAGCGCCACCGCAATCACCGCCAGCAGACACTTCGTCACCCAATCGATCTTCATGCTTGTTCAGCCTCACATTCAAAAGCTGAACCAAGATAAACCCGGGCGCAGCAAATCCCGTGCTCCGATCCTGAGCAAACGGGAGGGTGGGACTCGGCGATGCTCGCCTCCAACTCATCGTCATTCCGACCGGAGCCCGTGACGCTCTGCGCCACCGCGAAGTGGAGGGATCTGCTGGTCAGTCCCCGAAGGTGATGCGAAGACCGCCGCGCACCGACTGCTTCTGTCCCAGCGTTAGCGTCGGGGTCCTTCCCACTTCAATCCGCCTGTCCAGCAGATTGTCCGCCGCCACAAATGCTTCGTAGCGCCGCCGGAAGGTATGCGAAGCATACGCATTCATGGTGAAAAACCCACTCAGCCGATAGGTATTCTTGTCGTCATCGAACTGCTGGCCGCTCATCCGTGTCTCCAGTCCCAGCATTCCCAGTCGCTTGCCAATCGCCCGCACCTGCATCGTGCCCGTCTGGTGCGGCACCTGCGGAATCCAGTTGCCTACCAGGTCCGGCTCCTGATCGAAGCGCGTCACCGTCGCATCCGCATACTGATAACCGCCGATCACATCCAGCCAGCGCCGCGCCTGCCACTCGCCATCCAGACTGACGCCGCGACTCCTGATCTGCCCCAGATTAGCGCGCTGGAGCGTGATCGAATTCGGCGTCGTGCTCAGGGTCAGCGCAGTAATCGGCCGGTTCACAATCGTCCAGAAGTAGCTCGCTCGTACCGTCGCATTCCATTTTGCCGGCGTCAGCACCACGCCCGTCTCCCAGCCCGTCGCCCGCTCCGATCGTAGATTGGGGTTGTGCAATGTCAGCGCCTGTCCCACTTGCCCGTTGCGATACAGCTCGTTGATCGTTGGCGATCGATACGCGCGAAATCCCATCGCCGTCAGAGCCAGGGCCGGCGTCAGCCGCCGTACGACTCCCAGCCGCGGATCCGCCACCGTCTCGGTTACCTGAGGTAGTGGTGCGGGTTTGGGCAGCGTCTGCACCGCGTCAAAGTTCTGGAAGTGGTCAATCCTGCCGCCCGCGCTCAGCGTCCACTGTTGCGGCGTCCACACCGCTTCGCCGTAGACGCCCGTCGTCCGCTGCCGCGCAGAGAGCAGCGTCTGCACACCCGTGATGGTTGCAATCTCGTTGTCCTCGCCGCGAATGTCGCGTGTGTCCGCGCCGCCCAGCACCACCAGCCGTGGCCCGAGTGGTTGCGTCCAGCGCGCCGCTGCACCCAGTTGATCGCTCGGCGTCTGCGCAAAACGCGTCTGCGTCTCGTGCGTTCGCGTTGCGTTCACGGAGGAAAAGCTCTGCCGGAAGTGCTCCGCGCTACCATAACCGCGCACCAGCAGCCCGCCGCCTTTCGCTGTCGCGGGCGACCAGTCCAGTCCCATCTCATAGCGCCACAATCGCGTGCCGTTTGAAGTCAGCGGCGTGCCATTGCTGCGCGCCTCGTTCAGCACGTTGCCCAGCAGGAAGGCCCGTCCGTCGCTCCAGTTGCGCTCGCCCGTCACCCGCCCGTTCTGCGCATGCACATTCGACTTCACATCCACCGGCCCGCGCTGCTCCGGCGCAACCAGTATGTAACCGTTGGTGAGCAGAACCCCGCCTGTGGCCAGCCCCGACCATCCGCGCTTCGTCCCGCTCAGCAAGGCCGCTTCGTCGAAAGTGTGAAACGATCCTTGGCTCGACACCAGTTCCGCATGATTGCGTCCCGCCGGAGCGGGCTCCATCTCGACCACGCCGCCGATCGCGCTCGACCCATACAGGTCGCTCGCGCCGCCGCGCACCACCGTCACTCCGCGAATTTCCAGCTCCGGTATCTCGTCCCAGTAAATCCACCCGCCAAACGCATCGTTCAGCGGTATCTCGTTCGAGAGCACCAGCGTCCGGCTTGCTGCCGTCGATCCCAACCCGCGCAACGACACGCCCTGCGATGTCGGGTTCGCCACCAGCGAACTCGATCGCCGGAACAACTCGAAGCCCGGCACCTGCCGCAGCCGGTCATCCAGAGACACCTGCGCCGCTGTGCTTAATTCCTCGTCCGTCATCACCCGCACGCTCGCCGGACTCGCGCTCTCGGCCAGCGGTGTCCTATACGCCGTTACGGACACTTCCTCGTGGGCTGCCAGCGGCACGAGCACCACCCGGCTCGCTGCAATCGCCTTCACTACCGCCTTCGCGAACGACGCAGCATCCACCGTGATCGCCGCGTCATTCGCCACACACGGCAGCACAAATTGCCCTTCCGCTCCGCTCCGCGCGGAAATCTGACCCGCCGTCAAAGTTGCCCCGGCCACCGGCGCGCCGGATCCATCTACCACCGTCCCTCGCACATCCGCCGTCCCCGGCACACAGGTGGCAGCCGCGCACACCGGCAGCAGCAGCAAGGCTGCCGCAAGCCACAGTTCTCCCCCGGCACCTCGGAAGCGGGCGCGCATGCTCGATCATCCCATGTCGCGCAAGCCACGGCCAATGCCGCTGCCGGAGCATGCAACCCGCAGTCGCAATAGGCCGGGAATTCGCTCTGGAGAGTGTCGTGGTCAGGCAGCTCACCCACAAACCGACATGAGCGGCAACTGGGCCAACCCAACGAAAAATGCGCCGCAAGCGCGTCCGTCTCAGCGAGGCCGCTCTCCTTGACGGGATAGGAGAGCACGGCGTACTCTCCTATCTCGAATAGGAGTGGGCATGACGAACCGGGTCGAACTTCCACAGGGCGCGCTCGAAATGCTGATCCTCAAGGCCGTCTCGCTCGGGCCCTTGCATGGCTACGGCATCCTGCTGCGCATCCAGCAGATCTCGAACCAGCGCCTCGAAATCCTGCAGGGCTCTTTCTACACCGCCGTCTATCGCCTGGAACGCCGCGGTTGGATCAAAGGCGAATGGGGCGAATCGGAGAACAACCGGCGCGCCCGCTTCTACTCGCTCACTGCCGCCGGCAGGCGCCAACTCAAGCAGGAGACCGCTCGCTGGACCGACATGGCTTCCGTCGTCGCCGGCATCCTCGACGCGAAGGGAGACGAGATATGAGCTTCGAAAGCTGGATTCGCAGGCTCTGGCAATCTATCGTGCCGCGTGCGTCGAGCGATGTAGAAGAAGAGTTCCGTTCCAACCTTGAAGCCTATCGCGAAGATCTCGTCCGCCAGGGACTCACGCCCGAAGAAGCAACGCGCAAAGCCCGCATCGATCTGGGGCAGCCCGCCACACAAAACGAGACATACCGTGCCGCCATCGGCCTCCGTCTCTTTGACGAACTTGGCGGCGATATCCGCTACGGTCTCCGCGCCCTGCGCCGCAATCCCGGCTTCGCCGCCGTCGCCGTGCTCTCGCTCGCACTCGGCATCGGCGCCACGACGGCGATGTTCTCGCTCATCTACGCCGTGCTTCTGCACCCCTTCCCCTACGCCGATGCCGACCGCATCATGAATCCCGTCCTCATCAACGAACAACATCCCGATCTGCCAACCTGGTTTGCGACGATGAAACCGCAGTTCGAATCCTTGCGCAAGGCCCGCTGTATTGAAGACCTGCTTGGCTTTGCGGGATCCAACATGGAAATCACCGGCGGCGCGATTCCCGAGGACCTCATCGGCGCCTATCTCACCGAGAACGCCAACGCATTCTTTGGTGTGCACGCTTTGCTTGGCCGCGGCATCGAGCCTTCCGATGCGCAGGGAGGCGGCCAGCACGTGGTCGTGTTGAACTACAAATTCTGGCAGCGCTACTTCGACGGCGATCCCCATGTCATCGGTCGCGCGCTTGAGCTCGACCATGTCCTCTACACCATCGTCGGCGTCATGCCCCGCAGCTTCGCATTCAATGACACTACGGGTGTCGGCGACGTCTACCTCCCGCGCAGCCTGCTGCATGACACCGTCAATCCACCGGTGACCTCACCCTATATCCCGTGGATAAAGCTGAAGCCGCACATCTCTCCCGCAGCCGCCGATGCGGAGCTCAATGCCATCGTCCGCCAGTTCGCGAAGGAGAATCCCAATCACTTTCCCGACAAGTGGCATCTGCAGCTTCAGCCCATCATCGTGCCGTTTCAGCAAAACACCGCCCGTCCACTCGTTCTTCTCCTCGCCGGTGTACTGCTGCTGCTCATCATCGGCTGCGCCAACTGTTCTATTCTTCTGCTCGCCCGCGGCCGTGCCCGCCAGCATGAGCTCGCTGTCCGGTTTGCTCTTCGGCCTCGTTCCCGCTCTGCGCCTCTCTCGCCTCGATCTCACCCGCGCCCTTCCATCGCAACAACAGGGAAGCTCACCGAAACAGGCAAAACATCGTTGGAGCGCGCTCATCGCTGCCCAGGTCGCGCTCACCCTGCTGCTGATGGCCACTGCCGGCACCGCCATCCGCAGCTTTCTCCATCTCATGCAGCTTCCGCTCGGCTACAACCCCAATCACGTCATGCAGGTCGGCATCGTGATGCACTTCCGCAACCTGAAGGAGTGGGACAGTATCCGCTCGCGCGAAACTCGCACTGCATACATCGAACAAATACGGCAGAAGATTGCCGCTGTGCCCGGCGTCCGCAACGTCGCCTTCGGAGTCAGCGCCGCACCCCCATACACCGGTGCGGACGGCGCTGTCGAGATCAGCGGTGTCCCACGGGGCGAAAACCAATCGGTCCGCATCCACTCCGTCAGTCCCGACTACTTCGCCACGCTTCGCATCCCCGTGCTCCACGGCCGCATCTGGACTGCATCGGAAAATAATCGAGGCGATTTCGTTGCCGTTGTTAATCAGAGCTTCGTCCGTCGGTACTGGCCGAATATCAATCCCCTGAATGGTCAGCTCTGCTTCCCCGAACTGCGGCGGTAGGTCCGCTCGATGCAATGTCAAGCCAGGCGAAGGCATGGCGTCAGGTTCTCGGCGTCGTCGGTGATGTGCGCAACGATGGCGTCGATCGCCCTGTCGCTCCCGCTATCTATCTCCCCTACTCCACGCTGATACCGCCCTTTACGCAGTTCCTCATCCGCACGCAAGGCGAGCCGCTCGCCTACCTGCACTCCATCCGTGCGGCCATCGCTTCTGTTGCTCCGGAGCAGCAGATCGCCAGCGGCACCTTCACCCTTAACGAAGCCATCGAGCGCGACGCTCAATACAGCCGTCAGCGCCTCTTCTCCATCCTGTTCGGGGTCTTCTCCGCCATGGCCCTCGCGCTTGCGCTCGTCGGCATCTTTAGCGTTGTCGTCTACAGCGTCGCGCAGCGCACCACGGAGTTCGGCGTTCGCCTCGCCCTCGGCGCGCCCCGTCCCCATATCCTCTGGGTCGCGGCGCGCATTGCGCTTATCAGCACCGCTATCGGAGTCGCCGTCGGCCTCGCCCTCGACGCATTCCTCGGCAAGCTGCTCGCCGCATGGATGCACAACAACTTCGCCGCTACCGGCGTGCTATTCGCCGCCGCGCTATTGGCTGTCAGCGCACTGCTCGCCTGCCTGCTCCCCGCACAACGCGCCACTGTCGTCCCGCCCGCAGAAGCTCTGCGCTATGAATGATGACTCTAGAGTCCGGTCCAGCCGGATCGCCTGGACGGCTAGTCCCTAACGCCGATGCATCAGCCGCGGCAAATTCCAGTGCTGCGCCACGCTCACCATCCGCAGTAGAAAGCACGCACCTCCGCCCGCTGCCATCGTCAGCGCGCGCGGCACTTTCAGTTTCAGCAGCAGCACCATCACCACGCCGCCGGCCAGCGCCGCGGACGCATACACGTCGCGGTGCAGCACGCCCGGCACGCGCGCCAGCAGCAGATCGCGGATCGTGCCGCCGCCCACGCCCGTGATCCCGCCCATCACCACCGCCATCACCGGATGCATCCCGAAGTCCAGCCCCTTCTCCACACCCGCCATGGCAAACAGCGACAGTCCCGCCGCGTCCAGCGTCACCATCAGCGTCGTCGGAATCTCCTGCACCAGGTGATAGAAGAGCGTCGTCGCTCCCGCGCCCACGATCGCAATCCCGATATACCGCCAGTCCCGGATCGCCGCCGGAGGCACTGCGCCGATCAGCAGGTCGCGCACAATACCGCCGCCCACTGCCGTCACAAACGCCAGCACCAGCACGCCCAGCAGATCCAATTCATTCTGGATCGCCGCCATGGCCCCTTCCAGGGCAAACACCAGCGTCCCCACCAGGTCAAACGCGACCAGCAGCGTATCGGACCGCGCGCGCAATCGTTCCGCAACCGTAGCCATGCACGGAGAGTGTAATGGCTGTCCCTGGTGATTCGTGCGGAAATCCAGGCGCGAGCGGCCAAAGGAAAAACCAGCAACTCGCGCCGAAGGCGCATGTGCTGGACGGCAAGTCCTAGTAAGGTAGAAGGTCATGCCCGAGAAGAAACCCGGCGCAAAGCGCATCCACCTCACCGACCAGCAGTTCGCGCTCATCGCCCGGGCTCTCGCCGAGCCTCGCCGCTACGAAATCCTCGCCGAGATCGGTGGCAATCAGTGCGCCACACCCTGCACCTGCCTTGCCGAAAAGCAGACCATCAGCCCCGCCACCCTCTCCCATCACATGAAAGAGCTTGAAACCGCCGGCCTCATCCACATCGAGCGCCACGGAAAATACGCCAGCCTCACCCTCCGGCGCGACGTCCTCCACGCCTACCTCGATCGCCTCGCCAGTCTCTGACAGGCTGCAGTCTGCCAAAATTGGCATTCCATACCTGTAGTCCAGACGTCTGCACCAGATCTATCGCGCATTTCTTCCGCTCGAGATACGTTACTCTCGGGCCACGCCCTTTCAGGAGCGAAGCTCGTGCTCAGACGAATCGTAGTCGCCGTGGTTGCGTTTATCACCATCGCGCTGTCCACGGCTTTTGCCCAAAGCGCAAACCACGACCGCCAATACTTCCGCGCGATCGTCGCCAACCACTTCGTCGTTCCACCCGGCGCATCCGCCTTCGCGCTCGCGCAGGAACTCACACCCTGGCTCGCCTCCGCCGATCCCACACTCCGCGACGATCTCGGCTACACCATCCTCGACGTCTGGATCCGCCACGGGATGCTCACCGACGCGCAGCTCCTGAGTCTCCTGCCGTCGCTCCAGCAAAACCTCAGCAGCGGCATCGGCGAGTCCGGCGCCGACTCCGCCTTCCGCCGCTCCTTCTCCGCGCTCACGCTCGCCTCCCTCGCCGAGCGCAATCTCGCGCACCCATTCCTCGCGCCCACGCAGTACCGCGCGCTGCTCACCGCCGCGCTCACCTATCTGCGCGACGAGCGCGACAACCGCGGCTTCGACCCTGTCAAAGGCTGGATCCACTCCGCCGCCCACACCGCAGACCTGCTCGCCGCCCTCGCCCGCGATCCCCGCTTCACAGCCGGCGATCAGCAGGCACTCTTCGCCGCCGTCGAGCAGCGCCTGCGCAGCGCCGCCACGGTCTACACCTACGGCGAACAGGGCCGCCTCGGCATCGCTCTACTGGTCGTCATCACCAGCAACGACTTCCAACTCGCTGACTTTCAGAACTGGCTCGCCGGTGTGCAGCAGGACAACAATGTCTGGCAGAAATCGCCGCCCGACCCCGTCCAGCTCTCGCTCTTTGAAAACCACCTCTACCTGCTCGAGGCCATGGCTGCGCGCATGCCTGTCAAAACGCCACTCTCGCCCGCCGCCACCCAGGCCCGAGACGCCATCTGCGAAGCCCTGCGCAATCGCTAACTATCTACTACAGAAACTCCTTGCAGGCGCCGCTACTGCCGTGTCGTCCACCAATACAAGCGTGAGCGACCAAAGGAAGCGAACCCAACAGAACGCGCCAAAGGCGCTCTTGCCGGGACGGCCAGTCCGGGATACCACAAAAGTCAGTACCAGCGATCCGCCCACATAGCCGGTCCCACGATACTCTGGTACCCGCGAACCCCACGCGCCGGAGGCCATCAGCAATGCGGGCAGTAAAAATCGTAACTATCCTTATCGCCTGTACCGCTGCGGCCCTCGCACAAACCCAGCCTCAAACCGCGCCCGGCGCCCCCGTCATCCACACCGCGCCCGCGCTCAACGGCGCGCAGATCGTCACCCTCAGCGGCGGCGCGCCCGGTGCCGTCATCCACTACACCACGGATGGTGCGGAGCCCACCGCCGCTTCGCCGCAGTACTTCGCGCCCTTCCTCGTCGCCTCCAACCTCACCGTCAAGGCCATCGCTGTCGATCACGGCGAATCCGGCAAAGCCTCGAGCCAGGACTTCGCCCCGAATATCCCGCACAACACACTCGTCTGGAGCGACGAGTTCGACGACGCGGCCGACCATGGCCCCAAACCGAACCCGGACATCTGGACCTACGACACCGGCCACACGGGCTTTGGCAATCGCGAGTTCGAGCACTACTGCGCCTACAACGATGCCACGCCGCCCTGCGATCCAGCGCAACCGAACGCCTTCGTCGGCGATGACGGCGCACTCCACATCGTCGCCCGCCAGCCCTCTCCCGGTGTCTACACCTCCGCACGCCTCAAGACGCAGGGCCTCTTCAGCGTCTCTCACGTCCGCATCGAAGCCCGCATGAAACTCCCGGAAGGGCAGGGAACATGGCCCGCTTTCTGGACCCTCGGCAACAACATCGCTACCGATAAGTGGCCCGCAAGCGGCGAGCAGGACATCATGGAGCACATCAACGCTCCGACGCCTGACTGGATTGCCGGCTCACTCCATGGCGTGAATGGCGACACCACCGCGCATTACGTCGACACGCCGTCGCGCTCCTTCTCCGCCGCGTCGTGGCATACCTACGGCATCCTCTGGTCCAAAGGCAAAATCAGTTTCTACGTCGACTCGCCTTTCAACACCTACACCACCAACACTCCCGCCGATTTCAATCGCCCCGGCGCGATATGGCCCTTCGACTCCGGCAACGCCTTCTATCTCCTGCTCAACCTCGCCATCGGCGGCGACTGGCCCAAAGCCCCCGATGCAACCACAAAATTTCCAGCAGAGCTCCTCGTCGACTACGTCCGCATCTACACCAACTAATCAGAGCGCAAACTCGGGGTTGCCCTAATCTGGCGAAGCCAGGGTGGGTTGTGCCCAACAAATCCAGCCGGGGCCGAAAGGCCCAACTTGCCGAACGCCGAGTCCTCTACAATCCCTCCAGGTAAATGCTGCACAACTGGAAGAAACTCGCCGCCGACACCCTCCTCACGCTCCTCGCCGCTACCCTCCTCCTCTGGGCCGGCGACTGGGCCGTCTGGCGCATCCGTGTCAGTCACGGCGGCGGTTACGATTCCGTGCAGGTCACCGAGCTCATGCTCACTCCGCTTAAGAACCGCCGCCTCAAGGCCGATGCGCAGAGTACGGCCAGCCAGCCCTGCACCCGCTCCATCTTTCCCCACGCCGGCGCCGACCCCTGCTGGTGGCTCCGCCGCCATGCCACCGACATCCATCGCATCTGACTCCGGGGATGGCCAGTTCTTAAGGCACGCCGGAATTGGTTTGGGATAAAGTAGGCTCGCCTAAGAGAATCCAACGTGAGCGACCAAAGGAAGCGATTCCGGCAAAGCGCACCACCGGCGCGGCCGCCCGGACAGCCAGTCCCGGTAGACCTCTACGACAGCGCCTACGGCAACTACGCTGCCCAGGTCTATCGCCAGGTTCGCATCGCCACCTATGGTCAGGACCTCGGCCAGACAAGCTGGGTGACCGCGGAAGAATCTCACGACATTCCCCGCGATCTCCTTCTCGCTCCCGACTCAAACGTGCTCGAAATCGGCAGCGGCTCCGGCGGTTACGCGGTCCATCTCGCCGCCGCCATCGGCTGCACGATCCTTGGCATCGACAGCAACCTTGCCGGCATTCGCAACGCCAACTCACTCGCGCTTGAGCGCAACCTTTCCGGCCGCGCCTCGTTTCAGCAATGCGATGCGGCCGCCGCCCCGCTCCCGTTTCAGGACGGCAGTTTCCACGCCGCGTTCGCCAACGATGTCCTCTGCCACATTCCCGCTCGCGCGGCGCTGCTCCGCGAGCTCTTTCGCGTTCTCATCCCAGGCGGCCGCATGCTCTTCTCGGACGCGCTCGTCCTCGGCGGCGCCGTCACCCACCAGGAGATCGCCACCCGCTGCTCCATCGGCGTGTATATCTTTACGCCGCCCGGCTACAACGAGCAGCTCATCGAGCAGGCCGGCTTCCGCCTCCTCCGCGCCGCAGACACCACGGCCAGCGCCGCCACTATCGCCGAGCGCTGGCAGTCCGCACGCCACCAGCACCGGGACGCGCTCACCGCAATCGAAGGCTCGCAGAACTACGAAGGCCTCCAGCAATTCCTCGCCTGCGTCCACTCGGTATCCAGCGAGCACCGCTTGCTGCGCTATCTCTACGTGGCAGAGAAATCGGATTAAGGACCTTTTCGGTATTCCATCCTGCGCAATAGCGACGCTCGCTTTGCGGCATAGCCCGCTCGTTCACCCATTCGTGAACGAGACGCTCTCACTTATCAATCCGCAATTTCTCCACCCGGAAGCGTATGCACCCGAATCCCTGCCAGCGCTAACCTCGACACAGTTGTCACGAAGCTCTGTGAGTCCGGGGAGATCGGTCAAGCCTGAGCTAAGCCGCCGAAGGCGCCCCGAACATCTCCCGCACCAGCGCCATCCCTTCGCCTTTGGTCGTGATCATCCCCTCGAGCTGCGCATCCTCCGCCGCATCCAGCATCGCGCGGAAGTCCGGCCCCGGCCGGTACCCCGCCGCGATCAGGTCCTCTCCCGTCACCAGCAGCCGAGGCTTCACCTCTTCCTCCGGTGCTGCCTGGTAGCGTGACCTCGCAAACTCATACAGCCGCAGTTGATTGTGGCTCGACGTCACATCGAGCCGGTGCAGCTCCAGATGCTCGGGAAACTTCGGCAGCCGGAAGAAGCGCTTCAGCGTGGACTCCTTCATCTTCTCCACATCGCCAAAGCGCATGTGGTTCGCCACCAGCGACTGGATCTGTTCCGCCTCTTCGTTGGAGAAGCGCAGCCGCCGGCCGATCGCCGCTGCCATGCGCGTCCCCACTTCCGCGTGTCCGTTGAAGCGGATTCGATCGCTCACCGAATACGTCGGCGGCTTGCCGACATCGTGCAGCAAGGTGCCCCACGCCAGCGTCGCCGAGCAGGCCGCCGGCAGCTTCTCCAGCATCATCAGCGTGTGGACCCACACATCGCCCTCCGGATGGAACTCCGGCGGCTGCGCCACGCCGCGCATCGCTGCCACCTCCGGCAGCACCTGCTCCAGTAACCCTGTAGCCTCCAGCATCCGGAAGGCATCCGCAGCCCGCCCCTCCGTCAGCATGCGCGTCAGCTCATCGCGCACCCGCTCGCGGCTCACCTGCCCGATCTCTCCCGCCAGCACGCGGATTGCCGCAAATGTCGCCCGCTCGATCGTGAACCCGAACCGTGCCGCGAACCGCACCGCGCGCAGCATCCGCAGCTTGTCTTCGGTAAACCGCCGCATCGGCTGCCCGATCGCCCGTACTACGCCGGCCTTCAGGTCATGCTGCCCGCCCACGGTATCCAGCACCGCCGCGGCCGCTCTGCCCGTCGCCAGATACTTGTCCACATCCAACAGCATCCCGTTGATGGTGAAGTCGCGCCGCTGCACGTCGTGCTTCGGATCGTCCGTGTACTCCACCGTCTCGGGCCGCCGCCCGTCCGAGTACACGCCGTCACTCCGGAACGTCGCCACCTCGGTGACAATCTCGCGCCCATCTACCAGCATCGGCACCAGCACCACGCCGAAGTGCGCCCCCACCCCGAACGCTCGTGGGAACAGCGTCATCACCTGCTCCGGGCGCGCGCTCGTCGCCACGTCATAATCCGCCGGCTCATTCCCCATCAGGAGGTCGCGCACGCACCCCCCCGCCAGGTACACACGATGCCCCGCCCCGGTCAGCGAATGCACCACCGCCGCGGCCGCCATCAGCCCGCTGCTCCGCTCGACATGAACTTCACGACTCACTCTTCTAGTGTAGTGAGTCGCAGGGCTCAATACGTTGTCATCCTGAACGTAACCGAAGGAAGAATCTGCCATACCTGCCGCCCGGGATCGGCGCGATGCCCGCTTTCACAATCGCTATGTCCAATCGAAGTAGTCTCGACGCAGCTTTTCCGTTAAGAAGAGCTGCACATCACTGCTGCAATGTGAGTCCAGAAATTGTGAAACGGGAGCGCCGCACAGCCAGCTCCCCTACTATGGAGAATGGTGACCAATGCCCCCAACATCACGTCCGGCCTCATTTTAGGCATCGAAAGCTCCTGCGACGAGACCGCTGCCGCCATCGTCGATCGCGGCTGTCGGCAGCTCTCGAACGTCGTCGCCTCGCAGATCGCCATCCACTCCCCCTACGGCGGCGTCGTTCCCGAGCTCGCCTCCCGCGAGCACCTTCGCGCTATCGTCCCTGTCGTCGATGCCGCACTCCGCGAAGCCGGCATCCCCATGCAGCAACTGGACGCCGTCGCCGTTACCGAAGGCCCCGGCCTCGCCGGCGCGCTCCTCGTCGGCATCAGCTACGCCAAAGCCCTTGCAGCCGCGCTCGCCAAACCCCTCATCGCCGTCAACCACCTCGAAGGCCACGTCCACGCCGTGCTCCTCGAGCACGCAGCCGCCCTCCCAACCACCGGCCCGCTCCTCGCTCTCGTCGTTTCCGGCGGCCACACCCACCTCTATCTCGCCCAGCACGCCAACACCAGTTGGCACTACCGCAACGTCGGCCACACCGTCGACGACGCCGCCGGCGAGGCCTTCGACAAAGTCGCCAAGCTCCTCGGCCTCGGCTACCCCGGCGGCCCCTGGATCGACGCCCTCGCCCCCCACGGCAACCCCACCGCCGTTCCTTTCTCCTTTGCGCAGATCAAGCCCAAAGCCCACCGCGATGGCCGCCGCGCCGCCGATGCTCCCTACCTCTTCAGCTTCAGCGGCATCAAGACCGCCGTCCTCCGCTATGTCGAAACCCACGATATGGCAGCGTCCATCGCATCCCGGCGCGCGCAGCTCTCCCCATCCAGCAAACCGGCGGACGCGCTCCCATTCCTCGATGGCGAAACACTCGACCTCATCGCCAGCTTCCAGCGCGCCATCGTCGACGACCTCCGCCGCAAGACCTTCGCCGCCGCCGAGCACTACGGCGCGCATGGCCTGCTCATCTCCGGCGGAGTCGCGGCCAACAGAGAGCTCCGCACGCGCTTCACCGCCGCAGCCCGCGAGCGCGGCCTGCCTATCGCCTTCCCCGCGCTCTCCCTCTCCACCGACAACGCCGCCATGATCGCCGCTGCCGCCTGGCCCAAGCTCCTTGCACACGACTTCGCCCCCGCATCTCTATCCGCCCGCGCCAGCCTCCCGCTCGGCCAGTAGTGCCAGATGGCTGACTCGCCGCCTCGCTGGTCATCCAACTCCCGTAAAATCAAAGGGAACCCCACGAACGCATGACACTCCAGCTCTTCAACACCCTCAGCGCACAAATCGAGCCCCTCATTCCCGCCGACGGCAAGACACTCACCCTTTACGCCTGCGGCCCCACCGTCTACGACTACGGACATATCGGCAACTTCCGCACCTTCGTCCACGTCGACCTCCTCCGCCGCTTTCTCGAGCAGCAGGGCATCTGTGTCAAGCACGTCATGAACATCACCGACGTCGACGACAAGATCATCCGCAACGCCCTCGCCGCACACGTCGACATCTCCGAATACACCCCGCGCTACGAGCAGGCCTTCCTCGAAGACCTCCGCGCGCTCGGCTGCCTGCCGCCCGTCATCATGCCGCACGCCACCGAGAACATTCCCGAGATGGTCACCCTCATCCGCAAGCTCGAAGAGCGCGGCCTCGCCTACCGCACCGAAGAAGGCTCCTGGTACTTCCGCATCGCCGGAGACCCCGACTACGGCAAGCTCTCCAAGAAGGACCTCAGCGCCAACGCCGCCGGCGCCCGCGTCGACGTCGATGAATACGAGAAGGACTCCGCCTCCGACTTCGCCATGTGGAAGGCCGCCAAGCCCGGCGAGCATGCATGGGACACCGAGCTCGGCCGCGGCCGTCCCGGCTGGCACATCGAGTGCTCCGCCATGGCCATGAAATATCTTGGCGACACCCTCGACCTCCACGCCGGCGGCGAAGATCTCATGTTCCCCCACCACGAAAACGAGATCGCGCAGTCCGAGTCCGCCACCGGCCAACCCTTCGCCCGCCACTGGATGCACGTCCGCTTCCTGCTCGTCGAAGGCCGCAAGATGTCCAAGTCCGAAGGCAACTTCTATACCCTTCGCGACCTCCTCCTCCGCGGCCACAAAGCCTCCGCCATCCGCTTCCTGCTGCTCTCCGTCCCCTATCGCCACCAGCTCAACTTCACCTTCGACGGCCTCGCCGAATCCACCGCCGCCATCGACCGCCTGCGCACCTTCCATCAGCGCATCGCCAAAGGCCCGTGGCCCGAGGGCGAAAATGCCGAGCTATCCGCGCAAACAAGCGAAGCCGCCCGGAAGTTCACCGAGTCGTTAGCCAACGACCTCAACACCGCCGAAGCCCGCGCCGCCATCTTCGACCTCATCCGCCACGCCAACACCGCCGCCGACCACGGCAAGCTCCAGCAGCAGAACGCCGCGCAGATCCTCGATGTGCTCCACAAATTCGATCAGATCTTCAACGTCCTCGAAGACCGCGACACCGACATAGCCCGCGAAGCCGTCCACTGGGCCGCCCGCGAAGGCAAGCTGACCGAGCAGTCCGCGAACCTCCAGGCCTCGCTCGACCTATCCGACGCCGATATCGATAAGTTAGTAGCCGAACGAACCCAGGCCAAAAAGACCAAAAACTTCGCCCGCGCCGACGCCATCCGCAACGAACTAGCAGGGAAGGGGATTTTGCTCGAAGACAGTAAGGATGGGGTTAGGTGGAAGCGGAAGTAGGCAAATTTTGAGGCCAGCATCGCTATGAGACTGATATCCGAAGTGTTCCTTGATACGCAGGTATTTTATGCAAATAATTTCGCCTTCCGTCGCACGGCTTTCAAAGAGCTAGTTGAGCGTGTTAACTCGGATCGAGTACGCGTCTTACTGACGTCTATCACAGTTGGCGAGGTGACGAGGCACATTCGGAAAAAAGTCAAAGAGGCCAGTAACACGATTGACAAGTTCCGCAAGGACCTGAAAATCCTGGAGAATTCGACCGCTCCAGACGTGTCATTCACGCGCGCTACGACTTAATGAGAAAGCTATTGTTGAAGAGTTGACAGCTCAATTTAATAGCTTTATCAAGCTATGCCGTGCAGAGATAATTGAATGTGATGACATCAATCCGGAAGTGGTGTTTAGCAAATACTTCTCGGTTGAGCTCCCTTTCGAGAATAGAGAAGAGAAGAGACGCGAATTTCCGGATGCGTTCGCCATCGAGGCGCTTAAGGCGTTTGCCGGGGACAGCACTTCACAAGTTGTATGCATCAGCGGTGACAAGGGATTTCGCGGGGCCCTTGAAAATACCGGCATATCAAGGTTTGAGACTATCGAGGAGTTTCTCGACTCCGAGAATCGCGAATGGGATACCAGAGTGGCGGAACATGTGCTTGAGTGCTATAGCGCAAACGTTGAACGAATAAAGGATGATATCGAGCAGGAATTTACGGATTCATCCTTTGTCCTTACCGACGTAAATGGAGATGTGGAGGAAACGGACATTGTGGGATTATCGGTCGATGAAGATCCATTAGTTCTGCGCACCGATCGGGACTCTGCAATATTGGAAACACATGTTCAAATCTCATTTAGAGCCAAGGTCGCCTATGATGATCCTGCTGCAACTGTCTATGACAGGGAAGATGATCGAACGTACGTCTTTAATACGATTAATAGATCAATTGAGCAGACCATCGGCTTCCCACTCGAAGTAAGTGTCCAGTTCGATCCTGCGGACGAAGCTTGGTGTGATCTATCTATAGGAAAACTCAATAATGGACGCGACTTCGAGATTTCCGCAGATTATTGAGCACAAGAAATCACTAAAGCATTTTCTGGCAACCATACGCGATCATCTCTGTCCTCTGCCAAATCTGTGCGCATTGTCAATTGCCTCATCGGTTACATGCCCACATTTGACCTGATGCTCTCGGGTCCACCATTCCTTACACAGGATTGGCTTGAATGGAAAAATCGATTTCGGTTCGCAGTTCGCGACAGACGCAAGAGCCCGCTTGATTGCTAAGTAACGTTCAAAGCGCAGGAATTCTTTGTCAGCATATGGAGGAAGCGGAAAGTTGATGCCGAGACCTCGAAGAGAGAAGCAAAACTGGTCGTTGTTCTGAAGGATGATTTCGTAAGAATTCGTCCTTGGGTTCAGATAATTCCAGCCGAATATCCAGTAGGGGTAGGGCCTGCTCTCCAACTCGTGAAATCGAACGAGATACTCAGCCACTAAATCGATAAGCATTGATGGATCGATGTTATCGAGCTGTTGATAGAGCAATTGACCATGCACTTTTACGTGAGTGATCTCGCCCCGAATCGCATTGTAAGTAGAGATGATGCTAAGTGCTTCCTTGCTGAGAGTAAGATCTTTGCCGAGGACCTCGATGGGGCACTTAGTCAGCTTATCGGTAATCTTCCCGAATCTCAGTTCTTTCAATATTTCCCGCTCGGGAACGTTGTCCTCCTCCCTCTTCTTACGGAGCTTGGAATTCACGAACCCTTCGAGCGCAGCGATGCCAAAATACAGGGAGGCTGCGATGTGATGCGACCACTCCATTCCCGTTCTAGCTTCGTTTGCAGTTTTCGCTTCTCGAACGAGTGAGGAGTAGTTTTGCCAAACCGGATTCTGCGCCCAGGGGCTTATGACCAATTTCGAACCTTTCACGAGTTCATACTGCTCTATGAATCCGTTTGCGGCAATCCCTCACTCCGCTTCCTGACCACCAACTCATCCACAACCAGCCTCCCAATCCGCAACTCCTCAATCCGCCCACTCCCCAACCCCAGCCGACCAATCCCCAGCGCACCAATCGCCAGAGCACCAACAGCCAAAGCGCCAACAGCAGTTCCAGCCACCGCCAGCCCAACCACGGCAAGGCCCACCAGAGCACTCGATTTCGAAGAACGTTTCGTCAGCATGCGCTCGATCTTATTCCTGCGTCGCCCATAGGCGCCCCACCCCATTGTTCTCGATCCGCGAAAGCGCTACAGTTTGAGTGTGAAGCATGGGCGCCATCTTCGCGGCTGGGTCTCGCTCTTTCTAATTTGCATATGGATCGCGACAGCATCCTTCGCAGAGGGCGTCTCCGCGGAGTTTCCGCTATGCCAGCCGGCACAATCACCCTGCTGCCCACTGCCCGCGAACAATACCGGCGAAACCTGCCCAGCCTGTCACGTTACTGTCACGGTTGCGGAAGAACAGGCCGGCGAGGAGCGATCGAATCCTCTTCCGCAAACTCAAAATGTCGATAGTCAACCCGCGGCCCCGGTCATGGGATCACAGCGTGAACTGACTCCAGGTCTGCGTTACCCGGTCGCCGTATTCGATCTCAAAGACGATCTCCGCATCTAGACCATCTCCTTCCTTCGCATCCCCAGAAGCAGCGCGCCGAAACGCACGCGCACAGATATGTCTCAAACAACATCTTCAAAGGAGATTGTTATGAAACTCAAAGCACTCGTATTCGCATTTGCAGCAACCCTTCTGCTTTCGTTGGGAGCCCAGGCTGCTACCACCCACATGTGTTGTGGAAACCCTGCCTGCTGCGACGGCGGCAGTTGCTGCAAATAACCGTTGGCGGCTGTGCCCACATCCTCTCGGTGTCACCGCCAGAGAGGATGTGGGCGGCCAACCCCCGCGCTCCAATGGCCAGTGCACCAATTCAGGCAGTCACCAAATCCGCGCCGAAGCCCGCGAGCAAAACGGTTCCTGCAAACAGCAGGGTATCGCCGACGTAGTTGATCCCTTCCACCGCCAGCGGAGTATGGATCTCCATGACGAGGATCGGAAGATAGAAGAATGCCGTCAGCAGCAGGAGCATCAGCCCCGCACCCGCGGCGGCAACCCGGATCGTGCGGCGGAAGAACAGCCCAACTCCTCCCAGCAGCAGGATGAGTCCAACCAGATACGCCAGGAGCACCGGCGCCGGCACCCACGCCGGGGTCAATTTCTCCAGCGGCACTCCCGGCACATGCCGTGGGAACAGAAAGTGCTCAACCGCATAGAAGATCATCACCGCCGCAACAATGCTGCGTCCGATCCGCGCCAGCCAGCCGTGCGGCCACACACTCCCCGCCAGCACCAGCGCGCCGCACGCGAATGACGTCTCGCGCACCGTCAGAATCCAGAAGAACCGGTCATGCATTCCTTTGTGCATGTTCGGCAGATCGATGGTCGCGACAATGATCAGGAACAGCACTGCGAGCAGCGATGCCGAGCAGCGCACATGCCGCCACGCGAAAAGCTGACCGCCGCCGCCAGCAGCGCCGCGCCCACGAAGTACGTCCAGAACAGAGGAGCCGGCAGCCAGCGCGGCACAATGGGCATAAGGTCCCGCGCTGCAGTGAAGTGCTCAGCGGCAAACATGGCCAGCGCCGTCGCCTCGAAAACCGGCCCCATCATGATCAGCCTGTTGGCGCCGGAAACTGCCAGGAACCGCGCCCGCGCAAGCACCAGCCCCGTAGCAGCGCGGCTACGCCCGCGCAAACCATCCCGCCCACCTCTACGGTCATGCCGTCTCCTCCAATGAAGGACTTAGACAGAAGCCGGATCAGTACTTGTGATCAGCACGCGAACGATCCTACATTGCAGCAGCCTAAGCCCGGGTGCTTCCTCCCAAAACGAAACCGCCACTGAAATAAATGTCAAAAACCTGCCAGTTAATTCCACTCAATTTGCTACTCTGGAATAGAGCACCAAAGAGAGAAAGCCACCACGCCGGTGGCTTTTGGCATTTCTGCTCACATATCGAAGTCTTCGATCGTCAGCCATCCTCTGGCTGGCCCGCTAAGTCCTTGCGCTGGACATATTTAGGACCTAAGTCCTTTAGTATGACATTCTTGCGAACCGCACACCGGCTAAGTTCCTGATTCAAAATAGCTTCCGCAGGCCTCCGGTGACGGGAGGGGGGAGGGGGTAGGGTCACGTTACCACTCATGCGAGAATGATTTCCCTCCCAAATCCTCGCAACGAGGTGAACCCAATGCCGGCCAATACCGTGCCCGCGCCTACCCTCACGCTGGACATCGACCCCAATGCCCGCCCCATCGTCGTGAAGTTGCACGGCAAACTCGTAGCCGGCGTCGGTGACATTCTCTACGACCAGGTCAAGCCGCTGGTGTCAGACCACAAGCGCATCGTCCTCGATCTCACCGACCTCGTTCGCATGGACAGCATGGGCCTCGGCACCCTGGCCCGCCTGTACGTCTCCGCCCGCCGCGAGGGGTGCACCCTCGAACTCATGAATCTCAGCAAGCAGATCCACATGCTCCTCGGCACCGCCCACATGCTCAACGCCTTCACCATCGTCGGCGAGCACTTCATCAGGATGCCCTGATCCCCTTGCTCTTGCCCTTCAGATTCAGAGCGACCGCAGCGCGGATAAGATCCTTCAGCGCGGCTTCGTCAATCTTGTTGCCTTCGCGGATGTCGATCGCGCGCCTGACATTCCCGTCAAGGCTCGAGTTGAACAAGCCGGCAGGGTCCGGCAACGCGGCTCCCTTGGCGAACGTCAACTTGACGACGATTTTGTAAGTCTCCCCCGTGCACACGATGCCTCCATGGGACCACACGGGGGTGCCCCTCCACTTCCACTCCTCAACAATCTCAGGATCCGCCGCGTGTATGATCCCGCGCACTTTCCCAAGCGTTTTCCCGCGCCAGTCCCCAAGTTCCTTAATCCTCTCGTCGATCAATACAGAAGCAGATCCCGCCGCGGCGGTCGTTTTCATGTGAGCTCCTCTCGCGCCAAGTTTAGGTGCGCTCATCGGTTAGGCGATCTGATCTCCCGCCGGCCTGCGGTTTGCCGCTGGAGCGAGCGTGCCGATGATGCGGCTTTCCGGTCGAAGCGCCCACGATGCCACAGTCACAACTGTAAGCACGAGAGGCGCAACGATGTGAAAGGCGTAAGCGCCGTAACTGCCGGCAGCAGTCACGGACGCGACTGCTCCCGTCAGGTCAAAGAAGATGCCGGCATAGGCCCATTCCTTGAGTCGCGGAAAACCCGGCACGAGTATGGCAATGGCCCCAAGCGCCTTCCAAACTCCCAGGATGGCAAAGAAGTACATTGGGTAGCCGAGGATGGGCACTACGCCATGGGGGTTGGCTACGAACTGCGCCACCTGCGCGACACCGCCGCTTCCAATAAAAAATGCTATGAGTATGGTGGTCGTCCAATAAGCAATGTTTTTTGTCTTCGCGGTCATTTCACGCCTCCGAGCACTCGCTCCAGACCATCGAAGAAGCGCTGCCAGCCGTATTTTGCGCCACCGTAGGCCTGCTGCTGATCGGGGCGGAAGCCGGAATGCTCCATGCGAACATGGGTGCCGCCATCTTCGGCGGGAGTCAACGTAAAGAGCACCACGGAGTCAAGTCCCAAAGAACTCCAGGTGTAGGAGAGTCGCTTTAGCGGATCGACGACGAGCACTTCACAGTCGATCACGCCGTCCCAGCCCTGCACCGGTTCGGACCGGAAACGGAACCTCTGCCCGATTACCGGCTCAAAGTCATTCTTCAGCAACCACTGCGCGATAAGAGGGCTTTCGGTGAGCGCGCGCCACAGCTTTTCCGGCGGGTGGGGAAATACTCTTTCGATCACAAGGGTGCGCGCACTTTCTGCCGTGTTGCTCATGGTTCCATCCTTTCCAGCAGCGATTCAAGACGATCAAGCCGCTCGCGCCAGAACGCGCCGTAATGACGCAGCCAGTCCACTATCGGCGCCAGTGCATCTGGCTGCGCTCGATAGTGCGTTTCGCGTCCTTCGCGGCGATGCCGTACCAGATTCGCTCGTTTCAACACCGTTAGGTGCTTGGACACAGCAGGCTGGGACACGCCCGCATAGCGAGTCAATGCGTGGACCGTCTGTTCACCCTGCCGCGTCAACTCCTCAAAAATAGCCCTGCGCGTCGGATCGGCCAAAGCGCGGAAAACGTGATTGGTATTCACGGCTGCCACGGACAAACCATAACCAAGCAGTTATGGTTTGTCAATAGGATGTTTTCCTCTGGAATTCCGCGAGCTTGCCCCCGCAGATCCTCCATAATCCTCGCTACCGCGCATTCCCTCAACGGGCTGCGCCACCGCCGGCGAACATGGGCATCAACTGGCCGTAGTCCTAAGAAGGGAGCCCACATTCTCAGGAATTCGTCACAACGGACGAACGTCCAACTGGGCAAGACCCTCTGGAGTAATTCCGGCCCGGCGAATTTCGCAAACGACATCAACCATGGCGCCCTCCCTGTCATTTCATGGCAGATCGTGCGCGGTGAGGCGAGTTCGTTTCGGCGCCAGAACGGCTCCTTCGACTGGACATGGGTTCTCAGCAAGGACGGGCTCGGCCGCGAAATGCTCGCCACCGCGCTCGCCGCAGTCGTCTCTGGAAAATTCATCGAAGCTCAGATTGAAGAGCCGGTCGGACCCTGGTCTCGGGTCGATCGGCTGGTGATCGTCAAGTAATTCAGGAAGAAGCGGCGCATTGCCGCGCCTTCATATCAGCTGGAGCGCATCACGGGCATTGCACTGTCATCGCGCAGAGGTGACGCCATGATTGAAAACCCCAACGAGCCCTGGTCCAACTGGGCAGGCAGCGAGGGCCTCACTCCATATCGCCACTGTCATCCGCAAACACTGGACGATCTGATCACGGTCGTGCGCGAAGCGGAGACCGCAGGCAGGCGTGTGCGCGGTCGGCAGTAGCTGGTCATTCTCCGACATTGCGGAATCGCCCGACTATCTCGTCGAAACCGACCAACTCACCCGCGTACTCAGCACCATCGTCCCGGGCGCGCTAAACGCCGCGGGCCGGGCTCTCAAGCTCGTTCACGTCGAAGCTGGAATCAAAGTGATGGATTTGTGCAGCGTTCTGGACTCAATGGGCCTCGCACTCTCCACGATGGGCGGCTCCGATGGCCAAAGCCTCGGGGTATTCTTTCTACCTCCGTTCACGGCCCCGACTTCAACCGTGGCCCGGTCCCCGATATGGTGCGCGCCGTCCATCTCGTCGGCCCCGGCGGCACGCAGCACTGGATCGAGCGCTCGATGGGAATCACCAATCCCGCGCTGTTACGGGCGGCGCTTCCTGCCACCGTCATTCATTACGACGACGACTGGTTCAACGCCGCCATCGCCACCGTAGGCACGCTCGGACTTGTCTATTCCGTCATCATGGAAGTCGAAAGCCAATACGATATTTCGGAAACCATCAACGTCAGCGATTGGCCTAGCACCCGAATTGCGCTCATGGATCCTGGCACCTTCGCTTCGCCGTCGATCGTGGTTTGCAGGTTGCCGTCGATCCCGGTCCGGGGCACACCTGCTATGTCTATCGCCGCATGACAGCCGCAGCTACGGGGCCCGCAGACTATTCCATCCTCAGCGACCCTCTCGGCCTGTTCTGCACCACTGCAATTGCCGACGCTCTGGTCGCCGTGCCCGGCGGAGCAGGTCTCTTTCTCTATGCATCGGCATATCTCATACCCTTGCTGCCACCACCATTCGATACAATTTACGGCATCTTGCTCGCCACCGGCGGCGCCACCGCGCTCACCGTTGCGCCGCTCGTCGGACTCATCCGCACCCAGGGCCCGGGTGCTCTGGGGGATGTGGTTGCCAGCGCGCTGAATGGAAATCCGGCGGCCACCGCGCAGGTAGTTTCGTATCTCACAAAGTCACAAATTAAAGTGGGCACGCATCAGGGCTTTGCCCACACCATCATGGCGGGCCCAAACCCGGGCCAGTGCTCCACCCGCGGGCTGGCTCTCGAAATAGCCTTCGACACCACCGACGGCTCGCATATCAGCTTCGTCGATGAGGTGCTACCGAAGATGGACATGTGGCTGTCCGGCGAAGGCCTCGCTTTGCCCGGATGGTTCTCGCTTCGTTTCGTTGGACGTTCGCGCGCTTACCTCGCTCCGGAGAACCGCTGTGATCGTTCCTGCCTCATCGAGATCGTCGGGATGCGCGGCTTTAACAGCACACCGATAATTCTCGACCGCCTGGAGGCGATTGGTCGAAACCACGGCGCCATTCAACACTGGGGAATGTTTCGCAATCTCACCAGAGCCGATGTCGAACGAGCCTATCCTTCTCTGAACGATTGGCGGCGTATCCGGTCGCAGATCACGACCGGCGGCACTCTGCGCACTTTCGACAATGATTTTTCGGTGCGCGTTGGCCTATCGGATCCTCCTGCCGACCTTTCATATCTGACAATGCTTCTGCTGGATCCTCCGGTTCGAAAGCCGAGACCCATACCCGGGCCGATGCCCCGGCCTAGGCCATTGAAAAAATCGACACGAAAACGGGTCTCCTGATTTCTGCGAAGGAACCGATTAGATCAGGACCGCTTTCAGCCATCTCAACTGAAACCTAGTCGGGACAGGCAGGCAGCGACGTATCTCCCCAACACGTCGAAGGACAAATGGCCAGGACCTTGCTGACGTCATTGGTAAAGCGAGTTCGCTCACCGTTGAGTTCCCCTTGCTGAACTGCAAGTTGAGCTGCAGCAATCACCGCAAGTGTGCCAAATGTGAGTGCGATTGAGGCGAGCACGATAGCGACAAGCAGTAATATGATGCCGGCTGGATGCCGAAGAAAGTCCCACTGGCAGCGGCGGCGCCCACCAGAGCTGCTACCGCAAGGGTTGCAAATGCTGCGGCAATCGCGGCCAGAAGGTTCATTCTGCCTCGCGTCGCCTCTACCTGGGCGCATTTGCTTAACACTCTGTTTCTATCATCGGCTACAGCAGCAAGCGCGGCTTGGCATTCTTGAGAATCACACGTACTACGCATTGGAGGAGGCGGCGGACCTCCTGTTCCGGGCCCGGTGGGAACATCGCCCATATCGTCCTCCTGATATTTCCTGTCTTCTCAATTTCAATTGTGAATGCCCCAGCCTCAAAGGGCTCGGGAATAGCTGCGGCGCAAAATGTGTGTCGTAGGTTTCCGAAGCAATTACCGGGTATCAACCATTAGGGTTAGCCAGACATTGCCCTATGAAATAAGCTGTAGCCACCGATTGATAGATACCCGCAATCAACAGTGCCCAGGGCCACGGCACTCCACTGCCTACTAGAATCATGAAAACGATGAACCCGCCAAGCAAAGTTATGGCGGCCCACCATCCTAAGTGCGCTACCACGCAATCCCACACTGTGCGATTTAACGTCAATCTCTGCTCAATCGAGGCGGCAAGTTCCTTCGAATTGTCGTTCATCCAGAACGACGAGATTTTCGGGACATTTTTCTTGAGAATCGCTGCTAACTCGTCAGTCGAGGTCTTCTCCGTAATTCCCCACTCGTTGATCTGAGTTGCCGTCACTGGGTGAACGGGCAATCCGTATTTTTCCCCTTCCCACCACGAAATGCGTCGACCCTTCCCCACTTCCTTCAGCCTTCGGCCCAGGTGCCTGGAGGTCTCCAGGAGGACAATATCCCTTAGCGTTTTTTGAACAAAGGCCTCATTGTTAACTATCCGTATCAGCGTTTTACGATCCACAGCTAACTCGTGGGTCTCGTCGAGAAATAGTAATTGGTCCAATTCCTCTGATAGCTTACGCAGCCGGCGCCGCGCCGCATCAGGTCAATGAAACGATCCGCCGCACGATCAGCCGAAGGCTTCATCGCGCGTCCGGTCGTATCGTCACCGCGTCAATGGCCTTTACGCGGAGTTACCTGCCCCGAACCCTCGCCAAAGATCGGCGTCGACAGCAGCAAAGTCCCCGAGCTATCCCGAAGCTGCACAACTCCATTCCGCACGCCCGATGCACGCGGCGCAAACGCCACCCGCACTGTGCAGAACGTTTCCGCGTTCACACTTCCCACACACGTCGGCGTCCCGCTCAGTGCAAAGTCCCCACCTGGGTTCCCGTCAGTCAGCACCTTCACGTTCGGCGCAAGCTTCACCGTGACGAGCACGTTGTAGCCCAGGATCATCGCCTGTTTCATGCCGAGTTTCACCGCCCCGAAGTTCGCCGATCCGCTCTCATATATCCACGTGTCATTCAGATCGCCCTGCCCTTTGCCGCCAAACAGCATTACCTGTCCCGTCGCGTGATACGCCAGCGCCGGCACCGTGCGCGGCGAAGGCCCCGTCGCCGTATGCTCCTGAGTCCAGTTCGTTCCATCCCACATCCACGTATCGCTCAAGTCGTCCGCGCCAAATCCCGGATACCCGCCGAACAGGACCACATGCCCCGCGCCATCGTTTGCCATGGCGCCCGACTCGCGCGCTCCCGGCGACACCGCCGGCGTCTGCTGGGTCCAGTTCGTCCCATCCCACGTCCACGTCTCGTTCAGCATGCGGCTGCTCTCGTTCATCCCTCCGAACAGCACCACATGTTTCACGCCATCGCTCGCCATCGCCGGCGACTCCCGCCCGCTCGGGCTGTTCGCCGGCGACATCTCCTTCCAGTGGCTCCCGTCCCAGATCCACGTGTCATGCAGTTGGGTGTCCTCATGTGTCCCGCCGAAGAGCAGCACCTTGCCGGCGCCGTCCGCCGCCATCACAGCGCCCGATCGCGCCGATGGGCTCGCACCCGGAAACTGCTGCGTCCAATTCGTTCCGTCCCAGGTCCACGTATCATGCAGGTCGCCATTGTCGGTAAAGCCACCGAATAAAACGATCTTTCCCGCGGCATCGCTAGCCATCGCGCCATTCGATCGCGCCGGCGGGCTCTTGGCAGGGGACTGCTTCTGCCAGTTCGTCCCGTCCCACACCCACGTGTCGTCCAGCGGTCCCGCCTTGCCGGTGCCGCCGAACAGCATCACCCGTTCCGCCCCATCATTCGCCGTCAGCGCGTAGTAGCGCGCGCTAGGTGAACCAGGTGGAGGTCGCTTTGTCCACACGCCGGCAAACGAAATCGTCTGGCCGCCCGCGGCTACTGGCGAGAACAGCAGAACCTGGATCGTGAGCGCGAAAAGTAAAAAGCGTTTCTCTCTCATGTGTTAGCAAACGGCTCAGAGCAGAGCCGGGCCCAGCGAGGTCATTCATCAACAGATGCCGAGCCAACCGAAAAGTCTGTCTCTTCCGCGGACGGTGCTTCATCCTATCGCACGCAGCGCAACAATAGGCTGCCGCCAGAGCAGCTTTTATGATTCTCTTTCGCCTTGGGAAAATTCTTTACTCCGTTGGCGCCTGCAGTACGGATTTACCAATCACCCGCAATGTAAGAATTTCGTGCGAATGCACCTCTACGCGGAACCCGTGCTCTCCCGCAAGTTCCAGCACGTGCTTGTCCCTCTCCACTGCGTCCGTCTCCAGCGCCTTTTCGACAGTGAGCAGCGGTGTTGAAATCAACACGCTCCGCGTTGCACCGCCCAGATCCAGCAGCCGCAGAATCGTTCCTTTGCCATCCTCTGCCGGCTTCCATGTCTCCAGCAGCAGCGCCGGATCATCCATCGTCACAAAGCTCTCGGCGTTGCCATCCAGCGGACGTGGCAAGTCCAGCGCCTTGTCTTGCGACCGGATCTCGTCCTCCTCCAGCGGCGTTGCCACTTCCCATCCCATCCGGCTTAGTGCCGCCGCGTCTGTCGTCGTTGCGCTCGTCACCACGTAGCGGAAACGGAAGTGTCCGCCCTGCGCCGCGCGATAGTTCGTATGCCAGTAGTTATTCATGGCGTAAGAAAAGATCGTCCCCGTTCGCACACCAAACTCCGTCGGCCACGCGCCGCGGTTGATATCTCCCAGCGTCACCAACGGTGTATCCAGTGGCATCACCGCGCCGGAAACTCCGCCCTGCTGCGCCGCCACCCAGTGCTGCACGGAGAACCATTCATGTCCGGCGCCCGGATACATGTCCTTGGCCGGATCGACCACCCCATTCTGTATCTCGTATTGGAATTGTGGATGCTCCATCGCGAACGGAAATGCAAAATAGACAGCTTCTTTCTTCAGTTCTTCTTTCTTATCGATGTCCTCCACGAACTCTATCTTCTTTTCGTGCTCAAATAGTTGTATCTCGGTCGCAATCTTCGGCGTATCCATCGCCGAGCTCTCCATCCGTGCCCGCCATCCATAGGGCGTGCGCTCTACCGAGATAACTCGCCCCATCTCCGCGCCCGTGAACCTCTAACTGCGGTTTCGGCGAAACCACCCGGTACTGCAGAACGCTGTTCGGCTCTTTGTCGCCGCCGCTGACATACAGATACTGCCCGAACTTATACGGACTTGTCTGACTCACCAGCTCCTTCTGTAACTGCTTGTCATAGATACTTCGCACCCCGCCTGTCTCCGGATCAAGCTCCACGCGGTAGAAAGCACTCTCCAGCGTCGTCGTGTTCGGCGATCGGTTCGCCTTTTCCGTGGGTGCAGCCTCCTTCGCCTTCCGCAGTTCATATACCCGATACCCCGTCCCCGGCACATCCTTTGCGACAAACTGCACCCGGCGGAAGTTCGCACCGGTATGCAGCACTGAATACGCTACCGCAACGCCCGTCGCGCGATCCATCAGCTCGTAGCCGTTGTCCAGGTCCAACTCCAACAGCCCGTCGCGCTTCCAGTTCAGCGAGTTGAAGACAATCACACTGCCCACGCCCGCGGCAATCGAATCTGCCAGGCTCGCCATGCTGCTGCGCAGCAGTCTGTCGCGCAGCGCGTCCGCATGCACCGCGCGAGCGTCCTTCACCTTTAATTGCTCGGTCGCTTCGTTGCTGTCCGGATCGGAGACGCTGTTCCACGAAAGCCATGTGTGCTCACCCATCAGCACCATCTCGTTCCACATGCGCGCCAGCGCATCGCGGTCCACCGCCAGCCGCGGATTCACCACCGCACTGATCGTCGCCAGCTTCTCTGCGGAAGGCGCCACGGCTCTCATTCCGCCGCTCCATTGCTGCATAGAACGCATCCGAACCGATGCCGTCCTCCCAATAGGGACCACCGTCTCCGCGCATGGTCGGGATCGTATCGCCAAACTGCTTCGCAATCTTCTCCAGCGCATCGTGGAAGCCGGCATACTCCAGACGCGGATACGCATGCAGCGCGTTCCACTCGCTCGCTATCTCCGCCTGCTGCGGAAACAGGTCCGTGTTCTCAACCTGCGTACCGAACAGGATCGCTGCATCCGCCTTGTAGCCCGGGTGCTCGTACATCTGCAGAAATAGCGGCAGCATCTCTTCGCCCGTTTCCGTCAGTGGCGGCAGCCCAAACAGAAACTGCATTTGCATGTAATGCCGCGAATACCACATCAACACCTTCTTTCCGTCCGGCCCCTCCCACCACATCGGCGAGTTCTCATTCAAATGTCCCTGCAACAGCACTGGCGCACGGTCGTTGTTGCTCGCCGCTGCAAAGTAAGAATCCCCGCCGCCGCCAGCACCGATGCGTACGACCATGAATACGAAGGCACATCCGTGATGTTCGCGTAGTTCAGCGGAGTACCGTGCTCGCGGCTGAAGTTCGCACTCGGATACAGTGACCGGATCAGCGTCTCTGCCGTCGGAAATCCGGTCAGCACATTCGCGTACTGCGCCGGAACGTAAAGCTGTTCCCGCTTGATCGCCTCAAGAACACGCTGCTGTTCCGCCGGCGCCCGCGATTTCAAATACTGCTCCAGGTTCCACTCGCCATCCGTGCTGAAGCGAAACTCCGGATGCTTGGCCGTTAAGTCCATCGCCTCATCCAGAATCCGGCTCTGGATCGCCGCCACCTTCGCCTGGTAGTCCGTGTACCCCACGTCCAGATGCACATGCGGCACCAGGTAGAGCGTCCACTTCTTCTGCGGTTCCAGCGTCTCAGGAAAGTGCGCCGTGCGTCCGTCGACCGTCACGGTCAAGTGCGCACCGGTATGAGCCGCAAACTCTGGCACCTCAAGCGACACGCGCTCTTCGCCAAAATCCGCCCCGACGCGCAGATCGCGCGTGTAGTGTTTACCCGTAACCTCCAGGTCTACTCTTCCGCTGCGTGGACGCCCTCGATATCGCACAAACACATCCACCTGCTCGGTCAGCGCGCCGCCCTGCTGCTGATAAAAAATCGTCGGCTCCGCCAATGCCGTGGGCTTGGCAGCCGCATTCGCCGCCCGATCCAGTTCCACCGCGTCGTAGGCAAAGCCCGCATCGGGCACGCCTTTGTCCGCCGTCGCCACCGCCTGCAGGGTGATCGTGTTTTCACCCGCCCGCAGAGACTCACCCGGAATCTCCGCTCCACATCCGCATGCGAATAAGCAGGGAAGAACGCCGCCACCGTATCGCCCATGCTGTAGTCCAGCTTCGGGTGCAGATAGAACATTCCATCGCGCCCGTTCACCGAAACGCGCAGAGCCGGCTGGCTCGAGTGCTCAATCAACAGCGCAACGTGTAGCCGGTAAGCTTGCGCCGGTTTGCCTTGCAGCGAAAACGTGATCGCCCGCGGCGCCGCCGCCGCATCTGTCTTGCGTCCGGCAAACAGAGCAGGTGCATCCGCATACCAGTCCTTCGCCGCATCGCTCTGCCCGATAACAAAATGCACCGCCCGCTTCGGTGACCCGCCGTCAAACTCAGCGGAAGACCGATCAAACGTGCCGATCTGCCACACCGGCTCCTGTGCGGCTGCAGTTATGGGAAGGGAACAGACCGCCACGACGCCAACCGACAGCAGCGAAGCTTTCAACTTCATTCACACCCTCGTATGGAAACGATGCCAACGCCGCCCATACTACTATCCTGCGGACCCCGATGAAGGTGCCCCCATCGTGGGCATGCAGGTATCGGTCCAGACCGCTGGCTAAACAAACCCCTTCGGCCGCTCAGTATTGACGTTAAAGGCCCGCTCCAGGGCCACACCCACGCGCCCCAGCAGCCCCTCGTCGAATAGCGGCCCGATCAGCGTCACACTGTGGGGCACTCGCCGCGGCGGGTTGAACCTGGGCAGCGGGTGATGCGGATCGGGCGCCCAGTCGCTCCGCGCCTCTGCCACCTCCACAAACCCCGCTCGCAACGTCAGGGAGGGGTGTCCGGTGCAATTCGTCGTAATCAAGATTTCATCCCGCAGGGAAGGCACCAGCAGCAGGTCCACCTTGGAGAGCACCTCCGCCAGGTGCTCGGCTACCTTGCGCCGGAAGCGGTCCGCCTGCACCAGGTCCACCGCCGAGAGGAACCGCGACTGCCGGAACGCATTCGGCCACGCATCCGGCACCTGCATCTTCAGTTGATTCACCTCACCCGACAGCGTCAACTCCTCGAACGCCGCCGCCGATTCGGCTGAGATGATGATTCCCAGCGAGTCATAGGGCCAGTTCGGCATCTCGATCGGCACCGGAGTCATACCCAACCGCTTGACCGTATCCATCGCCGCGCGGTCCACGTCTGTCGCCGGTGGCCCCGCCATCCATGCCGGCACGTACCCGACACGGATACCTTTCACTGGCAGCGTGGCGTTGTAGTCGAGGAAACTCTGCACGCTCCCCAAGTCACCCGCATCCGGCCCGGTGATGGCGCGCAGCACCAGCATCGCGTCCTCTACCGAGCGGGTCATTGGCCCCAGCTTGTCCATCGTCCAGCACAGCGTCATCGCGCCCGTGCGGGGCACCCTCCCGAAGGTCGGCCGCAGCCCCGTAATCCCGCACCGCGTCGATGGGCTCACGATGGAGCCGTCCGTCTCGCTGCCAATGGAGAACCCCACCAACCCGGCGGCCGTCGCTGCCCCCGGCCCCGCACTCGACCCCGACGATCCCTCCTCCGGCAACCACGGATTCATCGTCTGCCCACCGAACCAGATATCGTTCAGAGCCAGGGCGCCCATGCTGAGCTTCGCAACCAGCACGGCCCCAGCGGCGTTCCAGCCGCTGGACCACGATAGCGTCAGTCGTGGGTACGCGATTGCGGAACGGCTCAGCGCCGTAGGTTGTGGGGATGCCGGCGGTATGAGCAGATCCTTGGCGCCCCACGGAATACCGTGCAGCGGACCGCGGTAGCGGCCGGCTGCTATCTCGCGGTCGGCAATCCGCGCTTGATCCAGCGCGTGGTCCTTGGTGAGCGTGATCACGCAGCGCACCGTGGAGTTGTAGCGCTCGAGACGATCGAGATAGATCGTCGTCAGGCGCTCGGATGTAATTTGGCGAGTGCGAATCCAGTGGCTGAGTTCAGTCACAGTAGCGAAGCCGATGTCGGATTCCTTCTTCGGCAGAGAAGCGACACTTACTGCAGCGGGCACGAAGCGATCGTGCCGTGGTAGCGGTGGGGTGCCGGGGATCGCCGGGTTCCACTGCGTGGCAGGCGCGAGTGTCACATCGAGTGAAACCTTGCGCGGGCCGGTGCGGCGTTCGTAGACCGGGGCCATCGCCTGGCGCCAATTGGAGGCCACTTCATTTCGCTCTGTGTCTGTGAGCGATACGCGAACAAGCTTTTCGGCTTCGGCGAAGGTGGCTCCGGAGACCTCGGGACCCGCGGCGGGCGCGGTCGCAGGATTCGGCGGCGCGCCCGGCGAGGCCGGAACTGGTGAGGCAGGGGTGGCGGCTGTCTTTTCGGTCTCAGGAGCAGAGTGGCAGCCGATGGCGGCAGCGGCAAGGCCGAGGGAGCCGTGCTTGAGGAAGGTGCGGCGGGAGCGTAGCGGATTTTCGGGCGTCATGGCGATGACAGGGATTGTACGAGCAGTACGCGAGAGTGCGTCCTGCTATCGCCGCGGTTTTATTTCGCGGGGACGAGCGGAACGAGTTCTGGAGTCCCAGTCTCGCGACACGAGCCGACAGGATCTCTGCGCGGTGCGGGCCGCTCGCCGCGCGCATAGTAACGGGTGGATTTCTGGAGCAGACCGGCGATGCGCTCCATTTCGAGTTCGATGGCGTGGCTGGTGATGCGCCATTCATCTTTGCTCATGGTTGCATTAAGCCATCCGGCCAAAGCAAACAGCTATGCCACCGGCGACGCATTACTGATCAGATTCTCTGAGCCATTTTGTGCTTTCACGATGAAGAGCACGATGCCGCGAAGGTGGAACCTGTGTCGATCCGCCGTAGAGTATCCGCCCCGGATTCGCCGGGAGACACCGAACGGTTACCAAGCCCGCTCGATCGCGCGGATAGCTTATTCGCCCGGTGGGCCCTCTTTTGTGAAGGACATAGGTCCGGCGGCACCCGGACTGAATCTTTTCTTGATGTCAAGCATCTTAATGTCAAGACATTATTGTGAAGATTTCTGATAACGGAAAAGAGCCGGACCTGAGCGGGATCCACCTCTGGCTGCTGCTGTGGAAGGCGGCGCGGGCGGTGGAAGCGCATTCTGAGCGCAGCATTGCGCGCTTCGACATGGGGTTGAGCGACTTTGGAGTGCTGGAAGCGCTGCTGCACCGCGGTCCGCTGAACGCCAGACAACTGGGCGAGAAGGTGCTGCTGACGAGCGGATCGATGACAGCCGCGGTGGACCGCCTAGCAATGCGTGGACTAGTGAGGCGTACGGACGATGCCGAGGATCGCCGGGCATGCATCGTGCAACTGACGCCGGCGGGGCGGCGAATGATTGAGGCCGCGTTTGCCAAACATCGCGCGACGATGGAAGAGGCGGTCGCAGGCTTTTTGCCGGAGGACCGGCGCACGTTCCTCCCGCTGTTGCGGCGGCTGGGACGGGCGGCGGAGGCTTCGGCACAGATGATGAAGGAGGCGCCGGTACGTTCACGACTGGACGCCAGAAGGAGGAGCAAGTGAAGCAGAAGAAAGTGTTGGGAATCTATGGAGCGGGTTCGAACCACTGGGTAGGCGACGGCTTTCCGGTGAGGAACCTTTTCCCTTCGAATGGAGTCGAAGTGAGTCCGTTTCTGATGCTGGACTACGCGGGACCGCTGAAATTTGAGCCGTCGGCGAAGCGGCGCGGCGTCGGCGAGCATCCGCATCGGGGATTCGAAACCGTCACGATTGCGTACCAGGGATCAGTCGGACATCGCGACTCGGCCGGAAACAGCGGCGTGATCTATCCGGGCGATGTGCAGTGGATGACGGCGGCTTCCGGCGTGGTGCACGAGGAACTGCACGAGGCGGAGTTCACGAAGAACGGCGGCGTCTTTGAAATGGTGCAGCTCTGGGTGAACTTGCCGAAGGCACAGAAGATGTCGAAGCCGCAGTATCAGGGGATCACCAAGGAGCAGATCCCGGTGATCGAACTGCCGGGCGGCGGACACGCGCGCGTGATTGCAGGCGAGTTGCTGGGCAGACTAGGTCCGGCGAAAACATTCACGCCGGTTGGGCTGTTCGACGTGATCCTGAAACCAAGTGAGCGCTTTGAGCTGCCGCTGCCGGAAGGACAGAATGCGGCCGTGGTTCTACGCGAGGGCGAGGTCACACTGAATGGTGGAGACCTGCTGCATGGCGAGGCGCAAATCGCTCCGCTGACATCGGAGGGCGATGGCGTGCTGCTGGAAGCGAAGGCAGATACGCAGTTGCTGATTCTGAGCGGCGAGCCGATCAATGAGCCGGTTGCAAGCTATGGACCGTTCGTGATGACCACCCAGGACGAACTGCGGCAGGCCGTCGCGGATTATCGCGCTGGACGTATGGGGCACTTGGACTAAGAGTAGACTCCGCCGTTCGCACGGGATGGGCACTTCGTTTAAATGTGGCGTGAGATTTCACTCACGCCATTTCCTTTTGCTCCCTTACTTTCTAGAACAACAGCTTCAATCCGAACTGGATCTGGCGGCTGGTGGCGGCGGTGGTGACCACTCCCGCCGTCGGGCTCGCGACGGCATCCTGCTCGCGTGTTGCCGCAGTCGAGCTCTGCTGTGGGCCGGAGCTGAAGACCACGGGATTCGGCGTCGCCAGGTTGGTGTGGTTGAGCACGTTGAAGAACTCCGCGCGGAACTGTGCCCGGAGGCGCTCATGGATGGCGGTGGATTTTGCGAGCGAGAGGTCGAGATTGGCAAAGCCGGGACCGGTGAGCGTATCTCGGCGCAGATTGCCGACTGTGCCGGCTGCGGGCGCGAGGAACGCCGCGGGATTGAAGAACTGATTTGCGCGCGCCGAAGTGGAACCGTGCGCGTAGAGCGAGCCATGGAAGTTCGGATTCACATCGGGTCGCACGGGGTTTCGCGTATCGCCGGAACCGGTCGGGTTATATCCGAGCTGCGGCGAGAATGGGAAACCGGATTGCAGGTTGGAGATAGCGGAGACGGTCCACCCCGAGATTGCGGTGTTGGTGGCAGGTCCGAACCCCGCGCCGATACGGTGTCCGCGACCGAATGGAGGCGTGTAACTGCCGTTGAGCGAGGCAATCTGACGCACGTCCGTTGCAGCATGGCCCCAGTCGAGGTTCGGTAACTGCGGCACACTGACGAAGGCCGGCGTGTTGGCTGAGACGCTGGTGTTCCAAGCGGAACCATTGTCCAGGTTTTTCGACCAGGTGTAGTTCCCGCGAAGCTGCAGGCCGTTTGAGTAGGAGCGGCGCACATCGACTTCGAGTGCGTTATAGCTCGCGTTTCCCATGGAATACCAGGAGGTTGTGTTGGTGACGGCAGGATTGGCTTTCACGGTGTTCGGGTAATAGATGGTGTCCACAGCGAGCGATGACGGGCAGGCAATATTGGGGCAGATGACAAAGCCCGGCTCGTTGGCATCGAGGGAGAGAATCTGGTGATAGCTATGTGAGCCGATGTAGCCGATGGTGAGCGAGGTTTGTAGGGCGACCTGCTGCTCGATGCGGAGCGTCCAGGCGAGCGTGCTGGGCGTCGCGATATTCGATTGCACGCTGGATGGAGAGATGGCACTTTTGCCCTTCACTGGATTGGAAACTGTAGTGCCGGAATAGCTGAGGGTCGCGTTGTAGGGGGCCGTCTGGTCGAGTCGGTAGTTCAGGTTATCGAGCAGACTTTGTTCGAGGCCGAATGATCCGCGAATGGCGGTAGTGCCTTTGCCGGTCGGATCCCATGCGACGCCAAGACGCGGCTGGGGCAGGAACTTCGCGCGATTGTCCGTGAGCGCAGACGAGCCGATCGTCGGAGACGTGTTGATGATGCCGTCGGTGAACAGGTAGTTGGACGCGCGGCCAGTGGCCTCGTTCCAGCCATTGCTGCTTTCGATGCGCAGGCCGGCACGGAGTTCAAGACGCGGCGTGGCTTTCCAGATGTCCTCGACATAACCGGCGCCGAACCACGAGCGCCAGTTGAGCGGCGTTGGCGCGGGGACAATTGTGAAGGTCTTGATGTTTCCCTCCAGGAAAGATTGCAGTGTGGCGAAGGACGCCTGGCCATATTGATTTTGCGCAAGGTTATCGTTGCTCTGGAGGCGCTGGAGCCATCCGCCGATTTCCACTTGATGACGACCGAGCGTCCAGTAGACATGATCGTCGAGCGTGAATAGGTTGCGCGCCACTGCATTATTGCTGCCGACGTTGCCTCCTGCGCCTGTGATCTGAGAGGCGCCGTTGGACGCTGTGGAGCCCGAGATCACGATGGCGCCAACCGGCCGGCCGGCAACGAAGCCAGGAACATCCACAGTAGCGGAGCCGAGAAAGTAGAACGCCGCACGTGAGTAGCCGAAGCGCGCCGTGTTGAGAAGACGGGATGAGAAGATGTGCTGTTCTTCCACGCTGGCGACCTGCTCGCGCAGAGTTTCGTCGATAACCGAGAAGGGATTGGCAGTGGGTGTAAGCGCGACGGAGTCATCGATCGTGTAGACGCCGAAAAGGAGATCCTTCGAGCCCAGATTGTAGTCGGCACGCGCAGTGCCGAAATCTTCGCGGATAGTCTGCTTGGGATTACTGAAGGCGCGCGCGATGCCGGTCGCCCGCCCCGTAGCCGGGTCGGTCAGTTCTGCGCCATTGGGTGCAGGCCAGAGCTTGAGCAGACTGTCCACGCCGGGCGCGATGCCGACATCCACGAGAGAGCCGCCGGGGCCGATCGGGAGGAAGCCCTGGCGAGCATTCGCATCGGGAACGAGGGCGACATTGCTGAGGTCGAGATTTTGTCTATAACCTTCGTAGTTGCCGAAGAGAAAAATCTTATCGCGGCGGATGGGGCCGCCGAGGGATGCGCCGAAATTGTTGCGCTGGAACTCGGGAATCTTCTGCTGGTCGAAGTAATTGCGCGCATCGAGCGCTGAGTTACGCAGAAATTCATATGCCGCGCCATGCACGTGATTGGATCCGCTGGTGGTGACAATGCTGATCTGCGCCCCTTGGCGCTTGCCGAAGGCGGCGGAATAAGTGTCGCTGGAAACGTTGAATTCGCGCACAGCATCGACGCCAAGAAGCTGGCCGCTGGTGCCGCCAGGTGTGACATTGATGAGCGATGCGCCGGTGTATTCCACTCCGTTAAGCAAGTAAAGATTGTCCTGCGGGCGGCGGCCGGAGACGGAAAACATGTTGCCGACCGAGGAGTTCGACGTGCCGACGCCGCCGGAGCGCTGCGCTGTGTAGTTCACGGCTGCAGGGTTGAGTGTGAGCAGCTGATCGAAGGAGCGGCCGTTGAGCGGGAGGTTCTTCACCTGGCGCTCGTCGACCAGACCGCTGGTCTGCTGCGTGCTCAGATTCACCGGTGCAGGCGTGTCTGTGACTTCCACGCTTTGGCTGACCGCGCTGGCGGAGAGCGCAACATCGACGCGTACACTTTGGCCGACTGTTACAGTCACGCCGCCGCGTTGCTGCGTTGCAAACCTCTCACGAGTCACAATAACGCTGTAGCGGCCGATGGGAACAGACGGAGCACTGTAGATACCTGCTTCATTGGTCGTGAGCTGCCGCTCGCTGCCTGTTTCCTGATTGCGGATGACGACCGAGGCCCCAGAGACGACCGCGCCGGTTGCATCTGTGACAGTGCCGCCGATGGAACCGCCAACAACCTGGGCGGGCGAGCACGCCGGTGCCGCAGCAAATAGAAGAGATGCAAGAGCGCTGATGAAGGCAGGCTTTATAAGGGAGCGCATTGCTTTGGTCTCCGAATCACGTGCGATACGACGTTGATGAGGAGGAGCGGGCGCTCTTGGGACGGTCAGGCCAGGCGGCGCTCCCACTGCAGCCGGCAACAGCCGGCGCATGCGACGGAGCGACAACAGGACTGCAATAGAGATACTGGCGCCATATAACTATCCGTGCAATTCGAGGTTATGAGGGTGGGGTAAGGCGAGACGTCTCAAGCCACAACACAGTGTGCACTTAGCGACAACAGAACGCGTGCTGGGCGAAACGAATCATTAGATAGGTGGAGAGTATCACGAACCTACTGAGCCAGCCAAAATGGATGCCGCTCAGATATCGAGAATGATCTTGAGTATGCCGCGCGGCCCGGCAAAGGCGCTGACCTGCTCGAGCGAATCGACAAACCAGTCTGCCCCGGTCAATTGCCGCTGGGTGTGGGATGAAAGCACAGCCAACACGCGCGAACCGGCAGCTTTGCCGGATGTAACGCCGGCGGGCGAGTCTTCGATGACGAGGCAGTCTGCTGCCGGATGGCCAAGTAGCTTTGCGCCGGCAATGTAGGGCTCCGGGTGCGGCTTGCCATTGGTGACTCGCTCGGCAGGTACAAGCACCTTGGGCAGAGGCAAGCCGGCATGGCGCATCCGGCCTTCGAGCAGGCGCACAGTCGCAGACGTGACAATGGTCCAGCAATCCGAAGGCAGCGACGCGAGCAGCCTTTCCACGCCGGGCAGGATGACAAGGCCGCTGTAATCCTGGGCATCGTAGTCTTCGAGGCGGCGCAGTTCGGTGATCGGATCGAGATCCGGGCGGATTGCCCGCAGCGTGTCCAAAGCGCGACGGCCATGTGTCGACTGCAGCGAGAATGCGCCTTCCATGTTGTGGTGCCTGGCCCAACGAAGCCAGCAGCGCTCATCCGCACCGGTAGAGCTGATGAGAACGCCGTCCATATCGAAGAGGATCCCGCGAGTTGTGACATCTATCGCCATCTATCATCACTGATGATGGCATAAGGCAATGAGACGCAGTATTGCCGCCTGGACGAAAGGATGCCTGTCTCCGATTCTGATTCAGAGACAGGCGCAATTCAGCAGGAGACACCCTGCGGCATTCTCCGGATCGGCGCTCTTGGCGCTCTTTCGGTTGAAATGTATGTTAGGGCGGCAGCGTCTGTTTCTTCTCGCGCCGATGGTGATCCGCCGCTTGCGCGCGCCGCTTTATACGAATCGCCGTCCAGCCAAAAGAGAATTGCGTCGGCCATTTCGTGCGTTTGTTTCGCTACCTCGGCAAGGTTGCGGATGATCGATCGTTCGAAATCACCCTGCCCCCCCGCCCAGCGGCCAATATGCGGGTGCAGTGCAACGGAGCTTAGTTCGCGCAATTGCAACCACGGTTTGTACCGAAGCACAGCATGAGCGTGGGACACGTCTCTTGCAAACAGTGCGATAACAGCAACGCGCATGGCCGCGTTTACATGCCCGCCCGCCGCCTCCAGAGCTCCGCAAGGCTGGATTCCAGTGCTCTCCAGGAGGCGTGAAGTATCCTGCGCGATCCCGACGGCAGCAGACTGCGCGGCATGTAGAGCATTGCTGATGCCGAGAGCAGCAAAGACGAAATGCGCGTCTGAAAAATGCGCAATGCCCCTGCTCATGAGTTCGCGGCATAACTCCTTTACGCGATGGTGTTGTTCCTCGCCTTCGTGGTCTCCCAAATGGACGGACCTGGAGAAATCCGAGCTGCGCAGCGAGTAACCCTTGATGGAATAGTCGAGCGCACGTTGCGCCAATCTCGCCTTCGCGAGCAGATGGTGTCGCAGAAGTTTTACCTGTCCTTGCGAATGCATGCAATCACGTCCTTAACTCATTCGAGTCCGTGGTTCAGGGAAATTTTCAAAAGCATTTCCCGCAGGTGCCGAAACGCTGTTGCAAACGTCTGGCGCACGAGTTCAGGTGAACAGGAAGTCTTGCAATTGCGCGAGCAAAGCTACCTGATCGTGATCTGCGGCCATCGACCGTTTCAGAATCAGGCAATCTTTGTATTTGCTATCGCACTAAATCGTTAATCTGGCCGATCGGGGCCCGGTTGGGTGACTTGTTTCCGCAATTCTAAGAAAATTACACAAGGCAAATGTCACGGCCTTGTCGCTGCATTCGGATTTTTTTCGGCGTAGCTCAACCCCGTGGCCGTTTTCCGTTACTCCGCCACATCTTCCAACAACTTCAGATGGATATAGCTCCTCCAGACCTGACGACGCTCGGCGAGCAAACGGCGTAACCTATCGGTAAGTTCGGTCTATGGAGGGTCCCGCTCATGGAACGCCGTGATTTTCTGAAGCAAAGCGCCCTTAGCGCAGCCGCAGCTGCGAGCACCCGGTTTGCCTCTGCCACGCCGACCGAATCCATTGCAAAACGACCCCTGGGCAGGACGGGCGAGCACCTGTCGATCATCGGATTCGGCGGCATTGTGGTGATGGATGAGGCCCCGACGCACTCGAAAAACATCGTTGCCGAGGCGGTAGACCGGGGCATCAACTACTTCGATATTGCGCCGAGCTATGGGAATGCACAGGAGCGGCTGGGACCGGCGTTGGCTCCTTATCGCAAGAATTGTTTTCTGGCGTGCAAGACCGAAGGACGGATGAAGGACGATTCGCGTAAGCAGCTTGAGGAGTCGCTACGGCTGCTGAAGACGGACCACGTGGACCTGTACCAGTTCCATGCGCTGACAAAGATGACGGATCTGGACAAGGTGTTGGGTCCGGGCGGCGCGATGGAGACGATGGAGGCGGCAAAGAAGGAAGGCAAGATTCGCTTCATCGGATTCTCGGTGCATTCGGCGGAAACGGCGGTAGCTGCGATGGACCGCTATCCATTCGATACGGTGCTCTTCCCGGTGAACTTTGTGCTGTTCTCGCAGGCGAATTTCGGCCCGCAAATTTTGCAGAAGGCCCAGCAGAAGAGGATGGGCATCCTGGCGCTGAAGGCGATGGCGAAGACAACGTGGCCGGCGAGTGAGAAGAAGAACCACCCGGAGCGGAAGTGCTGGTATCAGCCTGCTGCCTATCCGCATGAGGCGGCGATGGGGCTGCGATGGACGCTGGGGCATCCCGTGACCGCGGCGCTACCACCGGGAGATGAGAAATATTTCCGGCTGGCGATGGATGTGGCGCAGAATTACAAGCCGCTGGAGAAGCACGAGGAAGTGGCGCTGCTATCGGGCGCGGCGGGCGCAGAGCCCATCTTTCATCTCGGAAATAATGTATAGGAAAGCATCTTCGCGGCATGTCCTTCGGGCGGACAACTGGGAAGAACTTCAGCGAAACAGAGATCTGAGGCAGTACGGTTTGCGCGTCCTGCATCTCGCGATTATCCACAGCGTGCTCGCTCACGGGCAGAGCCCGGTTGACGTCTGAACTAAAGGTATCTGTATGTCTCGACGAAGCGCTACATCCTTTCAGCTATCGCTTGTAGCAGCGCTGTTTGGATTGAGCGCGCTGCTTCTGGTCGGGCCTGCGCAGCGGTCTTCGACAGCCGACCAGCACCTGTTTCGCGAGAATGCGCCGGCGCTCACGACAACCCAGCGCGTGGCGTTGCCGGGTAGAGAATCTGTACTGCCCGGGCATTTCCGGTACGGTTCGCATCCCCTTCCACGCTCGTTCACAACTGCGCCGCTGCCGGGAACGCTTCGCATCGTCGCGCCCGAATTTGCGGCGAGCCTGCTCGCACGCGAAGATGCTAGGTCGTTAGCCGCTGCTCCGCGCAGCACCGGGCCGAGTCGCGCCCCACCTGCTGCATAAAGCAAACCTGAAGAATCGAGAGACCGAAGACGCATCTCGCGCCGGTCCTCTGGCTTTTGCTCGACCAACGAAGCGCCGATCTGTGCGCTTAGGGAGAGATTCGTATGCAGCAATTGCTTGACGGCTATGCAATGTTTCGCTCGAGAGTGCTTGGCGATTATTCCCGGCATTTTGCCGAGTTGGCGTCCTGTGAGGAGCCGCGGGCTCTCTTCATTACGTGTTCCGATTCGCGCGTAATGCCGGAGATGATCATGCAATGCGCTCCCGGAGAGCTTCTGTGCTGTCGAAATACCGGCAATCTGGTGCCGCCGCCGGAGGAGACGGCCAGCGGGGTCGCGGCTACTGTGGAATACGCACTACACGCGCTGCATGTACCGGACATTATCGTGTGCGGGCACTCCGATTGCGGCGCGATGCGTGCGTTGCTGGACGAGGGACAGCTAAAAGATCTGCCGCTGCTGCGCGCCTGGCTGTGCCATGCCGGGCCGATGGCGCATGCCTTCCGCGGAGTGATGCAGGACCCGCGTGTGTGGCCGGCGGATGAGCGCCTGCGCGTGCTTACGGAGATGAACGTCATGGCGCAATTGCGCAGCCTGAGCGCACATCCCGCAGTGGCACGGGCGCTACGGAGAGGCAGCGTGCGCATCCACGGTTGGATGTATGAAATACCAACGGGAGAGATTCACTGCCTGGATCCGGCAACGGGCAGCTTCCGGCCATTGCTGGGACCTCGTGAGGTCCAGGAGACCGTAGCGGAGACAATGGTCGCCTGACTTCACGCGATGGAATAACGATGAAACAATAACGAATGCCGCGAAGGGCAGCGATGTGAACGCGCTGCCCTTTTGCCTTCCCCGCAAATCACGACGCAAGCCGCTGCGAAACGCGGTTTGCAACTTCTCGCATCCCAATACCGTACTCAAACCATTGCAGAATGATGCCGCTCTGCATGGCCACCATCTACGGAAGGCGGATTTGCTGACTCGTTCTTGCACACACCAGAAATTGCGCTGCTGCCTTGTCATCTTCTTGATCACGATTGCGGCGTCATCGGCCTTCGGCGGCGTGCTAACAATGGAAAGACAGCAGGAAGAACATCCCGCCTCGCTTCCTGCCGCCGAGAAGAAGCCTGCACCGCGGTATCACTGGCGCGGACTGCTCCTGCAGTCGCTCGAGTTCAACGTGATGGAGAACAGCTTCCGGCTGGCGACCGACGATACCATGCGGTTTCAGTTTGCACACAAGCCGTATTGGCACGACTACATCGCTTCGGTGAAGCAGTTCAATATGCGCCGGTGGAACGACGGCGACAGTTTCATCGTCAATTACGTGGGACACCCGCTGCAGGGTTCCGTCGGCGCGTACCTGGAGATTCAGAATAGCGAGGTGCAGGCACCCATTCAGTGGAACGAGCCGGGGTACTGGCGCTCCCGTGCGCTGGCCTTCCTTTGGACGACGGCATACAGCACTCACTCCGAGATCGGACCATTCGGGGAAGCGGCCATCGGTAATGAGGGCGGATTCACCTATGGCACGAAGTGCATGGAGCACTGCGACGCAAGCAACTTTAAACCCGGCGATCACTATACGAATAACACTGGGTGGGTGGACTTCATCATCACGCCCACCGTCGGAATGCTCTGGGTGTTTGCGGAGGACTGGATCGACAAGGACATCTCGCCGAGGCTGATCGATGTCGACAAACACCGGATGGCCGAGCACATTTTGCGCGGCTCGCTCAACCCTTCGCGATCGTTCGCCAACATGCTGCGCGGCCGCAAGCCCTGGTACCGGGATTACGACCATTCGGACACATCGATTCCTTATGACGGGTTTGGCGAGCATTTCGTTCCCTCGGATGAGGAGCTGGCCTGGCGGCGGAGCCTGCCGCGCTTTCAGGTGTCTCCGCATTTGAAGGGCTTATCTCTGGCGACAACGACGGTGGGCTGCATCTATTGCCGCGCGATGACGACGGGCGCGGGCGTTGAGTTTTCAGCGCGGCTGATGCCCTTTCTGGACTTCGATGCAGACGTGAGCTATCAGCCGGATGCGAGTCCGGCGGCGAGTGATCGTGCCGGGGGCAATGCGGTGCGCGGGGTCTTCGGTTTCCGCAGCGGATATGAGACTCCGAACTATGCGGTGCGGGTGGCGTTACGGCCGGGATTTGTGCGGTGGGACCGCGCTCTGACGACGAGTCCAACGACAATAGTGCTGCCGAACAATCAACTCGGCCCTGACCGTTATGTGCAGACCGGAACCCTGGTCGAGAATCCGCCGCCGCAGTTAGGACCGATTACGCACTTTGAATGGAACGTGAACCTGACCGGGGATTACAAACTATCGAATGCGCTGGCGCTGCGCGCGGGCATTGGCGAGGACCTGATTCGCTATCGAACGAATGTGGTGGCAGCACCGGGGATTGGCGAACCGCCGTATCTGAGCTGGCTCTCGCGTGAAAACTCTATCAACCGCGGGAACTGGTCGTATCAATTCGGACCGCTGTTTTCTTTCTAAAGAAGAACAGCCGCTTCCGGAGAAACGGCTGTTGGATTGGCTTCGCGAAGCTCAGCTCTGCGAGGCGTGCACTGCTGCCTGGTGATTCGTCTCAGTGACGTTGCCTTCCTTCTGCACGGCGGCGATGCAGTCCTCCAGGATGTCGAGTGCGACATCGGCTTCGCCCTCGTGCACGATGAGCGGCGGTGCGAGGCGGATCGTGTTCTCGCCGCAGCCGAGGATCAGGAGACCGCGCTCGAAGGCGAGGTCGACGATGCGGTCGCGCAGTTGCGGCGCGGCTTCGCGGGTCTTCTGATCCTTGACGATTTCGACGCCGATCATCAGCCCGCGCCCGCGCACGTCGCCGACGATCGAGTGAGTCTTCGGCCAGCTCTTGAGGCGCGAGATCATGTGCGTCGCCAATCTTTGCAGCATTTTCGATGGCCTCGCTTTCGAGAACATCCATCGTCGCCAGCGCAGCGGCTATGGCCACCGGGTTGCCGCCGAAGGTGGATGCATGCGAGCCGGGCACCCAGTCCATGATCTCGGCGTGCGTCATGCATGATGCCCAGCGGCATGCCGCTGGCAATGCCCTTGGCCATGCAGACGATGTCGGGCTCCACGCCGGTGTGCTGGATGGCCCACCACTTGCCGGTGCGGCCGGCGCCGGACTGCACTTCGTCGGCGACGAGCAGGATGCCGTGGTGGTCGCATATCCGGCGCAGCTCCTGCATGAAGATGGTGGGCGCGACGACGTAGCCGCCTTCACCCTGGATCGGCTCGACGAAGATGGCGGCGACCTCTTCGGGCGGCAGCATGGTCTTGAACAGCTGTCTTCGATGTAGCGGGCGCATCCCAGAGCGCAGGCTTCCTGCTCCTGCGGGTGCCGGTGGGCAGCCGCGGTAGACGTCGGGATAGCGGACGTGGGTGACGCCGGGAACCAGCGGCGCGAAGCGGCGCTTCTGCTGCGGCTTGGACGCGGTCAGCGAGAGCGCTCCCATGGTGCGTCCGTGGAAGGCGCCGAAGAAGGCGATCACGTTCTGCCGCTTGGTGTGATAGCGGGCCAGCTTCAGCGCGCACTCGACGGCTTCGGCGCCGGAGTTGCCGTAGTAGAACCTGTGCGGCCCGTGCATGGGCGCGATCGGCGGACAGGCGCTCGGCGAGGGTCGACCATGCTCTCGTAGTAGAAGTCGGTGCCGGACATGTGAATCAGCTCGCCGGCCTGCTTCTGGATGGCGGCGACTACCTCGGGATGGCAGTGGCCGGTGGAGGTGACGGCGATGCCGGCGGAGAAGTCCAGGAACTCGTTGCCGTCGACGTCTTCCACGATGCATGCCGCGGCCGCGTTTGGCGACCAGGGGATAGCGAGCGGGTGTAGGAGGGCGAGATCCAGCGGTCATCGCCCTCGAGGATGGCGCGGGCGTTGGGGCCGGGCAGCGGGCCGGAGATGCGCGGGGCGAAACTGGACGTCTGGGTGGACGCCGGGGCGGGAGTCTGGGCGGTCGGCATGATGGGAAGCTCCTCCTCTGTGAACTGGCAGTGTGTGATGGAGGCTCGCCGGAGGCTTCGAGAGATGCTCGTGAGTCCGGGAGCGAGAAGGCAGGGAATGTGCTGAGGTAATTAGTCGCCCGCGAAGAGACGCGGTCGCGTGGCAGACGGCAGCACCTGAGCGGCGACGCGCGGGAAGCGCGGCCGGTACGCGACGGTATGAAATGCGGCGTGCGTCATCTGCTTGCTTCTGGCCCGAGGATAGCACAGCGGCCTGCCGCGCCACCGGGGAGCGCGCGGTCAGCTCCGTCATCGTCCGGTTTGCTCCCGGCCCGTACCGTGACCCCCACCCCCTACCCCCCTCCCGTCACCGGAGGCTGGTTTGTAACTGCTTTGTTCCCATTCGCTTAGGGCCTCGAGACGCGGTGAAAGCTCCCTATCAGGCCGCGCTTGAGAAGTGAGAATGCCGACTCCACTGTGTTCGTGTGGATGCGCGTATCCGGGCACAACCCATTCGGTTATGTGGTTCACCTTGCGGTGATTCTTGCTTGTGGTGCTCGTTTATGGCAAAGTCGTATACGCGATGAATGTCAGTGATGATGCGGTCGGCCCACTGATCCACATGCTTGCATCGATGATGGGCTGGATTGTCGCACGCTGTGCCATCTGCAACGTGGAAGAAACGCACACGGCCTGTCTTCATCGCCTCTCTTGTCTTCTTGCGCTCACGGATCGCCAGCACCATTTGTTTCGCGTGGCTTTGGCTTGGGTTCTTCGAAAGCGCCGGATAGCGGTGCCGCCGATGTATGTCTCATCGATCTCAACCACGCCGCGCATCGCGGTCATGGGTTTGACGTCTACCATCGCCTCCCTAATGCGGTGTGCCATGTACCACGCGGTGCGATAAGAGCCGATGCCCAGGTGCTGCTGTAGCTGTTTCGCCCTCATGCCCTTCTTGGCATCCACAACCAGCGCAATAGCCATGAACCACTTGTGACCTCTCCCGCGGGCTAAAGTCGTCCATCTAAATGGCTTATCGCTAAAGTATTCCAGCATAAGGACTTAGCGGCCAATTTTCAGCAAGGCAGCAGGCCCGGCCGTGGGTGGCGGTTCGATCTGCAATTGCCCCGCAAATGAAGAAGCCACCCGGAATTGGGTGGCTTTTGCTGGGATTGATCCCTAGTTTCAGAGTAGCAAATTGAGAGGAATTTAATGGCAAGTTTTTGCCGAAATTCCCAAATCGGACTTTACTAACTGGCGCGGCTACAAATTCGCCCGGCGGGAGGAAGCGGCGGCGGGCAAGAGCGGCTGGGGGCAGACGTGAGTGCTTTCCGCGATGTCAAGCGGGAACTCGTAGTGCGAAACGGCAACGGTGGAACGGCAGCGCCGGCAGACGGAGCGGTTGGTGCCGTCGAAATTGCTGACGTGTTCGAAGGCGAAGCGGGTGGTGAATCCGAAGGGTGTGGTGAAACTAGCCAAGACAGAACTCCATTGCAGGGATTGCTATCTCAAGGTTATCGGGGGACGGGGCGTGAGGCAATGAGAAAGCGAACGGAACCTGACTGGAGTTTGCAATAGATTTGAACTTGTGAAACCTGCGGAAGCGCGGATGGACGACAGTGAATCGTTTTCCCAAATCGATTTTGCGACCGTGATCGCGCGATGTAAGCGTCTGCAGGCTTGTTGATGAGGCTGGAATGCAGAGGCGAGGGGATCAGTGCACCAGCCGCAGTAACTGCGGCTTCGGCTCAACACAGATGTGGGTGCTTTCTACCTGCTCCAGCGAAAACTCGTTGTGCGACGTGGCCACGATGTGGTGGCAATTGCGGCAGATGGAGTTGCTGGTGCCGTCGGAGTTGGTGATGTGCTGGAAGGCGAACCTGGTGTTGTAGGAGGAGCCGGGGAGGGTGTGGGTGGCCACTGCGGGCCTCTTTTCACGCGCCTGAAGAGCTGGGCGCGAATTCCAGTCTACGCGGTGGGGGAGCGGAAGTCCCTGGAAATCGGCGATCAGAGGCGGTATTCCACGCGATCCGACATCCAAACGTGCATGTCGAGGAAGGAGCAGATGTGGTTGCGTTCCTCGTACGCGAGCCAGTCCTCGGAGCGGGTGGAGGCGATGGTGCGGTAGCAGCGGAGGCATATCGAGTCACAGCTTCCATCGCCGTTGTGGCGATGCTGGAAGTTGGGATGCTGGCGATGCTGGAAGTTGGAGCTATAGCGGGACACGAACTGCGGATAGGTGGTGGCCATGTGCTGGCCTACTTTCAAGCGCCGGAACGGCCTGACGCTGTATTCATTCTACGCTCATTGTTACTCGTCTGGTTACATATTTGCGAGCGGGCTAGCGATGGATCGAGCGCCGGCGGTAGATCCGATCGGGCTCGAAGTTTCCAAGGCTACGCATCTTCCAATGCGGATCGCAGTGATCGGGCAGCGTCACAAGCCCGATTCCATAGGGATAGTGAATGCCCTGCATGGTTTGCCGGCAAGCGGGGCAAACCAGTATGGTGCCTGGCTTGCCTTTGTAGAGCTGCTGTTTCGGGTTGCAGGGGCTGCCGGTCATTTCCCGTCCGCGTTCCATGTGTGCCTGAAGGTGAGGTGCGTTTGCTTCGCCAAGCGATGGCCTTTTCCCGGAGACCTGCTCATGGTACGCCATTTAGCGCCATCCGCGTGCAGGTATTGTCTGTCTTGCCACCATGGCGACACACGTGCGCGATTGGGTTATGCAGTTTTTCGGGGGAGTGAGCCGGTGAAGTGGAGGGCTGCTTCGATGAGCTTTTGGCGGAGCGCGTCGTTGGCGTAGGCCTCGGGAGTGGCGCGGACCCAGCCGGACATGCGGCGGCCTCCCATGATGGCGGTGGCGACTCCGTGGATCTGGTTGGCCCAGGCTTCGTTGTCCTTGCCGACGCGCAGGAGCAGGCTGCCGCGGCGGGCGGCGATGAGCAGGTTGCCGTTCCATCCTTGACGCTGGTGGGTCGCGTCAAGGATGGAAGCACGGATGGTGTCTTTTTTAGCGACGCGGGTGCGAAGGCAACGCTTTGTGCATGCTGGAATCCCTAACTCCCCTATTCGCCACATTGCCGTTTCCGCAGTCGTTGCGCAGTTCGTTGGGAGCGCCGGCTGGTGGCGGGCTTGTTGTGTTGTCGATGCACGGAATTGCGCTCAGATACTCATAGATTGCCTCGATGTCCCTGTCCGTCATGTGCGAAAAAGTTGGCCACGGCATGACCTGAAGCAGATCGCCATCGGGCGTATTACCGGGTGAGGTAGGAATACAGACTGGCGTGCCGCCATTTTCTATCTCGGTTATCTCGGCCGCCGTACAGGCTGGATGGATGTGGTCGTAATCCGTGCCGTTGCGCAAGATGTCCTTGAACTCCGAAAAGGACATACCGCCTTCCGGCACTCCATCCTTATTCGGGGTGAGATTTCGTGCGATCATGTCCGGCCCCGGATAACCATTTGGTCCGGTTGGCGTTCCCACTGGACCAAAGTCCGCGCCGCCACTCAGGTAAACGGATGGGTCGACCTTCGCGGGCTGCTTGAAATAGGGATTGCCGCCCGCTGCGTAGTTGAAGTTCGGAGGCCCGCCGGAGGTGTGGCAACCATTGCAGTCGCCCTGAGCGTTGACGATGTAGCTGCCCAACCCGACCAAAGCCCTGTTTTTTCCGGCGAGGTTCAGGGGAACGGGCGCTATTGCGTAACCTATCTTGATCTTGGAGCTGGTGTCATCGTCATTTGCGCTGGCGCGAGGCGCTTTGATCGACATTGCGGCGAAGACGACTGCCAGAGACGTTGCAGCAACGAACAAGAGCTTTGCGAGGGATCTGGATCCCATGGGTTTCCTCCTAGGGTGGCGGTTAATAAGGCCCGAAATCCCGGGGAGTTCAAATTGAAGGGGGTTCAAAACCGGAGGGGTCGCTTCAGAGGGCTTTCGGTGGTCTTTGCAAGCTCTCCGAGAAGCGTCGCGATTATGCGCTTGGGGGGGGGTGGGCTGTCAAGGAGCGAG